>CAYSFU010000040.1:0-37694 GCA_964430555.1 uncultured Nitrospira sp. | reverse complement strand
ACATCGGCATCCGCAATGTTCAGTCTTCTCATGACAGCGCCTCTATCTGGGTGACTTGTCGGAGTATAACTTAGAACGCGTAACAAATGACCTCAGAGGTTCCGATGGCAGATGAGGCCGGTCCTCCGCGCCCCACGATTTCCTTGGACACACCATTGGGGCATACTGTCCCCTTCTGAATGGAGGTGTCCATGGCGCAATCGAAGACGGAACGAGGTCGGTTTTCCTCGCGGAAGAAGATGGAGATCGTACTCCGCGTGCTGCGGGGTGAGGATCTCGACCTAGTCTCCCGTGAAATAGGGATCACTGCCGCAACAGTGTCGGCGTGGCGAGACCAGTTCGTGGCCAGGCCGGGTTGAAGAGCCGGGCTGCCGATGGCCGTGACGACGCACTCGCACGGCGGAAGGCCTTGGTCGGCGATTTAACCATGCGACTGGAACTGTCGCGAGAAGCCGTTCAATGGTTGCGAGGTGGTGCCCCTTTGGCCACCGGGAAGTCGACGCGATGAGCCACGCCACGTCGTCTTCCACGCAGCGTCCGTATGGTGTGGTCCGGGTCTGTCAGGGATGGGGCCTGAGTCGAGCGACGTTCTATCTCCAACGGACTCGTGCCGAGGCGCCTCCGACCATGCCCACCAAGCGCGGTCCCAAGACCTCGTACATCGACGAGACGCTCCTTACGCAGATCCGCCACGTCCTCGCAACATCGCCCTTTCTCGGGGAAGGCCATCGCAAAGTCTGGGCACGGTTGCGGGCACAGGGGGCTCGCACCTCGAAACTGCGTGCGCTGCGGTTCATGCGACAGGCTGGCCTCTTGGCGCCTAGTCGGGTACCGCGCGTCGTGGGGCCGAGGGTCCACGATGACACGATCACCACGGAGCGCCCGAATCAGATGTGGGGCACCGATGCGACCAGCACGGTGACGGTGGCGGATGGAGCCGTCACCGTCTTCATCGGTGTGGATCATTGCACGCTTGGAGGGATTGGCATCCATGCGGCGAAGCGGGCCACGCGCTTCGAAGCCTTGGAACCGATTCGCTAAGGGGTGCGCCAGCAGTTCGGCGTTGTTGCTGCGGGCATCGCCACGGGCGGGCAGGTGCGGCATGATCATGGCAGTCAATATATGAGCGACGATTTCCAGGCCGAACTCCGATTCCTGGGCATCACGTCGAGTCCGACATTTGTCCGCGCCCCAGAAGGCAACGGCGTGGCGGAGCAGTTCATCTGAACACTGAAAGAGCAGCTCTTTATGGGTGCGCACGTTTCAGACGGTGGAGGAACTCCGCCAAGCTCTCCGTGACTGGTTGAGTCTCTATAATGAACAGTGGCTGGTTGAACGGCATGGGTACCGCTCACCGGAGCAGGTACGTCGGGACTTCCTGGCGACGTCGGTCGCCGCATGAAGGCACAACGAAATCACCCGAACTGGAGGATCACGAGGTGGTCACAAACACTCGACGCACACACTTGGCGTAGGACGGCCGATTGCCAACCCATGCGCCCTGGCGGTCGGGCCCAATATAGCAACAACCGTGTCCAAGAAATCGTGAGCGGTACACAGGCCGCCAATTTGACCAGCGCTTCGGCGTTCTCGGCTCGCTTCTCGGTGCGGATGCGAATCTTCCCATAGCGCTTGAACCAGGCCAGGGTTCTCTCCACATACCAGCGTGTCTTGCCGAGCCCAGAGCCATGCTCGGTCCGCCGTTTTGCGAGGTGCGGTCCGGATATCGTGTTCGCCGACGTCGCGGCTTGAGTAGCAGGGAGTGGACTCGTTCCCACAGGTCGTCGGGGAGCCATGTGGAACCCGTGCCTGGCATTTGTGCCTCCGTGAATGCCAGAATTCTCCCTCACTTCTCTGAATACTGCCAGTACCCAGACAGTCATTTTGTTACACGCTCTTAATCATGCGGCAATATATATCGTTATGTTTAGCTGCGTATTTTATGGCATGCAACTCATGTCGCGTGTATTCAGGAGAGTTGGTGCCATTCAGTAAGTGCTGACGCAAGAGGGTATTCGTGTTTTCAAGGGTTCCGCGTTGCCAAGAGGCTGTGCGGATCAGCGACAAAGACCTGGGTTGATTGGCTTCCTATTGGGAATTTGGCGCATGCAGCCTCAATCTTGCCGACTTGCTGCAAAGTGGCCAGTCATTTGCTCCGCGGGGGTCCCTCGCAGTAACCCAGATAGTATCTGATCATGTGCACGGCAAGGAACGATGAACTCTCCGTCAATGGGACGACATAGTCAATGCTTCACGCACCACAGTGCTCAAACATTGGGCCACCCGCGCATTACTTTGCGATGAATAATGGGCATACTTCCCAAACCGCTCGGCAGAGTTCAATGGCGCCACGCATGGAGTAAGGTCGGTGTACGCCTCACCAACTTCTTCCAATACTTTCTTGCCAAGTGGAAGTGGATGACTTAACTCCTCAATCTCCGCATTGCTTTCGGGAAAGTATCCCAGAAGAGGGATGCTCCCTTCTGCCCATGCCGACTGGACGAACGCTTTCAAGATCGAGGCATTCACTGACACGAGTGCCGCATCAGAGATATCGGGCGTGATGACTTTCTGGCTGGGAAACACGGTCAGGATGGCCCGAGCGAGATATGAATAATGAATCCAGCTCGACTGCCAGTCACGCGGCTTGTAGTCTCGATCATACTCCAGGTGGGGAAGCTCAGAAATTGATTCTTGTGAGAAGAGCTCTTGCGGCGTGAGAGGAGGCACATTCAGCCTCTTGAGGCTCTTGTCACGCAAAATGAACCGAGGTTTGGAATACGGCATGAGCCATTCCTCTCTCGAGAGCGAGTGATAGAGGACCATGGTGCGTTTCACATCATCTGAGATGAAACTGAAAATCACGACGTTCGGCTTCCACGGGCGGACATCTTTTTCATATCGCAAATATGCCTGGTCGACACCGTATCCGCCAACCCCAAAGTTCAAGACTTCAAACTCCGGGCCCAACGCCTTCTCAAGACGATAGCCCCAGCTCTCTTCATAGGCCACATTTTCAGCAAAGGTAAAAGAATCGCCCACTAAGGCAATCCGTGTCTTATTTGTAGTCTTGTTGTAAGAAACTCCCTTCCCTGGAGCGCGTATTCCCTCTGAGCTGGAATAGTAAAGGCTCGTAGAGTTTACTCTGTTTGGTCCAACCGTCCAGCCCATCAGATCATCATATGTCCAGAGAGCGAGTGAGAGAGAGCTGGATCCTTGGCTGAGAAGCTGTCTGTAGGATAGCGCAATCTTTTCCCAGCTTTTCGGCAACAGTACCCTCCACCTCCATTGTTCAACCCCTTTTGTGGAAGTGCTGGTGCCAAGGCGGACCGCCATTTCCCCCGTCAGGAGGATTACAAGAACCATCATGAGGTTCATGGCCAAAGTGAGCCGGAAGTGGGAAGATCCCACTCGACGGCTGGTGACATACTGGCGAATGATCACGGCTGTGGTAATGCCAGCCATACCCAACGCCAGCAGGAAAATCCACTCAACTTGACTGATAGGAGAAAACACCAAGGGGCGATCACCGTTTACGGATATCGCCACGGCCATCACACCTATTGATGCTTCCCATAGGAAAAGGCAGGTCAGCAGCGGCCCGGTCCGTTCTTTATATGCGCAATTGGAAGCCAAGAGTCTCCAAGATTATGATTCTATACATCTACATCACGATGGTTAACGATGACCCTCATTACAAGAACAAGACTCATCTTGCGAAAAGAGTCTGGACTCACAGGACAAAATTCGAATTCTTGAGATATCCTGAGCCGAGTGAACGATTCAGTGAATATCCAACTCAGGCCCTAGAACAAGGTATAGATAAAGGGTGCTACAGCCGACCCTTGCGTCAGCACCATCAATGAACCGAACAAGAGCAGCACGACCAAGATCGGCAACAACCAAAATGCTTTTCGTTCCTTCATGAAGGCCCAGAGTTCTGCAATAAATCCACCCATACTTACTCCTTTAATAAAGCTATCGACAACTCCATTGAGCAATTCCTAGGAGCGCATTATGATCACTGGTTCTATTCACTACCCTCTGGATATGTCAATCTGCTTTCCAGCAAAGTATCCTCCGCTGACAAGTCACCACATCCTCTTGGCCGCCATATCAGGCCTCTGAGCAAGGCGAGGCCGGATGACTGATTCAATATTCCGCTAGAATTGGTTGCGCATATGCTGCCGAGGTCGCGGAGCTCGCACAATGCGATACGTATTGACGTGAGAGTCAAGCGTGCGATGCATCGAGTCTTTACCCAGTAACCGCATCATAATCCCCATTGGAACGATAAGCAGATAATAAATCAGCCCGAGGATGATCTTGGTATTGATTGCTCCGAGGACATGACCAATCTTCATCCACCCCGCATGAACCTGTCTCAGGCTTTGAGGAGCGATTCCTCCGAGAAGAATGAGCACCCCACCGAGAACCAGGGCCCACAGTCTTGGCGATTCACTTCGAAAGATGAACGGCCAAAGCCCGATCACTGAAAATACCCCACCTACCAGAAGACCAAACTGCTTCAAGTCTTTTGCGGTAGGCGGTTGTCCGGTTCCATTCATTTCACAGTCTCCTTAATCGAGCTCGAATTCTTTTTGCCAATTCGTGTCTTTCTCTAGTGGCTTTTGTTGTGTCTTGTAGAGCACGCAACTCTCTAAAACGAGCACATCCATCTCCGTTCGCATAAAACACCGATACGCATCCTCAGGAGTAGAGACAATAGGTTCTCCGCGAACATTGAAAGAGGTATTGACAAGAACTGGGCAGCCGGTGTGACCTTCAAACGCCTTGAGGAGGCGATAATACCGGGGATTGGTCTCTTCGTGTACAGTTTGAATGCGAGCCGAGTAATCCAGATGTGTAACGGCCGGGAGATCCGATCGGGAGACATTCAAGAGGTCAATGCCCCACAAAGTTGATTGGACTGCAGGCAAGGGGAGACGTCGCTTTGGCTGTACGGGTGCCACTAATAGCATATAGGGGCTGTCCGTATTCAGTTCAAAGAAATCCGACACACGCTCTCGCAAGACGGAGGGGGCAAACGGTCGAAAGGATTCCCGATATTTAATTTTGAGGTTCATCACAGATTGCATTTTTGTATTTCTGGCATCTCCAAGGATGCTTCGGCCACCGAGCGCTCGAGGGCCAAACTCCATGCGTCCCTGCAACCAGCCGACCACCTTACCGTCCGCGAGATCTTTCGCAAGTCGGTCGTAGAGATGATCGTCGGTCAGTAATTCGTACGGCGCCTCGATCTGCTTGAGAAATGATTCGATTTCGTGATTGGTATGCTTGGGGCCCAAATAACTGCCTTTCATTCGGTCAGTCCCGGTGACACGGCGAGGCTGGTTATCGTAGCCATGCCATGCGCTCAGTGCGGCGCCCACTGCTCCTCCCGCATCTCCCGCTGCCGGCTGGATCCAAATCCCTTTGAATGGCCCTTCTCGCAAGATTCGTCCATTGCCGACACAGTTGAGCGCCACACCACCTGCCATGCAGAGATGGTCGACTCCCGTTTCACGCTGTAGGGCCCTTGTGACGCGTAACATCACCTCCTCGGTCACTTCCTGGACTGAGCGGGCCAGGTCCATCTCGCGCTGTGTCAACTGACTTTCGGGCTTCCGAGGTGGTCCGCCAAACAGCTCATCAAACTTGTTCCCCGTCATGGTCAATCCAGTACAGTAGTTGAAATACTCCATATTCAGTCGAAAGGTACCGTCTGGTTTAAGATCGAGGAGATGGTCATAGATCGCCTTGACATATTTCGGCTCCCCATAGGGGGCTAATCCCATCACCTTGTACTCTCCTGAATTGACCTTGAATCCAGTGTAGTAGGTAAACGCAGAGTAGAGCAGCCCCAGGGAATGGGGAAAGGGAATTTCCCACAGTGGTGTCAACGTGTTTCCGTCGCCAAGCCAAGCCGACGTGGTGGCCCACTCCCCTACGCCATCCATACACAGGACAACCGCTTTGTCGTAGGGCGACGGATAGAATGCTGAGGCGGCATGCGATTCGTGGTGCTCTCCAAATAACAACGGCGGAAGCGTTGCCTGGGTGAGTTCCGGCGCCAACGCAAGAAACTCTTTCCCTAAGAGATTCCGCAGGAAGAGCTTCTCCTTCAGCCACACTGGCATGGCTGCCAAAAAAGATTGAAGGCCGTTCGGCGCAAAGGCCAAGTAGGTTTCAAGTAATCGCTCAAATTTCACAAGCGGTTTGTCATAGAAGACGATATAGCGGAGATCCTTCAGATGAATTCCTCCCTCACGCAAGCAGTACGCCACGGCATGAGCAGGAAACTGTGGGTCATGTTTCTTCCTCGTAAACCGCTCCTCCTGGGCAGCGGCAACGATGTCACCATCACGAATCAGACACGCTGCGCTGTCATGGTAGAAGGCCGAAATGCCAAGGATATCATTCATGAGGCAACCCTATATGTTCTGCTGAAATTGATCTACGCGTACCAGGCTCTGTGCTTGAGGCAATGGATATCTCGTTTTTATAGCATAGCCATGAACTGAGATTCTCGGTTTTGGACCGGTATCATGTCCATCTCTTTGCGATATTCACCTGTGCAAGGTGTGAAGGATAAACCCTTCACGCTTGTTACACTAGAAAATTAATATACGTCAATATTTTCATCAGCTTACGATTTATCGTCGCGGGTACGTTTTTTGCTTTATTCCACCTAAAGACAGTGATTTGCGTTGGTGCCCTGGTTTACTGTTCCACAGTGAGTTTGGGACATCCACCCTTTTTCTAGCAATCAAGCTGGTTAGGAGGTCTCTCAATGTTGAAGAGTCAAACGTGGTTTAGTCCGGGCTATCGTCAACTCATCTCAATGACGACTCCTTTTGCATTATTGACTATTTTGGGATGTGGAGATGGTGGAGAAAGTAGCTCAATAGCTTCCAATCTCTCCGCTCCAAAGAATGTTGCAGAAAACTCGACTGCTGATCAATTCTCGGATTCCGTGGAGATGCGCCAAACTGAACAAGGGTCGGCTACGACCTCATTATCAACTGACCTATCAGCTGATTCGGAGTCTTCTGGAGAACCTGAATCAACTGAGGAAACTTCTCTACCCCCTCCGATCATTTTTTCAGAGGAAGAGCCGATGCTTACGGCAATCCCATCGGCACCGACCGTTAGTGTGAATATAGACTGGAGTCATTCTTCTGACTCTAATGTAACCAACTACTATGTCTATTACGGAAAACAACCAAGTACGCAATTGGGTTTATGTTCTTATGAAGACAGTCAATCTGTCGAGGCTCCGCCCGCAATGATCAGCGGGCTTGAACCAAATACTCCATATTTTTTTGCCATCAGTGCATTTAACGAATCTGAGAGTACGTGTTCCACTGAAATTATGATAGTCACACCTCCGGTAAGTCCTCAAGACCTCTAATTTTGTGAGAGTTCCCCGCCTGGCAGGTGGGGGTGTGAGCTAGGATCTGTCTGTTGCTCGCCTGGTGATACTTCCCAAGGTCTTCATCTCAACAGCGAAAGCAGGCATTGGTCTGATTGAAGACGACCGTTGAGAAGGACTGGATGCTGGGGATTTTAGTTGACGTGATCCATTCCGGCAAGCGGGTGCATTGTTGCCGTACATATCCAACAGTCCAGAGTAGACTCTGGACATGGCCTCCAGAACTTGGATCACGGAGCAACAGAGTTGGCAACTCACGGGCTTTTGATCTCTGCGATCGCACGCCACTGGATCGTCATCGGGAAACGGTTAGGCTGTGGCTCAAGGCCACCCGAATTGAAGGACTGGCTGTCTTTCTGGAGCGAGATGTTGCGGCCAAGAAGGGGCCACGTGGGGCACGGAAGGTCCCGGGAGCGGTTAAACGCCTCGTCTGGGCGATTCGCACTCGTGAGCACGCCTGCTGTGGGCGGAAGATTCAGTGCTTTCTGGCTCGGGAATAGCAGATTCATCTTTCCGTCCCTAAGATCTTGGCCAAACGGTAGGTCTTACGGTCTCGGGGTCGGACCAATCAGCTGCGAGGCGTTGTGCTGATTGCCACGGCCCCCCGTGTGGTAATTCAGATGGATACGGTGGCCTTTGGCGAGGTGTTTACCTTAACCGGGATGGATATCTATACGAAGGAAGCGGATGTGGTCCTTGCAGTCAGGACTGATGAGTAAGGATGGAGCCATATTTTTGTGCACAGCCATGACTCGCCGTTTCACCGGGCCGGTTCAGATCGTCCAGACCGATGGCGGTCCGGAGTTCAAAGGGGTGGTTGCCCAACAAGTGCTCCAATATTGTGCTCGGCATCGCATTGCCCGTCTCTACAAGAAAAACGAACAGACGTACATTGAGAGCTTTACTGGACCCTGCAGAAGTAATGCCTGGGGTGGACCGCCTATCGGGCGGAGGAACACTGCCAGCTCTCCAGACTGAGGTGCGTGCATTTCTAGACCGGTATCACTATTGGGCTAGGCTCGAAAAAGTGGACGCCTTCACCCGATGATCGAGGTCTGGAGGTGAGGGATGGAACACATACCGCGACAGCAGTATACGAAGGAGTTCCGGGAGCAAGCCGTGCAGCTGGTCTTGGCACAGCAGGTGCCGATTCCGGAGGCCGCCCGACGCCTGAGCCTGTCAGGCGAAACGTTGAAGAACTGGGTGGGGCGCGCCCGGCGCGGCCAGCTCGTTACGCTGGGGGCAAGCCGACGGCCCGTCACAGAGCTGGAAGCGGAGCTGTCTCGGCTCAAGCGCGATCTTGCTGAAGCGCGCATGGAGCGCGACATCTTAAAAAAGCCACCGCGTACGTTGCGAAGATGCAGCTGCCCGGTACGCGCTCATGAGGACGCTGCGTGCCCACTATCCGTTGAGTCTGTTGTGTCGAGTCCTCGACATGTCCCGAAGCGAGTACTCTGCATGGCAGCATCGGCGTCCGTCGAAGGGTGCCCAGGAGAATGCGCGGTTGGAAGTCGCGATCCAGGCCGCCCATGTGCGGAGCCGTCAGACGTATGGCCCGGAACGGCTGCAAGCCGAACTGCGTGCGGACGGGTTCCCTGCTGGGGTTGGGCGTATCAAACGACTGCGCAAGAAGCTGGGGCTGCGCTGCACACAGGTGCGCCGGTTCACGATCACCACGGATTCATCGCATCGACTGCCGGTGGCGGACAACCTCCTGGCTCAAACGGTCACCGCGACGCGCCCGAATGAGACGTGGGTGACCGACATCACGTATATCGCTACGGAGGAAGGGTGGCTGTATCTGGCGGGGATCAAAGATCTGTATACGTGTGAGGTGGTTGGGCATGCGATGGGCGCTCGGATGACGACGGCGTTGGTGATCCAGGCACTGGGGGCCGCGGTGTGGGCGAAACGTCCACGCCCAGGCTTGATCCACCACTCCGATCGCGGGGCTCAATATTGCGCCCAGGATTATCAAGCGAAGCTGAGGGAGCTGGGGATGACCTCATCCATGAGTCGGAAGGGCAACTGCTATGACAACGCACCGATGGAGCGTGTCTGGGGCACGCTGAAGAATGAGCTGGTGCACCACCGGCACTCCCGGCTCGGGAATCGCTCCCCAGCGGCATTTGCCCAGCAGTGGGCCCGCCAGCAGCTGGCGGCGTGAGGCTGCAACTCATGGCGTCCACTACTGACAACCGGGGTCATGGCAACACCTTAGCCCAACTGGGCCGGTCGTGTTGCACTTGGAGTTAGAACTCAAGCTGTTAAGGGATGGGTAACAAAAGATGTTAACTCTGGTATTATAACTGTAGATGGAAATGGTTGTTCATCATCGGAAATGTCCGATGTATGCGTTGCATGGAGCTTGGGTTTCAGTCTATGAACCTATTTGTGCGCGATATTTCACTGCAGAGGGTTCTGTCTTTGAAGCGGTGAGTAGGGGAAAATATCGGTAGATCAAGGATTTTGGCTGAGGGACAGAATCGATAGCGGGCGTTCCTAGGGAAGCCACCATCATTTTCAGACCGCGCGGTTTCCTCTCCAAGTGGTTGGTTCTGTTGTCGAGGTGCCGCAATTTGTGGAGTGTTCGGGGCCGGTAGTTACCGGATGGGCGGTAGCCCATGTTTTGAACTCTACCATACTTATGGATGTGGAGCTTCGCATGAATGATGGGGAGGGGACAGGACTGGAGTTACTGGGGGTGCAGTGGTATGCACTGAACACAAAAACAAATCATGAGAAGTTGGTTGCTCAACAGATTGAGCGTATAGGAATAGAATGTTTTCTACCATTGTTGGAAGAGCAACGGGCCATTCGTTATCAATCAAAGATTGTCATCGTTCCTCTCTTCCCAGGATATGTGTTTGTTCGAGCTAACCTGATGGAACACTACCGCGTGCTGGCATATACTAGAGGAGTTCGGAAGATCGTCACATTTGGATCTAACCCTGCAGTGGTTGAATCCACGATCATTGATGCGATCAAGGGCAAGATGTCTTATTCCAATGTCTGTTCAGTCAAGCAATCAAGGGAAGTAGAGTCTGGTCAACGGGTTCGAATCACAGATGGCCCTCTAGTTGGATTAGACGCGGTGTTTATCAGGAAAATGTCAGGGGGGCAGCGGGCCATGTTACTGCTCCGTGCTCTGGCTGTTCAGTCCCGCGCTATAATTGATATCGATCAGATTGCCCTTTGTATTGCAGCGTAGATTTGAATGTCTAATGTCTATTGTGTTTTTGGCGGACTGAAATGATGCTGAGGGCTTGCCGTACAATATTGGAGCAAGGCAATAGGAGGAAATAAGCGTGAAAGCCGTCATTCTTGCTGGGGGGATGGGGACTCGACTTTCAGAAGAGACCGCTTTACGACCGAAACCTATGGTCGAAATCGGTGGGAAGCCAATTCTGTGGCATATCATGAAAATTTATGCCGCCCACGGTATAAAGGAGTTCATCATCGCTCTCGGTTACAAGGGGGAAATGATCAAGGAGTATTTCCTAAATTTCTATGCCTTCAATAAGGATATTTCCGTCGACCTAGGAAGTGGGAAAACCACGATTCATGATGGGAAACAGCATGAGGATTGGACGGTTCACCTTGTTGACACGGGGTTGCGTACACAGACAGGTGGACGGCTCAAACAGTTGAAGAAATGGATCGGTGCCGACGAAACGTTTCTATTCACGTACGGAGATGGGGTTTCAGATGTCGACATTCAGGCTACGATCCGATTTCACAAGTCACACGGGAAATTGGCTACGGTAACATCGGTATTGCCTCCGGCCAGATTTGGGCGACTGGTATTTGATCAGGATCATATCGTTGACTTCAGAGAAAAACCACATGCGGAAGAAGGTTGGATTAATGGCGGGTTCTATGTCTTAGAGCGCAAGGCCATTGATTATATACAGGGGGATGACATTGCGTGGGAGCGGGAGCCAATCGAACAGCTCACGAAAGAGAATCAATTGATGGGGTATCGACATGATCGCTTTTGGTCCTGTATGGATACTCTGCGCGAAAAAAACTATTTGGAAGATCTTTGGCAATCGGTACAGGCTCCTTGGAAGATATGGTAGTGTGGGTCATCTAAGCAGGTGAGATTCGTAATATCTGGACTCTATTCTTCTGCGTGTATCTGCCTAATGAATGTCGGTGAACCAACACATTCGGTTAATATTTAGCCCAAGGAAATGAATATGCGAATTTTGATCACGGGAAATATGGGGTATGTTGGCCCCTTGGTGTTACGTCGACTGCGAGAGTCGCATCCTGATTCGATGTTGCTAGGCTATGATATTGGGTATTTTGCCCATTGCCTAACGAATCCATCGCGATTTCCTGAAAGTCTGGCAGATATACAGTATTTTGGGGATATCAGGCAGGTGCCTGAAAAGATCCTCCAAGGAACTGATGCCATTGTGCATCTTTGTGCGATATCAAATGATCCGATGGGAGCCATTTTTGAAGACATTACTCTTGATATCAACTATCGAGCGAGCATGGATCTTGCCACCAAGGCAAAGCGAGCCGGAGTCAAGGCGTTTGTGTTTGCATCGAGTTGCAGTGTCTATGGGTTTGCGGAGGGAGGCCCTCGTCGAGAGGAAGATGAGCTCAATCCACTCACGGCGTATGCCAAGTCGAAGGTCAGCACTGAACATGATTTGGCCTCGCTTGCCTCTGAATCATTTACGGTCACCTGCCTCCGATTTGCAACAGCCTGCGGGATGAGTGATCGGTTACGGTTGGATCTTGTATTGAATGATTTTGTAGCTGGTGCACTTGTGTCTAAGCGTATTAATATTCTCAGCGATGGCACGCCCTGGCGCCCACTAATTCACGTGAGAGATATGGCGAGAGCCATTGATTGGGCGGTGCAGAGAGACCGCCGTGATGGAGGCGCGTTTTTGACGATTAATGTGGGCAGTGATGCATGGAATTATCAGGTAAAGGATTTAGCCACGGCAGTCACGCAACTTGTTCCTGATGTGGAAGTTTCGATTAATAAAGACGCGCAGCCTGATAAGCGATCCTACCGAGTTAACTTCGATAAATTCTCCAAGCTCGCACAGGGGTTTCTTCCTGTCGTCGACCTTCGGAGTGCTGTGAAAGATCTTCGTGATGGGCTCATGTCCATGAGTTTTCATGATCCTGAGTTTCGGAAAGGCGAGTTGATACGGTTAGTCACGTTAAAGCGACTGAGAGAGGGTGGGTATTTGACAGATCAGCTCGGATGGAAAGAGCCGGCAAATCGATGAAATGTCAGTATTACGATACTCTTAAGTCGTTCATGAAGGGGGGCTCGGCATGAAGTCATCGGTGTGTCGCTCATGCGGGGGAGGCCTTGAACGGACATTCCTTGATCTGGGCATGTCTCCATTGGCTAATTCGTACATTAAACCAGAGCAAACGAATCGAATGGAGCCTTTCTACCCCTTGCGCGTGTATGTTTGTGAGAAGTGCTTACTGGTTCAGTTGGAGCAGTTTTCGACTCCGCAAGATATTTTTTCAGACTATGCCTACTTTTCTTCATTTTCTGATTCCTGGCTCGCTCATGCTCGGACGTATGTCGACATGATTGTGGAGCGATTCAAGTTTGATCAGCACTCGAAAGTCATAGAGATCGCTAGTAATGATGGATATCTTCTTAAGAATTTTGTTGCACGCAGCATTCCTGTGCTCGGGGTGGAGCCTGCAGCGAACGTAGCCGAAGTTGCAAGGGAAAAAGGGGTCAACACCAAGGTTGCCTTCTTTGGTGAAAAGACGGCGCGTGATCTGACTGACGAAGGGTGGGCCGCTGATTTAATTATTGGAAACAACGTGCTGGCCCACGTGCCAGATTTGAATGATTTCGTGAGAGGACTCAAAGTTCTCTTGACGCCGATAGGCCTTATTACTATGGAGTTTCCTCACCTCCTTCAACTCGTGGAACACAATCAGTTTGATACGATCTACCATGAACACTTCTCTTACTTTTCTTTCATCGCCGTTGAACGGGTATTTGCTCGCCATGGAATGAAATTGTTTGATGTGGAAGAGCTCCCGACACACGGCGGGTCTCTGCGGATCTATGCCTGCCATGATAGTGATACCTCTAAGCCGGTTGAGACGCGGGCAAAGGAGCTGAAATCGCGGGAAGAAGCGATCGGGTTTGGCAATCTCAGTCACTATCTTTCGTTTGGTCCGCGAGTTGAGGCCACTAAGAGAAAGCTGTTGTCTTTCCTCATTGCTGCCAAGCAAGAGGGGAAACGTGTCGTGGGTTACGGGGCTCCGGCGAAGGGTAATACGCTCCTGAATTATTGCGGTATTCGTACGGACCTTGTCGATTACACCGTTGATCGGAGTCCGCATAAGCAAGGCCACTTCCTTCCCGGCGTGCATATTCCGATCTACGATCCTGACCGAGTGCGCGCCACACGGCCGGACTATCTCCTGATCTTGCCATGGAATATTCGGGAAGAGGTCATGCAACAGATGAGTTATATTCGTGAATGGGGAGGGAAATTTGTTGTGCCGATCCCTGAGGTGCGCGTATATCCATGATATTTACCGAGGCCGCTCTCAAAGGTGCGTTTATAATCGATCCTGAGCCTGCATCTGATGAGCGGGGAATGTTCGCGAGGGTCTGGTGCGAAAAAGAGTTCGAGAGGCATGGGCTTTCCGCTCGGTGGGTCCAATCGAGTATTTCTGTGAACCGTCGCAAGGGGACTTTGCGAGGGATGCATTATCAGGTTGCTCCGAATCAGGAAGTGAAATTGGTTCGCTGTACCGCAGGTGCGATCTATGATGTCATTGTGGACCTGCGCCCAACATCCCTCACCTATAGGCAGCATGTTGGTCTGACGTTGACGGCGGATAATCACCGGTCTTTGTACATCCCGGAACAATTTGCGCATGGTTTTCTTACGCTGCAAGACAATTCCGAAGTTTCCTATCACATATCCGAGTTTTATGCGCCTTCTAGTGCACGCGGTATTCGATGGGATGACCCTTTGTTGCAGATAACGTGGCCCGAGCCTGTTGTGATCGTGTCTGAAAAGGATCAAGCATGGCCACAGTTCAACTTGAACGAGTGACGTAACGTGGAAACCAGTTGTTCTCTGGTCAGTTTGATAGAAGAGCTCTTTCCAATTTGTCGAAGTATTACTGGTGAAGGAGTTCGAGAGACTCTCAGAACCATCAAGAAACGGATTCCGCTTGAAATGCGAGAAGTCCCCAGCGGTACGAAAGTCTTTGACTGGACGGTTCCCTTAGAGTGGAACGTATCGGATGCATACGTAATGAACCAGGCAGGGCTCCGAGTCATCGATTTTCAATTGCACAATTTACATCTGATGAGTTACAGCATACCGGTTCGAAGGAAAATGAGTCTCGAAGAGTTGCGTCCGCATCTGTTCAGTCTGCCGGCTCACCCTGAATGGATTCCCTATCGTACATCCTATTACAAGGAAAACTGGGGATTTTGCATCCGGCACGCTGATTTCGAACGGCTTTCGGATGAAGAGTATGATGTCGTTATTGACTCGACGCTTCAGGTAGGCTCACTCACCTATGGCGAGTTTCATTTGCCTGGCGAAATTTCTGACGAGATTCTCGTGTCATGCCATGTCTGCCATCCGTCCATGTGCAATGACAATCTGTCTGGTATTGCAGTGGCAGTGAAGCTTGCGCAAACCATGGCGTCTCGTTCAAGACGCTATTCGTACCGTTTTCTCTTTATCCCAGGAACCATTGGATCGATCACATGGCTAGCTCAGAATGAACAGCTGGTGTCTCGCATTCGGCACGGGCTCGTCTTGACTGGGGTGGGTGACGCGGGCAGTGTTACCTATAAAAAGAGTCGTCAAGGTGATACGGAGGTAGATCGGGCGATGGCGCATGTCTTGAGGCATTCAGGAGAGACGCATGCGATTGTCGATTTTTCCCCGTACGGCTATGATGAGCGGCAGTATTGCTCGCCCGGCTTTAACTTACCTATTGGATGTTTTATGCGGACACCGCACGGCCAATATCCTGAGTATCACTCCTCGGCGGACAATCTGGACTTTATACGGTCGGAGTCTCTGGTCCAGGCTTATATGCGTTGCCTACAAGTGTTCGAGTTACTGGAAGGGAATCGAGTGTACGTGAATCAGAACCCACGATGTGAACCGCAATTGGGACGACGGGGGCTGTATCGTGCCGTTGCGGGGCAGCAAGAAAATCAGTTCAAGGAGCTTGCGCTTCTCTGGGTCTTGAATCTGTCCGATGGGCGGCACGCGTTGCTTGATATTGCAGACCGTGCAGGTCTTCCGTTCGGCCAGATTCAATCTGCGGCCGAAGCGTTGGTAGAGGCTGGACTCTTGAAAGAACATGAGAGGCCGGAAAACGCCTGAAGGGAGAGGTATCCATGAATACGGTCTATTACGATCCGCCATTTTCGGACGAGCGACGCCGTGACGAGCTCCATCATGGTCAACTCCTGGTGTATTCACCACGCAGGAGTAGTCTTGCGTTTATCGAATTTGCCAGGACATTGATCAGGGAAGCGTTTGCTCCGCATGACCCAGAGACGGCTCAAGGACATTTATCTGTTGAGCAGTACGCCGACATTCTCGGAAAGCTGAAGCCAAATTTTATCCACCACTCAGAATCCAAGACGCTCATGCGCAGCATTTTTGAGGAGATGGGGTGTGATTTAGAAAAGACATATTTTGATGTCCCGAAGATGCGAAGCTCCACCAGCGATAACTATCTGACGACCGGGATTGCGTATGCGTGGCATCCTCATCGAGACACCTGGTACTCGGCGCCATCTTGTCAGATCAATTGGTGGATTCCGATTTATGATATTGAATCGAACAATGCCATGGCGTTTCATCCTCGGTACTGGAATACGCCTGTGCAAAATAATTCTAAGGGATACAACTACTACGTATGGAATCAACAAAATCGGGGTGCCCATGTCGCCAAATTCTTGAAAGAGGATCCTCGGCCGTTGCCAAAGCCGACCGAATCGATTGAACTTGAACCTCAGATTAGATTAATCGTGCCAGCCGGTGGAATCATTTTGTTTTCGGGGGCCCAGATGCACTCAAGTGTGCCGAATACATCTGGGAAAACACGCTTCAGTATCGATTTCCGTGTGGTGAATCTTGACGATGTGGCAGGCAAGAACGGCGCTCCGCGAACGGATGAAGCCTGTACCGGAACCACGATGAGGGATTATCTTCGTGCCACTGACTTGGCACATATTCCCGATGAGCTGGTCGCACTCTATGACGACGAGACAGTCGGGCATGGGGAACTTGTGTATTCCATAGAAGGCAAACAAGGCAACTGATCCGATCTCCCTCGATCGCTCTCCGGAGTGAAGAGGGGCTTCCTATTCGCTGATGCCTTGTCCAGAGTCAACCTAGGGAGGATTACGTGGCACAACTTCAACGCCCTGCAGTTGTCTATATGAAAGGGAAGCTGGTTCCCTGGGATCAAGCAACACTTCACATCGGATGTGAGGCTGTGACACGCGGGCGCAATGCATTCGAAGGGTTAAAAGGGTATTGGCAACCGGACGGACAGTTCAAAATTATCATGATGCGACAACATTATGAGCGTCTTAAACGGTCTGCCCGGCTGCTCCATATTCCATGTGAGTACACCTTTGAGGAGTATTGCGGGGCCGTCGATCACTTGATTGGGGCATTGGCCACTGCGGATCGAGAAATGTGGGTGCGCACGACTTTATTTGTCACGGAGGGACATTGGGGTGAGGATACCGTTGCTGACCTTGTTCTCACTGCGTACCATCAAGAGAAAGTGCCACCACAGTCGATACGAGTTGGGGTGAGTACGTGGTGCCGAAGCAGCGATGTTGCGCTACCAGCTCGCATTAAGACCGGAAGTAATTACCAGGTATCCCTGCTGGCACGTCTTGAGGGGAAATCGAGGGGTTATGAAGACATGGTGCTGTTGAATCAGTCGGGACGTGTCGCTGAGGCTACGGCTTCGTGCATCCTTATGGTGAGAAACGGTATGATCGTGACTCCACCGGCCACGGAGGGGGCACTTGAGAGTATCACTCTAGATATTGTGGAGGCCCTTGCTCAATCCATGGGGGTAAAATTTTGTCGTCGCCCCATTGACCGGACGGAACTACTGGTTGCCGATGAGCTTGGCGTTTGCGGCACGCTTCATGAGGTGACATTGGTTACAGCGATCGATGAGTACAAGTTGTCTGAAAAAACACCGATTCTTCGTGCGATCCAGCAGCGATACCTAGAGGCTGTTCGTGGTGTCAATCCCCACCCTGTGGTAGAGTTTAGTGTGCTTCCTTCAGTGAAGGCTTCTCAGTAGGGATATGAGCGGATTCGGTTTTTGTCTTGAGTCTTATGCGAAAGCGAGAAAGCGGAATGACGGTGTCTGTTCTATAAGCGTGGGATGCAAGAAGGTGATGCTGCTTTAACACAAAGGAATCGAAGTTATGAAATATGCCTTGTGCTATCTCATCGTATTGATGTCGCTGGGGGTAAGCTCAGTGGGCACCGCATTCGGTGAATCGGGCTCGAGTAAACCAGATGCCGGGAAGGTTCCAACAGACGTTCCCCTATTGCCATCGACCACAGGGCAGACGGAGAAAGCAACTAGTCAGGTAACAGTGGATAAGCTGTCGAATGCGGTGGGTACAGAATATGTCATCGGTGCCGAAGATGTGTTGGATGTTACCGTATGGCGGAACGTTGATTTATCCAGACAGGTGCAAGTTCGCCCGGATGGACGGATTTCAATGCCAATCATTCGTGATGTCGTGGCTGTAGGAAAAACTCCTACTAAGCTGGCTGAAGAAATGACCAATAAACTGAAGGAGTACGTTCAAAATCCGGTCGTTGCCGTGACGTTGAAGGAAGTCAATAGCTCCAATATTTTTCTCTTGGGTGAAGTCGCCCATCCTGGTAAGTACCCATTGAAGAGCAGGACGACGCTCTTGCAGGGGATCACGATGGCAGGGGGGTTTAAAGAAACTGCGGCAAGAAATCAGATCGTTATTTTTCGATTTACTGAAACGGCTCCGGGGATGAAGCGCTTTACGGCAAGTTACGATGATATTGTGCTTCGTAGTGGGATCAGTGACAACTTCGAGCTGAAGCCCGGTGATACCCTTGTTGTCCCCAGTGAGTCGATGGTGGTGTTTCCTGGTCGATAGAGACTATCAGAAAGGATGGCGGCAGTGAACTATTACACGCGAGGGGCAAGGACATCAAAATCGCATCTTCTTGTGCCACGAGCTTTGTCATTCGGGCTGGTGCTGTGTTCGCTGGTAGCTCAAGTTGGTTGTCTAGGGCCAGTTACGTCAAGAGAATATAAAGCCTCTGATGTCCCAACGGAATTCCTTTTGGGCTCCGAAGATCAGATAGAGATCAATGTGTGGAAGAATCCAGACCTGTCACGCGTCACCTTGATACGACCGGATGGCTACGTATCTATGCCTATTATTGGAGATGTTCAGGCTGCAGGGCTCACGGCTGATGCACTTGCGGCTCAGATTACTGAACGGTTGAAAGGATATATCCAGAACCCTTCGGTCTCTGTAAACGTGAAGGAGCTCAATAGTTATTCGGTATTTGTCTTGGGTGAAGTCGCAAAGCCTGGCAAGTACCAACTGAAGTCTTATGTGACTGTGCTCCAGGCCATTTCCATGGCTGGAGGGTTTACAAATTATGCCAGTAAGAATAGGCTGCAGGTTGTACGAGTGATTGAAAGCCCAGGCCATAAACGGCAAGAGATCCATATCCCACTCCGTTATGATGATCTCGTGAGTGGTCGTGGGGAGCCTGGTAACATTGTGTTGGCTTCCGGTGATACAGTGGTTGTCCCCTGATCGTTTGGGGGATGGTGGAGAATTATGAGTGATGGTCGTGCTCTCCGTGATCTGTCCAGAGAGTAATTCCTGAGGATCTGCTGTCTAGTGGTCTGTAACGATTAGATCGATAGTGCCATCATAACTATGAACAATATGATTAGGCTCGTGAGTCTTTGAATTCTTAGAGTTGAATCGAATAGTAAACTACTGCTGAATTAACTGTTACAGGCCACTAGTTCCTGGGTAGCTCTCGACTACTCCTGAAAGGAAAACTGGTGAATCTATTGTTCTGTCGTGGCGATGTTGAGCGCAACTGGTTGTTCAGGTTCATCGTTATTGCGATCATTATTTCCGGAGTATTCCAGGCAAACGTTGGATATTCACAAACAACACTCATTCCTTCAGCAAACCTGTCGGGCTATTACGACACCAACATATGGTCACGCCCGGCAGGTTTCCTGCCTACTGGGACACGTATGGACGACTATGTGACAACCGTTGGGGGCGCGGTACAATTGTTGAGTGAAACTCGAGATATAGACGCCAAGATAAAGATTGGAGGAGACTTCAATGCCTATGTGGAAAATACAGGTCTGAATTTTTTTAACGCAAAAGTGAACGGCACCATTGGGTTGGATCGATGGGTTGATCAGTACGTTAGGGGGGCTAAGTTGCGTATTACCGAAAATTTTAGATACACGCCGCAATCCCCCGGTTTTCTGACAGGAGTGCGGCAGTCAATCGGCCAAGATAATACATTTTTTACAGGTATTCAGGCATTTCGGGCAAACACCTTCACCAATACAACAGCTGTGACTGGCTCATATCCGATCTCGAGGGATCTTGCGTTAGAGGGAGGCTATACATTTGGAATAAGGAAGTTTGGAACCATTGCGGGAGGGACTACTGGGGTCAATTTTTTCGATACCACGAGTAATACGTGGTACGGAGGGCCTCGATATCAGCTTTCGAAAAACGATAGCATCGCAGCTCTATATCGACAGAGCTTTATACTGCAATCGCGATCCGGCGGAAGGTCATTTGCTACCAACCTAATTACATTAGCAGGGAATTATGAAAAAAGAATCCAAGAGTGGGAGATCAAGGTGGAGGCCGGAGTGACTTTTGTTGAGCCAGGCAGTGGGACTTTCGCAACCGGTAGCGCTCAAGTCAGCAACCAAATTGAGCGAGACACGGTAGCTCGGGTGGCCATTTTTCGAGAGGCCAAGCCATCAGTGTTCCTCGTGGGTGGTGCAATTCTTAGTAATGTCGCACAGGCGGGCATTAGTCACCGAATATATGAACGGCTCACTCTTGATGGAGACGCTGCAATCGCTTATAACGAATTCTTCCAGCCGACCAGCAACAACAATTCGACATTTCAGAACTTTACCGGATCGACGCGTCTCGCCTACAAGGTGACCAGAGACATTACTGCAGATATTTCGTACACCTTTCAATATGTCAAGAGTGATGCAACTTCTATCCAATACCAGTTTTCCCGTCATGTAGTTGGGTTTTTTCTGAATGCTGAATGGAAGTAACGAGCGGGATAAGTATGGAAAGTAATGTTCAAGTAGGAGTCGGACTAAATCTTCCCAGGCGAAAGTTGATCATAGAAAAGAGAACCGGGATTTTGGATATCGACTGGTCTGCTCTCTGGGAGTACCGTGAGTTAGGGTATATTCTGATCTGGCGAGACGTCACGGTCCGCTACAAGCAAACCGCGATTGGTGTGGCCTGGGTCATTCTGCAGCCATTGATCACCATGCTGATTTTCACGGTGATATTTGGAATGCTGGCCAAAGTGCCATCCGATGGAGTCTGGTATCCCGTATTTTCGCTTACAGCATTACTCCCTTGGACATATTTTGCTCAAGCGGTGACTCGTGCAGGTGAAAGCGTTGTCATTAATGCAAAAATAGTCAGCAAGATTTACTTTCCACGCTTGTGGCTTCCCCTTGCCATGGTTGTTTCGCCACTCATTGACTTTGCGTTGTCCATGGTGTTGTTATTCGGCCTGCTCTTTTATGCAGGTATCCCTATCAGTTGGAAAATCATTACACTGCCAGTATTCATACTCCTAGCGATGTTGACCGCACTAGGCCTGAGTCTGTTTACTTCCGCTATGAATGTCAAGTATCGAGATGTTGGTCACGCGATTCCCTTTATCATTCAAATATGGATGTATCTATCGCCGATTGTGTACTCGATCAGTCTCGTCCCGGAACAGTGGAGATGGCTCTATGGCCTCAATCCCATGGCGGGAGTCATTGAGGGCTTTCGTTGGGCGTTGTTGGGGCGGACTGCTCCGGATCCGGTCGTGATGGCGGAGAGTGTCATCGTGCTCATACTCGTGACGATATCAGGTTTAGTGTATTTCAGGAAAATGGAGCGACAGTTTGCTGATATTATTTGAACAAGAGTTTAAAGCGCTAATGTTCGTCGCGCTCTTCAGTGTGGGCTTTTCTAGGCAATACCTGAATTTGCCGGCACACAACTGCTTGAAGTAATAAACATGAGTAATATTGCTGTCCATGTCGATGAACTCTCAAAGCGGTATAGGTTAGGTGCACGACAGAAGGATCACGGTACATTGCGAGACCATCTGATGTCGGGTTTCAAGTCTTTGTTGAATCGAAATGGTCATGGAGGAAGTGCCGGGTCTAAGCGATCCGGTGGGTCGGCAGGTGATGCAGATTTTTTCTGGGCTCTGAAGGATGTATCATTTGAAGTGAAGCGGGGCGAAACAGTGGGTATTATCGGCCGGAATGGTGCAGGAAAAAGTACGCTACTGAAGCTGCTCTCACGTATCACAGAACCAACCGATGGTCGGATAGAACTTGATAGCCGTGTGTCCGCACTTCTGGAGGTTGGGACCGGGTTCCATAGTGAGCTGACTGGACGGGAGAATGTCTACTTAAACGGAACCATTCTTGGGATGAAGCGGGCTGAGATAACCAGAAAATTCGATGAAATTGTAGCGTTTGCTGAAATAGAGCAGTTTATTGATACACCGGTAAAACGATACTCCAGTGGAATGGCCATGCGATTGGGGTTTGCCGTGGCAGCCCATTTAGAGTCAGAAATTTTAATCGTCGATGAGGTATTGGCGGTCGGTGATGCTGCCTTTCAGAAGAAATGTTTGGGCAAGATGGAAGGGGTGGCCAAGGAGGGACGTACCATTTTTTTTGTGAGTCATAACATGCCAGCTGTGACAAGACTATGTGCCCGCGGTATCTTGCTGGAAGAAGGGAAAGTATGTCGAGATGGAAGCTCTCATGAAGTGGTCAATGCGTATCTCCACTCAGAACTCGGCACCATATCCTCACGTGAATGGCTAGATCCACTGAAAGCTCCAAGAGGTGAGGTGGCCATGCTACGAGCAGTGCGAGCTCGAACGAGGGATGGTGAATCCACAGAGAAGTTTGATATCCGAAAGCCGGTAGGTCTTGAGATGGAATATGACGTGATCAAGTCAGGCTATAAACTGATGCCTGGTTTTATGTTGTGGAATGAGGAAGGGGTTTGTCTGCTTGATAATAACGAACATGATCCGGTATGGCGAGGGCGTGTCAGACCGCCTGGTCGCTATCGAAGCACGGCCTGGATTCCTGGTAATTTTCTTTCCGAAGGTACGATGTTTCTGAGTGTAGCACTAGAGACGCTAGATCCTCTAGTGATGCAATTCTACGAGCGCCAGGTTGTGGCATTCACCGTGGTTGACACTTGTGAGGGCGATTCGGTGCGCGGTGACTTTGCAGGAAAACTTCGAGGTGTGGTAAGGCCTCTCTTAGAGTGGAGTACCGTGCTAGACTCCGATAATACTTCGGTCAATCTGATCAGTGCTGACAGTCAAGAAAGATTTTGACCCGATATTCCAGATGTGCAGTGCTCACCGAGAAGCGAATATTCCGCTTGAACTGGGCTTCGTAGTGAGTGCGTGCTATCACCTCAGCAGGGGTGGCTTCTGTGAGGCCACTTCAGTTGAACCGGTCAATCATTATGTTAAAAGGTAGACGCATGACTCCTGAATTTCAGCCATTAGTGAGTGTGTTGACACCGGTCTACAACGGCGAGGAATATTTGGCCGAGTGTATTGAGAGTGTGCTGGCGCAAACCTATGAGAATTGGGAATATTGCATCGTCAATAATTGTAGTACCGATCGAACACTTGAAATCGCCAAAGCTTATGCCAGAAAAGATAAACGGATTCGAATTCATAACAACTCGGAGTTCGTTGGATGCGACGAAAATGGAAACATCGCGTTTGAACAGATTTCTTCGGACAGTAAGTATTGCAAGGTTATTCATGGAGATGACTGGATGTCTCCGGAGTGTCTCATGGAAATGGTGGAGCTGGCAGAAGCGCATCCTTCGGTCGCAATCGTCAGTTCCTACCGACTGAAAAATACGTGTATCGTGGTGCAGGCCTTGCCTTATGCAAGGCGTGTTATTCCTGGTCGGGAGATCTGCCGTGCAATTCTTCTTGGATTGCCGTCTGTTTTTGGCTCACCATCCGCGATGCTTATTCATGCCGATGAAGTGAGAAAACGTCCGCACTTCTACAATGTGGCCAATCCGCATTGTGATATGGAGGCGTGCCTCGATATCCTTCAAAGCCGTGATTTCGGTTTCGTGCACCAAATGTTGACATTTGAGCGCTCACATCTTCAGTCGGAGAGCAGTCGTGGTAGTCGGTATGGGTTCACTTCATTTGGAAGATTCGAGCATGTGACAAAATATGGACCGGAGTATTTGAGTGAAAAAGAATTTGCATTCATGTTTAGGAAAAGAAGAGATGAGTATTACGCATTTCTCGGCGCTAGCGTGTTTCGAAATAAAGAGAAAGGGTTTTGGGAATATCAGCGGGCTTCTCTGGGTAGGATTGGCTACTCACTGAGCTCTGCAAGGGTATTCAAAGCAGTGATCCTTGAAGCGCTTGATGTGATATTGAATCCGCTACACACCTTCAAAAGAATTTTGAGGAAGTTGTCCCATCCTGTTGAGAGGGGGTCGGCAAAATGAATTCTGGAAGATAATTTTCACAAGGAAAGATCTTGGGAGTTGTTACTGAGGAGAACGCCAAATAGTGTACGTCTCCACTTTAAAAAACACATGAATGATGGTTTTCTTGATGCTCTTATTGTCAAACTAAGTGCTCTTTCATGGTCGGATCAGTAAGTTCCCTTCCTCTACCAATAATGATTGCAGAAGATATTTGACGGCGACATGTTCTCTTCCGTAGGTGGCTTTACTCGGTAAAGGGGAGTGGTATCGGATTAGCTGGAATACTGGAAGAAACCATTCAAAATGGAACATTCCTTCAAGACAACAGAGGCTTCTACTTTCCGTGCTGGTCTGCACGGTAGCTGGCTTCACCGTATCTTTAATCGGTTGCGAGTCATAAAGCAGCAGTTGAATCGCCAATCCAATGGTGAAGCCATTTTGAAGCAACGGTATCTTCGTGTACATGGGAGGCCTCTCACCATTGAGAACCCACAGACCTTTACGGAAAAGCTCTATTGGAGGATGCTCGCGTGGAATCGCATCGTGCCTCCTATCTTTGTGCAACTTGCTGATAAGCTCTCTGCGAGGGAATATGTGGCAAGCAAGGTCGGAATGGAGTATTTGCCACGACTTCTCTGGCACGGTCGAGATCCTATCTCGATTCCCTTCAATGCCCTACCGATTGAGTACGTAGTTAAGACGAATCACGCGAGCAGACAGGTGATTGTGGCCACCGAGCCCATTGACCATGATGCGATCATTGCAACTTGCAGGAAATGGGTCAATACCAATTTTTACTGGGTAGCACGGGAAGGCCAGTATTTGAACATTCAGCCTCAAATAATGATAGAAGAGTGTCTGCGAGATCGTGACGGAAACTTGCCGCTTGACTATAAAATTTGGTGTTTCAATGGTGTGCCGGAGCTGATTCAGGTAATTAATTTTACGAGAGATAGTCATTCGTTCTACGATACATCATGGGAAGCATTGGATCTCTCGTATTCTGTGGGGAAGTCCAGGCCAGACAGGCCCAGACCTGCTTATCTGGAAGAGATGATTGCTCTCGCTACTCGGCTATCCATTGGTTTTGGTTTCGTCCGGGTTGATCTCTACAACCTTGACAAGCGTATATATTTAGGAGAGCTAACATTTACTCCTACTGCTGGGATGATGAAGATACAGCCTGAGGTGTGGGATGTCGAATTAGGTAAAAAATGGGACATATCATTGGAGTATTCATAGCTGTCGCTTCCTTTCCCTGTCGTCTTCTCCATATCCTATTACTCTAATATCCATGGATTCAAAATCTATTATCATGATCGCGTATCATTTTCCCCCGGAGGGGAATGCAGCTGTTTATCGCCCTTTACGCTTTCTTAAAGAGTTGGTGAAAATGGGGTGGCAAACGACCGTAATCTCTGGTGAACCCTATGGATACGAACGATACGCCCCACAGCTTTTGGAACAAGTGCCGTCGGCTACACGGGTGGTTCGAGTCAAGGGACGAGATCTCTGGCATGCCTTTCAGAGTTTGCGGGAAGTACAGCTCAAAAACAGACTGGCCAATTCTTCTGCCGAGGAAGCACGACAGGTTGTGATAGGGCATCATATGCCTTGGCGGGCAAGGTTGCGTCAGCTGGTAAGAAAAGCTGAAGCGTGTGTTTATCGTCCTGACATGTCTATGCCTTGGATAAGGCCCGCAACGAGGGCAGCCATGGTCGTCTGTCAACAAAATTATCCTAATGTAATCTGGGCTACCATCGGACCACTCTCATCGGCGGTCATTGCCTATCGGATAGCAGTTGCAACGAGTATTCCGTACGTGTTGGATTTTCGGGATCCTTGGGGGTTGGAATACTATCCTCATGAGGTTAGCCGTCCTGATTGGGCTAGGAAACAAGACAATCGCATGATCTCACAAATGTTTAAAAGGGCTCAATCGGTGGTCTTCATGTTTGAATCCGTCGCACGATCGTATCTACATGCGTTCCCAGGTGCGCTGGATAGGGCAAAGATTCATATCATTCCAAATGGTTTTGAGGGAGAGGTGGAGTCGTTTGTACAAATGCCAGGTGAACGCTGTGTCGTTCTCTATGCAGGAACTTTAAAGAGTTATCGATACGATACCTTACTTGAAGGTCTCTCTCGGCTCAAACAACGAGATCCAAAACGTGCATCTCTATTACGGCTTAGGTTTGTTGGCGAGGGCCTGAGAGAATTGGTGGAGCAAGTCACGGCTCGCGGTCTTTCTGATTTGGTTGAGGTTCTTCCGCCCACTTCCAGTGTTGAGATTCTTAGGCTTCAACGAGAGGCACACGCTCTGTTGGTATTAGGCCGGAATATTGATCGAAAGGGTCATGAACTTGTTGCTGGAGCCAAATTGTTTGGATATCTTCAGGCAGGGCGACCAATTATCGGAGTCGTTCCGCATGATGAAACTCGTCGTATCCTTGCACAAGTTGGGAGTTTTCTGATAGCCGATGCGGAAGCTCCAGAGGAGGTCTGTGCCATTTTTGAGAAAATTCTTGGTGCTTGGTTGGACAAGACGCTTGAGCGGCTCGTTCCGAATCCTGCTGCCTGCGAGGCGTACTCATCTACGCGTCAAATTGCAAGTCTTATTGCTGCTCTAAGTGGAATGCTTCCTGAAAAGATGGTGACAGTCGAGGGAGTGTCTACATTGTCGTCAACGTTCGGGTCGGAGGTTGTACGATGAAGCTAGTGTATGTGAATGATGGTGTATATGGCTATGCGAGCGGCGATTCTTCCCAAGGAGGCGGAGCAGAGCGGTATGGGTGGCACTTGACTCGGGCATTAGCGAGTGTGGGTTGGTCAGTCACGGTAGGGGTGTATTCCTTGCCAAAGGGGATGGTACGAGTCATTGATAATGTGAAATTTCTGGGCCTTAATCGCCGGGCGCATTTCCTTTTGGATTGGTATACCTTGCTCAAGACTGAGCGTCCAGACTGGTGTCTGTGGCAATGTTCAGAGCTTTTGTGGGGGCCTATGGTGGCGATCGCCCGAGGGCTTGGGATTCGGGCGATGTTCTCAGCTATGCACGATCGCGATGTGCAACCACGAACAGCATTAAAAAACAGAAAAAACTGGTGGCCAATCTACCAATGGGGGCTTCAGCAATCTAACCTGATTTTTGTCCAACATCATGGCCAGCGAGACTTATTACCTATGGCTTGGCATCATAAGACATTCTTGCTGCCAGGCATCGTTTCGTTGCCGGACCAGGTGATACCTCATTCGAAAAGAACTGGAACTGTTGCGTGGGTAGCGGTGATCCGGCCTCCAAAACGACCGGATCTTCTAGTCGAGATAGCGCGCCAACTACCGATGATCCAATTTACTGTATGCGGTGAGCCGAGTTTGTATGTGTGGGATGCTCAAGAGATCGAACGCATCATGGCACAGCTCAAATCTCTTCCTAATGTGGATTATCGTGGTCATGTGGCTCCAGAGGACACGCTTAAGGTAATTTCGGATGCAAGTCTGCTGCTTTCAACCTCAGACGGGGAGGGATTCCCCAGTGTCTTCTTAGAGGCTTGGGCCGCTGGAACGCCAGTTGTGAGCTTACAGATTGATCCTGATAACAAGATTCGGGATTATGGGCTGGGTGAGGTGCCTGGTTCCCTTGAGGGAACAGTCAATGCGGTATGTTCTTTGATGGCATCCACCGAACGGCGTGAAGAGATGGGAATGAAAGCCAGACTCCATGTTGAAAAATCGTATAGTGCGGCCTCAGCAGTCGATGCGGTTAAAGCTGCCATAGAAAGTGTATCAGTTGGCAATGCGACATTGATATACACAGCAAGGTAAGTGGAAACCTCATGGAGATCGCACGGCAGGATGCGTCGAGGGTGGATGAACAGCTCTCGCAAACAACACGGTCCCAGAGAGTTTTGTGCCCACCTGATTTTTTGGAGTATGCATGGTATGCGAGCCTTATCTATGCGTTTCTTGGTCAAGCCTGGGGTGTTGAAATCTCTTGGGTAGCGAACGTGCTACGAGTGTTTATTGCAGTTGGATGCGTACTGAGCATTTGGGCACAGGCTGGGGTGGTGTATAAGCCGATCACATTGGCTTTATCTACTGGGACGTTTGCGCTTGCGATACATCTGGTTTTTCATAAGGCGTCTTCAAATGCATGGCATGAAGGCATTGATCTTGTCGTGTGGATGGCGACGTTGGTCACAGCCCAAGCATTATCTCTACGCCCACAGTTCCTCAAACGTTTTGCCTTGGTGGCCGTGGGAATAGGCCTTGCGTCCTTGCCGTTTATCGAAGTACGCACTGTCGGCAAGGTCGTGCGAGCGTGGGCATCAGGAACAGGGATCGGGAATCCTAATACCTTAGGGATGTGGTTCGGTTTTTGTGTCGTGTACCTTGTTTGCTGGGGGCTCCAGGCTCACTCATTTAGGTCAAGGATTATTGCATGGTCTGTTGGGGTTGTATGTTTCTATGTTGTGGCGATATCAGTTAGTCGGGCTCCGTTGGTGGCAAGCGTTTTGGCCTGTCTCGTCGGATTACGTTCCGTCATGAAGCGTGCTTTTGTTCCAATTTTTTCGCTCGCTCTATTGATATGTGTTGTGATCATATCCGGAGTCTTTGACGACGAGATTGGGTATTACACAAGTAGGGGGACAGAGGAGACTGGTCGAGAAGTAATATGGCGGACTGCTCTGGATCGGTTTTATGATTCACCGTGGATCGGTAGCGGTCTGGGCGATATCAGAGTTCATAGAGGAGGTGGGCGATTTATTAATCCACACAATGGGCCGTTCCATATTGCCCTGGGGGCTGGAGTCTTTCCTTTGATATGTTTTATGGGTTATCTGACCAAAGCGGTAATAGGAGCTTTTCGCATAATGCGGGGGGGTGATGAGAGAGAGGCAGCACTTCTTCCTCCATTAGTTATATTTGCGTTGATCGAGATAATGGTGCTTGATTACACCTTCATGTTTCCGTGGACGGTAGTGGTCTTGGGATTAGCTGCCAAGGCCAGCGAAACTACTATATCACAAAAAGGATAATGCCTTTAAGTCATTCCTTGGTAGGCAGTAAAAATCAAATGGAAATGGTTCTTGTGTGTCTCGCTGTTGTCCCTCGTGTTCGGTGGATTGAAGATTCCAGGCTACATGTTCGTGAAGCTGACGCAGGTCGCATTATACCATACGCATAAGGAATGCAAATGAAGTGCCGCTTACTTTACTTAGTGGGTCAATTGCGTGTAGGCGGACTAGAACGACAACTTGTTTATCTCATTCGATCAATGGATCGGCGACGGTACAAGCCGGTTGTAGCCGTATGGGGTTGCTCGGAAGACGATCATTACGCGAAAGATCTTCGTGCGCTTGATGTACCAGTGGTTCGCTTAGGAGAAAGTCAAACTCGGTTGGGTAAGCTAAAAGCGCTATACAGTCTGGTCTCTGAGTGCCGACCGGAGGTGATTCATTCGTACACTTTTTATACAAATATCGCTGCGTGGCTGGTTGCTCAAGGTATAAGAACAATACCTATTGGGTCAGTACGAAACAATTTTTTGCTTGATGTTAAGGAAGCAGGAAATGTGTTCGGAGCACTCTGTGGTCGATGGCCACTGGTCCAGGTATACAACAGCCTAAACGCAGAGCGTGAGGCAAAGCGCTCAGCCACGATCTTTCGACCTCATCGCATCTATGTCGTTACAAATGGAATTGACCTTGATTGTTTCTCTCCAGGTCCCTATCCAGAACAAGGATACATTTTGGCAGTGGGAAGCATGCATTACCGAAAGCGCTGGGACAGATTGATCCGAGTCACCGCCCAATTGGTTTCGAAGGGGTTACGCCCTACGGTGATGCATGTTGGATCGGGGCCATTGCAGGAGGAGCTAAAGGTGATGGTGGGCAATCTTCAGATAGAGCATGTGTTTAGGTTTTTGGGTGCGCGGAATGATATTTCTGACTTGCTTACCAAGGCTATGTTTTTGGTGCATACCGCCGAGGAAGAAGGTTGTCCCAATGTCATAATGGAAGCCATGGCCTGCGGGCGGGCTGTTGTTGCTACTGATGCTGGTGATGTTCCCAGTCTTGTCTCGGATGGCAAGACAGGGTTTGTCGTCTCAAGAGGGGATGAAATCGCGTTGGCCAAGTGCATTGAAAATCTTCTTAAAAATCAAGAGCTAAGCCGCCAGATGGGCGATGCAGGTCGACTGAAGGCTGAGCACGCATTTGGACTTGACCGCTTACGATCGGAGACATTTGCTGCCTATCGGGCTGCAGGTTGGGATGATCGATAAGGTGTGCACAATAGCAGAGTGGATGGGGGAGAGGGGGAGCTGGTGATCCAGGCTTGGAAGACACGACATATCTTGACCGGAATGTTGACCTTTGTACCAGTTTTAAATCAGTGGCGTCGCCGTCGAGAATCGACAGGAGGGTCTTGTTCAGCACGTTATTGCTATTCAGTTTGGTTTCGCCAGCTCATCAAACTGCATCAATATGGCTTCAGGATTAACAAGGCCCAAATTGGCGAACTGGGGCCAGGTGATAGTCTCGGTATGGGTTTGGCGGCGTTACTTTCTGGGGCCTCCGGATATAGTGGATTGGATATTGTGCCATATTCAGCCAAAGCTGACCTTGAGAGGATGTTGGATGAACTAGTGAATATGTATTCTCGAAAAGAGGGGATATCAGTCGATACCGAATTCCCTGAGTATCTAGTTGAATGGACGGATGTTCCCATGAAAGCCATAGAGATTAGAGAACAGCTTAGGAATGGTCTGAGCGGTGGTTCGCTTCTTGGGTATCGAGTGCCTTGGACATCGATGCCCCATATCGACAGAGGTTCACTTGACCTGATCTTTTCACAAGCTGTCCTTGAACACATCGATTGCCTTGAAGAGACTTATCGAACCATGTTCCTCTGGCTGAAGCCTGGTGGGTACGCGTCGCATGTCATTGACTTCACATCTCATGGTCGGTCACCTTTCTGGAACGGCCATTGGGCCTACTCTGATTGGCAATGGAAATTGGTACGAGGAAAGCGCGAATACTTACTGAATCGAGAGCCAATGAGTACGCATCTCGCTTACGCTAAAAAGGCTGGTTTTGAGGTGCTTCTTTCGCAGCGTAATCAGGCGTCATCCGGGCTTGATATTCAGACTCTCTCCTCACGGTTTCGGCAAATGGATATGGATGATGCGAGAACACGCGGGGGCTTCTTAATTCTGAAGAAACCAGGTTAGGAATAGTAGACGGAGTCGACCGGATAGTCAACATTATATCCAAAAAACCGAAAGGGTATCTCACCTGGAGCAAAAATTAGAATGCGTATTGCGTACGTTATTCCGACAGAACCTCCAACTACATTTATTTACAATGAGATGATCGAGGTGCAGAATGCTGGGCATGATCTAGTGGTTGTACCGCTTTATTCAACACAGCTGTCAAAAGTGCCATTTAGAATTTCCAATCGTCTTCAACCAGAAAAAACTCTGCCGGCTAGGCTCTTTAGCCTGAACATCCTAAGACTCGCTCTTTACATGGTGCTGACTCGTCCCTGGAAGGTCCTGCGCACGCTGCTTTCACTGCATTTCTCAGCGGGGCTTAATCCATTTTCCCATGCGGGGATACTCGGGGTTGCACCGAAGGCTTTGGCGACGGCCTGGTGGCTGACCCGTTTGCGTGTCGATCGCATCCATGCTCACTTTGCTTCGCATACGGCTACCTGTGCAGCAATTGCTAGCGTAGTGAGCGGGATTCCATTTTCCTTTACCGCACATGCCTACGATATCTACTGTACCGCAATGAGCTTACGCAACGACACGCTTGATTGGAAGCTGCGTCATGCTACTCAAGCTTTTGCAATTAGTGAGCATGGGGCAAATCTCTTGCGGGAGCGATTGCCAGTGGCTGATCGTGGGGGTGTTCACAGGGTCTACGTTGGAATTCCTATGGATTTGTTTCGGGAGCATGCATCACTGCCTATTAGGAACGGCAAGCTCCGGATTCTGTGCATTGCGAGATTTGAGAGTAAGAAGGGCATTGATATCCTATTGGACGCGTGCGGGGTTTTGAAAAATCAATCATTCCCATTTCATCTGTGCATATATGGTGCAGGGCCATCTCATGGTGATCTTGTCAATCAAGTTGCATGCTTGGGGCTGGAACGTGACGTTCAGATAGAGGCTCCTATTCCGCAAGAGAGAATTGTGACAGAATTGAGTGCGTGCCATGTTTTTGTCATGCCTTGCAGAAAGGATCCGATGACTGGAAATATTGACGGTATCCCTACGGTCTTTATGGAGGCTATGGCTACAGGCCGGCCGGTCATCAGCTGCCCAGTTGCGGGCATCCCGGAATTGGTGCGCGACGGGGAGACTGGTCTCTTGGTTCCTGAAGACAATCCTGTTGCGTTGGCTGAGGCTATACGTTGCATAGGGACCGACGATTCACTTCGGGTTAGTCTTGGGAAACAGGCACATTCCCTGGCTGAGAGACAGCACAACCAGCGTATGAATACGAGCCAGTTTCTCAGTCTGCTGATAAGCGGTGGTGTGATTTCTCGATAACGATCAGGCGTTGGTAGCTCAATCGCCGATCTGCAACTTATCAGGGTTGCGCGGTGAGGCACCATCTTGCTCGGAAAACTCATAGGCTCCAATGTCCGGGGCCTTGCCCCTGAAGGGTAATCCGACAGAAGTTCCTTTGTCGATGGCGGGACTCGTTGCCGTAAGTCTATAGTCACGAACCCCGGCGTTTATGAACGCCGGGTCAGTATTGTAAATATTATTGGTATCCTCTGCCACCCCTGCTGCTGGTTTTCTATACCCATTTATCAGAGTGGAAGCAGTTCCGTTCATGAGATTGTGAGATAGCACAACATTCTGAACCGTTTTTGTATTGTAGAAATCAATACCGTACCCCTTTGTGCCTGCGGGACCATAGAAAATATTATTTTTGATTTGCACATTGCTGAGTGTATGCGCAAGTAAAATATGGGCTGCTGGTGAGTTGGTGATACTCCTATCAGCAAACACGTTGTTGTACACGAACAGACCATTTACGGTTGAGCCACTGCCTGTATATATGTGGAGTGCATACCCACGATTCACATCGTAGAAGATGTTCCGGCGAATTGTCACGTTTGTGAAATTGGAAATATAGATCGCATGATCTAGAACTTGGGACTTGGTGGTAGAGCACCCACTTTCTCCATTACGCAGGCTGCCAATTGTATAGAACAGATTATCTTCAACAATGGCACCATCCCCAAGACCAACTATCCCATTTTCGGCTGACAGCTCAGTTGAGCAAACTGTACGGCCAATATCGTGGATCTTGTTTTTCCGAATAATGATTCCAGTCGCCCCGTGTGCACTAATGCCATGATGGTTTTGCGATACTGTGCTGGTTGTGCCTCTGATGTCAAAGCCTTCAATAGTATAGTAAGGTTGGGTGATGTAGAATCCGAAGTTATTCTTGGGAACGGCAACGCTCGGTACTTCTATCACGGCACCAAAACGATTCTGACTTTTGAGCGTAATAGGACGAGCGGCAGTTCCTGCTGGGGAGTTTTTTCTGACAAAAACTACAGGGCCATTGGCAGTGTAGACTCCATCACCGACCAAGCAGGTATCACCAGCAGTCAGTGGGGAGTCAACTGATACGCATTTTTGCGGATTGCGCCATGGACGGTCCGATGTACCAGGGTTATCGTCGTCACCTGTCGGTGCCACAAAGTAGGTGGCACTTTCGGCAGTGTTGTTTGTGAGAGCCACAAAGAGAATCGATATTCCCGAGAGGATAACTAGTGCGTGGTGGAGAGTTTTGATTGGGTAGTGTGCCATCAGGACGCTCCTCAATAAAAGTTGGCCGTACGGACTTGTGCTCTCGGGTTAGATCGTCTTGACGATTGACTCCCTGCGTCGGCGAGAATCACAAAACGCCAAGCATCGGCTTCATCAGCAAGTTTGTCGCTCAGCCGAGGTTCAGTGTTATAACTTAATTTAGTTACGTTTGTGATGCGCGCATGAGATGGTATTGCCTCCGATAGGCCTGGTAGTTATATGCGAAGCATATCGCGTGCCAATATGGGCGTTAGAAAGGTGTTGATTATACTGGTATGGGTTGCGGAATCATTTCTTGCTACCTGACTGGAAGTACAAAAAAGGACAAGCAAGACAAGGATGTGGAGCCACTTCGGAAAGTATCAAAATGCCCAATGAAATTTTCTGAGTGGTTTCGTGGAGCGGTTTCAAGTTCCAAGTGCACTGGGTGAATGATGGCGCAGTTGCGCATAGCCCTCCTACTCCTAATGTGTATAGCTCAAGACTTCTGACCTAGGTCGTCAATAGTGGACGCCATCGGGTGCAGCCTCATGCCGCCCGGCTGTTGACGGGCCCACTGCTGGGCGAAGGCCCCTGGCGAGAGATTCCCCAGGCGGGAGTGTCGCCGCTGACGGTTATAGAAGAGTTCAATGTACTCTGCGATCTCGTGCCGGGCAGATTGTAGGTTGAAGGCGTCCACTTTTTCGAGCCTAGCTCATCATCAGATGACGCAACAGATAGGGACAGATTCGATGTGACCTTCACCGCTACTCCGACCTCTCTTCCCGTAAGAACCCAATAATCTGCCCCTCGGAAAACCGCTGCTTCATTGCCAATCTCCTTCCGATTGAGAGATTGGACTCTAAATCGCGGTGCTACTCACGACGGGGAGATGTCGAACCTGACTTTGCAACAAACCGGTCAAACCAATTCTTCAATACAAGAAGTCGAAGGATTACAACGTAAGGAGGCAAAACTCTTTCTGAGCGCCTAGCACGAAACTCTGTTGCAGAACGAGGGAAAAGCGAAAAAACTATTTTATTTCTTTGCCCTCTAGCCCAATTCTTTAAAGACTCCACTGTCCCTTCTTCTTGTAATGCCGTGGAGGGCGAGGTAAGGGAAAGTGAGTCAAATAGCTGTAGCACCGCACGCCTATTGAAATATTCCCAAATCCCACTCCGCACATCATTTAGCTGAAATCTCGCATATTCTCGAAGTGAAGAGGGTGACACCAATTCATTCCCCCAGTTCTCATACCCAGTTCTGTTGGCAATAGGAACGGTGAATAGCATAGGATTTAGCTCGCGAACTACTTTTCGAAATAACCCTTTGTCTAATCGATACTGTGAGGGCACCCGAGTGAGAAACTCGAGAATAGAGTCTTCTAATAAAATATTTCTGTGATCGAGATAGACCTGTTTGTAATAAGCTGCGGTGTGGAGATACCCTTGAAGTCGGTGTGTAAAGTAGAGATAGTCTTTTGCGTCGTTAGCATCCATTCCTTGTATCGAAGCCCGTACATTCGTCATAACGGTATCGCTAGCAGCAGACCACAATGAATAGAATCGCGCTTCAATTATTTGCGAATACAGTGGAAGGAGTTTTAGAGGCCGAAGTCCAACCTCCGTTTCCGCTTGAGAATATGTGTAGACTTCCTCATGCCACCCAAAAATCTCATCTCCCCTAAAAACACGTTCATAGCCAGACTCTTTGATGTTCCTCATGATAGTAAATTCATAAGGATGAAATGCAGCAATATCTGACAAACCATCAACAATATAGTTGGTTTCCTCAAAATGCTCCCCATAACACGTTGTCATCCGAGGAAAAAATTCGTGCGCAATATTGAACTGCGCTGCAATTATCCGTGCAGTATTGGGATCTGAACCTATTACCTCTTCGTCGAGCCCCCAACTCACTGTGCGCAAGCCTTGTGTCTGTGCTCCCATCACAGCCAGAGCTCCTGCCAGAATCCCTCGAGAGTCAACTCCTCCGCTCAAGAAAATAGCCGTTTTTGATGGAGACTCCATGTTCTTAATCACTGATTGTTTTATAAGCTCCTGAAGCTCCTCTTTCAAAAGATCTTCACTAGCGCCTTGACTCTGAGATCCAGGGAGAAAAGACCAATAGGAACATTGACGCACTCTCCCATTTTCTATTTGGAGATAACTCCCTCCAGGGAGACGCTTCACGGCAGACACCAGTGTCTGCTCACCCAACAAATGCCCACAGGAGAGGAGCATCGGAACTGCTTCAGCATTGAGCTCAACCGGATGAGAAGAAACTGCTAATAATGCCTTCACTTCTGGAGCAAAGAAAACCAGATCTCCTTCCTGCATATAAAAGATTGGCTCTGAAGCCCGACGATCAACTGCAATTAGAACACCTCTTGATTCTCTCTTACACATAACTAGGCTGTAATACCCGTTCAAGCGTCGCAAAAAGACTTCAGGCTTTTGAAATATATCTTCCTGGTGAGTGTGAGAAAAGACATCTGAACAATGCTCAAATAGAACACCTTGCATGAATAGGCCGGATGAGAATGTTGCGGTCTGAATATCAGTGTACCTAGGATACCTTGAAGTCGAAGGGAGAGAGAGTCGCCCAATCGCCAATCCGTGCGAGCCAAGCACTTGCGTTGTCAAAACCATATCATTCCTATGCCTCAAAGTATTTGTCATAACTCTTAGGGTACTGGTAGCAAAGTCCTCTGACATTGAACCAGAGGAACTGGCAGTCAAAACTCCAAAAAGTCCAGGCATAGCAAATAGCTCCTTATCTCCAAGGTTAATAGTGGAACAAGATATCAGTCAAACAGGTTTGAGCCACTCTATTGATTATTGTGATATTGATTTTTAACCAATTTGCTGGGCACCGGATTACGCCACTGCTCACTGCGCTTCGTACTCGGCAGGAGGCAGGTAGCCGAGGGTCCAGTGCCGATGCACCTGCATTATAGAACACTTTGATAGATTTGAAGGTATCCTGCTTAGCTTCCGACATCCTCCCGTCGTGAGTAGCACCGCGATTTAGAGTCCAATCTCTCAATTGGAAGGAGATTGGCAATGAAGCAGCGGTTTTCCGAGGAGCAGATTATTGAGTTCTTACGAGAGGAGAGGCCGGAGTAGCGGTGAAAGATCTGTGTCGGCGGCATGACCGTGCCCGACGCTAGAGCATTTTCTATTGAGTCATACAGAGTATCCTACGTGCTGGAAGTAATTAGAGGTGGCTCCGGTTGGTTGGACAGTGGCTGCCCGTTCATAAGTGGGCGCCTGGCGGAGTACTGTCTACCGGCGGTCTGCCGTGTCGTCAGATGGTCATGATAGACCTGGTCCGGCGTCTGGCCCTTCAGCGCCCGATGCGGTCGGGTCTGGTTGTAGAACAGTAGATAGCGTGCCAGCCCCTGATGCGCCGCGCTGATGGTGTCATACGCATGTAAATAGCCCTCCTCATACTTGAGGCTTTTCCAGAGTCGCTCCACGAACACGTTATCCCGCCAGCAGCCTTTGCCGTCCATGCTGATTTGAATCTCCTGGGCTTTCAAGAGTCCCGCGAACTCCTGGCTGGTGAACTGACACCCTTGGTCGGTGTTG
>CAYSFU010000039.1:0-38098 GCA_964430555.1 uncultured Nitrospira sp. | reverse complement strand
GCTCCGGAGGCTGATGCTCTATCCAGCTGAGCTACAGGCGCTCCCGTAACCAAGGGTAGACACCTTAGCATAGCCAGAAATAGACTGTCTAGGCTGAGACCTCATGGACGAACGCAAACGGGAGGAGGAGTTCCTCCCCCTCGACGCCTTGCCGATGGCACAAATCCTCAAGTTGTTCTGCTTCCAGCGCGGCCAGACGATTCTCCTCCTCTCGAAGCGTGTCCGAGAGTCGGATCAATGGCACCGCTGTTTGTACCGCGCAGGCGCCATCGACAGAGCCCTCGACATCCGAGGGAATTCCCATGGATCGACAAACGAGCGGCCGAAACTGATACAACGCACACCCTCCATCCCCTTCTAGGGCAGGGCAAGGCCAGGTAGCACCCTGTTCGATCACTTGTTCACATTCCTGCTCAGACCAGTGATCAACAAACCGAGTGGTGAGCAACTCCGGGACCACCGCCGTCAGTTGCGTGATCTGAGCCGCCGCCGTCTCCATGATTCGTGTTCGTTGAGCGTCGGGGAGCGCGTTCAGCCCGAGCTGAATAACCTGCGCATCAAGAAGCGTGACCGGGAAAATCCCCATACAGCAATGGGCACAGCCTCGGCGACAGGGCAATTCGCCGAGCAGGGCCGCGTTCGCACGGTCAAACCATCGTGCCGTTTGTTCGAACAGAGGGAGGGATCGGCCACTCAGCGAGTGCGCCACATCAACTCTCGGTCGGAGTCGACAGATCGACGATCAATTCCCCTTTCGGAGAAAAAAACCCCTGCCGATCGATCTGCACAATGCCATTGCACTGCTCTTGGTAGAACTCAAGAATCCAGCCGTTGAAATCATAGCCTTCATCCGTCACATCCTGTTCCGCCATGCGTGTCGTCAAAATAAACCGGCACCGGCTCACATACTCCAACGCTAATTGAGCCTCCACATTGGCATGCGTCGTGAGGATCTCCAGGAATTGCTGCTTCTCCTGGTCATAGACATCTCGATAACTGCCTCGGTCCCGTACACAAAAGACCTGGATGGGGTGCCGATCCCGGTGATAGCCCAACGCGACTTGAACCCAGGCCCACTCCTGAAGCAAGCCCTCCTCGAAATTCTTCGGAAGGATCGGATCTTGCCCACGCGATCGAAGAAACTCCAGCAACAGACCGAGGGGCGGTGAGTTTTCTTTTTGGCAGAAGACGCGAGAGTAGAGAACGTTCTCAGGCTGCTCAGGAGAAGAGTCTGATGTACCTACGGATATTATCGGAAGGTCTTTACCCATCTCTCACCTAATCCCCGGTCAAGAGCCTTTTACATCGGCCATGAACCCCATCCGGCCCTACTGTACCCTTCCATTTGCAGGATTCGCAAGGGCCTTGCGTGCATTTCTCCGCGCCAGGCAAGCGTTTTTCTCGTTGACACTCTTTCGACTCTTGGCTACACTCTCGCGGACTTTCACAAGGCGACCACGAGCGGACATTCGGGCGCTCCCAATTCCCGGGCGGAATGTTGCTGTACGAGGCGCGTCACACGAAGCATAAACTTTTTTCATTCCTTACCCTCAAGGAGGTTTACGAATGGCAAAATCAATGACGAAGTCCCAGATTGCTGATTATCTCGCTGGGAAAGCTGGCATCACGAAGAAAGGGGCCGTCCAGATTCTCGATGATCTGGCAGCCTTAGCCTATCGTGAGGCCAAGAATGTCTTCACCGTACCCGGCATCGGCAAGCTGAAACTCGCCAACCGTAAAGCTCGGATCGGACGCAATCCTCAAACCGGCGCAGAGATTAAGATCCCCGCAAAGCGAGTGGTGAAATTCCGAGTGGCCAAGGCAGCCAAGGACGCGATTCTCGGTAAGAAGTAGTACGAATTCCTGTCCCTGCGTTGCAACAGCGCTTGATCCATAACCAGCCTGGCTCATCTGCTGCATCGGGCCTCGTTTCACGAGAGGATCGAAGCTGAATCGGTTTCGATCCTCTCGTCTTGTCCGAAGCCCTGCCGTTAAAGATGCGTGGGGCCAAGCCCGCTCCCACCCATCCCATCATGTCCGATAAGGCGAAGCGCATCTCCATCGTGAACAAGCGAATCTTCGCTCGCAATTCGCTTATTGATGGTAACCAGCACTTTTTTCTCGCGCAAGAGCTGCAACAGGTGGCGCAGTCGAACACCCTGCCGCTGGATCAGCTGTCGAACGGATAACGCCTGATCGATCTCACAGGCAAGATCACACTCCCCATCCGTAGTTTGGAGTTGCCCGGTTAGAACAATCGTCACCATTTTCCCCTGCTCCTTCCAATCCGTCTCAACCAGGTGCACTCAAGGATCCACCAGTTGACTCGCCGGCCACCACCGCGGATAATCAGCGTATGCCCTCTCTCGATATCGAGCATCCAGGAATGCCGGAGCTCCAGTTTGTCTTATTCGTGTCGGCGCTGTGCACGGCAGATCTGACAACCATCAATATATCCAAAGAACTTCGTCAAACGATTTTCGATCGTTGCTGGAGACTACTGCATACAGAACCAGTCCCGACCAACCCTCAGGAGCGTGTGCTTGATCTTCGCGAGGGGACTGAACTCACGCTCGAGGCTTGTGCCTCTACAATTCGATCGCTGCTCCAGGACGCCAATATCTCCACCTTGGTCTGGGACCATCCTGTCAGCGACCCTAGGATGAGCAGCACACCCGAAGCGATGCCATTGATCAACCGACTTGAACGATTGTACCCCGATACTTCTCAAGACGTCGACGATCCTTCAACAGGCCTCCGGCCGGGACAAAACCCTGAGCAGAAATAAGTGACACCATGCGCGTGACTGCCATCGACATTCCCGGAGTCCTCGTCTTTGAACCCTCCGTTCTGACCGATCATCGCGGTTCCTTTGCGGAAACTTATCACGAGCGGCGATACCGAGAGGGGAGCATTACGGAACATTTTGTCCAGGATAACTATTCCTGGTCCATTCGGAATACTCTACGTGGCTTGCATTTCCAGCATCCCAACGCCCAAGGCAAACTCGTTATGGCCTTGGAAGGCACGGTGTACGACGTCGTCCTCGATATCCGAAAAGGCTCGCCCACGTTCGGCAAGTGGTATGGAATGGAGTTGTCCGGCTCAACGCTTCGGCAAATATACATTCCCCCCGGATGCGCTCATGGCTTTTGCGTGACCAGCGAGACGGCCTCTTTTCTCTACAAGTGCACCGCCTACTATAGCCCCAACGATGATCGCGGTGTTCTGTGGAATGATCCGGTCTTAGGAATTTCATGGCCGGTGACTCAACCCATCCTCTCACCAAAAGACCAGGCCCATCGTCCCCTTGCGGCTATGGAGGACCAGCTGCCGTTCTACAACCCTTCCCACCCCTAGTCTGCGCAGACGTTGAGCCCCATCAAAATGCACTCCACAACATGGCGCAACCTCTCCTAGTGACAGCGCGGCTCTGAGTGTGGTATCCATTTGACCCTGGCTTTTGCGGTCACGTCCCCATCGTCTAGCCTGGCCTAGGACATTGCCCTTTCAAGGCAGTAACACGGGTTCAAATCCCGTTGGGGACACCAGCCCTTTCACTGTGAACCAACCGTTGCGAGTTCTCCACCGGAGGCCTCTTCTTTTCAAACGTTGGCACCTTCCACCGTTACCCCCTATCGTGTAACCGTGAAAGCTTTCGTCTGCGGTGAGCAATTCACCGAGAACATTGGCACACATCGCGTAGACCCTTCTCGTCATCCGCCACTCGCTGGCCCACACCGTAGACTCAGCACACACCAGAAACCTCAGGCGTGGTGTGAGATGGTGATATAGCTGAGCGACCCTTCATGTGGTCAAGCCTGGTTGAAGGCCTAACGAAAGGGTGCGTGACTGCTTGTTCGCCCTACGAGGAGTGACTAAAATCCTAAGCAGAAAGAAACGCTATCTCTTGTTGCCATATCTTGATACACTAGGGATGTTTCATTGCGTCAGGCCTCGCATGAAACGAGCGCAAGACGGCCTATTACCGATGTTGTACCTACCGAGAATGTGATCGGAAGCCTAACCTGAGCCCCTATACGCAGTACCATTCTTGGGTCGCTCCTTCCTTTTGCGAAACCTTCTCGCGTCATGGACAATATCATCATCACAGGAGGACCCCGCTATGGGTTCGAAGCTTTACGTCGGTGGGTTGCCGTATTCGGTGACCGAGCAGCAATTGAGCGAAACATTCGGGGCGCATGGGACGGTGGCCTCTGCAAAGATCATCGCGGACAAGTTCACGGGACAGTCGCGTGGCTTTGGGTTCGTGGAGATGTCCTCGGATGCTGAGGCGCAAGCCGCGATCACGGCGCTCAATGGCACGGAAATGGGTGGCCGTACGCTCACAGTCAACGAAGCGAAACCGATGGAATCACGTTCTGGTGGCGGCGGTGGATTCGGTGGTCGTGGGGGTGGTGGTGGAAAGCGCGACCGCTGGTAAGCCACGACGTTGAAAGGGGCGCTCCGGCCCAGGCCATTCGAACCTGCTCCTCAAGAGCAGGACACGGCACGGGCCGGAATTCCTCAAGAAACAGGACCCCACAAGCGGTCTTTCTCCCATTGAATCGCTCGACGGTTCGACGATCGCTCTGACGAGATACCCGCCAGCCATGAAAATGGCTCGTGGGTGCCAATGCTCTCGTATCTGCTGAAGCCGCTCGCCTCACTCCTTACTGGACGTGTATGGCGCTATCCATAAATTCCTTCTGTCTCTCTCAGAGCATCGGCACCACGAGTACATGCGGATCGCCAGCTAGAATCCGATGGCTCCATAAATACCGGCGGTCCAGTAATTGTTCACCGTATTGGTCTGATTTGAGGCCAGATGGAATCGGCTATCGAGACCAAGCCACAACTCTTTCCACACGCGAAATTCAGCGCCTCCACCGAACTGCACTCCGATATCCAGATAATTAATTTGACTCGACGTCGGACTGATGACGTGGAAATCCAATCCGGCTGGAATAATCCAGGGCTGGAAATCAGTTCCCTGCCGGAATTTCACCTTGGGAGCGACGCTGACTGTCAGCATGGTCATTTGGACCTTGCTCAGACCGCCGGTACTCACTCCCGTCACCCCTGTCGTATCCACATTCCCGACGTTGGTGGAGGCCCACCGTTTGAATTCCAATCCGATCTCACCGACGAGCGCCACGCCGCTCACCATACCCCACAGATCCTTGGTGATCATGAGGTCCGTTCCTCCGCCGATGTAATAGCCGCCGGTCCCATCGTTCTTTCCGGCCACTCCATGGCCGTCGGTGATCAATTCACCGCCGCGATCACTGAGCAGTTCGCCGTAACCGCCACGAAAGAACACGCGATTCCCTGTCGAGGTGGTATCTTCGGCAGAGGCTGTTCCCCCTCCACAAAACGCCGACGCCGCTACGAGCGACAAGACGACCGTCCACACGGCGATGTTCCTACGACCTTTACAAACCTGCATGACGCACTCCTTTCTGGTTATGCACGGAAGAGTACCGCTCTCCCTCTCATACGATCAGCCAGACTGACAGCAGCTGGTCTCAGACGTTAGGTGATAAATCATTCATCGCTCATGTCTTTCTCGATTGCGGGAGCACAAGACGCGCGAACGCTCCTCTCATCGCCACTCAGTTGTTGCGCTCCTCCATGCGCAGATTCGGACACCAGTCCACTTCCGCCCGACGAGCCAGTTCCAAGAGTTGGCTCAACATCGCGGGAGCGCCTCGATCACGCGACAATCCCACACACCTTGAACAAAGAAACCGACAGTGGGACAGACACAATCCCTCAGGACATCCTCGATCAGCATCCACGGCTGCCGCCTGCTGCATGCAATAGGCCTTCGCATCCGTGACACCGAGACTCTCCTGATAGCAACACAGAGCAGCATAGAAATTGATTCGGCTCAGAACAGGTCTGCCTTCGAGCGTGATATGAACATTGCGCAGGTCCCAAGCTTCCTCGATCAATCGTGCGACGATCTCCACCGACTTCGGAAAATCGTCAAAGAGCGCTACGTACTCAGCTCCCTGTTCATCCGCTTCAACGTCACAGACAGACGCCATCCGGATCAGCCGTAACAGCGTCGGAGCGTCAACAACTTGGGCTTCAGGAATTGCGATCGAAAGACGCATCGCCGGCTCCTGCCGAAAATGATCCGCCTTACTCACAAAAAAATGAGGAGGCCACTCTCACCTGTGACCCCCTCATCCCTGACACGTGGCGGCCGGGACCGCCGCTCACAATGGGGTGGATTGTGTCAGGATGGCGACAGGGCGAATCACCATCCAGCCTGCAGAAAGCACGAGATCTCTCTACATTGTTTCAATCATTCAGCAACTGTCATGCCGCCCTTGCCCGCCACGCCATGACGCATCATTCGCGCGTCAGCAGCGATGATTACGATTTTCCATCGACCTCGACCTCGACCTCTGTCGGAAAGTGGGCTCTACTCTCTTAGACAGTGCGGGGGAAAATCTCCTCATTCGCTCACGCATCATGCATTGACGCTGTCCAAACCAATGGACATTCAGTCTCGGAAGGACGGAGAGAAAAGGAACAACCACACCATCACGTTGCAGCGCGCAGGCTGACGGCAGGCATCGTTTTTCTGCCGCTCGATTCGCACCCTGCATGTCTGGATGCAAGATAGATCGGATCGCTGTGTCTGATCGTGTCGATTGCCGTAGTGGAGAAGGCGATGGATGACCGGTATCTGATCAGCGTAAAGAGTCAGAAGATCAGGCGTCGTAGTCCCCCGATCGTCACGTCATGGGCCTCAACAGGCCAATGGCGAACCGATCAAGCGGCGGCAGGTGTTGGTCTCTCATGAGATGATCACACGATGTGCAGAGCGGGAACCCAAGAAAGGACATCGACAAGGAAACGACTGATCTCCCTATTCGATGCTGTACGCACGAAGCTTGTTATAGAGACTCGCTCGACTGATTCTGAGTAATTTGGCTGCCTTCAATCGATTGCCTGCCGTTTTTTGCAGCGCATCAACGATTCGAGTGCGCTCCGCTTGAGCCACCGCCTCGCGCGACGCCGAGCGTAAACTTTCGTCTTCTTGTCCAAGAGACTGGTCAAGAAGATCCTGACACACCAACGATGGACCGGCCGTCGTCACCACGGCCCGCTCGATATAGTGCTGCAACTGCCGGACATTCCCCGGCCAAGGGGCGTCACGGAATAACCGCAAAGCTCGCTCATCCACAGAGCGCGCCGGCTGATGATGCCGTGCACACGAGGTCGCGACGAAATGTCGGACAAGCAACGGGATATCGTCTCGCCGCTCTCGTAACGCCGGCAAGTAGAGAGGCAACACAGCCAGTCGATAATACAGATCCTGCCGAAACGTTTTTTCGCGGACCAGTTCCGTCAAGTCTTTGTTCGAGGCTGAGATGACTCGCGCATGGATCTTGACAGTTCGCGTCCCACCCACCGGCTTGATCTCACCCTCTTGCAAGACACGAAGCAACTTGGCTTGAAAGGTCGGCGTCGTATCAGCGATCTCATCAAGGAAGATCGTGCCGCCGTCAGCCTCTTCAAACAGGCCGCGCTTGTTCGCCACGGCCCCGGTGAACGCTCCCTTCACATGCCCAAACAGTTCACTTTCGAGCAGTGTCTCAGGCAATGAGCCGCAGTCAACCACGACGAACGGCCGATCTCTCTTGTGACTGAGAGCATGAATCGTTTTTGCCAAGAGTTCTTTCCCCGTTCCGCTTTCACCTTGAATGAGGACAGTTGCCGCGCTCTCCGAGACAAGACGGGTCATGTCGAAGAGCTGCTGCATGATCGGACTTCGACCGATCAAATCGCCAAGGCCGTCCGTCACAGATGCAGGACGGCGATCCTCCGCTGGGGCGGCGTGAACGGGCTTTGATCTCGGCTGGAAGAGCACCAGCATGGAGACCACGGATCCATTTGCATCCGTTAATGGAAAGGCTTGCTGCATGCCACAGGCTGTACCGTCACCTCCCCCCGAGTATGACACGCACTGCACCTCGGCCGCCTCGAACACTTTGGTTGCCGGACAGGCCTTACAAGGATCGGTTCGTTGGGCAAAGGCTTCATAACATTTGGCCTGAGTCCGGCGAGTAGAGGCATGCTCTTGCACGGCCCACGCCGCTTCGTTCGCGTACACGACATTAAAGGATCGATCCATGACCGCCACACGATCGGACAGTCCTCCTGCCAACTGCTTGATAGCTTCGACTCGGGCGGTAATGATGGGATCTGGGGGTTCTGGGACACTGGAGCTGTCCGGATCAGACAGGGCGCTCTCGCCATTTAGGCCATTCATTCGTATCTCGCAACCAACACCATTCAAAATATGACGAGCTGTGCGTCACATCCCCTCATGGGAGAGTAATTGTTGCACACCGTTCTTCAGGTCCGCAATACGGACCGGCTTGTCGAAGCAGGCATCCCCCCCGGCTGTCATCATCTGCGTTGTTACACCAAGATCGCCGAGGGAAAGAGTGCCGGGTGCTGAGCCTTATTAAAACTCAGAACGTAGGACGCAGCGCTGTCTATGCTGTCAGCAATTCGCTCTCGGCAACAGGATCGTAAACGTCGTTCCCCTTCCTTCTTCACTGTCAACGGTAACGGAGCCTTGGTGCTCTTCAATAATGCCTTTGACGACCGTCAGCCCTAACCCTGTCCCCTTGCCGAACTCCTTCGTCGTGAAAAAGGGATCAAAGATTTTCCTGATTATCTCCCGAGGGATTCCATGGCCTGTATCGGCAATGGTGAGTTTCACCATCTGTGGTTCAAGAACCAGTCCAACACGAAGCGTCCCTCCATCCGGCATCGCATGCACGGCGTTCATGACAAGGTTGATGATGACTTGGCTCATCTGATCCGCATCAGCCAAAACCATGGGGCAGGGATCGGCAAACAGCAACTCGACCTGGATATGACTTCGTGCAAGACGTTCGCGAAACATCTCGATACTATCTTCAAGCACGTGCCGCAGATCGAGCGCACCGCGTTTCGGAGCTTTTCGTCGCGCGAAGGAGAGAAGCTGGTTCATCACCCTCGTAATCCGCTCGACTTGGGTAATGATGGTCTGGAGGCCTTTTTTGATCGGCTCTTCCGTAACACGATCCATCAAGTATTCAGCCCGGCCAAGAATGACGTTCATCGGGGTGCCGATTTCGTGGGCCATGCCCGAGGCTACCGTGCCGAGTTCGGCGATGCGCTCGGTCGTTCGCAATTGTTCTTGCAGTCGCTTCCGCTCGCTGATATCCCGCAACATGATCAGGATCGCCGGGCCTTCCTCATCCACGAATCGCGCGGCGCTGACCTCTGCGTCCACGGATCTTCCGCTCAGGGTGACGATTTTCTCCTCGAGCATGGGCACTTGTGCGCGGCCTTCCACTAATTCGTGGATGCGCTCTCGAATCGCCAGATGATAATCGGGATGGAAGCGATCCATCACCGGTCTCCCCAGAATCTCATCGGCCTTCACCGCACCGAACAAGGTGATCGCCTGGTCGTTCGCGAAGAAAATGCGGCCGTCTCGAATTACCACAATGGCGTAGGGCGAGATGGCGATCAATCGCCGGTAGCGTTCTTCGCTTTGCCGCAGCAGATGCTCGGCTCGCTTCCGTTCCGTGATGTCGGTGACGAACCCCTCAAGATAGCTCAGCGTACCGTCCTGTGCATAAATCCCTTCACCCCGTTCCCAAACCGACTTCACCTCCTTCGACTTCGTGAGGATGCGGTAGGTTGTTTCATACGGACGATGGTGTGTGATCGCTGCCTGAACCTCTTGCCACACACGCTCACGGTCATCCGGATGGGTCGTGTCACCATAGGAGATAGATCGTTGCACACGGTATTCCTGGACCGTGTACCCGGTCAGATCCGATACCCCTTCGCTAAGATACTCAAATGTCCATTCTCGATTATTTCGACAACGATAGACGAAGCCCGGTAGATTGCCGATGAGGGTGGTAAGTTGCCGCTGACTCTCTTGGTGAGCTTCTTCAGCCCGCTTGCGGTCGGTGACGTCTCGGAGAATGACGGTATAGTATTGCTTCTGTTCCACGTCGAGATGTGAGATGGCCGCTTCGATCGGAAACTCTTCTCCATTCAGGCGAAGCCCCACCACCGTCCCCAGGTTGCCCATTTTCCGAGACGTGGTACCGGATCGCCCAAGTGTCTGCACATGATGGTGATGCGCTTTGCGAAACCGGGACGGCAAGAATCGATCGAGCGGTTGCCCCAGGGCCTCTCGAGCGGAACAGCCGAACATCTGCTCGGCCGCACGGTTGAACAACACAATCTTCTGACTCTCATCCACGGTCAGAATGGCATCCATGGCGGACTCAATAATACCTTCGAGCCTGAGCCGGCTGACCAGGAGCTGCTCCTCCGCTTCTTTGCGGCCCACGACGGCACGCACGGCCTCCTGATCCGCATGGGAGCGTGCCTGTTGTGCCTCCATCATCAACCCCTCGGCATGGGCTCGCTCCACACGTTCCGCCATCAGTGTGTGTTCTGTCTGTACGGATGCATGTTGTAACCGTCTGAAGCGAATCAATCCCAGGGTCAGAATCCACAGAACGGAGGTTCCCAATGTACGATTGAGCACGCCATAGAGAAGAGAACCACTCGAAGACTTGAGAAATAACCCGGCCCACAGGAGGACGGTGACAAGGCCGCAAAAATAGAACGATTCTTTCTCCTTTGAACTGAACATCGTGAGCAGCAGGGGAATGACGTAGAGCATCGACACGGCAATGCCCACTGGAGTCAGCAGATCGGCAACAAAGATACCGATCGTGAGGAGCGGGATCGCCCAATGCACAACACGCATGACAAGACGATCGACATCTTTCATCTGATCGAGACCGGCCGTTCGCCGTCACGCGGCGATGATCCGACGCTGGTCGTTATTCCTCTGGATGAGACTTACCTTCGATTTCGGCGAGTTTACGATACAGGGTCTTCCGGTCGATTCCAAGGGCGTGGGCGGCCTGATATTTGTTGCCGCCGGTTTTTTCGAGGATCTTCTTGATGTACTCTTTCTCCAGCTCGTGTAAGGGCAGCGTGCGCTCAGCCGCTTCGTCCAACACACGCCGATCTCCTCGCGCCCCCTGTACCGCCGGAGGCAGATCATCCGGCATAATCTTCTCGCCACGGCTCAGCGTCACGGCCCGCTCGATGACGTTCTCGAGTTCCCGCACATTGCCGAGCCAGGCATAGTCCATCAACATGGCGAGTGCCGCCTCGCTCACACCCTTCACGTCCTTCCCGCGCGCATGGCCACATTTCTTGAGAAAGGCATCCACCAGCAGCGGGATATCCTCCCGGCGTTCTCGAAGCGGCGGCAACTTCAGTTCGATGACATTGAGTCGATAATAGAGATCCTCGCGAAACCGCTTGTGCTTCACTTCCTCGTTCAGATTCAGGTTGGTAGCCGCGATGATCCGGACATCCACCGAGATCGGCTTCGTCGCACCGACCCGTCTGATGTCCTTCTCCTGAATCGCCCGGAGGATCTTGGCCTGCAGCATGAGCGGCAACTCGCTGATCTCGTCGAGAAACAAGGTGCCTTTCTGCGCTTCTTCAAACAGCCCTCGCTTGTCGATCTTGGCATCGGTAAAGGCTCCCCGCATGTGTCCAAAGAGCTCGCTCTCCAACAGTTGTTCCGGAATGGCCGCGCAATTGATCGGAATAAACGGGGCATCTTTCCGGTCGCTATTGAAGTGGATGGCTTTTGCCACCAACTCCTTGCCAGTTCCACTCTCTCCGGTAATCAGAACATTGGTCGGGCTATCCGCCACCCGTCGAATGAGATCGAAAACCCCTTGGATCGCTTTGCTCTTTCCCAGGATCTGATGGAAGCTGTATTCCTTGCGCACTTCCTTTCGAAGTCGACGTACTTCCCGACGCAGCGACGCCTCACGAACGACCCGCTCGATCACACGAATCAGGTCGTCTTTCTTCACAGGCTTCGTGAGGTAATCGCTGGCTCCATGTTTCATCGCGTCAACCGCCGTCTCCACCGATCCGAATGCCGTCATGAGAATGACGTTGATGTCGGGATATCTCCGCCTGATTTCGGCCAATAACTCGATCCCTTCCATCCCCTTCATGCGGAGATCGGTCAGGACAACGGCATAGTCTTCCTCACTCAATCGTTTCAGAGCTTCGTCTCCGTTTCCAGCCGTCATCACTTGATGACCGCGATCTTTCAGCATGTCATAGGCCAATTCCCGCATATCCGCGTCATCATCCACGACGAGAATCGCACCCCAATCTTCTGTCATGCCATGCTCCCAACAATACAAATGGGTGAATAGGATTCACGCTGCCCCGTCTTGCAACGGAGACCTACCGGACGTGAGGCATTATGCGCCATGTTTCCATCTGGATGACAACTTTCCGTTGGTACGCTGCAAGGGCAGGACCAGTGGTTAATGAGCTCCGGGAGCGTCTGCTCCTGATTGAGTCGTTGCGTTGTCCTGAACCAGTCCAAATGAAACATCGGTGGCGACAACGGCTTTCACCGGTGGCTCATTTCCCTCATATTTGACTGGAAAAACATACCACCGCTCCTCGGCAGCATACAGAAGCTTGTAGGTCGTCACATCATCTCGAAGATAGACGTTCAGGAGCGGAGAGGGGTCCTGCTGGTCCAGTCGTGCCCAGTTTGTCCCAAGCTGCGCAGGCACCACATACAGCGCAGCGGTGATCACGGCGAACGAGAGATAGGCCCTCGAGAGATCAATGCTTCGATCAACCTTGATGAATCTCACGACCACGAGTTCGAATGTTGATGCACACAAGAAAAGAAGAAGAGGGATCGCAACCCATAAGAGGTCGATCGCAACAGACATGAAATCGAGCGAGCCGAGCACAAAAGTAACTCCGAGAAGTCCACCCAGCAGCCACGGACCATACCGAACCGCCACGAGTGAGATCTTAAACCGTGTCGTCGTGGTTAAATCGGCGTGCCCCTCGATCAGCGTGAGATTCGTGGTGGCCAAATACCCGAAGAAGAGAATGAGCAGCAGTGGGATCCAGCTTTGACTGTAGTACATCGCGATCGGAACCTCCTCCAGGACCCACGAGGCTCCAAATGTCGAAAAATATGATCGGGTATACACCGATCCGGACAGATACGCCACACCGGTCAGAATAAACAAGGCGATGAATACCTTGGGGGCCTGTTCGATCAGGCGTCGAGCATTGGCACGAGCCTCCTCGATTTTCTTGTGATTGCTGGACGGCATGAGTCACCGTATAGACGCCCAATTGGCTGGCCATTTCTCAGCTGCTCTATCTTATGAAGGATCTCACGGGTGATGCAATGGATGAGATGGCACAAAAACCGAGTTCATCAGGCCCTTTGACCACGGTGAACGCTGAGATGATGCGGAATCACTTCTGATGGGAGGTTTCTGTCCGGGGCATGAGCTGGACGGTCTTACCGATAAACCAGGCCCTCCAGTCCAGTTTTGCAAAGAGAACGACCAGCGCAAGCATGAAGACTTGCGTCACGACAAAATACCCCCCGAGATAGGCAAAGATCGATTCGTGATCGACAACAACCTTCTGCGCCACCTCCATAGCTATGACCACCCAAAAACTATAGGTCAGAAACCGGCCAATGAAGGAGGCAGCCGCCACCGGAGCCAGGGGCAACGATGTGAGTCCATAGGCGATAAACAGTGAATTCGATGGCAAGGGGCTGCAAGTATAAGCGAGGACGGCTCCGAAGGTCATCGCACGGTGTCTTTCAAGACGGGCTTTGACCAGATCAACATTTTCTTTGGTACGCGCACTCAACCAGCGTTGCCTGACAAGAATATATGCCAGTTTCGCGAGGACCAGTCTCCCGGCCGTCGCCGCCGTTGCAGCCGCGAACGCGGTGAGCCAGGGATTCGCACCAGAACTGGACACTGTCATCGCAGACACCACCATCCACGTCGGCGGCGCAAATGCAGGCAGACAATTGATCACAAAGACAACGGCAAAGAGAGAGAGGGTCGTCATCGCTCCATCACACAATACTTCCTGGTACCGGTGCTATTATGGCATTGGAGCAAATGTACCACCAACATTGAGCCTCCTGAGCAACGCAAGGACGCCGGCGCCAGCCTTGGTCAGGGAGAGAACCACGGCCCGCAGTAGGGCCATCGTACCAAAACCATCCCTCCTCTGCTTCAGCCTTCAGCCAACTGTCCCTGTGCATACAATGTGTTTCTCCACGCCAGACCTATGAGCGAAACCGCGCAAAAAGCAGCACCGACATAGAAGGTGACCGACGCCCCAAGGTGCTCCCAGAGCAAACCAGCCAACACACTCGCCGGCAGCATCGCCAATCCACTGACGAGGTTAAACAATCCATAGGCTGTGCCGCGCAGATCGGGCGGTGCGGTATGAGCAACCATGGCTGCGAACAGCCCCTGCGTCATGCCCATGTGGATGCCCCAGAGCGCGACCCCTGCCAATACGACACCCCAATGCTCGCTTGCCGCCAACACGAGATCGGCCGCAATCAACACGATGACACCAAGCGCCAACAACTTAGTATGACTCATTCGATTGGAGAGCTTTCCAAAGGGATACGCCGATAACGCATAGACGACGTTCATGACGACCATTACCAACGGCACGAAGGCAAGTGATAGGCCGCTCTGCTGAGCCCGCAGCACCAGAAACGCCTCGCTGAATCGAGCCAATGTGAACACCGCGCCAATGCCGACCACCCACCAATACGAGCGGCCAAGGCGTGCGATGTTTTCTTGCCGAAGCGGATTAACACGCTGACCCCCCTGATGGTGTGCCGGCTCGCGTAAGCCGAACACCAACAACGCGACTGCAAGTAAACCGGGAATCACCGCTGCCCAAAACACCGCGCGAAAATTGTTGGCCCAGAGCAGCATGAAGCCGACGGCCAACAGTGGTCCGACAAAGGCTCCAACAGTATCGAGAGACTGGCGCAAGCCGAACGCGGCACCACGTAAGTGTGTCGGCACAATGTCCGCCACCAAGGCATCGCGCGGCGCACCTCGTATCCCTTTGCCGATACGATCCAACACTCGAGCAGCCAGCACGACGCCGGTCATGGAGGCTGCGGCAAACAGCGGCTTACTGAGCGCACCGATGGTATAGCCAAGTACGGCCAAGCCTTTTCGTTTACCCAGATAATCGCTGATGGTGCCTGAAAACACCTTGACGATGAGAGCCGTCGATTCACCCACCCCTTCCACCCAGCCGACAGCGACCGCGCTCGCGCCGAGAGTGGTGACCATGAACAGCGGCAGCAGGCTGTGAATCATCTCCGAAGAAATGTCCATGAGCATACTGACAAAGCCGAGCACCCATACTCCTGCCGGGATTTGCTGAAGCGTACTCTTCGAAGAGATCGTCATGGTCGAAAGGGTTTCTGCTCAATCAACTCGTGCGGTAGTCACAGTGTCGTATGGGCCCCGTCCATCGACGCAATTGAGGTCCGCACGCAATGATGCGCTCGATTGTATGCCCCCGTAGCGGACGGCTACAAACTGTCACGAGGGACTGACCGCAATTATTTGACGCGCATACCAGAGTTATTCATCACAGCGTCTCACGCAGGGAAACCACGACAAGAACGAAACGAGAAGGCCATGGAGATCTCGCAGGGCGATTCAGCGGAGAAGGGCGAATCAAACCTCAAGGCAGGCCCAACTGAAACGATGGGATTGATCAGTGAGATGTTGTCAGAATGATCGGTTGGTCGTGCATCGCACTGGCAGACTCACCATAATCCGGCAGGTCAGCATGTCGTATCTACCGTGATCCAAGGATCTCCTGCTCCGCCTGAAGCCAGTCATCAAGTGGGCCTTGGCGGATACGTCGTTCGTAGTTTTCGAAGGCACGCCTGGCGATCAGGTCATTGATCGTGGCTGATTCCAAAGGGGCGGGAGCCGCTGACGTCGTTCGACGGCTAGGTCCTCGGCGCGTTGTCTTCGATTTAGGCGGAGCCTTCTTCGATGTGGTCGCAGTTTTTTTCGGCTTGATGGGCTTCTTCAATTTCATGAGTCCCTTCCCATGCCATCCATCATCAATCAGGTTGATGAGAGCAACGCTAGGCTATCCCCGAGGAGATGTCAAGGCGAGACTGCTGCCGACTGCCAAAGACGTACCAGATCGCGCTTCTTGTACGAAGCACGGGTCGGAAAAGAAGTTCCAATGGCGCCACCTATTCTGCCTCATGCTAGAATATGCACGATCTCCTCAGAAATCGGAGCATACAATCCGATGCGATGATCCGGCTCAAAACTTGAGCGAACCAGAGGGCACGGTATGGTCATATGTCGAGACGAAGTCCTGAAGCTCATCGAGCAAAATCAGGCGACCCTCAGAAGGTTGGGAGTCCGTCGGCTGGGTCTGTTCGGATCCTATGCCAGGGGGGAAGCGATGCCAGGGAGTGATCTCGATTTTGTCGTTGAGCTGTCGGAGAAGTCTTTCGACGCCTACATGGACACGAAAATCTTCCTGGAAGACCTGTTCCAGTCACGCATCGACCTCGTCACGATGAGTTCCATCAAACCGCGACTTCTGCCGATTATCCAACGAGAAACCGTCTATGCCCCGGGCATTCTAGAGTCTACCTGGAAGACATTCTGGAGGCCACTCGGAAGATTGCTATACGGAGAACCTATCCAAAGCCGCGTTTCTCGACGATGAAAAGACCTTCGATGTCGTGGTCCGGAATCTCGAAGTGATTGGTGAGGCCGTCAAGAAACTCCCAGAAGACTTCCGAGCCCAATACCCGTCAGTCGAATGGAAGAAAATGGCCGGACTTCACGACATTCTGATTCATGAGTATTTCGGTCTGGATTCGGAAATTGCCTGGGACATTGTGAAAAACAAAATGCCGACGCTCAGCCAGGCAGTTCGAGGGATATTGAATCAATAAACTGGACCTAAACGTTCTCGATCTCTCGTTCTCGAAACTTTCCAGCCATCTTTCAAGTTTTTCTAAACCGTGGTCCATCCATTCAATTAGAAGTAGAAGCTATCTCAATATTGAAAACTGATCTCCTGAAGAAGTACCGACTCATAATACTGAGAACCCATCTCACAGATTTTTTCCAAAATTAATCATTCCTGTGACGCACAGCTACACACGGCAACAGCAATCACCTCAAGACTCGACTCTGAGATAGACTCTATAAAGGAACCATGAAGGAGAAGCCAATACCACAACAAGGAAGGATAGGAGGGAGGATAAATCTGGTGAGCCGGCTGGGACTCGAACCCAGGGCCCTCGCCTTAAAAGCTCGAAAGAACGGTTTTTAGCAAGTGCTCGCTATGGCAATGGTTTCCCCATTATTCGCCGCAATATTGAGAGGTTATCGCCTTCTATTGGTTCTATACGTTCCTGTCGCCTTCCGTCCATTCCTGCAGGGTTTTGACACAAAATTCACCACAGTGCTGGTACGTAGAAATGGCGAGAGGATCGGTTCCTGGTCCTGATGCCTCCAGAGGTGATGGAAGGGCCGAACTGATTCATGATTATTTCGGTCTCGTTCAGAAATCATCTAGGGCATCGTGAGGAACAAAGTGCCGCCGCTCAGCCAAGCGGTTCGAGAGATGTTGAATAAATAGACCGAATCGGCACAACCTCCACCTGTCGTTAACCTCAGAGGATCCCCTCGCTTCCTTGTAAAGATGAAAATGAGCTCCAGGAAGGCTGGTGGCTTCTTTTCTCGGGACACCGCCAGTATTCAAGTCATGATCTCACTTCGACTTTCGCCACGTTCCAGCCGCCTTTGATTTAATCCTGCCTTGCGGGGAAGTGAGCCATATATGAAGGTGGATCAGTAGAGGTCGGCCAGGCCGGTCCGGATGGACTCGGGCAGGTTGGGTTGGTTGGCGATGTCCGTGAGAAAATTCCCATCGTCAGCCACGGTGAGTGGATCGAGCATAATCGGCTGAAGCAGTTGCGAGAGCGGAACGGACGCTGCACGTGTGGAGGCCCGCTTGGGTCCCGTGAAATCACGTGGGCCGTTGAAGGGGAGTCGTGGGCGCTGATCCATTCCCGTGGCCTGAATTTCATCAAGTGCAAGTGACCACACCACCGGCTCTGGTGCATCGAGCGCCCGACCCACGGCTTTCTTCGGTTTCGGTTTCTCAAGCTCCCGCGCCAATTTGGGGAGATCCTGGAAGGCCTTCTTCAAGGTGCTCCGGGCAGCACGCAATGACACCGAACCCACATCGGGATCCCCGGTCTCCTGTTGAAGAAACAGTCGCCTCGTCTGTCTCCCAACACGCACCGTTTCTCCTCCTGAACCAAGGGCAGTCATGAGTCCCGGCAACCCGTACCGGGCCACCCCATTGATCATGACGAGGCTGATTGCCGTTTCCTTCGTTCGAATCAGGGCGTCATAGGGATCGCCTTCCTGACCGGCAATGACCAGCACATCGGCACGTTTACCGGCTTCGAGCGTCCCAAGCGCGTCGTGCCACTTTAGAATCCTCGCCGCCTCTCGTGTCGCCATCGCTACAATTTCGCGAGCGCTAAACAGCCCGTTCAGCTGGTGCTGCGAATAGAGCCAGGCCACTTTCAACTCGCCGAACAAATTCTTGCTCCCGGAGGGCGACCAGTCGCTGCCGAGGCTGATGCGGACCCCCGCTTGTTTGGCCACGTCTACCCGAGCCGTGTCTCCATACAGCAGCAGGTTACTGAGCGGTGACCACACAATCGCACCTCCGTGCTGCGCGAGCACGGCGAGATCCTCAGGCAACAGCCCCGCCGCGTGAATGCCTGCAAACCGATCGTTGATCGCCCACTGGTTTGGCGCCACTTCGAGCGCCCGAAAATGCTTGCGAGCGATTGAATCGGGTTGTCCAGGTTTGGTAATCCCCTCACTCAGATGCAGCAGGAAGCAACTGTCCTCTTTCTTGAGCCGAGCCAGGAACGAAGCGGCACTCTTCGCATCCACATCAGGAATCCGCGCCTTGGCTTCCGACAGAGCCGGGTCATCGGTCTGTTCGACATTGCGGACGATGCCACGGTAATACCGTTGCACGCCAGCATTGCTACTCAACATGATCCCCTGGGTCGTCGTCACCCCTCCCAACAGGCATTTGCATTCCACATAGCGAACCAGCGGTGCGAGCAGCGCCGCTTTGCCCTGGGCATCTCGGTAGGTCCCTACCACGGTCATCGGACCACTGATAAGTTTCCGATAATCGGGATGATCAGGCCACTGGCCGCGGTGTTGAAACAACTTCGGGACCGGGCTCCAGAGCGGCAGCGCGTTATAACTGAGATGGTTGTGCAGTTCGATGAGGCCAGGAAAGAGAGTCCCGCCGGTCTCCACCACCGGCACCCTGTCAAATCCAGGAGGCGGCGGCTGTTGGCGATCCTGCATGGCGACGATGGTGCCCTGCTCAAGGAACATGACGGCATCGGGCTTGACCGTTCCGGCATCATCCATCGTGACCACGCGTCCGGCCAGGGCGAGCTTAGGCCCTGTCAGTGGGTCGATCGGCCCAGGCTTCGTTGCAGCCTTGGCAGTGTTCGGCATGAGGCGCCGCGCTGCCGGTATCGGACCAGAGAGCGGATACCAACGACGAGAAGCATCGGTCATGCTATCACTCCCTTAGGAACGGTGAGCGTAATGTTGCGACGTTTCGCCAGGTCGTCAACACCCGCTCGTTTCGCCCATCCGTCTTGCTCATGCATCCAGGCCGGGAGGCCAGCCGGATAATCGAACTCCGGAATCCCCACTCGATCAACGTCCACCCAATTCTCCTCGTACAACACGAGCGTCGTGGGCACATCGGGATGCTGCACGCTTGGTGAGAGAACCTGTAAGGCAGCGTTCCAGTTTTGGAGCATCTTTTTGGTGGCGGCCTGGAGTTTGGCCTTGTCCCCTTTCGATGAACTTTCCGGCTGCGTCGGATGCGTCACGGCCGAGTAAGCAACGGACAGGGACTGTCCTTTCGGTGTCGAGCGCCAGAACTGCCAGGCTTCATCTGCCGCTTGCCCTAGCGCGAGCACGGCTTCGACCTGCTGTCCGATCAACAAGGCTTCAAACCACTGATTGCGGTACTCGATGAGTGCGGGATTCTTCCGCGTCTGAGCTTTGACGCTGCCGTAGACGCTGTACAGATAGGTATTGATAAACACATAACTCCGCGTGATGCCCAGTTTCGCCAAGAATCCCTGGACCCGCCGCCCCGCTTCTCCCACCAAAATCCGGCGCACAATGGTCTCATGCTGCGCCGGATCTTGTCCGATTACCAGGACGCGCGCGGACCCGTCGAGGCGACCACGGTGAAAGATCGGTCCCCACTCCAAACGAAACTGTCCCGACGGATACACGGTCTCGTCCGGATAGGTCTCGCACAGGCTCTTGAACGGCTCTGCTCCGTACCCTGGATCAAATGGGCGTGTCATGGTTCTGCACCTCCTCAATATACTTCGTAAACCAATGCATGTCTCGTACCGAGGACGCTGCCAGAATCCTAGCTCTTCATAATATCCGTAGTTCCACGGAATTCGTGAACAATCAGTGGCTTATCCGTCCGCCAGCGTGCGATAGCACCAGAGAAATGGATACAGACTGTATCCGAACGTAGACACCAATCGGTTGCACATCATGCCGTTGCTGGCTTGTGCCAAGAGCCCGTTACGGAGACGGAACGAAGCCCCCGGAGGAACGGAAGCTTCTCAAGAAACCCGATCAACGCTTCAACATGTGAGCGGCCATCCACTCCTTCACCTCGAAGGCGACATTCATGAGTGCCGCCAGAGATCATTGAGACCGAATGCGGCGTCTTCGCGCCTGGCACGAACCTGATCTTTGAACAGCCGCGATAAGATCGTCGCAACGAACGGTCCCTTATCGCTGACGTTCTGCCAAATCATGGTTTTGATGTTGCCACATTGCAGCGTCGCCGGTCGTTTGGATTGGTGTTTGCTTGCTATGACATTTCCCCCTATGTGACCCTCTCACTGGAGGAGGAGGAGCACCGCCCAGTTCACCGATGAAACAGGAAGCAGAGCCCGGAACCAGCGTGCCGGAGAGGACCACGCAGCGAGAGTGACATGTTTACTGGCGCGAGCAGTGCGCCTCGCATGTGAAAGCCGATCGGCTATTGCCACTAGCGAACAGACAAATGGGACAACCGTCTGATGCACGATAAGTGACTATAACGCTTGTCTGCACAATTTACATCGTCCTAGGCAGAAGTGTCTCAGCGAAAACAGCCTAATGGATGGTTAGCCTCAAGGGAGAGTGCGGAACTTCAATTCGCCTCTTTCGCGACTGCTCATCGGGAGTTAGTTTCCTGGTTAGGCCGTGAAGGCTTCGGTCTCGGTGACTCCAGGACGCGGATCAGCTGCTCAGCCCGCGCAAACAGTTCGTCATAGGTGATGATGGTGACACCGGAGAACTGATTGCGGAAAAGTTCAAACGACTTTCGTTTATCCTCGTTAAGAAGCTCGCGGCCAGCGTTTCCTACAACAATAGCGCAACGGGGATCGAACGAATCGAAGGGATTTACCTGACCGTGGGTGATGGAGTGATATTCCTGTTGGAGGGAATGCTTGTAGTTAAGCACTTGCATGACTCCACCGGTAAGCTCGCTGGATGGTGGATAAACTCCGTGGCGGTACCCCCGGAGAGCGATCAATGGTGTGGTTGGCGTTTTGATTTCAATAAGGGCAGCATTTCTGGTTACCTGATTATTCATTAGGAAGTCAATTACGTTGCCGCCTGTATTCATGACGGACTTACCGCCGACATAGGCCTTTCCTCGGACGATTGTGGTCGGCCAGGAGAACACGTGTTCCAGGACGAAAGAGTTATCGGTAAGTGATCGCTGCCAGAACTCCTCGTCTGCGGTTGTTTGGTTGGATCGCCAAAGCACAATGGCTGCTTTCAGGCTTTGGAGATTAACCGCGATATTGAGCGTACGGAGGCTAGCGGGAGAAAGTTCGATCAGGTGTTCAACGAGCGCAGCCGGATTGTCAGCGTGGGTTGCCCATGCGAGAAGTCGCATAAGGAGCGAGGAACCTACTGCGCGGTTGGCTGCTAAAATATTCTGGAGATCGTCGGGTGTCATTCGCGCAATTTGGGCCAGCTGCCGATTGACTGGAACGAACTCATGGTCCCCGAGGGGAATGCCAGACTCGGAGTGGAATTTGTAGAGGTCTGTGAGACTCTTGTATAGAAGCAGGATCTCGGAAGAGCCGATAGCTAGCTTGTAGGCGTCTCCTTTCTTCAATTGCGATAATGGGATGGTCTCCACCTCAACCCACTCGTCCCGGGGACCCTTCCGCAGGAATATAAACGTCCCCTTGACCGCCGCCTCTGGGATGGAAGGATTCTCTACCAACATGGGCCGAAACACGAGTCGGGTGGTATTCGTCTCGCGCAGGACAACGTCCGAGCACTCAGCTGAAGACAGGGAGGTTGATTTTATACGGAGTTTGTCCATTGAGGATCGATTCCCTCCTGAGCGTTTCTGCGAATCTATTCCACAAGCGCAGAGAGGCTCTCGTAGACCTCGTACACTCAGAGCCTGAGCATGATCCACCCCATTCCGTTCCTACTTACCCGGTTCTCAGCGCCGCTCGCAGCTATCCATTACTGGTTTGTGATCGTGTACACCATATCGCTAATGAAGCGCCGGAAGGACTCGTTCTCGACGAACTGCTTATAGACCTGCGTATCATCCTTTAAGAGGTGTTGCATCACCTTGGCCAATGCTTGATCATGGGCCAAGCGTGCGGTATGCGGCGTGTTTTCCTTGGCGTTCTGATAGGCCGCATCGGCGGCGACCCTGGGAGCGATGTCGTTGCGGATCCGTTTCGCGACACGGTCGGTGTCCGTAAACAGCGTACCGAACTGCTCATTGAAGGTCTTGAGGATGTTGCTCAGACGATCAAGCTCTGGCTCTGCCTTGTGGCCGTGCGCATCCGTTGGCACCGGCTCAATCTCCGCATCCTTATCCACTAAGGCAATCTTCATTGTTGCCTTCTTCTCCACGCGGTAGCTGTCCATGTCGATGGCTTCGAGAATGCCTTTGGCAAGATCCTCTTCCTTCGGCGCGGGCAATTTGGGCACCAGCAGATTGAGCAGGATGGAGAGCTTCTCCCATTCTGGATTGCTGTAGGGAATGACCGATGAAAGGAAACTATACGTGCGACAAAACACCTTGGCTTTGCCCTTGAAACCGACCTGTCCATCTTCGTCAAGCCGGTCCACATAAACCGCCACACAGGCATCAAGAATCGGATCGAGTGTGTCTCGGTCTGCATTGCCGAGGAATAACGTCATCACCTGATTTACTTGTTCAGGCGAATAAACCTGGGCAGTATCCAAGGCTGCCTTCAGATCATGTAGTTTATTCGGATCAGTCTCCTCGGCCAGCAACGTCGTGCGGTAGTAGTCCTGAAAAGCACAGGTGATCGTCTCGCTGTTGTTCTGAAAGTCGAGCACAAAGCAGTCGTGCTTTTGCGGATGTGCACGATTCAGCCGAGATAAGGTCTGCACAGCCTTGATCCCAGAGAGCGGCTTGTCCACATACATTGTGTGCAACAAGGGCTCGTCATAGCCGGTCTGGAACTTGTCGGCACAGATCAGGAAGCGATACGGGTCGATCTGGATCTTTGCGGCAATCTCACTGCTCGGGAACCCATTGAGCGACGACTCACTCACCTTGGCTCCGCCGTAGGCGTGCTCACCCGAGAACGCGACAATCGCCTGATACGGACTCTTGCGCTCTACCAGATAGGTTTTGAACGCATGGAAGTACTGGATGGCCCGCTCGATGCCGCTTGTCACCACCATCGCCCGCGCCTGGCTGCCAATCTTTCCGGCCGCCATCACCTGCTCATGGAAGTGGTCCACCATAATCTCGGCCTTGAGCCGGATTGCGTGCTCGTGACTCTCCACATAGCGCCGCAGCTTCTTCTGCGCCTTCTTGGTGTCAAACTCTGGATCGTCCTCCGTCTTCTTGACCAGCTTGTAGTAGCTGTCCACCGGCGTATATATCTTGAGCACATCGAGAATAAATCCCTCCTCGATCGCCTGCTTCATCGTGTAACTGTGGAAGGGTCGGTGCTTGATCTTGCCCTCGGCATCTGGCGGGAGCGGCTCACCGAACATCTCCAGCGTCTTGTTCTTGGGCGTAGCGGTGAAGGCGAAGTAGCTAGCGTTCGTCAGCATCTTGCGCGCCGTCATGCGCTTGGCGAGCGCTTCATTGATCAGATCTTCCGGATCGGTCCCCACCTCTTCGTCACTCTCGGCGTCACCGAGCGCCTGGCTCATCGCCGCGGAGGTCTTACCACCCTGACTTGAGTGGGCCTCGTCAATGACGATGGCGAAGCGCTTGCCGCTCTCTATGGCAATCTCATCGAGAATATGAGGGAACTTCTGAACGGTCGAGACGATGATCTTCTTTCCCTCCTGAATGAATTTGCGCAGATCACCCGAATCCTTAGCGTGGCCCACCGTCGCGCCCACCTGCATGAACTGCTTGATCGTCGTCTGAATCTGATGGTCGAGTATCCGGCGGTCGGTCACGACAATGACCGAGTTGAAGATGTCCCTGTCCTCTCGCGTCAGACCGATAAGCTGATGCGAGAGCCAGGCGATGGAGTTCGACTTGCCGCTGCCCGCTGAGTGCTGGATCAAGTACCGCTTGCCCGCACCGTGGGAATGCACATCGGCTAGCGCCTGCCGTACCACACCAAGCTGGTGGTATCGGGGCCATACCTGCTTTTTCTTTTTTCTGCCGGTACGCGGATCCTTCTCTTCGACGATCTGGGCGTAGTTTTCGATGATGTTGGTCAGCCCTGACCTGGTCAAAACCTCCTTCCAGAGGTAGTCGGTCTTGAGGCCGTGGGGATTGGGCGGATTGCCTGCGCCGTCGTTGTATCCTTTATTGAATGGCAGAAACCACGAGCCCTTGCCCCTCAGCTCCGTGCACATCTGGACTTCGCTATCGTCTACGGCAAAGTGCACCACACAGCGGCCAAACTCAAAGAGCCGCTCACGCGGATCGCGATCACGCTTGTACTGTTCGACAGCATCAGCGACCGTCTGCTTGGTGAGGCTATTTTTCAGCTCGAAGGTGGCGATGGGCAGGCCGTTGATGAACAGGCCCAAGTCGAGTGCGCGGCGCGTCTCATCCATGCTGTAGGCGAGCTGGCGTGTGATCGAGAAGCGGTTCTGCGCGTGCAGTGCCGTGGCCTTGGCATTGCCTGGCGATGGCGTCCCGTGGAATAGGTCGAAATGTACCGGACCGTGCTCCACGCCCTTGCGAATGACGTCGATCACGCCGCGCTTGCCGATCTCGCCAGAGAGCCGCGCAAGGAACTTGAGGCGGTTGATGTCCTTGGCGTCGTTCGCGTCGGCCATCGCCAGCTTCTTGAACGGCTCGGGCTGCGTGGCGCGCAGGAAGGCAAAGAGCTGCGGCACATCGAGGGCGTGGGCGCGGTCGTAATCCTGCGCGCTGCCTGCGATATAGCCAGTCCTGCCATATAGAGCGTGGCGTTCAGCAGCCATGTTCGGCACCACGGCGAGACCGGCTTCTCCGGTCATGTGCCGCATGATCAGCGTTTCAAGGCCCTTTTCGCTGGTATCGGTGCTCACAAGGAACCTCTAATCAAGTAACCATCAAGCAATGGGATTCCGTTCTGAAACAGCGAAGAAGCTCGCCCGCCTCAACAGCAGGCAATGTTATAGCGGCGATAGAGGATCCCAGCTTTCCCGCCAATATGGAGTTCACCCTTGACGTGCAGCCGGCTGAGCGGAAAGCCACCCCTTATCCTGAAGTACCTGCCAGGCAAGAGCAATTTGTTGGGGTGAGAACCGGCGCTTCCGCTCATTCCATCTAAATGCCGCCGTCGTCGCCTCATCAGGGGTTACAGCCCCTTCCTGTATTGAAACCCAATGAACCGTGGATAACAGCTCAAGACCGAATGGAGTTTCAAACCCCCTGACGAGATCGGCAACCCGCTCGAAACGACGTTGTGTGTCGAGATGGCTTTCCAGATACCGTTCCGCATCACCGATAGCTCCAGGCACAAGCTCCAGGGGCTTCTCGGGATCGTCAACTCCATCGGTATAACCCGAGGTGAGATAACCTTCTACGCTCAAAAGAAGATGGCGCAGGTTTTCCGCATAGGGGCCATACGGAGCTTTCACATACCGAAGCCGAAGCGAGGCCTCTCCCGCCTCCTGCATAAAATAGAGGAGCTTGTGAACCTCCAGCAGACTAATGAAGGGGTCCATGAGTCCAGCAAGATACCGGTGCATTAATCCGACCAATGCCGCGCGTGCTTCGGTCATCTTGGGGACCGGCTGGGATGCTGTTGCGCCTAAATGTGCAGGGCTGCCGACTGGCTCGAAAAGGAGCACTCGCACATCCGGCACAGCGGACAAGGCTCGTTCAATTCTCGGACGCACGTCTGTCCAATCAAGTCCCCCTTGGCCACAGCCTAAGGGCGGAATCGCAAGGGAATGAATGCCAAGCCGTTGGATATCCGACACAAGAGTCTTGAGCCCCAATTCAATGTCAGCCAACCGGCTCTTTCCCTTCCAATGACGCTTAGTTGGGAAATTAATCACGTAACGTGGATTGGTGAAGCTTCCGGTTTCGTAAATGAACATGTGCCCAGGATGCAGCTCACCTCGCTTGCATACCGCTTCATACGCTTTGAAGTTATCTGGGAAGGCTTTACGAAACTGGAGGGCAATGCCGCGGCCCATAATCCCGACGCAATTGACCGTATTCACCAGTGCTTCGGCGTCGGCAGTCAGAATGTCGCCTGAGGTGGTTTCAATCATGGGATAGCTCCTCTTCAATAATACCAATGACGAAGTATTTCAACAGGAGGCTTGTGTGTGGCACCTTTCAGCGCTGTCTCCGCTCGAACCTTTATATCCACGGAACAGACTCCGATTCGGTGGACAAGCTCCCATGGGAACGTGCCGTGCACGAGGAATTCAGCTTGCTTGCCTTCCTTCACATCGGGGGCGCGAAAGTCGCTTTCCGCCACGGCAGCCCAATTGACTTCATCCAGTTGCCCCAGACGATTCCGAGTCTCGACATATCGCGCACCTGCATTGGAAAGCGCGAATGCCCAGTACTGGGTGTTGGCTTCCGCCCATGCCACGACTTCGTGCAAATCCGCCTGGAGATGAACAATCGGCTCCTGCCCGCCAAGATATGTCAAATCCGGATGGTTCGCTCGATACAGCAAATACAACATCACAGACCGGGGACAGAAATAGAACGGAACGTAGTCCCCGACATTCGTTCCTGGATGGCAGGATACCGGAATCTCTTCGATCCGTCGCCTTTTAATCTCCGACATCCCAATCACCACGCTTGGCCCACCACGAGCGGCAATCGTGGCATCACTCAACAGCACCCGATCACGGACGATGGCCGGAAGATTATCCACATGCGTGATGTGGTAAATCTTTGGCTGCGACGGAACAGAACTCACGTCTCAGTCTCCTTAGGCACTATATCGAGATCCGCATCTCCCGTTTCCTCATCATCCTCACTAGGGGCGTCCGCGTCATCGAGCGGTTCGAGGTCATTAGCTGTTTCCGGCAGCTTGGCCGCCGCCGCTCGCACATCGAGCTTGCCGGTGACCACATCGGCGACGAGGCGAGTGCGGTATTCGCTGATCATGGTCACTAGGCGTTCAACAGACTGCGCAACCGCCTGCTCCTGCTCAAGAAAGGATTCGATGCGTTCTTGTGTGGCACGAGGTGGAATCGGGATTGTCTCCTTCAGCAATCGCTGCGCGTTGAGAGGTCTGTTTCTTCCAGCTGCGCCACGCGAGTGATGGTTCAACAGCATGACGCCGTAAGAGCTTCTGAAAAGCGAAAAGAGAAACGCAGATGACACGATACCGTCATGGCCTCTGAGGATTGGAAACCTGTGAGAGGCGATACATCCCGAATCTTTAGCCCGCGCCAATGCAACCGCGCCTTCCCAGGCGAACTGTCCGCTGATTACAAAGTCGCCTGGACTAACAGAAAAGAACTCCGAGTCACCAAGGTCAGCTCCAGGGACGGCAGGCTTGTGAAAAATGCCGCGGCCGCGGTTGTAGAGGCCGATGCGCGTATAGACTTTGTTGGCTTGTCGATCGATCGAGCGACTCATCACCTCTGCAACGGTCGAGAATCGTTTCCGAAGAAGGCCATCGCTACGCAGAGCTTGCTCGGTCTCGACCAGCACACGCTCCCTGACAAGCGCCAACTGTTTCCGCTTCGCCCGGATCGCCCGATCCAATCCCCCGTTCGTCCAATCCAGAAACCGTACAATCGCCGCCTGCTCCACAGAGGGCGGCAGTGGCATCAGCATGTCGCCAAAGTTGGGATAGCGGAAGCGTGGTGCTCGCTCCCTAACGGCGGGGCAACTCACCAAGATGAATCCCTGATGTGCCGCAAACCGCAGGAGCAAAGCAAAATAGCTGGCCAAGGCAGAGTCAGTTCGTGGGTCAGCGACGATGTACTCAGGTGTGCACTTTCCATCGCTTTCAGAGACGCCCACTGCTCCTGCAAATGCATCCATAGCATGAATGACTAGCTGTCCCTTGCGGACACCTTGGTAACCAGCCTCATAAAGTGCCATCATGAAGCCCGACGTCCGGCGATTTCGTCGCAGAGTCACTTGCCCATCTCGAAAGCAGCTGACGATCTCGTCCCCCTCACGAACGGCAAGCTGAGACTCCTTAAAAAGAGCTTTGCCGCGTCTGATGCTCCAGTGACTGGGAATGCTGCCTGCCCAAGGCAATTTTGATTCTCGGTATTCCGCATACGGCTTGAGGTCGACGATCATGACTGACTACCTTTCGCCGCCAGCGTGATGAATTTCTTCGCTTTCATCACAGTGTCTGAAACCAGGTCTTGATCTTCCGCGCCATGAGCTGACGGCGTTCGCGGAGGAAGGATTCGTACTCGGGGGTCACACCATCGAGTAGGGATTCGGGCAGGCAGTTGGCGCGGAAGTTGGCCGCCATATCGGCGCGGTTGGTGATGCCGCCATATTTCTTTGCGCCGCCGGCGCATTGCTCCGCTAGTTCCCAGAAATAGACCTGTGGGTCTTCGTCGCCGATGGCGATGTTGATTTCGCTCTGCGCGATGACAAAGTTGGCGATCTGATTGTAGCGACCCTTGGACAGCTTGTGCTTCGTCTTGAGGTGGTTCTTGGGATAGACGTGGTGAACGTCGCTGCGGTTGAGGAGGAGGTCGCGCACGGTAATGTCACGGGAGAGGAAACCCTTATCACCGAGGCAGACCTGGGCGGCTCGGTAGCAGTGAAAGTAAGGACTGCCGGCGGAGGAGGTGTCCATCTGCTGTGGGAGCAGTCCCTCCCAGAAGCCCTCACTCGTCTCCGCCTTAATGACGGCCTCGGTGTGGGCAAGCAGGCCGTTGGCACCGATCTGGCGGATGTCTTGGTCGAACGCGTTCTCGGGATTGCCCGAGTAGCGTCCCGTGATCACCGACATCACATACCAGCGGCGCACCAGGCGTTCGAGATCGGCGGCGGGTGTGTTCTCTGCTCGCCCGTGCAGATAGACGATGTAGGCGAAGTTCACGCCGTTCTGACCGCCAATGAGACCACTGTCAATGAAGCCAGCGGAGCGCAGGGTCATGATCAGACGGTCGTAGTGCGTCTTGTTCATGAAGTTGAGGATGCCGGTCTTTAGTCGGGCGAACGATTCCTCAGCGATGGCGGCCTCGTATTGCTTGGTCTCGAAGTTTCGGCCCGAGAGAAGAGCGACGAGGTCCTGAAGTTTCCCGCGCCTGAATTCCGAGGTGAAGGCGACGCGGAGCATGTCGGTGTAGGACGGGTCGTAGAGGTCGTCGTTCACGTCCTTGAGCCAGGATAGCTTCGAGAAGAACTCGGACTCGGCGAAGGCCTTGTCACCGTTCTTGATTCGCGAATGAAACTCCGGGGCAACAGCGAGGTGGCAGAAGTAATCAATGGCCTTGCGAAGGAGGTTGCCGCCGTAGCTCTCGTTGGCGGCGATCTTCGACATGGCGAAATCGGCCTGATTTAGCGGCGTCCCAGCCGAGTTCACGCGGATGAAAATCTCAGTGACTGTCTCGATGTCAAGGTCCTCGGCGAGTTCGATGATGCCAAGGTGGTTGTTGATGATCTTGCCAAGCTTTTGCAGGACCTTGCCCACCTGCTTGCGGTCGGCGGCGGGGTTCTTGGCGACGTAGTCCTCGGTGAGTTCGATCAGGTCCGCGTCGGCGGAGAACACAGCAGCCACGTCCGGGAGCCACGCGACATCCTTAGCGATGGCCGGGTTGCTGACCTCGAACTTCTCCTCCAGCGGATGAAAGGCGATTCGGATGCGGATGGTCTCGTAGTCCTTGGTGAGGACTTCGCGGCCCAGCAAGCCCGCCATGAGAGCGGTGACGCGCTGTTGGCCGTCAATAAGGATTCGTTTGCCGGCTGAGAGAGTGCCATCCTTGAGCTTCACGGTGGGATTCCGCCACGCGATGAGGTAGCCGACAGGAAAACCTGCGTAGAGGGAGTCGAGAAGGTTGCGCACCTTGGTCGGCTCCCACACAAAGGGACGCTGAATCTCCGGAATGGCGATCTCGCCGGACTTCACCCACGCAAGCAAGACGTCGATGGGCTGCGGTGTGACGGAATAACGCTGGGTGGACATCTATTTCCTCGCTTTGACCAATTTCCCCTCGGCTTCCATCAAGTCGGCAAACCGTTGCCAACTCACTCGTTTCTTGCTAATGGAGTTACCCTTCGGCAGCCATTCAATATTACCCTTACTGATCAGCAAGGTCCCTAGCTTCTCGTCACTCCGTTTCACCATAATCTCTAGGTCCTTGTGACCAATAACTTTTGTATCGATACGTGCGCGAACTTCATGTCGTGCCATGCTTCCTCCTTAGATATCAACTGCCAATGATGTCGCCAAGCAATCCCTCGGCCTCCTTCTCGATGGCAAGGATGTCGGCACTGATTTCTTCCAACGTGCGCAGCGGCTGTGGCTTATAGAAATGCCGGGTGAAGCTGATCTCGTAGCCGATCTTGGTGGCATCCTCCTTGATCCAGGCGTCAGGTGTATACGGCAGCACTTCGCGACGGATGAAGGCCTCGATCCCACCCTCTTCCAGCAGTGGCACTTGCTCGGTGTCTCGAAGATCTGAGTTAGTCTCGTACTCAACGATGGCGGGCTTGCCGTTCACCGTGGCCTCGAAAAACCCATGGAGTAGATCGGCTTTAGCCTTGCCGGGCTTGTGTACCTTGGCGATGACGGGCGGCGCGGTCTCGACGCGCCAGCACACAGCTTTGAGAATCACCTTGAGATCGGCGGCGGCAAGCTTAATATTGGCCTTTTTGAGCGCAGCTTCGACGCGGTCGCGGAAAATGTTATGGTCCTCAAAGAGCTGATCGCCTAGTATCTCGCGTAGCGTTGTAGCAACCTCAACCAGGCGGCCATCGCGCTCCCAGGTTTTGGGATCAAGCAGCTTCTTTTTCTTCTTCTCTGGCAGCCCCTTCTTGGTTTCGCCACCCTCTTCATCATCGCCTTCGTCTTCGTCACTGCCCCAGTCGTCCAGACGCTTTCCCAAGGCTGCTGAGACCTCGTCGAACTTGGCGAACAGATCGTCGCCAAACTCCTCATAGAGTGTCGCACGGAGATCCTCATCGCCTGATGCAAATCGCAGCGTCTGGATGGCTCTCAGCGTCAGTTGGCTATGCAGGCGCAACGGGCGTTCGACCGTGACCTTCCAGTAGCCGAAGGCGGCGTTGGGGAAAAGCTTAGACTCGGGCGTTTCCTTGAATTCGAGGAAGGTGCGGCTGATGCGCCCAATGTCGTCTGTCGAGAGTTCACAGTTCTTCTTTCCGAGGTTCTTGCGCAGTGGCTTGAACCACTGGGTCGCATCGATGAGCTGCACCTGGCCCTTGCGGTGCGCGGGCTTCTTATTGGACAACACCCATATATAGGTCGCAATGCCGGTGTTATAGAACAGGTTGAGCGGCAGCGCGACGATGGCTTCGAGCCAGTCGCTCTCAATGATCCATCGACGGATGTTGCTCTCGCCCTGGCCTGCATCGCCCGTGAACAGTGACGAGCCGTTGTGGACCTCGGCGATCCGGCTGCCCAACGCCGATCTACCGTTCATCTTCGACGCCATATTGGCGAGAAAGAGCATCTGGCCGTCGGAGGAGCGTGTGACGAGCGACAGCTCCTCGCCGTTGTGCATGACTTTGAAGCGCGGGTCACGCATGCCGTCCTTGCCGCCCATCGCTTCGAGATCTTTTTTCCAGCTCTTTCCGTAAGGCGGATTGGAGAGCATGAAGTCGAACTCCTGCGACGGAAACGCATCGTGCGAGAGCGTGGACCATTCCGCGCCGCCGACGATGTGATCGGCACTCTCCCCTTCACCCTTCAACAGCATGTCGGCCTTGCAGACGGCGTAAGTTTCTGGGCTGATCTCTTGTCCGTACAGCAGGCACTTCACCTGTTGGTTGCGTTCCTCGGCGATGCCGCCGAGTGTCTCCTCCGCAACCGTGAGCATGCCACCTGTACCGCATGCGCAGTCGTACAGGAGATAGGTGCCGGATTTGATCTCAGACTCAATCGGCAAAAACACGAGATTCGCCATGAGTCGAATGGCATCGCGCGGGGTCCAGTGCTCGCCCGCTTCTTCGTTGTTCTCTTCGTTGAACTTCCGAACCAGCTCCTCAAAGACCGTGCCCATCGAATGGTTGTCGATACCAGAAGGCGAGAGATCGATATCCGGATCGAGGAACTTGTTGATCAGCGTGCCAAGCGCGTCGGCTTTCGACAGATCCTTCAGGTAGTTCCGGATCTTGAAGTTCTCAAGGATGTCCTGAACGTTTTGCGAGAAGCCGTTGAGATAATCTTCGAAGTCTGCGAGTAACTGCTGCTGATTACCTCGGGACTTGAGGTCACGCAACGTAAACTTTGAGGTGTTATAGAAGGCCTGGCCCGCAGCCTCACAGAGCGCCGCGCCCTGCTCTGTAATGCGCGCATCATCAAGCATCTTCTTGGTATCGAGTACGGCCTTCTTTGTCGACTCAAGGACCGCATCCATGCGCCTGATGACGCACATCGGCAGGATGACATCAGGGTACTTCCCGCGCTTGACGAGATCGCGCAGCACATCGTCGGCGATACCCCAAATGAAAGAGACAATTTTGTTATGAGTCGCTTGATCCATTAGGAGATCTGCTCCTGCGCAACCATATTTTGAGGTTAATTTTGCGGCAGCTTACCCCTTTCCCTTTGAGAAATCACTCCTTCCGAACGGGGAAGGGCTTGTAGGGTCGGTCAAAAGGCATAGCCTAGGGCTCGCACATCCTATTCCCAGCTGCGAACACATCCAGACCGCCTGTCATGGTCAGGAAAGGGTTATGAAACCCGGTTTTATGGTTCTGTACCAGGTTATTCGGCAAGAAGCCTCCCAGAAACTAGGTTTTTAACTCCCTTCCATTACCTCATTTATAACCCGCTTCGCCGTTGAAATGGCCCTAAACTGGACAGCATGGCGACTTCGACTACACTCATTATTCAAGGCCATCAACGCTTGATTGCGGGCACCAGTGAGGCATCCCCCTATGTCAGAACAGTGGCGCAAGCGAACTCGTACCGCGTTTCGCTTCTGGGAGCAGCTACTAAAAGCCTGGGACGAGGCAGACGCGAGCGAGGGACTGTATGCGGAGCTCATCACCACCCTCAGACGCTTTGAACCACAGACAGCCGACACGTTCCAATTCGTCCTCGAACGCGGCGCAGACCCGGTCTATATTCTCCATGTCCTCATTTGGACCTGTAATACATCGCGTCTGAACCCTGCCGCTGGGTTTCCGCAAGTCTTCTTGCAGGAACGGTCTGGGTCTCTTGAAGATCTCCGTGATTTCCACTTCATCACGGACTCGGATCTGAAGACTATCGAAACTGCCACCCCAGCCTTACGCAGAGCAGGGCAGCCATTCGATGCGATGGGTCTTGAACAATTGAGGAAGCGGTTCGAAGCCATGCCAGAGCCGCCGGACCTGGACGGGTGCGTTGGTGAAAAGGCAAGTCTGTGGACCACCTTCACGCTAAAACCTCCCCCTGCGTATCGATCAAATGGCCGCCCCAGTGAGCACTGGTTCAATACGGGCATGGTGCTGCTTGACCGTCATCTTGTCCAGACCAGTCCACCTCGTGGCGCTCGATATCCCTCCATCGCCTATCTCCTGAATAGCTTCTGCCCTGCCACCTATGACCTGTCACCACTGAGAAGTGAACTAGTCCGTCAGCGAATTTCATCCATCGAAGACCGTGTAGCGCCCTACTGCGAGCATTTCGAACGCTGGTTCGATGAGTGGAAACGCCGTCTCCAGCACCACCCGATCCCCTTCAATCCCTGGCAAAACTGACTGATCTCTCCCCCGCAGAAAAGTCCCCCTACCTTTTCTCCACTATGACGAATGCCTGAATCCTCCTTTAAATAACACTCACGCTCACAAATGAGCGGCTCTCATCCTCAACACACATGGAGGCCTGACGATGTCTGATTTACTTCGTTTCTCGCAATTCCACACCTCGGACACGGTGCTGCTGTACAAACTCAGGTCGAATGGTGCGTGGCGACCTCTCGCCTACAGCCGGGTTGGTCAGTTCACACTCAGGAAAGTGTGCAAACGGTACGGCACGGGACGGTACCTGATCCGCGTCCAGCAGAGGACGAAGGTTTCTCGCCTGAAATGTCGCATCACGGGTGGGCAGGTCCTCACGAGACGGCCCTGGAAAGTCCGGTGGGACTGATGCGGAGACAAGAAGTTTCGTGCACCAGATTCAATGACCCAGATCCGCGAATGCTGGACCTTGTGCGAGCGGGTGCGGTCTAAACCCTATGAATACCTATTGGGATATCCGTCAGCTGGCCGATTATCTGAACGTGAAACCAGCGACCCTCTACGCCTGGGCAGCTCAGGGGAAGATCCCGAGCCTCAAGCTGCATGGCCTTCTACGGTTTCGGCAAGATGAGATTGATCAGTGGATTGAGTCCTGTCGTGTGACGAGCCGCCCACCTGTCGCTCTACCCAAGAAGCGCCGCCCACAGCCCCCGCACAACGTAGATGTCCTCATTGAGCGTGCAAAACGTGCCATCTATACTGAGCGCGGGGAAACCAGCATAGCGAGCCCATTCCGAAAGGAGCAATAGAATGGGACTCGTAAAAAGAGGAAACGTCTGGTGGATGGATTTCGTCTATCAGGGGTCGCGGATTCGGCGGTCAACCGGTACAGGAGACAAACGCCTAGCCGACGCAATCCTTGGAAAAGTAAAGACCCAGATCATCGAGGGCGTGTTTTTTGATAAGCATCCCGAGCAGGATCGGACCTTCGACGACATGATGACCCGCTATATGGCAGAACGCGCGGTGCTGAAGGCTCCCAAGAGCCGGATCCGGGATGCGACAGCCCTCAAGCATCTCCTCCCGGTGTTCGGTCAAAACGTGCTTGGGCAGATTACGCCCAAGCTGCTCGCACAGTACAAAGTCCAACGGCGGCTCGAAGGGGCGGCCCCAGCGACGACGAACAAAGAACTCCAGCTGGTGCGGCACGCCTTCAATCTGGCCATGCGTGAATGGGAATGGTGCCGGGAGAACCCCATGCACCGTGTGTCTCTGGAGCAGGTTCGGAACGAAGTGGACCGTTGGCTGACCGCCGACGAGGAGGAACGTCTCCTGGCCGCTTCATCCCCCTGGCTTCAAGAGATCGTTCGCTTTGCGCTCAACACGGGAATGAGGCAAGGGGAGATCCTGAATCTACTGTGGCAAGATGTGGATTTCGCGCGAGGGACGCTCATCGTCATGAAGAGCAAGAACGGCACACGGCGCACAATCCCCTTGAACAGCACGGTGTACGACCTGCTGGCGGCCAAGCAGGCTTCCACAGCCGCATCAAAGGGACCTGTGTTCAAGACCCCGTTGGGCAATATGCTCCAAGTGCGTTTCCTGGTACGGGAGTTTTGTGAAGCACGGGATCGGGCCGGTATTCCTGATTTCCGCTTCCACGATCTCCGGCATACGTTCGCCACGCGATTGGTGCAACGGGGGATCGATCTGTACAAGGTCCAGCGTCTGCTCGGTCACAAGACCGGGACGATGACGCAGCGTTATGCGCATCATTGTCCTGAGAGCTTGAGGGATGGAGTCAACGTGCTGGAACACCGACCGCCCTATGACACAAATCTGTCACAATTGGGCGGGTCGATGACGGCGGGATCTTCGAAGTCGTTGATTTAATGGTGAGCCGGCTGGGACTCGAACCCAGGGCCCTCGCCTTAAAAGGGCGATGCTCTACCGACTGAGCTACCGGCTCACAGATGAGACATGAAATAGTGAACAGTGACACGACCGGAATGGGGCCAGCCGAGCACACATCGCATCATAGCATTGACCAACGACCGATAACCATCGACTATTTTCGGGTATGCTTGGGGCGTCGGCGAGGACAATCCAAGGGGTTTCGGAGCACGATCGTTTCTGTTCGCTTCGATCCGGTCGAGATCATATCGATGCGGCATTGCGCCAGTTCTTCGATGCGGGCCACATAGCGTTTGGCTTCGACTGGGAGCTTTTTATAGCTGGTCGCCCCCGTCGTCGAAGTGGTCCACCCTTTCATACGTTGATAGACCGGTGTGCAATTGGACAACACATCAAGATCTGCCGGCATGTGCCTATGGATGGTATTGCCATGTTTGTATCCAACACAGAGCTTGAGCTCCTTGCAGCCATCCAGCACATCGAGTTTGGTCAGCGTCAGCGATGTCAGGCCATTCACCAGTGTGGCGTGACGAACTACAATCGCGTCAAACCAACCGCAGCGCCGGGCACGTCCGGTGGTCGATCCGAACTCTTTCCCACGCTCTTGTAATCCTCGTCCGACTTCGTCGGTCAGTTCGGTCGGAAACGGTCCGCTCCCCACTCTGGTGGAATAGGCTTTTGCAATGCCCATGACCGCATCGATCATCGTCGGCCCAACGCCGGTGCCCGTGCATGCTCCGCCCGCTGCGGCGCTGGATGAGGTGACATAGGGATAGGTGCCAAAGTCCACATCCAGATTCGTCCCCTGGGCTCCTTCAAACAAGACGGTCTTGTTCTTGGTGATCGCACGATTGAGCAAGACAGTCGTGTCCGCGATATGGCTCTTGAGGCGATCGGCATACCCCATGTATTGGTCGAAGACCTTCTCAACCTGAAACGTTTCGACTTTATGCAGTTTCTCCAGGAACCAGTTCATCTCCACCAGGTTTTCTTCGAGCTTTTTCTTGAACAGCGGCGGGTTCAGGAGATCGCCCATCAAAATTCCGATCCGCGCCATCTTATCGGCATACGAGGGTCCGATCCCCCTCCCGGTCGTTCCGATCTTTCGTGACCCCTTTGATTGTTCCGATGCCCGATCAATCGCCTTGTGATAGGGGAGAATCATATGCGCCCGCTGGCTCACGGCAAAATTCTTCCCGATCATGATGCCTTTGGATTGGAGCTGATCCATCTCTTCGATCAGTGCGCCCGGATCCACGACGGTGCCGTTTCCGATGACACAGGTTGTTCCCCGGTATAAAATCCCCGACGGAATCAGGTGGAAAATATAGGTCCCGCGTTCGTTGATGACCGTATGCCCGGCATTAGAGCCGCCTTGATAACGAACGACAATGTCGGCGTCTCGAGCCAAGATATCGACGATCTTGCCCTTGCCTTCATCGCCCCACTGCGCACCGATGATAACGAGATTGCCCATGATTCTTGATTATCCTGTCGATATCGACACGAAAAAATGGCTCTGACCCGATTGGGAGATCAGAGCCACGGGGCCTCATGGTAGGTGCGACCCGCTCTTTTGTCAAGCTCGTCGTTGAGATACTTCGCATTCAAAGCTTTGGACGATCCGTGCGCCATCAGCCACCGCTGGATTGGTTGACTGGCTCTAAGCTGCGTGTTAGCATGCCCTCCGTTATTTCAAGGCCGCAACTTTCATTGTCATTATTGATCTCTCAATATCTCCCGGAGTGGGGCTGTAGCGCAGTTGGGAGCGCGCGTGAATGGCATTCACGAGGTCGCC
>CAYSFU010000038.1:0-38363 GCA_964430555.1 uncultured Nitrospira sp. | reverse complement strand
GGTATGAATATCGCGAATCTCCTGCGTCGCTTTCACGACTCGTTCCGGCATATCCGGCGGGAGCGGAACCTTCATCGCTGCGGAGATCGCCGACACTTCGCCGACGATCTGCCGAATCACGCCCACCATCTCAGGATGGTCGAGTGCTTTGGCCACATAGTCATCGATGAGCACGGTCACCGGGTTGAAGACGCAGTTCCAACACATCTTCTCCCACTTACTTCGGCGAATATCCTTCGCGAGGTGACAGGGGATACCCGCGGAGGTAAACAGATCACGGATGGCGAGCAGGCGGTCACTTTCATGCCCCATGAATTCGCCGATCGCGACCGCGCCTTTTTTGTAATGATCAATCACGCCCGGCTCGGCGATTTTCGAATAGATGTACGCCACACCACCGACGACACAATCGCGTTGGAGTCGCGCCAAGAGACGATCTTCGGTATCGATCCCGTTTTGTAACGTCAGGATCACCGTCTGATCCGTGAGCACCGGCTCGATCTGAGCAAGCACCTCATCGAGATCATAGGCCTTCACCCCGAGCACGATCAGATCAGGCCGAGGCAGTTCGCGCACATCGGCGGCGGCTTGAGGCCTCACGGTAAACGTTCCATCGGCACTACGTATCGTCAACCCATTTCGCTTCACAGCCGCCAGCGTCTTGGGCCGCAACAAGAACGACACATCGGGATTCGTCCTGGCCAGTCGCGCTCCAAAAAATCCACCGACCGATCCGGCCCCGACGATCAGAATCTGTTTCATAACCTCATCCTTCTGGTTGCAGAAAAAACGACATGTACTATAGCATGCGGTTGTACGGCGACGCAGCCGCTCCGGAGAGGTTAGACAGCGCTATGGCACCGAATTCCGATCTTGGGCGTGTACGACATCACCTCGCCACCGCTCGGAACATCGTGGTGCTGACCGGTGCGGGGATTTCTGCCGACAGCGGTGTGCCGACCTTTCGTGGCACGGACGGCTTGTGGCACAATTATCGAGCTGAGGATCTCGCAACGCCGGAAGCATTTGAGCGTAACCCGCAACTGGTGTGGGAATGGTACAACTGGCGCCGCGAGTTGATCGCGACCAAACAACCGAATGCCGCGCATTCGGCACTTGCCGGTCTCGAGCGTCGCGCTCCGGCCTTTTGGTTGATCACACAAAACGTCGATGGCCTGCATCGAGACGCCGGCTCACGAAATCTGTCGGAGATTCATGGCAATATCTGGAACGTCCGCTGCACCGGTTGCCATGCGATCGAGGAGAACCGTGACATCCCGATCTCCCTCCTCCCGTCCTGCCGCCATTGCGGATACCTGCTCCGTCCACATATTGTCTGGTTCGGAGAGTCCCTACGTGCTACGGACCTCCAACAATGCACGCAGGCCCTGAAGCAGTGCGACCTGCTGCTTGTCATCGGCACATCCGGCATCGTCTATCCGGCCGCCGGTTTCGCGGCTGTGGCCAAAGAATCCGGCGCATTCGTCGCCGACGTCAATCTGGATCCCACCCCGCAGTCATCGCTCGTGGATGTCTCGCTGCACGGTCGCGCCAAAGACCTCATCCCCCTCCTACTTGATCCGAGCCAGTAACGGAAACAGCTCCTCAAGATTCGTGATCGTTGGAACATCGCCCGGTTGCTCACTTCCACCGCGGGCCACCCACACGACGTGCAGTCCCGCCTTTTGCCCACCCTCCACATCTTCGCGAAGACTATCACCGACATGCAGCGCCTCTTCCGGATCCACCGCATGCTTGTCTAAGGCGCGTTGAAAAATCTGTGGGGCCGGTTTCGCGGCTTGAGCCACACTTGAAATAGTCACGGTATCGAAGACATCGGCGAGACCGAGTCCCCGCAACACCCCAAAGAGCCGGGAGTCAAAATTTGAGATGATCCCCAACTCCAACCCCTGTGCCTTCAGCCGAGTCAGCGTTGATACCGTTTCAGGAAATACGCGCCAGGAACCGGGATCTTCAAAGACACGAAACACGTGATCAAAAAACTCATCGAACCGCTCAAACATTCCGACTCGGTAAAAGACATGATGGACGATATCGAACCACCACAATCGTTCACTCTGTTTCAGTCGCATCGGGTCGCTCGTGGCAAACACCGGCGGCGGAGCTTCACGGAACGCCCGGCGAAATGCCTGTGTGATCGCGGCCAACGAATCCGGCTTCTGAGTAAAACCAAAGTCGGTCGCATGCTGCAGATAGATCTCACCAACCGACCCATGCACGTGAAAGAGGGTATCGGCTGCATCGAAAAACACAACGCGTATCGAAGAACTCATCACGAAACTCCTACACTGTCACGCCGCCGACAAGACCAAAGGCCACACGACATCACGAACGCACTCGCCGATTTGCTGGTTTTCTTGACAAAGCATACCCCCCTTGCTAGCTTCGAAGAAACCCCAAAAAGACGGAGCGCGTTCCATGGCCTCGCCGATTTTTGTTGTAGATAACAGCCCCGCCGTCAGACGACTCGTCGAACAGATCTCCACTCCGGAAGGGTTTGAGGTCCATGGATTTCAAGACGGCCCGGCCGCGCTTGAGGCCGCTCGACGCAGCGCGCCATCCCTCATCATCGCCGACTACCAGCTCGAGAACATGACCTTTTCAGGGTTTTGTAAGGAGATCAATAAACTGGATGCACTCGCCGAAACGACGCTCATCTCCTTGGTCAATCCGGCTGATCATCCGGACGAAAACCATCTCCGCACCTTGGGCGTCAAGGCATTTCTGAAGAAACCGTTCCACACGGACGAGCTACTCAGCCTATTGAAATCTCTTCACCAGCCGCAGATGAGTTCCGCAACCAGCACGGGCCTGAAACGGCGCGCCTGGCCACCGACCTCGACCGGAGCCGACTCCGATGATGACACCACTGACCCATTGTCCGCGATCACTGGTTCGGAGGAATCCATGACGCAGCCAGTCTATCAACCCGCCGCCGTGACGCCACTGATCGCTCCTACGGCCCTCAACGATGTCATGAAGAGCCTCTGTGACCAACTCGTGCAGGCCATGACCTCGAAAAGTGAACAGAGTCTGGCGGCATCGCTCCCGCAGGTGATGACGGAACAATGGGAAGCACAGGTTCGGCCACTCGTTCAGAAGGAGCTGCACCTCCAATTGGGTGGCATTCTATCCCACGAGTATCTTGCAACAGTCATTCGACCGCTTGTCGCCGAAGCCGTACCTGCGCTGATACAGAAAGAACTCGCAGCAAGTGCGCCGATCATTCGACAAACCGTATTGGACCTATTCAAACCTCCGCTCGCAGATCCTCTGGCGCAAACGGTCCGAGAGCAGATCCAATCCGTTATTCGTCAGGACTTACCCGCCGTCGTGCGGGAACAGGTAGGAACGATCAATCAGCTGGTGACCGAGGCACTTCATCGGGAAGTGGTTCAGCAGACCCCGGCTCTGGTCGAGGGTGCGGTTAAAGCGACGGTCGGCCCCGCCGTCGAACAGGCTGTTCAACGCATCGTTCCTGATATCGCTGAGCGGCAGGTCAAAGCGGAAATCAAACGGCTGATCGAAACCGAAGAACCTTTGCGCTCCGCAACTACCTAACTTTTCTTCCCCTTCTTCCCTCGTCGAGCCTTCGTCAGGGCTTTCACCCGCTTGACATTCTTCCGGTGTTTCTTACGCGTCTTCCGATCCTTTTCACGACCTCGTGCCATGGTGCTCCCTACAGTGCGGTGTATGATCTCTCCTGTGCGCGACTGTATAGCATATGCTACACCGAGCTACAAGCTGAGACTCACGCCATGTTCTGAGCGGCACAGACATGCTAAGATGCCGCCCGCACATTACAATTGGATCAAACACCCATGGCGACACCGCAACTTGCAAAAACTTACGACCCGAAAACCGTCGAACCACGATGGTCGCACGAATGGCTGACGCACCGCTATTTCCATGCCTCGCCCCAGCAGGCTGGACAACCCTATTCCATTGTCATTCCTCCGCCGAATGTCACAGGATCGCTCCACGTCGGCCACGCCTTGAACCATTCCCTGCAAGATATCCTGATCCGCTGGCGCCGCATGCAGGGACGGAACACGTTGTGGCTGCCGGGAACCGACCATGCCGGCATCGCCACACAGAACGTCGTCGAGAAACAACTGATGGCCGATGGCCTGTCCAGGGAAACGCTTGGACGCGAGCAATTCATCGAGCGTGTCTGGCAATGGAAAGCCACATCGGGCAACACCATCGTCAGCCAGCAGAAGCAGCTCGGGGAATCCTGCGACTGGGACCGCCTCCGGTTTACGATGGACGAAGGATTATCGAAGGCTGTACTCGAAGTCTTTGTCCGGCTCCACGAGGACGGGCTGATCTATCGCGGCGAACGGTTGATCAATTGGTGCCCACGCTGCCTGACGGCCCTCTCGGATATCGAGGTTGAACATGAAGAGGTGAAGGGCAAGCTCTACCACATCCGATACAAGCTCGCGGATGATCCGCACGCCAGCCTGACCGTCGCCACAACTCGACCGGAAACGCTCCTCGGCGACACCGCCGTTGCGGTCCACCCGGACGATGAGCGGTTCAAGCACCTCATCGGTAAACAGATCCGCCTCCCCCTCACGAACCGAACGATTCCTATCATCGGAGATGGGCTCCTCGTCGATCGTGCATTCGGAACCGGTGCCGTCAAAATCACTCCGGCCCATGATTTCAACGACTACGAAGCCGGAGAACGGCATACGCTCCCGCGGTTTACGATCCTCGACCATCACGCCCTGCTCGATGCAGCCGGCATGCGCCAAGCCGGCGTGGACCCTGCCGTCATTGACCAGTTGCAAAGCTTGCCCGTCTCGAAAGCGAGACTCAAGGTGGAAGCGCTGCTGAAAGAACGTGACGATCTGGTCACAGTCGAAGATCATAAGATGGCGGTAGGAAAATGTTACCGATGCAAGACCGTGGTCGAGCCCTATCTGTCTCCACAGTGGTTCATCAAAATCAAGCCGCTGGCTGACCCGGCCATCACAGCGGTCGAAGAAGGACGGATTCGCATCATTCCGGAGGGTTGGACGAATAATTACCTGGGCTGGATGCGCGACATCAAAGACTGGTGCATCTCCCGCCAAATCTGGTGGGGCCATCAAATTCCCGCCTGGTACTGCTTGTCATGCAACGCCAAACACGTGATCAGAACAGAGGGCCGAACCGCTGTCTTATCCGGGGCCTTACCCATCGTCTCCAAGACGGTGCCGGCGAATTGTCCGTCATGCGGCGGCACGGATCTCTATCGAGATCCCGATGTCTTGGATACATGGTTTTCTTCCGCGCTCTGGCCGTTTTCAACGTTAGGATGGCCGGAGCACACGCAGGAACTCAAGATCTATTATCCGACGTCCACGCTCGTGACGGGCCTCGACATCTTGTTCTTCTGGGTCGCGCGCATGATCATGATGGGACTCAAGTTCATGGGTGACGTCCCCTTCAAAGACGTCTATATCCATGCGCTCGTCCGCGATGCCGACGGCAAGAAAATGAGCAAGTCGAAGGGCAACGTCATCGATCCGCTTCATGTCATGAATGAATTTGGAACCGATGCGCTCCGATTTACGCTGGCTTCGATGGCCTCGCCCGGACGAGATGTGAAATTGGCGGAAGAACGGATCGAAGGGTATCGCAATTTTGCCAACAAAATTTGGAATGCCGCGCGGTTCGCCCTCTTGTACCTCGATGGCCAGCGGACCGCTCTTCCGCCAGCACAACGGACATTTCCCGACCGATGGATTCTGAGCCGGCTGACCGCTACGATCCGCGTCGTCACGACGGAGTTGGAGTCCTATCGATTTGACCGGGCAGCCACGGCCCTCTATCACTTCATCTGGCATGAGTACTGCGACTGGTATTTGGAGCTGATCAAACCAGTGCTGCAGGCGCCTGAGCATCCGGATGGAGCCAGCACGCGGCACACGCTCGTGGAGACACTGGAAACAACGATGCGGCTGCTGCACCCGTTCATGCCGTTCATCACGGAAGAAATTTGGCAGACGATTCCCCATCAAGGCGACAGCATTGTCGTGCAGGCCTATCCGGTCGTCGACCACACATGGGTCTCGCCTGAGGCAGAGCACGACTTTGCCTTGTTGGAACACACGGTGGGTCTCGTTCGGACCGGCCGAGTCCTCTTGAATTATCCGCCTGGTCAACAGATAGCCTGTCATGTCAGTCACGGCGACTCGAGCCGGCAGCAGCGCCTCGACCAGTTGCACCAACACATGACCCATCTGAGTCGTGGTCGCGTCGACATCGGACATCCGCATGAGTGGCCGACGACCAGATTGCTGCGGCTCATCGCCGAAGGTCTCTCGGTCGGAATCCCCGTCGCAGATGATGTCGACCTCCAGAAAGCGATCGAACGCGTGGACAAACAAATCGCGGAGACCGACAAGGAGTTGCAACGAGTCGACGGAAAGCTCAAGAATGCCGAGTTCATGTCGAAAGCACCACCGGACGTGATTACCGAACATCATACCCGCGTGCAGACCCTCTCCCGTGATCGAGCCTTACTGGACGACAGCCGACAGCAGCTCCGCGCGATGCTCAACGCCTAACCGATGATCACCCTCCCTGCTGCAGACATCCGCCGCGCGGTCCGCCAAGGTCTCGAGGAAGATCTTGCCCAGGGAGACGCCACCACTGCAGCCGTCTTTTCGACGCCGATACCGGCACAGGCGACGATTATTGCTCAACAACCTTTGATCGTGGCCGGAATGGCCGCGGCGGTCCAGACCTTTTTCATGGTCGATCCGTCTCTACGACTCTCCGTCTCCACGCAAGACGGCGATCGCGTAAAGAACGGAGCCGTGCTGCTACAGATCGAAGGAGATGGGCGATCCATCTTGCAAGCCGAGCGAGTCGCCTTGAACTTTCTCCAACACCTCTCGGGGATCGCCACCCTGACACAGCAATTCTGTCGAGCGGTACGCGGCTACCCGGTCCACATCCTGGATACCAGAAAAACACTCCCTGGGTGGCGCAGGCTCCAGAAATGGGCCGTGGCACTCGGTGGAGGAACCAACCACCGGTATTCCTTGAGCGACGGCATTTTGATCAAGGACAATCATCTGGCCCTGCTTCAACAGCATCGACGACCGGTGGAACAGGCCTGCCGACTCGCACAGAAACATCGATCACGCACAATCCCGATCATCGTCGAAGTCGAATCCCTCTCCGACGTTCGGCAAGCCCTTGCGGGACAGCCTGATGTGATCTTGCTGGATAACATGACACCTGCCATGGTCCGACGGGCCGTAGTCTTGATCAATAAGCGAGCCTTGGTCGAAGTATCCGGCGGGATCACATTGAACAATGTCCGCGCCATGGCGGTAGCCGGGGCCGATCGGATTTCCATCGGAGCTCTTACCCATTCTGCTCCATCCGCCACGGTCAGCCTCGTCATGACGGCGGCTCGACAGACCCGGCGTCGGCGTCGTTAACCCATGATATCCTCTGCTCCGCTCAGTATCGACGCGATTCGCAGTACCCTTGCCACCAAGGCGCTCGGCCAGATCCTCTATCTGCACCAGGAACTCCCTTCAACCAATCGAGAAGCCGGCTCACTTGCGCAACAAGGCGCCGACCACGGCACACTGGTGATAGCCGAACAGCAATCAGGAGGCTATGGCCGACATGGACGCGCCTGGTTCTCCCCCTCCGGATTCAACCTCTATTGTTCCCTCGTCGTTCGTGGAAAGAACGAGGCCATACCCCTTGCACAATGGTTATCCTGGGTACCATTGGTCACGGCGCTGGCTGTCGCCGAAGCGACCCAGCACGTTGCCGCGGTGTCGCTCGCGCTGAAATGGCCCAATGACCTCCTCCTGCATGACCGCAAAGTCGGTGGGATTCTCTGCGAAAGCACCTTGACAGCGGCCAATGGTCCGACCGTGATCATCGGAATCGGACTGAACGTCAACGTCCCGGCTCTGTCATTTCCGGAAGAGCTCCGTCCGATTGCCGCCTCACTGATCGAAAGCGCACCACACCCGATCGATCGAAATCGACTGCTCGCGCAACTCTTATGGGAGCTCGAACAGTGCCTGGACGAGCTCCAATGCTACGGATCTGCCCGGCTTCGGCAGGCCTATCTCGCTCGCTGTGCCACATTGGGCCGCCGGGTGAAAATCTTGTTTGCCGATGATCAGCACATGCTTGGCACGGCGGAAACCCTCTCGGCTGACGGTGCGTTACAGGTACGTCCGCTCTCGGCATCCCCCCGCCCGCACTCCTCCGCGCTCATCGACGTTCATGCCGCCGATGTGATTCATCTGAGAGAGTAGCGAAAGCGAGGCACCCGAAGTACAATGACTCCCATGCTGCTGGCGATCGATATCGGCAATAGCAACATCGTCGCGGGAATCTTCGAAGGATCGACGCTCCTGAGCCATTGGCGATTGGCGACCGATCCTAAGACGACGGCCGATGAATATGGCGTCCTCTGCCTCAGCCTCATGGCCAGAAACGACCACGTTCCCGAACAGATTACCGGGGCGATCATTTCCAGTGTCGTGCCGGCCCTCACGGAAACGTTTGAATCGATGGTTGAAACATCTTTTGGGTGCACGCCCATCACCGTCTCATCCGATCTCGAGACCGGGCTCACCTTGAAATACCTGAATCCGAAAGAGATCGGCAGCGATCGGATTGTGAATGCCGCAGCCGCCTATGAGAAGTTCCGTCGCGATCTCATCATCGTGGATTTCGGCACCGCAACGACATTTTGCGCAGTCACCGGAGCCGGCGAATATCTGGGAGGCGTGATCGCGCCGGGGCTGGGGATTTCCGCTGAGGCCCTGTTCAGCCGGGCAGCCAAGCTGAGCAAGGTGGAACTGGCCCGTCCCAAAACCGTCATCGGAACCGATACCGCCGGGAGTATTCAGTCGGGGCTCATCTTTGGGTACGCCGGCCTGGTGGATACGATCGTGCACCGAATCGAAACTGAAATGGGGCGTTCCTCGTTTGTCGTCGCGACGGGCGGATTAGCCCCGGTCATCGCATCGGAGGCACGAACCATTCAACATATTGACCCCTTCTTGACCCTCCAGGGACTCGAGCTACTCTACCGCCGGGCCTGCGGGGCTCGTCCCGCCCACTGAAGGCAACGATGGCATCGTCGATTTCATTTTATTTTCCGATGACCCGTTGACTTCCTTCCTCCTATGGATATCTCCAACCCTGTACAGGGATCCACATGACTGAAGACCACCTGAAGAAAAAAGCAAACACCAATACAATGAATAACTTAGAAGAAGTTTCTCCTGACGACGCAACGCCCTCTTCCTCGGCTCAAGACGAACTGGCCGTCAAGTCTGAAGAATGCACCGCGCTCAATGAGAAGTATCTCCGATTAGCTGCGGAGTTTGAAAATTACAAACGGCTGACACAACGTGACCAGCGCGAGCAGATTCGATTTGGCAATGAACAACTGCTGAAAGAACTCCTGCCGGTCGTCGATAACATGGAGCGGGCGATCAAGGCGGCCCGTGCGGCAGGAGGAGATTCCGCGCTGATACAGGGCGTGGAACTCACACTCAAGCAGCTCTCCGGCGCGCTGGCGAAATTCGGCGTACAGGCGATTGAAACGGCCGGCCAGGACTTTGACCCAAGTGCGCATCAAGCCGTTTCGTACGGACCGTCCGAGGATATGCCTGCCAACAAAATATTGGACGAGTTTCAAAAGGGCTACCGGTTACATGACAGAGTGTTGCGGGCTGCGATGGTCAGCGTATCGTCAGGCCCATCTCAAGCAAGCAAATAGGATGCGGCAACGACCTGTCCCCCTATCGTCGTTGTCGAGAAGGAAGGAGTTCACTAATGGGTAAAGTTATCGGTATCGATCTCGGAACCACCAACTCCTGTGTGGCGATTATGAGCGGCGGCGACCCTGTCGTGATCGCTAACGCCGAAGGAAGTCGGACGACTCCCTCCGTCGTAGCCATCACCGACAAAGGTGAGCGGCTGGTCGGTCAAATCGCCAAACGTCAAGCCATTACCAATCCAGAGAACACCATTTTCTCCGTCAAGCGACTGATGGGGCGCAAGTTCAAGAGTCGCGAAGTGCAAGAAGCCATGAAGCGGCTCCCGTACAAAGTAGTCGAGGCCGACAACGGCGACGCGCACGTCGAACTACGCGGCAAGCAATATAGCCCACCGGAAGTGTCCGCCATGATTCTGCAGAAGATGCGGCAAACGGCGGAAGACTATCTCGGGGAAAAAGTCACGGAAGCCGTCGTCACCGTTCCTGCCTATTTTGACGACAGTCAGCGTCAGGCGACCAAGGATGCAGGGCAAATCGCCGGGTTGAATGTGCTCCGCATCATCAATGAACCGACGGCGGCATCCCTGGCCTACGGCTTGGATAAGAAGAAGGATGAACGGATTGCCGTCTACGACCTGGGCGGCGGAACCTTTGACGTCTCCGTCCTGGAAATCGGCGAAGGTGTCTTCGAAGTGAAGTCGACCAACGGGGACACCTATCTCGGAGGAGACGACTTCGACCTCCGCGTGATGGATTGGCTGGTCGATGAGTTCAAGAAAGACCAAGGCATCGATTTACGGAAAGACCGGATGGCCCTCCAGCGCCTCAAAGAAGCAGCGGAACGGGCTAAAATTGAGCTCTCGTCGTCCCAAGAAACGGAAATCAATCTCCCGTTCATTACCGCGGACGCCAGTGGCCCCAAGCATATGGTCACCAAGTTGACGCGGGCCAAGCTGGAACAGCTGGTCGACGATCTCATACAACGGACGATCGAGCCCTGTCGCAAGGCCTTATCGGATGCCGGCGTCTCGGCGAAAGATATCCAAGAAATCGTTTTGGTCGGCGGCATGACCCGTATGCCAAAAGACATTCAGGTCGTGAAAGATTTCTTCGGGAAAGAACCGCACCGCGGTGTCAATCCTGATGAAGTCGTCGCCATCGGAGCCGGCATTCAGGGCGGTGTCCTGAAGGGCGAGGTCAAGGACGTATTGCTCCTGGACGTCACCCCGTTGTCATTGGGCATCGAAACACTGGGCGGCGTGTTCACCAAGCTCATCGAGCGCAACACGACCGTTCCGACCAAGAAGAGCCAAGTCTTCTCGACTGCGGCCGATAACCAAACAGCGGTCACCATTCGCGTCTTCCAAGGTGAACGGGAAATGGCGAACGACAACAAGCTGCTTGGGCAATTCGACCTGGTCGGTATTCCATCGGCCCCTCGCGGCATGCCGCAAATTGAAGTCACCTTTGACATCGATGCGAACGGCATCGTCCATGTGTCCGCCAAGGATCTGGCCACCCAGAAAGAACAGTCCATCAAGATCACGGCGTCCAGCGGCCTGAGCAAAGACGAGGTTGAAAAACTTGTTCGGGATGCACAGTCGCATACCGAAGACGACAAGAAGCGTCGTAAATTGGCGGAAGCCAAGAACCAGGCCGACAATCTGGTCTATCAAACCGAGAAAAACATCACGGAATACGGTGACAAGGTCTCGGCCGATGAAAAAACGAAGATCCAGGATGCGCTGGCAACCCTCAAGAAGACCTTAGAGGGCACCGACCCCGAGGCGATTGAATCAGCGACGCAATCCCTCATGACGGCGTCGCACAAATTAGCCGAAGAAATGTACAAGAAGGCCGCTGCCTCGGCTGGTCCACAACCTGGCGCAGCGGCGAGCGACGGGACCGGCGAAACAAAACCGGATGAAAAAGTCGTCGACGCAGAATTTGAAGAAGTAGACAAAGACAAAAAATAGCCTAGAATAACGTAGCAAGGCGCCCGAGTTCTCGAAACGGTCGAGAGCCCGGGCGCTCAACCATTCACCCACAATGGCTGCCGTGTCCAAACGTGATTACTATGAAACCCTCGGTGTCGACCGGAATGTCTCGGACGACGAGCTGAAGAAAGCCTATCGAAAGTTAGCCCGCCAGCATCACCCCGACCTGCATACAGGCGACCAGCAAAAAAAATCAGCCGAAGAAAAGTTCAAAGAAATCAACGAAGCCTATGAGATCCTGAGCGATCAGGAGAAGCGGAAGCGCTACGACATGTTCGGCCACGCCGGAACCCAACAGGGTGGCCCGGGCTTTGACGGATTCGATTTCGGCCGAGGTGGATTCGGCGACGTCTTCAACGATATTTTCGAAGATTTCTTCGGTCAGGCCAGAGCCGGGGGAGGCAGTCGAGCCGAACGTGGGAACGATCTGCAGTACAACCTTGAAATCATGTTTGAGGAAGCCGTCTACGGGAAAGAGGCTAAGCTCAAGATTCCGCGTTGGGAACTCTGCACCGACTGCAAAGGCACGGGAGCGAAGTCTGCGGCAGCCATCAAGCCCTGCACCAGCTGCAAAGGCGCGGGACAGCTTCGGTTTCAACAAGGTTTCTTCAGTGTCAGCCGGCCTTGTGGACACTGTGAAGGCACCGGACACTTCGTCACGGACCCCTGTTCCACGTGCCAGGGACGGCAACGGGTGTATAAAGAACGCGCGATCTCCGTCCATATTCCGGCCGGAATTGAGACCGGTATGCGGCTACGCCTCTCGAATGAAGGAGAGCATGGTCCTAATGGCGGCCCTCCTGGTGACCTCTACGTCGCCATTACCGTGAAAGCCCATCAGATCTTTCAGCGAAAAGGTCTCGATATCGCCTGTGACGTCCCGATCAACCTGGTCACGGCGGTACTCGGCGGAAAAGTCGAGGTGCCGACCCTCAAGGGGGAAACCATCATCAAAGTTCCGCCCGGTACGCAACATGACAAAGTTCTTCGCATCAAGGGATTGGGGATTCCCAGCCTCAAGGGAGGCTCCACCGGAGACCAGACCTATACGATGAAGATCCAAATCCCCACGAAACTGACGGCGAAACAAAAAGAGCTGCTGATGGAGTACGCTAAAGAGAGCGGTATGTCCATGGAAGCCAACGGTGACGGCTTCTTCGACAAGATGAAGACATTTTTTGAGTAGCCAAGACCGGTCCTCTCGAACCTCAGTGCCCGCATGCCTGTATTCTTTGTTTCTCCGGAGTGCATCACCCCATCCACTATTTCCATTACCGGCGATCTCCTGATCCATATCAAGAGCAGTCTCCGTGTCGCCATCGGCGACGCCCTCTGGTTCAGCGACGGCCACGGCACCAGATATCGCGCTGAAATCACCGGTGTCGCCAAACACGCCGTCACCGGACAGATTCTCGAAACCATTCAGGAACCTGCCCACCCCGGAGTCGGCCTGATCCTGGGCCAGTCATTGCTCAAAGGCGAGAAAATGGACTGGGTGATTCAAAAGGCGACCGAACTCGGCGTGCGCGGGATCATCCCGATTGAAAGCCGGCATAGCGTCGTGCACCTCAAGGCAGATCGCGTCGAACACCAACGTGCTCGATGGCACCGTATCGCGCTGGAAGCGGCCCAACAATCAGAACAGTGGCGCATCCCGACGATTGCCTCACCACAGTCTCTTCCAGTCCTACTGAAATACCGCACAGCCGACACCATGACACTCATGCTTGCTGAGCGACAGTATGGGAAGAGTGCGCAGACAGTCTCGCTCCCACAAGACGTGAACAGTTCCGTGCTGGTGTTGATTGGGCCGGAGGGGGGATGGAGCAAGGAAGAACTGGCCATTGCGGAACAGACAGGAGTCGAATGCGTGACGCTTGGTCAACACATCTTACGATCCGAAACAGCATCCATCGCAACCACCAGCATTCTCCAATCGCGCCTCGGCAGACTGGGATAACGGACCCCCAGACGATGGGAAGGATGCGCTCCGTATTGCCATGCGCGACCGTTCCCACACAGGGAGCGGCACGGTCAGGTTGAGTGCCTCAGCAATCACGTCGTTCGCCAAACCAGCTTATCCTCACACTGTTGTTCCTGTCGCTCATCCTCCCACTCACTTTACCGCCCAGGGAAAACCACCATGGATTCACTGGGGACCACGAGGGTATCACCGGGCTTCAATTCAAAGTTATCAGCGATTCCGCTTCGAAGGACGATATCGTCATAACTCGCCGTGAACCGCTTCAGACCCGGGGCAACTTCTATAAACCGAAAAATGACGATTTGATTTCTCGCCGCAGTCTCCTTAAAGCCCCCCGCTATGGTAATTCCCTGCAACAGCGTTGTTTTGCTCTTCAGTGGATATTTCCCAGGACTCGCCACCTCGCCGAGCAGAAAGATATTGGAGCTATTGACCTCCTTCAACGTGACGGCAACAACAGGATTTTGGACATATTCTTTGAGTCGGTTCGTCATTTCATCGGCTAATTTGGTGGGCGTTTTTCCCACAGCGATGACATCGCGAATGATCGGCATTGAAAAGCGCCCATCAGGACGTACCTGCACTTGCCTGGACAAGTCCGGATTCCTCCAGACGGTAATGTCCAAGACATCTTCGGCCCCGATCACATATTCGCTGCTGACGGCATTGGATAGTTTATCCATCGCCGCCTGACCGACCGCTTTCTCGGACTGTATGACGGTCGTGGACATCATGGGAATATCCGTCGGTAATTTCCCGGTATCCGACTTCGCCGTCCCCGATTCGCAAAACCCGGATCCCTCGAATACCGCCGCCGTGAACACCATAAGGAGAACCCATTGTGCATATCTCATGAACGTGATCCCTCCTGTCCTAAGGTCCGAGTAAGGACACTGTGCCTTGCCTGTGTGACATCCAGCAATCATATCTTAGAAGCAGAGGAACCGGCTGGGCGGCCTCTCGCTCATCACGCTACGCCATAGCGTCACGAGGGCAGCCTCTGGTAAAATAATCTTGCCCGATCGTGAAAGGATGCCGCAATCGTGTATTTCCACTGGTCCACCATGGTCTAGAGTTAAACTGTACCATAAGATATCCCCTCAACCTATCCCCCTCCACTCGTGAAAGAGGTCCGATCTTACCCCCAAATGGCCTGAGCCTATGAGTGCCGCGACCACCCGCTCTGCGCGGAAGGACGCACAATCTCATGACGACGCTGCGCACCACGACCAGAACGGTGATATCCTGTTCAGCGGGACGTTCGACAACCACTCTGGACACGCCGATGCGACTCCGGGTAGAGCCGGAGAAGCTCATCGGAAATGCTTGGAGCAAAGGCGTCGGGTGTCATTGCCAGGACAATGATCGTCCTTCATTTCAGAAAACCAGTAGATAAAAATTTCAGACCACACTGAGCATCGACAAAACATTGACGAACGCCTCCTGTTCAAACCGTCAATGTTTTGAAAAGAGGCAATAACGTGTATCTACTTAATTTGTAATCCATTGAAATACTGCGTTTCGGAAAGCTGGTGCGGTTCTTGCTTGGCTCTTTCAACAGCCGTACACCTAGCCACCCCCGGAGGGATCGATGGAATGTCCAAAGTGCAAAGGGACCATGTTACTGGAGCGATTCTCAGATTTCTTTCTCGCCTTTTATGCCTGGAAATGCCTCAATTGCGGGGCAATCATCGACCGCACTATTTCCAAGAATCGCCGAAAGAGCCTGGCGGCCAGAGAATCCGAGGCCGTTGCCGCGCGGTAGGCGAATCCGGCGTCTTTCAAGCAACCTCTTATGGGGTCGGGATTCTTTTCTTGACAACCCCGTGAGAGGTTGGGTACAAGATCGTCCATGCCACGCCGTCCCCGTCTTGCCGCCGGCAACCTTGCCTATCACGTCCTGAACCGCCGTGTAGGCCGACTGCCTTTGTTTGAAACCCCATCGGACTACACCGCCTTCGAATCCATTCTGTCCGAAGCCCATGCCGCATTTCGCATCCGTATCGCCGCCTATTGCCTCATGCCCACTCACTGGCACCTTCTCTTGTGGCCTCGGCAGGATGGAGAGCTCTCGGAAATCCTCCGCTGGATCACCGTGACCCATACGCAACGGTGGCATGTCGCGCACGAGACCGCCGGCACGGGCCCGGTCTATCAAGGCCGATTCAAATCCTTTCCCGTCAAGACAGACGAGCATTTTTTAACCGTCGCCCGCTACGTGGAACGCAATGCGCTTCGGGCGAAGCTGGTGCGACAGGCAGAAAACTGGCAGTGGAGCAGTCTGTGGCGGCGAACCCAGAGAGGCCCTACACTCACGGCTTGGCTGAGCGACTGGCCGGTCTCTCTCCCGCGCAATTGGATGACGCTGGTGAATCGGCCTGAAACCGGCGAGGAGCTGGAGGCGCTTCGCGTGAGCGTGCAACGAGGCCGCCCTTTCGGCAACGACGCGTGGGTGAAACGAATGGCGACGCGATTTGGATTGGAATCGACACTCCGTCCACGCGGAAGGCCCAAGGGCTCGTAACCATCGAAGGGACCAGCCCCCAGAGGAAGTCGAGACGCCCATCAAGAGCGATAGAAACATGGTCGGCCGACCATGTCCACATCTCACACATACGTCGAATAAGAGGTTTTGTCCGACAACGGTACTGAACGATCAGACCGAAAGCGACTCAAGATAAGAGCGCAGTGACAACCAGCTTGGTGCGTTCAGTGACCTACCTGCACATGCACGATGGTCCCGTTTTCCCCACTTGCCCACCCCTGCGCGGAATCGGGGAAACTGAGACCGAAGAGTGATCCTGAGGCAATCGATGTTCCCTCGCTCCAGGTGAGCCCGGCATCGGTCGTCCGATATAAGGTTCCTCGCTCGCCGACGATCCAACCTTCTTGTCCGCTCGTGAATCGGACTTTCAAGAGATCCGTGAGCTTCGTACAGGTGCGCCCGCAAGGCAGCGTCTGATCTATCCATTTGGTGCCGCCATCGGTCGTTTGAAACAGCGCGCCTGCATTGCCGACCGCCCAGCCGTTTGCGGCATCGATGAAAAAGACGTCGAACAAGGTCGCCGCACGCTGCGTGCCTTGTGGCACCCACGTCGTGCCGCCATCGGATGTCGACAAGATGGTGCCCAGTGCGCCGACGACTGTCCCCTTCTGTTCATCGAGAAAGTGCACGGCATAGAGCGCTGCCGTGGCGCCGCTGACTTGCTCCTTCCAATGCCGACCTCCATCCGTGGTATGCAAGATAGTGCCCCCTCCCCCGACGAGCCATCCGACAGTGGGAGATGGAAAAGAGACGGCGTACAACGGCTGCTGCGTATCGACCGGCTGTTGCGTCCAGGACTCTCCCCCGTTCATCGTACGGCTGAGCAATCCTCCGGCGCCCGTCACCCATCCGTTCGATGAATCGGTGAACAGGACGGACGTGAGCAACGCGGCCGTTTTGCCGGCCACTCGCTTCCATGTTCGGCCGCTATCGGTGGTCTTGAGGATGGTGCCACCGGACCCCACCGCCCAGCCATGCTGCGGTGTGAGGAACTGAATACTCAGTAAGGTGGATTTGCTGTGACTCGCCTGGGTCGTCAAGGAAAGCGCGGGTTCGCTGCTCCCCGCTGATTGTGAAAGCCCCAGCGCCGCAAACACCAGCACCACGGCGACGAGATAGGGCCGAACACGGACGACGGACAAAGAGACGAGCCTCATTGATTGGTGCTCGCATCTGGTCTGTTATTCGTCCAGTAGCCGTCGTCAGGAAGTCCCTTCGCCTCGATGGTAAACTGACCGGCTTCCACCGTCACCCATTGCTTCGGCGAGCAGCACGTGCCATCGGGCAAGACATCCCACGATCCTCGACGAACCACCAGGGGCCCCGTGGAAAGATCATCGAAAAAGTCGCCTTTCTTGCCAATCCCATACAGATTGCGATGTGGAACTTTGACCACGATCTCCTGATCCGTCCACGACTGCACCAGAGCAGCCGAGCCATTGAAGAGCACCTCAGTTCGCGAAACATTGGACACGACGGTGTCCGTGACATCGGGTTCGTTGATTTCAATGTCGGTTCGCCGTTTATACGCTTTCTGATTCAATCCGAGGTCGGCGTGTTCAGCCGTTTTAAGGAAAGTCCCAAATCCGCTTCCTTTAATCGTCACGGTCGCATCCAACCCGGCGGACTTGGGATCGTAGGTGTCGATCACGGGCGTCACCAACGTGAAGTCCCCTGCCTCAATCGCTATTGTGCCCTGTTCCGCACAGCAGAGCCCCCCGACATTCGGCTTGGTGGCCCCCCGGTAGATCACGACCTTCCCGCTTTTGGCGCTGAAGGGAACCCACACATCGATTCGATCGTCGTTCCATCGATAGATGACGGCCGGAACCCCGCCGATCTCGACTCGATTCTGACCCGTATTGAAATCCATAAAGCTGTACGGCGTCGTCCCGCTCTCCGAATAGAACCCAAAATGCTCACCGTTGATCCTGAGCAATGTCCCGATCGGCGCACGCGCGGGGCTGAGTGTAGTGCCATGAGGCACATGAACGGTAAACTGTGCCAGCACTCGGTCTTGTCCCTGCTGTCGCAGCACCAGCGGACCGGACTCGGCATCAAGCGGAACATGGACCACGATGACATCGTCTTTCCATTGGGCAATCGTGGTAGGTTTTCCGGCGATCAGCACCCCGTCATCCATCCGTTCTTTCGACTGACCGAATCCTTGGCCGAAGAGCACCACCTTCGTCCCGACAGGCCCACTGATCGGATCCACTCGAATCGACGGTCTCAGTGTCAGCGGAACGGCATTGCTCCGAACATACTCGACAGGGGCACAACAAGACCCGTCAGGCAGCGGGTCCGAAGAAGCCAACCGCACCACGACATCACCGCTCGTCGCATTGGCAGGAATCACCAGCTCGATCTTGTCATCCTTCCAGCGCTGCGGGCGAACGATCACCCCGCCGACGAGCACATCGTTCACGCCGAACATCGTATTCGGATCGCGTGCCCCTGCAGACAAACCGAGATGCCGCCCGGTGATCTGAATCGTGGACCCACGCTCGGCTTCCGTCGGCGTGATCTCCTCGATCTCCGGCATGACGATCGTCAACAAACCGGCGAGTACCTTCTTCTTCCCGATCATCATCTCAACGAATCCGCTCGTCGCCTTGAGCGGAACTTTGATCTCAATGAGCTCAGGCTCCCATCGTTGCACCAGAGCCGACACCTTATTGACGGTGACCTGATTGACAGCCGTCGACTTGAAGGGGCCAAACCCCGTTCCGCTGAGCACGAGCGTCGAACCCGGAGTCGCCATGGTCGTCGAGAGTTCAACGGTCACCTTACTCTCGATCGGCTTCTTATGCTTTCTCGCCGCCGCGGCATTCTCGTGAGACAGGAGCAGCAACAGCGACACAACGCAGATGGTGATCAGAACGAGTCGTTGCATGGATGACCTTTCAGAAAAGCAGCGGGAAGGATGAAGCTAGGACGTGCGACATGCACGACTTTAACAAGCGATTTTTTTCAGAGTCAAGTGCTTGAGAGGAACCACTATGGTGGGCAGCAGCCTCGACGCCAGGCCGACCGCGATCACAGCGCTATTCAACAGACTTTCGGCTCAACTCAGCCAACCAGAAGGCCGCCCGATCTCGACGAAGTAATTTCTCTCGTCATAATAGACCATCTATTATAGATTCCAGACCCCTTTATTAGCAACGCTGGACCAGCTGGTTGATCTACGGGTTCGACCAGACCGCGTGCGGCATAACGCGGTCCTACGTCGGGTCCGGGTTGACCACGGGTACAGTTTGTTGGAGATCAGACGAGCTGTGGGGTTGCACTCTTCGACCATTAGTCGTATCGTGAGCGCACAAGAGTAGACGTATGTATTTACTCTTGTATCAGACCCTGATTTTGACTCTTTTGGACATGTACCTATCATGTACCTATATTGACGCGAGCCCATCTATGAAAATTCAAAAACATTTATGAGCTAAGCAGAGGTCAAGCTATGCCGCATATGAGTCGCTTTCTCTATTGGATTTGTCTTTTCTTCACCCTGATTTGTTCCCCAGATGCACAGGCGGAAGACAGTATCCGAATTCAAAGCCGATGGTATCCAGATAAGGAGATCAACGTGGAAAAGGGGCTGGCACTATCGCCGGCGCCACCAAACTGGTGGAGTGCCGACTGGATCCCGGAGCCCGTCGATAGCTTGCACATCAAGTTCAAAAACCGGTGGACGAGCGACTACATTCGCCTCAACAATGGGACTCTCGAAGTCGCCAAGGATCCCAGCGACTCTTGGGACACAATGTGGGAAGTTGAACCTGTTGCCAATAGCGAATACTTCCGTCTGCGCAATCGCCACACGGGTGCCTATCTGAACAACCAGAATGGTCCGCTTGTGGCAAGCACTAATATCCAGCTGAACTGGTGGAGTGCGATGTGGTTGCTCAAAGGTTATCATGGAACGGGAACGAGGCTGACGGATGCGCAATGGATGCGCCGGAACGGCGACATCATTCGCGACAAGATATTGAACAAGATGGCCTTGCCTGGCACCCATGATTCGGGAACCTACGATCTGAAAGATACTTGGTTGCGACCGGTTTCTGATGCTTTTGCACCCGATACCGACGATCTAAAACGCGGCCTCTCGTTTACAGGTGAGCTCGGCTACAGCCTCTGGGCACGCGCGCAAGGGAAATCGATACTCGAGCAATTGCGTGGTGGTATTCGCTTTCTTGACTTGCGGATCTGTGTTGACGCGTCAGGGAATCTGCAAACCTGTCATGGACTGTATGCAGCGCCGGTGCAAACCGTGTTCAATGATATTGCGCAATTTGCTCAAGAAAATCCTCGTGAAATCGTGATCATGTTTTTTCAGCATGTCTACGACTGGGGAGAAAAGATCACCAACGGCAAACAGAATGATGCCAACTATAATGCGATTTCATCCGATGGGGCAAAGAAACTAGAAGCGATGGTCTCGTCAACGCTCGGTAACTATCTGGTACCGAGATCGGGCAGTACAACGCTTAGCCCAAGCAGCACCGTAGGTCAGGTCTGGGCCACTGAAAGGCAAGTGATCATGATTGGCGATCTGGCATCAAAGATCGACGCTTCGCCTGCCTTCAATAGTTTGTCAATGGCGCCCTATTATTGGCCAGCCTCCGAAACGATGGATTACAAATGGGATGGCGAGGATGTCGATCGTACCAACCGCATTCATGAGATTCAGGCACATCTCACAAATGATCCGGATGCTCGCAAGAAGTTTCTGGCCATACCATTTTCGCTGTCTCCGCCTGGGCAAGTCTATGGAAAGTCCTTCGACCGGACCAGTAACTTTCCGTTGGGGCTGCGTGCGATGGCCCGGCAAGTCAATCCTGTTCTGTTGAGCTATCTGTGGCTCGAATGGAAAAGTCTAAAAGCCAATATCATTTCGACTGACTGGTTCGAAGACAGTTGCCTGGTTGCAGTTACCCACCGGTTGAACGGAATCGCTTCAACAACGACTCGTGGATGCCTCAATCGCAATACGACATGGGGGGATTGGAAGCTTGGCTACGAACGCATTGGCGAAGTTTTCACGGGAAACCCTCAAGACTATTCGGTCTGGATCGATAATTGCCATTCCAAGCTGGCGATGACGAACACGGCAAACACAATCACGCTTACCGTTTATGACAACAACGGTGGACTGATTACGCGGCTGACTTCGGACGGATCCGGTTGGTGTGGCCCGTTCTATTCCAACGGCACCGGATTCACTTTTAATACCTCCTCCAAAATTGGATATTTCACCTTGGAGACTAACGGGAACGATGCTATGTTCATCGATTCAGTACGGATGACAAAAGGAAAATCCCTGTTCGCCGGAGGGGAAGAAGTCAGCTTCAGCGGACGCAACGATGGTAATGGGTGGTGCCTTTCGACCGACTCGAACGACGGCGGTGAGTGGAAGCCATATGCTTTAAAATGTTCAAAAAGTATCAGGCTTCCCCGGTAAATCTGTTAGGGTTCCAGTCAAACGAGACAACCTTGCTGGAGATATTTCTGCTATCCTCATTAGGGTACAAGCAGGTGGTGCTCACCGTTATCTCATCGGGTTGTGGCGCATCACTTGGTGCACGCCACAACCTGTTTTCGCACGCTGGGAAACGTGCCTTGATACGTGGGGTCTTATTTAGCATTCCAACATCAAGCGACCGGGTGTGGTAATAGCAGACGCCATGAATTGAAGCCTCAGGCGAGCGATTTTCGAGGCGAGAATGCCGCCGCTGACGATTATAGAACATCTCGATGTACTCCGTGAGTTCACGCCTGGCCTACTCGCGGGACTCGTAGCGACGATGGTGCACCAGCTCATTCTTCAACATTCCCCAGAAACTCTCCATCGGGGCGCTGTCATCGCAGTTGCCCTTCCGACTCATGGACGCGGTCATGCCGAACTGCTGCAGCTGATCTTGATAGGCCTGGGCACAATATTGTGCTCCACGGTTGGAGTGGTTGGCGTAATTAAAAAGGTCGGGAGTCTTTGTATAGTAGGACGATATGAAGTCCTTGGGCATTCCGCTCGATGCCGAACCACTCACATCCCTCCGTGTCTACTGGCTTATCAGCGGAGACGAGGATCTGGTACGTCTTCGTCGAGTCTGGTCCGTGGAGCTCGTCTCTCCTGCGCCCTATTCCCCTGATGCCGCTACGAGCGTCATTACGATTGGCCACGCGAAGATCGTTGATGCCGCGATTGCACGGCTTTGAGGCGACCGTTGTGTTCAGGCAAGCCGTTCACATGGTCTCTGTGACGAGTTCGACGATCAATTCAATGTCCACGGGGGCATGACGCGGCAATTCGGCGGCGCCGACGGCCACACGTGCGTGACGACCGGCGTCTCCGAACAGCGCCACCAGCAGATCCGAGGCTCCGTTGAGCACCTGCGGTTGATCGGTAAATCCTGGCACCGAGGCGATATGTCCGACCATTTTGATGATTCGTTCGACATGATTCAACGACCCGACCGCACGACCATAAACGGTATCCAGCCCTTTAAAAGCAGACCTTCTTTACGTCATACGATCGATGAATCCCTGGACATCGGCCAGGCGCGCGATCACTGGAACGGATTCTCACCGGGTTTGCCGTACTTTCCTTTCGCTTTGGCATTTTTCACATGCACGTCGGCATCTGAAACATGGGCGTTCGTACGTCCGTAACAAGAGCTTGAGTTGACGAGGATCGCATCCACCTCGTCGTCAAGCCATGCGTTGACACTCGCTTCTTTTTCATACGTCCAAACCACTACTCTCGGGCCAAAACCGGCATTGCGCATCAGAATGGTCTGTTTCGCCCAATCCACCTCTGCTTGACTTCCGACAAATCCGGCCGCCAGACCAATTTCATACCAATATTTATGCAGCGGGAAGCCTCTCGCTCTAAAAAACTCCATTACTTTCGTCGGCGAATCATCGAACCCAAAGGCCGCCACAGCTAGAGGATCATTCAAAATTCTCTCTTCGATCTTGGCAAGATACTGTCCATTACTCACCGCTCCGAAATCGAAGATCAGACCGACGCCGGGGAATTTGGCTCGAAGCCGATCATACAAGTCGTCCAACGGACTATCAGGGGTTTTAATATCAACGTGCAGGAGGGCAAGCTTTGAAGCAACCGTGCTGGCGTCAGTCAACCACGTATCTAATGGAAGGAACGTACCAGCAAGATTGTCATGCGCAAGATTCCACTTATTGTGCGCATACCTGAAATCCGCCTCGATTCCATTGACACCATGTTTATTCACAGCGTTCTTCACCCAATCGCCCTCATTGCAACGGTGAGCGATAATATACTGCGCGAGTCTCAATCCTGCTGGAGGGTGAACGATGTCAGAGGTGTTCGTAATCGTGTATAAGAATTTGAAGTTGTCCGGGCTTGGATTTTCCTCACTTGCGATCAAAATGTGGTGTTTCTGAAGATGGAACTGCACGGTATACTGGCGTGAGTTATCCCGCAGCGTAATGTAGTGTTCGGTCCGCCCCGTCTCGTCGAATTGAAACTCGCGCCCGCTGGAGGTCGTCTCGATCCAGATTGGCACTGGTATCGAAGGCAGCACTCCAAAAGATATCATCCGACTCCGACGTTGAAATTTCCCCCCCTTGTACGTCACCTCTGTAACTTTAAGACCATCGACCACCAACGCGGCGACGTCAGTGATGGTGTACAAAACATTGAGGTCTTCGAACAGCGGGCTTTTGCCTGTCGCGATCAAAATTTGATGTTTCTGCAGATGGAGCCGCACGGTATAGTGGCGTGAGTTATCCCGCAGTGTAATGTAGTGTTCGGTCCGCCCCGTCTCGTTGAAGTGAAACTCACGCCCGTCGGCGGTCGTCTCGATCCATTTGACGACCCCAGGTTCGACTTGACGTTGGAATTCTCCTCCCGCGTACCTCACCACCGTCGCCGTAAGACCATTGACCGCCGATGAGCTGGCCGCGACGTTCCCCTCTGCCGTCCCAGCCTGGACACTCACCGCTGGCGTTAGCGCGAGCAGCGGGATGAGTAGTCCGATCACCCGGATGCCGGCAAGGAGGCCGGACCGGAGCCGCCCCATGGGCACAGGTCGTACATCAATATCCGTACTCCGGCAGAATGGGCTACGGAGCAATCTGTGGTCAGGCGGCTCGTGGAAAGTCAAACAGGTTCGGGCAAGATGAGTACGCAGGCGATCAAACATCGGAGGCTCCTTTCTGAGGAAGTATCCGCGTGGCTAATCTGTCGACACGCACACACACCCGACCAGAAGCTATCGCATCGGATAGAGGTGGAAACGGCGTATCGCCTCGACAGAGCATGCGGTAACAACCATCTTCGACGGCACGCAACCCCATCGGGCAACCAGCGGTATACAGGGCATTCCATTGTGGGACATGACATACGTACACCTCGATGGGTTTTTCGGAACGTTTCCTGTTCGTACTGGGGCCACTGATGTCCGGCTCAAATTCGCTGGCTGAATGCCTCGAGCACTCCGTTAGATTCTTGACTGTCGTGGATCAATACCGATGGGGCCTGGCATGCGTATTGCCCTGGTACAGTCCGCCACTTTCCTGCAGTCTTTGTGAAGGATCGTAGGTCCAACCCCTACCATGCCTTGGCCTCTTATTGTAGGGCCTATTGGACCTACTGGGCCTCGAGAGGTCCCGTACGGATGACTGAATTAAAGATGGTCAATTAAAGTGGTCGAATTAAAGGGGTCGGGAGTCTTTGTACCGCGGGTACGATCTGTTGATGCGACCGTTGTGTACGGACAAGCCGTTCACATGGTTTCTGTGGTGAGTTCGACGATCAATTCAATTTCCACGGGGGCATGGCGCGGCAACTCGGCGGCGCCGACGGCCACACGTGCGTGACGACCGGCGTCTCCGAACAGCGCCACCAACAGATCCGAAGCTCCGTTGAGCACTTGCGGTTGATCGGTAAATCCTGGCGCCGAGGCGATATGGCCGACCATCTTGACGATTTGCTTCACACGGTCCAGCGACCCTGCCGCACTCCGAATGATGCTGAGCCCATTCACCACGGCGACTCTGGCGGCCTCCGCTCCCTGCTCAATGGTCACCTTGTCGCCGAGTTTACCGGTCATGATGAGTTGCCCATCGCGCGACGGCAAGACGCCGGATAGAAACAACACATCCCCGACTCGAACCACCGGTACATAATTCGCCACCGGTTTCGGCGGATCCGGGAGCGTCACGCCCAACTCTTTCAGTTTCGCCTCGTACGACATGCCGTCTACTCCATCGTCCCGGCTTGCGTTTCACAGTGCGTTCTTCACCGTGCCGGTCACTCCTTACTTCTTATCCGTTTTACTACTATCCCGACTTGAGCGCATCCAGAAAACTCTCGCCATGGAGTATCCGATCGGCGCCCAATGCCTCGGCGATCGTCTGCCCCACGTCTGCAGCCGTTCCCCTGGTCCCCAAATCAACACCGTGGGCCAACTTGGGACCGGTGACGCACAGCGGAACATATTCGCGCGTCGACGTCTTGCCGGACAATGACCCGTCTCTCCCATGATCACCGGTCAGCATGACCATATCGCCGAGGCGCAATTTGTCGAATACCTCAGGCAACCGACGATCAAACTCTTGCAGCGCCGTCGCCATCTGCGTCTGGTCTTCCGACCACAGATCCACACTCGCCGCAAGGAGCCCGCGCGGCACCTTGTTCAACATGCCGACCACTTCCTCCACACTCGCCACCGCCGATGCCGTCGGAAAGGATTTGGTCAATCCACGACCGCTGAAGAGATCGGATACTTTCCCCACTCCCATCGCGATCTGACCGGATCGACTCAACACATCGAACAGCGTCACTCCGGGAGGCTCATGCACGAAGTCCTTTCGTCCCGCATGAGGACGAAGTCGATCATGCCCCCCGCTTACCGGCTGCGCAACGATACGAAGGAGAATTCCTGCCCCCTTCGCCGTTTTGCGAACCTCGCGACAGCGATGATGGAACTCCGACACGGCCATGATGGATTCATGCATGGCCAGGAAACAGGTATTACCTCCGTCGGTCCAGAGTATCGGCGCTCCCGTCGCCATATGCTCCACCCCATGCCGATGAAGCATCATCCCCATCAACGCCACCTCTCGGCCGATCGATTTTCGGCCGAATACCTGCTCGATGATATCCACGATCGACGTCGGGACACCGGAACGACAGACGGCTGCGCCTTCGCGCTGAACCACCCCGCTCAGTTCCCAATAGCCCACCACGGAATCTTTCCCTGCCGATGCAACGGCCAGGCGGCCGAAGCACCCACCCGGTTGCCCCATAGCCCGCACACCCTTGATCTGAGCGACATGCCCCAGCCCAAGCATTTCGAGATTCGGGAGACTGAGCCCTCCCACGGACTCCGCAAGATGGACAAGCGTGTTGGCGTCAGCATCGCCGTAGTCAGCCGCATCGGGCAAGGCTCCGACTCCACACCCATCCATGACGAGCAGGATCACGCGTTTGATCATCTTCTCACTCTACCAAAATCATCGGATATCGCCATAGAGACGTATGGAACGATCCAAGAGGACGTAGTGGAAGACAATTCCGGCGCCTCGCCGGTTACGGACACACACGGAAAGTGGCGATACGGTCGCTGCAATGTTCCGTACGGTCCTTACGCGAGAATCATGTGAGAAGGCTCGAGCAAGCTGTCCCGCTAAGCCGCACGGTCCATCCGAAGATAACGTCGTACTCGTTTTCGCGCAGTTTGGCCCAGGATTCGAAATTCACACCCGAACTCCGAGCGAGTCACCCACCGAAGTTGAGCCAGGTCGATCACCACTGGATCAGGATCACCGGGGAAGGTAATGCAGAGCGAGGCATAGCCTGTGGGCGGTACGGGCACAGTCGTTTCGATCGCACATCCGTCTTCCGACAGATTGAAGACCGTTCCCGACCCTGCAGTATCCTCGACGACAAAGGTGACGGAGCAATCCACCTGATAGCGAGGAGCCCGCCTCTGCTCTTCCATGACGTTATCCGGTTGCCTCGGACGCTGCGCGCCATTGATCAAGAATCGTGAGACCGGCGCTCGTCCCGATCCGATCCGCGCCGGCTTCGAGCATGGCACGAGTCGTCTTCCAGTCACGGATCCCACCTGAAGCCTTGACCTTGGCCTTCCCTGCCACTGTCTCTTTCAACACACGAACATCTTCAACGGTCGCCCCGGCAGCACCGAACCCTGTCGACGTCTTGACATACTCGGCTCCGGCCTCCACGACGAGACGGCAGGCCGTGCGTTTTTCTTCCTGGGTCAGATAACAGGTCTCAAGAATGACCTTGTGCTCGACTCCAGGCGTCGCCTTCACGACTTCCGCGATATCCGTCCGCACCGCGTCATAGTCGCCGGATTTCAGTCGACTGACGTTCAGAACCATATCCAGCACACGGGCCCCTCGAGACACCGCCTCGACCGCTTCCGCGACTTTGGTGCCCGTCGTCTGCCCACCCAGCGGAAACCCGATCGGAATCCCCAGTCGAATATTCGTGCCCGCGATCGCCGCAGCCGCCTCACCGACGTAACAGGGTGGAACAAAAATCACGGTGAACCCATGGGAGGCTGCCTCCTCGCAGAGCCGAAGCACATCGTGCTTCGTCGCATCGGGCTTCAAGACGGTATGGTCGATCAGCGCGGGAAGATTCCAACGTGACATGTGCTACGAGACTCCTTCTTCGTGATGGATGGTGTCGCCCTGTGGGATCATGAACGTCTGCGAACGCGTGGATTTTCGGAACGGACGTTTTTGGTATTTTTCCACGGCCCTGTTGTGTTCGGCCAATGTGGTAGAGAATTGATGCGTGCCGTCGTTCCGAGACACAAAATACAGGTGCGTCGATGGAACCGGATACAACGCCGCGCGAATCGCACCGGCTCCGGGACTGGCGATCGGAGCAGGCGGCAACCCCGCCCACCGATACGTATTGTAGGGGCTGGGGTGGGACAGATCCTTCTTGCGCAAATTACCGTCGTAGTTGGGCAATCCATAGATGACGGTCGGATCGCTCTGGAGCGGAATGTTTTTCCTCAACCGATTGTGAAAGACCGCTGAAATCTGCGGTCGTTCATCTCCCGCCCCCGTTTCTTTTTCAATCACCGACGCCAGAGTCAAGACTTGATGGACCGTGAGATGGATGGCCTTGGCCCGTGCCTTCCATTCTTGGGTCATGACACGATCGAACTGATCCACCATGGCTCTGATCACGTCTTTGGCCGCCGTCGGCCTCGCAAACCGGTAGGTGTCGGGATACAGGTAGCCTTCCGCCGAGTCTGCGTCAAGTCCCAGCGTCTTCATGAATGATTTGTCCGACGCCAGACTGACAAATTCTTTGCGATTCGTGATGTGTTGGGCATCCAGCACATCGGCGATCTGATTCAGCGTGTAGCCTTCAGGGATGGTGACGGCATGCAGCACGACACGACCGGCCAGCAGCTTCGACAGAATCTCCGCCGGAGGCATGGCGGCATGGAACACGTATTCTCCGGGATGAATTTTCCGGTCCACCTCCTGGGATTTCCCCAGTAAGAGAAAGACCGATCGACTCCTGATCAGCTGCTCCCGTTCGAGTAAGATGGCGGCTTGAGTGAATGTCGCCCCTTCAGGGATCACCACCGTCTTCTCGGGAGGATGATCGGTTTCCGGCAAGACGGGCGCGTCAGCCCATCGAATCATTTGATAGCCGACCACCCCGACGAGGACGACGAGAGCGACGGCGGTCATGAGGATCCCACGAAGCATCATGCGATTGGTTGATCGACGACGACTCTACCCACGCGTCCTCCGTCTCCTGTGCCGAACGATGTTCCGCTCCAAGGCTTGGAGAAGCCGTCTTGGCTTCAAGATAGCCTTGCAAGAGGATCGCCGCAGCGACACGATCGACGACCCCTTTGCGTTTTTTTCGACTGACATCGGCGGCGATCAACAACTCTTCAGCCGATCGAGTCGTCATCCGCTCGTCCCACATGACGAGGGGAACCGGCAAGACCTCACCGAGACGGTCGACGAACAGATGGACGGCCTGCACCGCAGGTCCTTCTTCACCATTGAGCCGCAGCGGCAGTCCGATCACGACTTCTCGGACATCGTGCGTGTGCACCAGCTGTTGAATGTGCGCAAGATCCCGATCGAGCGTCCTCCGCTCGATCGTTTCAAGCGGTTGCGCGGTCCACCCAAGCTCATCGCTGAGCGCGACGCCGATCCGCTTGGTCCCGTAGTCGAGGGCTAAGATCCTGGTGGCCATCACAGTTTACCGCTGGAGCAGGGTTTCGACCAGGCTAAAAACTTTTCCCAGCGCCGCATCCAGACGTGACGCGTCTTTCCCGCCCGCTTGGGCCATTTCCGGGCGTCCACCGCCAGTCCCACCGACCTCGACTGCCAGCGGCTTAATCAGATCCCCCGCCTTCAGGCGGCCGATCAGATCTTTCGTGACGACCACAAGCAGCGAAACTTTCCCGGCCTCCACTTCGGCGCCGAGCACAATGACACCGCTCTTCATCTTGTCACGCAACTGGTCGGCCAGCGTCCGCATCGCCGTCACGTCCAATCCATCGGTCCGCTGCACGTGAACCGGCACACCAGCGATCGTCTTGATTTGTGAGGCAGCCGCCGCTCCTCCGGCCATCCTGAGTTTTACGTCTTCCAGTTCGCGTTCCTTGTCCTTGAGCTGCGTCAGCAGCTTTCTCGTCCGTGCCACGACCTCCGCCTGCCCCACCTTCAGCAGGTCGGACAACTGTCGAACTTCGGCCTCCAAGGTTTTGACCTGGTGGTACGCGCCGCTGCCGGTTTGAGCCTCAAGTCGTCGCACGCCGGCTGCCACACCGGTCTCGGACACGATCCGAAAGAGCCCGATCTCTCCGGTCTGCCGGCAATGCGTCCCTCCGCAGAGCTCTTTACTAAAGGACTCAACCGACACAACCCGCACCTGCTCGCCATACTTGTCTCCAAAGAATGCCAACGCGCCGTTGGCGACGGCATCCTGAATGCTCATCACCTCGGTGGACACCGACTCGTTCTTTCTGATTTCTCCATTCACCGTCGATTCAATCTCATCGATATCGCGGGAGGACAAGGGTCGGAAATGGGCGAAATCAAAGCGAAGCCGGTTGGGCCCGACCAATGAGCCGTACTGTTTGACGTGTGGGCCGAGCAAATCGCGTAGAGCCGCATGAACCAGATGTGTCGCCGTGTGATTGCGCGCCGCGTCTTGGCGCATGGAGGCATTCACCGTCATATGGAGCTGGTCGCCTTCGCGGATGCGCCCTTGGCGAACCGTCCCTCTATGAAGAATGAGCGCGGGTGCCGGCCTTGTCGTGTCGATAATCTCCACCAACCCTTCCGGTCCGGACAGGGTTCCCCGATCTCCGACTTGCCCACCCCCTTCGGCATAAAACGGCGTAACATCGAGGACGATCTCGACCTCATCCCCTTCCTTGGCTTCTTGTACCAACTGCTCGCCCTTGAGAATCGCACGGACTCGCGCGTCACTCTCCAGCCGGTCATAGCCGATGAACTGAGTGCCACCAATCTGCTTCGCCAACTCCGCGATGACCGGACGGGCCGTGTCCTGCTCAAACCCACCGGTTTTCCGCGCACGAGTCCGCTGTTCGTCGATCGCCGCATCAAACCCCGGCTCATCGACGGTCATGCTCTGTTCACGACAGGCCTCGGTGATGAGGTCCATCGGGAACCCATAGGTATCGTAGAGTTTGAAGACATCCTCACCGGCCAACACCGTTCGCCCTGCGGCGCGCGTCTTCTCGATCATCTCCGTCAAGATCGGCAATCCCTGGTCGAGCGTGGCAATGAACCGCTCCTCTTCTCCGCGAGTGGCTTCGGTGATGGTGCCGGCCGCGCGGGTAATCTCCGGATAGGCACTGCCCATCTGGCTCACCACGGCGACGGTCAACTCATACAGAAATGGTTCGACGATTCCAAGCAGTCGGCCATGCCGGGCCGCACGACGCAGGATTCGACGCAAGACGTACCCACGTCCCTCATTCGACGGTAACACCCCATCCGTCATCAAAAATGTCACGGCGCGCAAATGATCCGCGATGACTCGCATGGATCGATTCGACGCCTCTTGCGTGCCGTACTCGATACCGGCCCGTTCGGCAATGGCCGTCAACAGCGGCGTAAAGAGATCGCTGTCATAATTGCTGTACACACCCTGAGCTACTGCGGCCAACCGTTCCAACCCCATGCCGGTATCGATGCTGGGCTTGGGCAGAGGGTGGAGGGTTCCGGACGCATCGCGGTTGTACTGCATGAAGACCAGATTCCAGATCTCGATGACGCGGTCTCCCTCGCCGTTCGGTCGATCCTCGCCTGGCACGACCATCCCTTGATCGAAATGGATCTCAGAACAGGGACCACAGGGACCGGTATCCGCCATCTGCCAGAAATTATCTTTCTCATCGCATCGCATGATCCGCGAGGCCGGCACGCCGATCTTTTTCCACAATCGATCCGCTTCGTCGTCTTCTCGAAAGATCGTCACCCAGAGCCGATCTTTGGCAAGTCCGACGGTCTGCGTGAGAAACTCCCACCCAAATACGATCGCGTCTTCTTTGAAATAATTCCCGAACGAAAAGTTCCCCAACATCTCAAAGAAGGTGTGATGGCGTCTGGTATACCCGACATTCTCAAGATCGTTATGCTTGCCTCCCGCGCGCAAACACTTCTGGACCGACACGGCCCGCGCATACGCGCGGGTCTCTTCCCCAAGAAAGACTCGTTTGAACTGGTTCATCCCGGCATTGGTGAAGAGGAGCGTGGGATCGGCTTGCGGCAAGAGAGAGGCGCTCGGCACGGCCTGATGCCCGTGCTCTTCGAAATACCGGATAAAGGCTCGCCGTAATTCGGTGGCATTATTCTTCATGGACAACGTCCTCACTTCTCGTGAACTTCGCTATCATACGATCGATCACCTCGTCGCTGAAACCCCGCTGATGGAGAAACCGTGCAAGGTGAACCGGCGCCATCCGTCCCCTTCGGCGATAGGCGACGTGTACGGCACGATTCGCCACACTCTCCTCACTCTGGGAGCCAAAGACCTCCGTCAAAACGCGGTCGGCCACGCCGTCTGAAATTCCCTTGGCCTGCAATTCTGCCTTCAGCCGTTCTTGGCCCATCGGCTTCGTAACCAAGCGCTTCTCCACCCATCGCCGGGCATAGGCAAGATCGTCGAGGTACCGGAGGTCCGTCAGGCGGCAAATCGCCTGTTCGATGGAAGCGGAGGTCACCCCTCGTGAGAGGAGAAACCGTTCAACGTGAGCAACCGTCCGATCTCGCTGCGCCAAAAAACGACCCGCGAGCCGGATCACTTCGTCCAGGGTTGTGGGTACGGCACGAGAACGAGCCCGTACTGTCCGCCCGTCACCGATGCGCCCGCTTTTCCTCACTTCGCGCAACAGGCTTTTCCTCTTTCGCTTCTTTTGCTTCTTTCGCCTCAGCCTTTTTCTCACCACGTGCAGGAACGCCGGCCACCTCCCGCAGTTTCAATTCAACCTCGTGAGCGGCCGCGACATTATTCTTGAGAAACTCTCGAGCCGCATCGCGTCCCTGACCGACCCGTTCGCCTTTATAGGAATACCAGGCACCGGACTTTTCAATGATCTTCTTGTCCACCCCCATGTCCACCAGCTCACCGGTTTTGGAAATCCCCTCGGCAAACATGATGTCGAACTCCGCCTGACGAAACGGCGGCGCCATCTTGTTCTTCACCACCTTCACACGGACCCGGCTTCCCATCACGTCTTGCCCCTCCTTGATGGATTCAATCCGTCGAATATCCAAGCGGACGGAGGAGTAGAACTTGAGGGCATTCCCACCGGTGGTGGTCTCCGGATTGCCGAACATCACACCGAGTTTCATGCGAATTTGGTTGATAAAAATGACCGTCGTCAACGATTTCGAGATCGCACCCGTGAGCTTTCTCAAGGCCTGCGACATCAGCCTGGCTTGAAGCCCCATATGGGCGTCGCCCATCTCGCCTTCGATCTCGGCCCGTGGCGTCAGGGCCGCCACCGAGTCGATGACGATCAGGTCGATCGCTCCGCTTCTGACCAATGTCTCGGCGATCTCCAGCGCCTGCTCCCCCGTATCAGGCTGTGACACGAGAAGATCATCGGCTTGCACCCCCAACTTTTTGGCATAGGTCAGGTCCAGAGCATGTTCGGCATCGATAAATGCGGCAACACCGCCGATCTTCTGCACCTCGGCAATACAGTGCAACGTCATGGTCGTCTTTCCCGACGCTTCCGGACCGAAAATTTCAATCACCCGTCCACGCGGAAGCCCGCCGACCCCAAGGGCAATGTCGAGACCGAGCGAACCGGTGGAAATGGCCGGCACATCGACCTTCTCCTCGGCGCCCAGCTTCATGATGGCCCCCTTCCCGTACTGTTTCTCGATCTGGGACAGGGCCAAATCCAATGCGCGCTTCTTATCGTCTTTTTCGGACATACGAATCTCCTCGCAGGGTGAACGAGATATGTCGGGGGATTATACCGAAGCAGCCAAGGGAAACCTAGTCTGATCTCCGGCAAGGAACGCCACCGCATCGACCGGAATCTTCTTACCCGGCCCTCACATACATTCTGAGACGATCAGCCTGCACAATCTACGGCGATGTCTATCTGTCCGGACGCACCGCTCCCGCCGCCAGATGCCTCCGGGGACATTACGGCTACGACTACAAGGTCAAGAAATCTCCGTGCGAGCCGTTGCGTGATGCTGTGCCGTGCAGACGCAATAGGGGCGGCCTTGGGTCGTAATTCCGCATGTCGCACGACGAGCACCGCTCCATTCATTTGACAGCACTCCTCAGGTCGCTGTACTCTAACGACTAGAATTCTGGTCGTGTATACACGAGGTCTCCTAATGGCAAAAACGTTGTCGTTATCGGAAGTGAAAACTCGTCTCCCTGCACTCGTGGCGGGAGTCATGGAGCGCGAAGAGGAAGTCATTGTCACAAAGAACGGCCGGCCGGCGGCTATCTTGATGAATATCGATGAATATACTCGGCTTAAAGAGACCGTATATGTCCTGAGCGACCCTGAACTCATGAGTCAGATTGCCGAGAGCCGGACCTTTTACAAAACGAAACGCAAAGGGCTCTCGTTTGAGGACGTGTTCGGTGAGCCGCTCACGCCTGTCAAGAAGCGACGCACGGCGTGACCTCCTTTCGACCGGACATCCCCCCACATGTCGCGGTCGCCATCCGCACACTCCATCCCGACCTCAAACAGCTGATCAAATCCACCATCCGCACTATCGCTGCCAATCCTGAATGTGGAGAACGGCTCAAGGGAGAACTCGACGGGTTACGCAAGTATCGGGTTCGCCGCTTTCGTATCGTCTATGCGGTCGATCACAAGAGACGAGTCATTCGTCTCATGGCCGTAGGGCACCGGCGATTTGTATATGAGGAGCTGACCGAGCGAATTCGCCGGAAGACCTGAGCGTCGTCAGTCATCGGTTGACTCTCTCCTCATCTCACTTACTAAGTTCTGCTCAAGCCAATTCACCTTTGCCCCAAAGGGGGACATTCAGCAAGCCATATAGTACATGCGGTCGCTCCTCGCCAGAGCCCAGGTAGACTTACCGCCGTCAATATTTGCTTTTTCTGCGTGGAGCGCCTCTCTTACATTCTGAATGTTCCTCCCATAACAACCCCTTGAGCAAGATATCCCTCTCATGTGAGGAAAGTTCAACAACTTGCATCACCGTAAATCTCTTCACCTATGTTCATCTGGCGACCAGCTGCACTTGCTTTCGCACCGATAGCTACATCTTTTATCTGTATCTTATGGCGACTTCGCCTCTAGCGGCTCGATCACTTTCAGCATGCGGATGAACTTCCTACCGAAGGGAGTGAGGGCATATTCCACGCGCGTTCATCTTTAAGAGCAGATCTTGAACCGTGCCTCACCCTCAAGAAATATTAACGGGGTCGGATACTGTTTTCGATCAACTGGAGAGCAATGATGCAACCGGAATGGAAATATCAGCCCTCTTCCTGCTCGTTGTCGTACCACTTTTCGCGGTAGATCGGACAGAGACCTTTCGATCGAAGAAAATCGGTCACGTCCTTGATCATGCCGCCGTTCCCACAGAGGTATACCGCAAGGTTGTCTACCGTGTTGATACGTTCCCGCACCCGAGCGGTGACGTGGCCGATCGGACCGGTCCATCCGGGATCCGGCCGAGAAAGTGTGATGGTATGGTGAAACACGGGATACTGGGCCGCCAGTGCGTCCAGCTCTTCTCGATAGTACAAATCCCGCTGAGCACGAAGCCCCCAGAGCAAGGACACTCGTTGCGACGTGTCTTGAGGCAAGACGGTATGGAGCATGGACCGGATCGGCGCAATCCCGGTGCCCGTCGCGACAAACAGGAGATTGCGCGGCGCATCGTCGCGCAGACGAAAGCTTCCCGCTGCCCCTTTGAAAGAGACCTGATCGCCGAGTTTGAGACCAAAGAGAAATGTGGATCCTGGTCCGTGGTCCACACGGTTGAAGACCAAGGTGAGTATGGATCGGCGACTCGGCGGCGAGGCAATCGAATACGCACGCGTCATCGGATGCGGTTTCCCTTCGACGGGGATCTCAAAAGAAATGAACTGCCCCGGCTGGAAGTCTAGGGTCGTCGGGGAAATCAATCGCATATCAAGTTCACGCACGTCGTGAGTGAGATCGTGGATTCGCACGACCTCAGCGGCATTCGTTTGCATTCCAGGTCCTCCATTCCATGAGACACGTCGCCGGCTACGGGCTGCGGATCTTATATTCTGATCGATGAGAGGCGTTGACGTCCAGTGTGTCTTCGACACGTTCGGCCGGATGTGATGACGAGGGGGTTCGACGACGCGTAGCCGATATGACGTGCGTGCTCACTCATCGCATCAGGTTGGACTGAACCAAGGCGTTCGCGATACTCGCAGCACGCACGATGTCTTTCGCTTACCGCTCGCCTGCGCGTCACTCCACCGCCTGACTTCTCACCCACCTCACCCATCCATTCTCTATCCGACCATCATTCGCCAGTTGACTCTCTCCCCATCTCACTTATAAATTCTGCTGAAGCCGATTCACCTTTGACCCAAAGGAATGTCCAATGCCCACGTTGCTGACGCCGTTACAGGTTGGAGAGATCCTCATCCCGAACCGTATCGTCATGGCTCCTCTGACCCGCGCACGAGCCGGAACGACCCATATCCCCAACGACATGATGGTGAACTACTATGCGCAACGCGCGTCGAGCGGCCTCATCATGACGGAATGCACCATGGTGGATGGCCATGCCTGCGCCTTCATGGGTGAAGGCGGGATTTACAGCCCCGCTCATGTGGCCGGCTGGAAACGCGTGACGGATGCCGTCCATGCCAAAGGAGGTCGCATCTTCTTGCAGATCTGGCATCCTGGCCGTGCCGCACATTCGTTGTTGAACGATGGCGAGCAGCCGGTTGCCAGCAGCGCCAAGGCGATCCGCAATGAGACGATCCACACGCCTCAAGGCGAGAAGCCCTATGAAGTCCCTCGTGCACTCCGCACCGAAGAAATCCCTCGCTATGTCGAGATGTTCGCGCTCGCCGCGCAGAACGCCCGACAAGCCGGATTTGACGGCGTGCAGATTCACGGCGCCCACGGGTATTTGATCGATACCTTTCTCCGCGACGGCGTGAGCGCACGCACGGATGCCTATGGCGGTTCAGTCCCTAATCGTGCTCGGTTTCTTCTGGAGGTGACCGATGCCGCCGTCAGCGTGTGGGGAGCCGGGCGCGTCGCGGTGCGGATCTCGCCTCTCGTCCCGTTTAACGACATGCAGGAGAGCCAACCTGAAACGCTCGTGACCTATGTGGCCCAGGAGTTAAGCCGACGCAAGATCGCATTTCTCGAAATCCGGCATGCGGACCACCAGCTGCCGGAAGAACACACCATCTTGCAGATCGCCCGACGACATTTCCAAGGAGCCCTCATGAGCAACGGAAATTATACCCGTGAGAGCGGCGAATCGACAGTTGCACAAGGCGCTGCCGACGCCATCGTCTATGGTCGACCCTATATCGCCAATCCGGATCTGGTCGAGCGCTTTGCGAAACAGACCGCTCTTAATGAGGTGAATTTCAATCGACTCTATGGAGGCGGAGCAGACGGCTACAGTGATTACCCCACATTGGCCGGATAACACACACCCAATTCCACAAGAGCATACGTTCTGTATCGATGTCCCAATCCTCCGTGATGGGCTAGAAGGAAGCCATCGTGATGGTGCATAATTCCCTCCCTCGACCCGCACCAATTGTGGAGACTGTCATGATCTCGCGATGGCTAACCCTCTGTGCCCTACTGCCGCTACTCCTGGCCATGCGACCGGTGGATGAAACATTGCTCACGGCCGCCATGAATGGCCAACTCCCCCAGATCAAGAAACTCGTCGATGAAGGGGCAGATGTCCAAGCAGCCAATGCACAGGGGACAACGGCCCTGCACGCGGCAGCCTGGAACGGGCATCGCGACGTAGTCTCGTTCTTGCTGCGAAGAGCCGCGCCGGTGAATCACGTGACCAGCGACGGAGCCACACCACTCTACATTGCCGCGCAGAACGGCCATCCGGAGGTTGCCGCCCTCCTGGTCAATAACGGGGCAACCGTAAATCTTGCGGCCACAACAGGTGTCACGCCGCTCTTTATCGCCGCACAGAACGGCTATCGAGACATCGTCGCGCTGTTGCTTCGACATAAGGCCGACGCGAATCAAGCTGCGGAAGACGGTGTCACGCCGCTCTTCATCGCAGCACAACGAGGTCAGTACCCCGTCGTCGAGCTGCTGCTTCACCATGGAGTCTCTGCGAATCAGCCATTGGCCGATGGATCGACGCCGCTGTTCGTCGCAGCCCAGAACGGTCATGTCCCGATCGTGTCACTGCTCCTGGAACAAGGCGCAGCTGTGAACCAGGCCATGACCGATGGCGCGACACCGCTGCTTGTCGCGGCACAAAACGGACATCCCGCCATTGTGGAGCTCT
>CAYSFU010000037.1:0-38408 GCA_964430555.1 uncultured Nitrospira sp. | reverse complement strand
TCGGAGACTGGCACGTATCAGGTCCCTCCAGGTTGACATTGTCAGAGGTAGGTCAGCGTGTTCCGCAAAGGGGCAGGTACATGCCGGAGTGTTTTCGTGAAGCCCCGGTACGCACTGGCGGCGTCCGTGCCGTCCATGCGAGCCAGCAACACCAGCCGCGTGGTCCGTTCCACCAAGGTACCCACAGCCGAGCCATTGCGAGTGCCTTTCAGCAGGTCGCCTTCCCAGTGGCCTGGCACTGTGCGACGGGCCACGGCTGTAGGGCGGTCGGCAATCGGCGTCAGGTTGGGAATCTGACCCCGGCGGTCTCGGCCTCGCGCTCGCGGACGACGGGGCTTGCGAGCCTGCCGCAGGGCGGCCAGCCATTCCGTCCGCAAGGCTCCCCGGGGCAGCACATACAGAGCTGTAGAAATGGTCTCGGTCGACAGCTGTTTGCTCATGTCGCCAGGATACAGATGGCGGAGACGCCCAGCAATTTGCTCGGGTGAGCAACCCTGTATCAGGTGTGTTTTCACGTGTTGCCACAACCACGGATCGAGGAGGTTTCGTGCGCGCCGCGGGTGCTGTGCGCGGGCCGTCGCCTGGTGCTGTGCCGTACACGCGCGATAGGGACCGCCTCGAGTCGTGTGCCGGGCTACCTCGCGACTCAGGGTGCTGGGGGCCCGTCCCAAGAGCCGGGCCATCGCGCGGAGCGAGTGGCCGTGGGCCAGGCCCAGACTCACGGTCTCACGTTCTTCCGTAGTCAAGTGTCGATACGATCTCGTATGCATGGCAACACCCTAGCCCATCTGGGCTGGTAGTGTTGCACTTGGAGTTTGAACTCAAGCCTATAATCCCGCCACCGGCGGCTATATCCCCAACGTAACCGACATGCTCACCTCTTTAGAACACCATCGCGTGATCACACAGGTATCGTCCGTTCTGGCGCACCAAAACCATTTCGGCCACGAACTCACCCTTGGCTTTGGTAAAGCGCTGTTTCCACACGATGGCTGCGGACTCAGGCCGTTTGAACACGGCGACCGAATGACGCGCAGCAAAGAATCCTTTCTCTGCCTGATATCGCCGACACACGTTCAGAAGATACTCTTTTGTCACAATTTTCTTCATCCGATCACTGAAATCCCTGACATGCGCCTCATAATCAATTCGCGTAGAGGCCTCCATCAAATTGTCCATGATCGGAGTGGCAATATCCAGAATCTCCGTGTCCGACATATACTCAAAATTCATACCGCCTCCGTAACAGGTTACCGCTCCAGGTCAGCCGCGCGTCGCCATGATGACAAACCCGCATCTCACCACGCCACGCCACCAATTTTTTCTGCCTCATAATAGTTATTATCACCTTCATCGACGTGCGTCCGGATCACACGAAAGCCTACGTGCTGAAGAGCATGCGTGTACGCGATTCGACCGAGTGACCAGCATTCGAGACCGGTCGTGACATCCTGCCACGTTCCTGTTTCGACAGGTGCGGTAAAGAGAAAACGCCCCCGTGGTTTGAGAATCTCCGATACCCGATGGAGGAGAGTCAGTTGCTCGTCCTCTCGAAGAAACGACATGAGGCCGATTGAGATAACGGCCTCGAATGTCCGCCCAAAATAGTTACCATCAAGAGCCGATGCACATTGCGTGGGAATCGCGGGAAAGCGCAATCGAAATTGTCTCAGCAATGTGGGCGACGTATCGATCGCCCATACCGCGAGCCCGGCGTCCACGAGAATTTGCGTAATGGGATACCCTCCGCCGCAGGCGATTTCGACGATAGGCGTCCCAAACGGCAGCGATCGTGCCCAACGCTCAACAAGCTCGGCTCCGATACGAGATCGGTCTCGATCATCAAGATACTGCAGTGCCTGCATTTCATAGAAACGCCCCACATCGATCATACGGCGACGCCCTCCAATAAAGGATCACGGGTGAGGCTGAGAGTCTCTCAGTTCGAGACCAAGACCCTCAATCGGGTGATTCGGACATGAGATTTTCAGTACCACACATCAATCTACTCTTACACCATGACCTTGCAATAGGGAACCAGGTCCTTCGACACATTTTCCGTACCCCACATAATTCATGATGGTTCATGACGAAACTTCCGAGGCGCGGCATCCGGCTGTTATGCAAGATCTGCCCGCGTGATGCACAGCATCTGATTCCCGCCGCGTTGTAGCTCGTAGGGCACTGTATGAATTTCATGATGATAGCCAGCGGTTGCGAGGTCTTCAAGCAGCGGTGCGAGATAGGGAGATGGCTGCAGAGCCAGAGTCAGCAGGGGAAAGATACGAACCTCCGACGCGATCCGCAACATCTCCATGAGTGCGGCATGGTGAAACGCATAGGAGAAGTGATACGAGTATAAAAATAGGAAATGCGAACACAGCGCGAGCCGGAATCGTTCGTCAGAACAATCAAGGCGAGGAAGCTCTCCGATGACGTAACGACCGTCTTCACTGCCCTGTTTATAGTCCGCGAGGAACTGTGTGAGCGCTCGCACGCGGCACGCCCGTAGCTGCTCGAGTGACTGGTGGAAGGTCCAGACCCAATCGTCCGGTGTCTCGTGGACCTGCCGTATAATCCCATCGACCACCGCATGGAACCGCTGTTCAATCTCAGCCGCGCGAAACGCGTACAACGGATCAACCGAAACCACATGCCTCCCTTGCGCCCACATTTCGGCATTGAAACCGGACGGGCCGCCGGCTACATCAATGATCTCTTTGGCCAGATCATCGGCGGACAAAGCGAACATCGCCCGATATTCATCAAGTGAGCGACCAAATGGAACCACCTGATCCAGTTTCATAGCCGTGGGAGCCCACCATCTAGAAACGAGGGGTCATGATTCGGTATAGCAGGAAGAAGGACACGAGGCCCATCGTCACAAGTAACAACCACATCCATTTTGACCAGAAGACCTGGGGATCGACCAGAGGCGTCGTATAGATGTACAGGTCACTATGCCGATAGACTCGCCATGGGATCCCTGGAGCCAAATAATGGGCCGCATACCGATACGTGGCGGTCCCCTTGATGATCTTGTCTAATTCATGATCCAACAGAGCCAGCCAGGTGCGATCGAACCGTGGGATGCCATGGGCGCCGAAGAACTGCGTGTCGGCATTGGTGAGATGTAACAATCGCGTGCTGTTCTCCTTGTACGCCGTCAGATCGGATCCCGATGCAAAGGCGATGATACCCCCAAGATGTCGGTAGACAAAATCACCGGTGAAGACCTGGTTGCGCCCCCGATCGAACAGCACGATTGACTCCGTGGTATGCCCCGGCAGATTGAAGGCCTCGACGGTCCGCCCCCCGAGATCGAGCACCTCACTATCTGCGACGAAGTGCGCGACTTTGAGCGGTCGCCAATCCATCCCGTGTGACTCCAACGGACCGATCGTGTACACCCCGTCTCTGATAGCGGCTCGGATGTCAGGACGATCGATGAGAATGACGCCATCAAACGCAGCGGCATCAGCAATGTGGTCATAATGAAAGTGGGAGAGGATCAGCGCGATCGGCTTGTTGCCTGCATACTGCTCAGCCACCTCACGCATCGATCGAGAATCAGCCAGTCGCTCGCCGCTCCCTGCATCGAATATGAGAGCTCGAGTCTCTCCGACGAGGAGATACGACGTGTTGTACTGGGAAGATTTCGGTTCGTTGATGGCAAAAGTCTGTCCATCTATTGCTTCCACCGCGTACCAATCATCGATCATGTGCGACGCAGGACCGTAGGTTTCTCCTCGGTGCACGTCGCCGAACACATCTGTCGATTCCACAATCCGTTCCGTACAACCGCCGAGAACAAAACCAACCGTCACCGCAGCAAGCATCAATCTGAATGTCACCTGGCGCAAAGAATGTACACCCTCCTCGTATAGCGGCGGTCAAAGAAAGGGTATTTCACACAGCATCACAGCGCTTCCACAGAGTAAGTGGTCAAGACGCATACACGGAAGCGAATTTCAGGAATCCACTGCATGCTCGATCGAAGAACCTTCCCGTTTCAAGACAGCCTTCAGAAAAGCCGTCACAAGAGGATGAGGGCTTCCTGGTGCGGAGCGCTGCTGAGGGACAAAGAGCGTCCCAATGAAGAAAGGATGACCGGGGTACTCTACGATACGAATCTCTCCTTCCGCATCGGATCCGGATACATTGAGCGGCCCTTCCTTCAAGAGAGGAACAAACTCGGGATTCACCCCAAAGTTGCAATAGTAGTGCTCACGTGCCGATGTTGCACCATAAATATCAGCCACCTGAGACCCAGACACGAGAGTCAATGCCATCTCACGGCCTGCTAATGAACAGGCGAGCTGGGTAATGAAGAGCGTTGAGGCGTAGGGATCGTACTCAGCGTGGTGTGCGTCTGTGAATCCCAGGACATTACGGACGTATTCAAGCACAAGATGCTGAAATCCACCGCAGGTTCCAAAACAGGGGACGTGGTGTTCCCTCGCATAGCGAATCGCCCAAAGCGTCTTCTCCATGTTCTTGTACGGGCTGCCCGGGGCAACCCAGATGCCGGAATACCGCTCAAAGAGCTGTGACTCGATCTCTGCGGTTGATATCCAATCGGCTGAGATGTCCGCTCCCAGGACGATTCGAGCATGCTCGATGGCAGCAGTAGTGAACACGTGGGGTGGAAAGGTTGGTGAGTATTCACCAAGCAGGGCAATGGACCTACTCATCGTGTGCAATTCCTGTAAGCAGCCGAGCCAGCCGTTCAGCTGCGGCGTGGCCCACCGGCCCATCATCCTACTTCAACCACGCGCACACGTTCTGCTCGTCTTGACCGACCGGTTGGCGCATGTCCGCTGTGTGTGGCGACTCTTTCCTGACGTGATGATCGCGTCCGCTTCGATCTCCACGAGCCTGTCGGGGCCGATGAGGGCACGGACTTCGATCATGGTCGTGGCCGATCTGATGTCCGCAAGACCTCACCGGGTGCTCGGCCAATGCATTTTCAATCCCGGATGATGTTCACCACGTAGGTCCGGGAACATTACGGCAGCCAGATGTAACAACGCGATGACCAAAAAGCATATTTTAAACGTTGCAAGCATCGCCGTTGCACCCAGGATTGCTCCGTGCCGCAAGGGCCAGGATTGGCGGGATATACAGAAGGAGTCCGTAGAGAAAGTACCATGGCACCTGCAAGCATACTTTCCTCGTAGCGTAGATCCCTGTAAATACCTGATTCGTCTGTTTGTCCACGACGACGATTTCGCCGATAGGCACTGCGCCCAGCGGTGACTCGTGAATCGAACACTCCACCCGAGAGAACCAATCCATCTGCGCCGTGCGTTTGGCTTGACGAGCGCACGCGGAGCAGTGCCGATTGTAATGTAATGTTATCTTCGCCATAGCGCCTCCTGTTACACAGAACAACGAGCTCAGCGGAGCCGGGAGCAGCGTCCGCTGCAGCGACTTGTTAGGCAGGTTCCTTGGCTACCCAGCTCACCCGTTTTTGAACACCGACACCATCTGCCACCGCATGGCCCTCGTAGGTGCCAGCACGGGCTTGGATGACGATATAGCACAAATCTTCTGTCACGGATGTGTTCCGCCAGCACCTCTCCCCTTCTTGAGCGACGCGAATAACCGTTCCTTCTCGAATCGGGAGAATCTTGCCATCGATCTGAAATTCGCCCTCGCCCTTTAAGAAAATGTACACCTCTTCGTTGAGACGATGTGTGTGGTAGAACGGCAGTGAGGTCCGAGCCGGTAGCTTGTTGAGGGAGATCTCACTGCTGGTCAGTCCCAGAAGTGAATTCAAGAACACCTTCCCTTCGGTTTCGCGCGGCAACGCCGGATGTTTGAACTTGTACTGGTCCAACTGGGCCAGAGGGCCCAAATCACAAGCCGTGAAGTGTGACCCACTCTTGGTGTTCATCATGTTCATAGCCTCCATGGAAGAAGTTGAAGACCGCGAAGGTCGTCGGCACGGTCACGTACATGGGGAACGCGCCGATGCATAGAGCAAGACCTGCGAGCGAAACAAGGACTCCCATGCACATCGGGTTACGTGAGACTCGGAATGGGCCCTCGCGCACGAGCTGCAAGGAAGATCGGCCAACGAACGAGGTAGTCCGGCCTGAGGTGAAGGAGATACACACCCACATCATGAAACAGAAGCTCAGTGCCATCAGCAGGGTAAGGGCAGGTGGTTGGAGCACAAGAGGCATGAGCACTCCTGAATGCCTCGCGGGAAAACGTACGCGTAAATCGATGGAGCGATGTGTTAGGCAGTTATCTGTTGGACTGCTTTTCCGATCACCTGCCAGCGTATATCTATCGTGTCCACAGACAAGTCAGCTCCGCAGCCCCAGACGACAAAGTAGCCTCCATTGGTAATCTTCATACATTCGCTCTGATCTCGAAGCGCCTCAAACGCCCCAGAAGATATGAGATCACATCAAACCAGCGACAGGCCGTTCTCTGCCACAATGGAGAGCACCCAGTTTGGTTGTGCCTGTAGTTCTGTAATTTTCATTGGTCAAGCCCTTTGATTGGAAAAGGCTTCTTCCCATTGACCGCTCAACCCCAGTCGAGCAAACAAATCTTCTTCCTTCTTCACAAACCCCAGATCATGAAATACGCGATACCGGCCGCCATGACTAATATTCCCGTTATCCATATGACGAATCGACGTTTTGCCGTTGCAAGCACCTGATCAATCTTCTTCTTGAGAGCCGGCTGTGTCCCGATGTAGGTGACCACCAGTTCTTTCGCCTCCGCCATACCGATACCCCGCTCCTTGCGCACGACATTGATCGCCCCGACCACATTGCCCTGCCACAGGGCCTCGATCGCAGATTTAGAAAGGCGCACTGAACGATCTGGTTTGGTTGCCATATCAGGACCTTGTGATGGAGCAAGGGAAACAATGCCAGCCTGTGCCCCTCATAACGAGGAACAACCGTTCAACCTCGACGCTTCCCCGGTTTCTTCCTTTCTAAGTACAACAGGCTGAAGAATCAAGCTCTCTGAAATGTCCACCCACGCCTACGTTGCATCTCTCGTAGAGCGCACGGCATCATGCCCCTCTCGTTCGTCAACCGCTATGCCATTGTCTCTTCACGTCTTCATTGTCATGTTTGTCATCGGACTCTTGCTCCGGTCCTGTGGCATTTTGACCAAAGCGCATGCCGACCGGTTGGCCGCCTTTGTGTTCTCCGTCAGCCTGCCTGCGACGATTCTTGTCTCGCTGGACCCGGTCGCCCTGACCTCGACAGCCTGGAAACTCCCGTTGGCTGCCTGCCTCATTACGCTCCCGATGGTCTTCTGCTCTTGGCGTCTGGCCCGACTCCTCTCGCTTCCACGTGAGACACACGGTGGGTTCGTCTTGGCAACGAGCTCCATCAATTCTGTGTATTTTGCCTTTCCCGTCACTCTGGCCACATTCGGTGAAGAGGGCCTGACATACGCGGTGCTCTTCGATCTCGGTCAAACGACGCTGACCCTCACCGTGCTCTATGGTCTCGCGCTGTGGCATAGCGCTCAGGTTCCCACCCGTAGGTCCGCTGCGATCCGTTTCCTGTCATCGCCGCCTTTATGGGCCCTGGCCTTCATTCTCGCTGTCAAACTGTCAGGACAGCATCTACCTCTTTGGCTACCTGAGCTCCTCAAACCATTGCACATCACGACCACACCTCTTGCCAGCCTGGTACTCGGTCTCTCAATCAGCTTCTCCACGATCCGGCGAACGGCGCATCTGGCCATAGTAGGCGTGGCAATGCGGATTGGTGGCGGACTGCTGCTCGGACTGATGGCCGTGTGGGTATTAGAGCTGACAGGCGTCGAACGAGCGGTCGTGCTCCTGATCGCCGCGATGCCCTCGGCGGTGAGCGCGCTGATCATTGCGGCTGAAGCACGGCTCGATGAGGAACTGGTGGCCTCGATCGTGGCCCTGTCCATTTCCCTCGGCGTGCTGATGATCCCCTGGCTCCCTCGACTGGCCGTGCTACTGTTGGGGTGAATTTTTATTTCCCTACGACGGCTTGCTGAGGAACCTGGGACGATCCCGAACGGAGACCATTTTCACGAGATCGCGTACAGAGAGTATTCCGACGATCTTCCCGCTTTCCGTCACAGTCAAGTGCCGTACACCCTGTTCGGCCATCACCTTACTGGCGTCGCGGACCGTGCGGTTGACATCGATGCTGAGCAGAGGCGAGCTCATCACAGCGCCGACGCGGGCCTGTGCTGCTGCGCGATTGACCGCAAGTCCTTTCCTGACCAGGTCGCACTCCGTCACGATCCCGACGATCTCCCCCGCTTCAATAGTCAACAAGGATCCGAGCCGCTTCTCACGCATCAGCTGAGCCGCAGTGAGAAGAGACGCATCACTCGGAATCGTCGCAAATGCGGTGGCCATCAGGATGCTCAACGGACGATAGACCGTATCAAGGCCGCTGACAGAGCCATTTTCCACATCCACAAACGATCGCACCAGGTCCCGTACCGAGATGATTCCGACAATCTCCCCGGCCTCCACCACGCAGAGATGGCGGATATGATTGGTTTCCATCACATGGCTGGCATCCAACATGGTGCGGTCTCCCGTGATCGTCAGAATGGGGCTGGCCATGACCTGACCCGCCGTCGCCATCACGGGGTCTACTCCCGCAGCAAGGACTTTCCGTACGAGATCTGTCTCCGTCAGGATTCCGATCGGCCCTCCGGTGGGATCATCCGGTTCGACCAGTAGACAGCCGATCTGTTTGACGCGCATTCGTTCAGCCACGGCCGTCACCGTTGTTTCCTGTGCCACGACCTCCAGGTAGCGATGCATAAAATCTTGAACGGACCCGCCCCCATGCTCACCCATCTCAGCTCCTTGTCTCACGCTGAAGTTGTTCGCTCCTTCATTCAAACGTCCACCACGACCGTGGTCAGGAATCCTTGACACCCACTATACCCGATTCCTGATCCGACTATGAGAGTGCAGCCTCTTGATCGGTACGCACAACACGACAGCTCGTAGGGAACATGAGTCACAGTGTCCCCCCCTCTCTACTGCCCATCATAGGTCAGTTTCGACATGACTCACGAAGGACTATCCTACAAGTGCATATCCGTTCCCTCCAGCCGCTCAAAGAGGGAACGAGCCGTGTTGAGACAATGCTGCGTATCATTTTGAGACAGTAGATCCTTTCGCCTTCATCTCCTTCACTTGGAACAGCTCCGGTAAGATTCTCCCAGCCTGGCAGCACAAGCGGCCTCCACGCTCATAACTGGTTATATTTACGTATGAATATTCTGATTCATTGAGCCGGGCGAACCCGCGTCTCTCTCTTGATCCGTCATGGCACTCAACTTGCGTTCTAGCCTTCCTACAAGGGACGTGCATCGTTGCACCGTCTGCTGAAACACTCGGGTAATACATCAATGACCGTTGAAATATGACTCAAGGATGTACGGCACGAGACACTTCAGGATGCTCATAATGAGCCTTCCGGCAAGGCAAGGCCGCCGCAGGTGAAGAGGCGCGGCAACACGCTTCGGTACGGTGAGCCGATACGCAAGGCGAGCACGCCGGCGGCGAACGGTTTCAGCATCCTGCGAAGACCAAACACATGAGACAGCCGATGTCCCCTATCAGCGTGCGAATTGAATGGTGCCGACAACACTCGAAACAGGCTTTGAGCGAGCCAGAAGCGGATGCGTGGCAAGCCGAAGCGGACGGGCTTCGGGATGCCGTGATGAATCAAAACCATAGCGATGATTATCAGCTCTGTTCCCAGGATATCCGTGAGCGATACCTGCTGGGCCTCCAAGACGGGATCGCCATGCTGCAAGCCACTCGCAGGCAACGCGCCAATCATGCTGCAGACCCTGGGATTTCACACACAGCCCCACGGATGTGGGGGACATGATCGGGAGATGAATGATGAATTGCCAACGATGCAACGGGCTCGCAGTCTGTGACAATAGCTTCGTCGGACACACTGGTTCGTCCTCGGACTTTCAGGCTTGGCGTTGTGTCAACTGCGGAATGATCGTCGATGAGGTGATCCACCGGAACCAGCAAATCCTCCCACGACGAAAGGCCTCGGGCGGTCAAAAATTCCGCCGATATGGAAGGGAGGCGGCATGATGCAGCACATCCTTCGTTGACTCTCCACTTGCGGTCGGTGAGCCTTACCGCGCCCCAGTTGAAGAAGATTCCGAGCTTCATCTGTGTCCCTGTGACGTCATCCTTCCTTTGCCTGCACGCTCGGTTGATAGGTCCTGTACACATAGACCGGGATGGACAGATGGCCGAGATACTTTTCAAGCAACGGCTTGACGTCTTTCCAATCAAGCCCGCCCACTCCTGTTGCGAGACGAGGGAGAGCCAGGCTCCTGACCTTCTCACGCTCCACCAGCTCCGAGAGAGCCTTGAGACAGTGCTTGACGTTTTCAATTGTCGCTTTTCCTGGCATTGACCCATGGCTGGGAGCCGGCTCTTGGGTAAACAGGCTCACCATCCGCACACCACCCGCACCAGCCCAGACCCACAGTTCACCTGATTTGGGAGAACATATCTGACAATAGTACCTGAAGTCCTTGTACATGGCCGGCCACGCCTGCCGCAGACTCAGTGCCAAGCCATTTGTATGGCTGTCGTTCGGCGCCACACCATGCGCGATCATTTCGGCCCGGGATCGTAAAATGTCTCCCGCCACTTCCTGCAACATAGAACCTCCCATGATGGTATGAATCCAGGCAGCATGGCGCAGCCAGGCCTACCGCCTCATGCCGTCGCCGTGTCGTAACCGATCAATCACCCTTGCGAATCTTCTTTCATTCCGCTATGAACATCGAGCGTCGTTCACGAGCCAGGGGCCACGTCATGGTGCACATTCGAGCAGCGACCGAAGCAGATTTCTCTGAAATCCTTCTGGTGCAGCAGTCCGCCTTTGGCGAATATGCTTCGGTTCATACCGTAAGCGGTTGGACGACGGAAACCCTGGAGAGCCTCAAGGGGGACGCCCGGGATAAACAGATCTTCGTGGCGGCAGAAGACAAGACAATCGTCGGCTCCGTACGGTTCTGGACCGTGGCCGGCGTGTGTGTCATCCGCCTGCTCTCTGTCAATCCCAGCCACCAGCGCCGGGGAGTCGGCAAAGCCTTGATACGCGAGATCGAGCGGGTCGTGACCGATGTTCACAAACTCTCTGCCTGCACAATGTTACGAACAACCCGCAACATTCAGTTCTTTATGAACCTTGGCTACAAGGCCGAGACCATCCTGCCCAATCATTACGATCACCTCGATCTCATTTGCTTCGCAAAATATCGCTGAGCCGCTGTTCCTACAACACATTCGAGAGCCACGACCTCTCCCGGCAAACGGTCATGGCGTTTTGGCGCACCGAAACCCATAGCCAAACTGCCGGTTCATCGGCTGCGCATTGAACCGATGGGCAGACCGCAGAAAGTCGGCCACGTACAACCAGGACCCTCCGCGTACGACCTTCTCATCTCCTTTTGCCGGACCAATGGGGTTCTTCTCCGGACTTTTCTTATACGAATCGAGTCCATACCAATCAAACACCCACTCCCATGCATTCCCGGCCATGTCGTAGATCCCGTAAGGGCTCTTCCCTGCCTCAAACGATCCAACCGGAGACAAGGCCTGATGATCATCCCAGTCCTTCCTCCCGTAATTTGCGTGGAGCCTGGTCGGCGCTTCATTGCCCCATGGATAAATCCGTCCATCGGTTCCCCGTGCCGCCTTTTCCCACTCCGCCTCGGTCGGCAGACGCTTGCCGGCCCATTTACAGTAGTTGACCGCATCCTCCCAACTGACATTGACGACCGGACGCCTCAGATGTTGCGGTTGCTGCATGATACTCCAGTCCGGAGGCTCTTCCATTTCCGTTGCCTCCAAATACCTGGCGTACTGCCCAACCGTCACCTCAAATTTGTCTATGCGGAACGCATTGAGATAAATCTTGCGTACCGGTTTTTCATCATCTCCAAGCATGCTCCCCCGCATGAACCTCCCCGCCGGTACGAGCACCATCTGCAGATCGAGGTTGTCGGTGTTCCCAATCCCTCCAGGCGCCTTGACTAAAACTTGTTTTTTCGCCCCGGACAGAGACCGTGGAAGCTTAGCCAGAAGCTGTTGGTGAAGATCCTGCTGTTCATTGGTCAGGCCCATTTCTTGCGCGCTTTCCAGCATTTCCTGGGCTTGCTTCGATTTCCCGCCAGCCACCAACGCCTTCGCTTCGTGCAGAAGTCGCCAGGCTGTCGCCTCCTCCCATAACCGCCAGACCTTCGCTTTGGTCTTGGGCAAATAGGATGTTGTCGGCCCGGATTTGGCATCCAGGTCCAGGGCGGCCTCGTAATGTTCCTCCGCGCAGGCCCACGCCTCTAAGGCTCGGCAGGCTTCGGCGAGATTGTACTGTGCCTGGATATTGGCCGGATCTTTCGCAACACCGGCCTCCAACGCTGCTCGTGCTTCTGCGTACTGTTTGTTTTTCAATAGATTCTCCCCCTTGGAGAACTCCTGATCCCCGGCCCCGGCAGCGTGCACGGCAGCTCCCGACGCGATGAAGAGGCACAACAACGTCATACTCACCAACACCTGTCCCATAAATGCCCCCTTCCCCGTTCTAACTTATCGCCTTATGGATCCGGCCTCGCCTGACAACGAAGGTCTTCGGTCCATCCCGGCCAGCAGACTTGCCAAAGATCGCTTACAAGATTGGTGCCTAACTGTGACGGCACGGTTATTTCTTTCCGTAGAGAGGCTCATTACCCCTCGAGCACATGCATCGGACAAGCACTGCATCCATCTTTCACTCCACATTCTTCAAGACACACGAGCTAATAAATATTTCGATGGTGACAGGGGACTCTTTCCGGATGGCGGTTCCTTTTCTCAGTTCTTTCGGCAGCGAGAGGATCCAGCCTTTACGGCAGGAAGGCTGTCCGGAGATCCGTTCAATGTTGACGTCGTGGCCCTCTCCAATCTGCTGTAATATGGTCTGATGAGTTTTGGCGGCAGCACGTTTGACGATCAGACAAGAAGATGAAGGTCACAGCATAACGCCTTCGATCGGCGCATCCAGGACCAGAGGAATGCACCCGTCTCCTATCAAAACTACCTAGCACTATTCATTGGCAAATATGAGATACTGACAATTCACAAGGAATCTCCCCTCATATGGATGTCCGAGCGCAGTTTCCAGATGAACAATCAGCTACCGGCGAGTTTGCGCGCCAACCCGACCGATTTCGCGGCTGGGTCACAGCCACCGACAGTTCCGGCTATCCCGCCGCTGCCGGTCGGTATCATCTGTATGTGTCATGGGCTTGCCCGTGGGCTCATCGAACAATCATCGTTCGTAAGCTGAAGCAGCTCGAGTCCGTGATCGGAATGATCGTGGTGGATCCGATTCGCGATGAGAGAGGATGGGCATTTCGTGAAGGGCCTGGACACTCTCTTGACTCCATCAACGGTTTTCAGTTTCTCCGTGAAGCCTATAAAGCCACCGACCCGGCCTACATCGGACGCATGACAGTCCCGGTGTTGTGGGACTCCGTCACCAAGCGTATCGTGACCAATTCCGACGATGATCTGATGAGGATTCTCAACGGCGAATTCAATCGCTTCACGGAAAGTCCTATCGATTTGTACCCGGATGGACTGAGGCAAGAGATCGATGAGCTCAATACGTTCATTTACGAAAATGTGAACGACGGTGTCTATCGAGCGGGATTTGCGACCTCCCAATCAGCCTATGAACGAGCGGCGCGTCGACTCTTCGCCGCGCTGGATCAGCTAGATGCGCGCCTCGCCACCCGCCGCTACCTCTTCGGACCGGAATTCGTGGAGACCGACTGGCGCCTGTTCGTGACGCTCGTTCGATTCGACGCGGTCTATCACGGACATTTCAAGTGTAACGTCAGACGAATCATCGACTACCCGAACCTTTTCGGATATCTCAAAGACCTGTACCAAACAAACGGTATTGCAGAGACGGTGAATTTCGATCATATCAAGCGGCACTACTACATCACGCACGACGACATCAATCCCACCGGTATCGTCCCGATCGGCCCCGATCAGGACCTGACCTCTGTTCATGGACGTGAACGCTTATCTACCTAGTTCTTCTGCAAACATCCCCACCGACACCTCAGTGATCGACTGCCATCCACAGACGTTTCTGTGTGCAATAAACTAGACAGCCCTGAGGATATTCTCCCCATTACCCCGTGCGATCTCTGTTTCCTTGGCCCATGACCCTGTGGCATTACAGGATTTTCAGACGCGCACAATAGTTGCTGTAGCACCAATGGGTTGTCGAAACCCTCGTGCAGGCACGAATGTGCAGCGGGTCGATGACTCTGCCACGAGCGTTTGAGGATAACATTCGTGTCGAGTACGCCCTGGGGAGGGTTGAATCTTATTCATTAAAAAGGAGGAGTTATGGATAGCAGTCTCTTCATGTTCATCGTCGTCATGCTTGCCCTCTTTTTCGGAGGTCTGATCGTCTACAAGAAGGGAGCCTAACTGATCGCGCCCTGATTTCAGAGAAGTGTCCAACACCTTGTGCAGTCGTCAGGTAAAACATGAATGAGACGGTTCTGAATCGGTTGAAGTCCTGACTGTGGGGTGGTGCTGTGCTCGTTCCGTACCGAGACGAGCACAGCACTACATTGTATGCATGAGTAGAGGCTCAGGCTTATCTGACCGCAAGGGCTGAGCAAGCGGATTGCCATACAAGGTTCAACGAAATACTGACCAGCGGTCTATCGCCCAAAGACGTGGCCAAGAACCTCGGTGTGTCCATTACGATGCCGTACCCTAAGTGCCCGGCCTCCGTGCACGCTTCGCATGCTTCCTTTCCCGTTTTCAGAGATGCCTTAGGGCCATGCACGAGCGTGCGATTCGGCAACAACGGACTATCGAGCCTGAATCGCATGAGTCTACCTCCACAGATCTCCATGATGGTCCAAGGCCACCGCATCATCTACTTGATCCGTTCTGTCGATGTTGCCGCCACAGCGCCATCTCGAACTCATCTACATACTTCATAAATGCGATTCCGGTTACTCCATGGCAGTCCTACAATGAGTAGAATGCCTGATCCGACTTCTGTCTTATAAACCTCCGGCAGCCGAATAGGAACAGGATGCCACTTCGATCGTTCGCGCTACTTAACTGACCATACGAGACTACCAACAGAAGCGAGACTTGGAAGGGGAGGCCACCACGTTAGAACCATGTCCGTGACGGATTTTAAGGATGCGCATCGGAATCTGAGTCTACTGCTCGGGATGGGGATCTTTTCGGATGAGGGCAAGATAGAGCAGGGTATCGGCAAGGTCCTGATCCGTCATGGTGATGTCAGGGAACATGCCCGTGCCGGGATGGCCTTCCCGAATGGCGAGGGCACGCTCCTGGTTGTTTTTGAGTCGCAGAGCCTCCGGATTTCGCAAATCAGGAGGCGGAGGATTCAGTTTTGCAATGAGCGTGGCGGTGTTTGCTTCCAGTCGTGGCGGCCGATTCAGATATCCATCGATGCCATGGCAGTAATAACAGGCCCCTCTGCCGTTGAAGATGTCCCGTCCTCGCAGGATATTGCCTTTTAGTTTCCCACTTGGTTGGCTTGATGGCGGAGGCTCTGCCCTCGCAATCATGTCCGATGCGGATAGCGCCGACAGACTCAGGCCCACCATGAGGCCGCATCCTAAAACAGCTAACCGGGCTGCCTTGTTCATGGGTCTATCCAATCTATTTCGTCCGTCTGGTCGATCACATCGAATTGGTTGTTCGGGTTCCCTGCACCGATCCACACGCCGCGCCAGGAAGACCGGCCGTGTTTTTTCCGTCAGTGCCCACTACAGCAGGAATTGCCCCGGTCTCCCGGAATCGTCTTCATGGTACTGAAGATCGTGGCACGCTCGTCTATACTGGTCACATTATCAATGGCGGGATAGAGCGCCTTCTCTTCTTTCCTATTGTGCGAGCCCAGGAGATTCAACAGAGTCTGTTCGTCTTGATCGCTGTTGAGATCCTGGCCTTCCACTTTTCGATGAATCGCATCGAGCAGCTGCTTGATCTGTTCATGCTCGAATCGCATCACCGGTGTCGGCCCGTCCTCGATCATCCCGGTTTTCTCTTCCCACATCGGAAACAGCAGCTCCTCTTCCCAGACGATATGCCTCTGAAGCCCAACGTTGAATTCCTCGAACGCGTCCTTCGCCTTGGCAAAGTCCGAGCGTTTCGATGTCTGAAAGGTCTTGAACAATTCATCCAACCGGTCATGATCCTCCGCGTACAATGCTGTGATCGTGCTCTGCTCGCTCATTGATTCCCCCATTGCACCCACCTCGATACCGCCATCTCATTTCTCGACGCACCCCAGGCGGACTCGATCGTCCTATCGCTCTTTCCTCTCTCGTATCGCTTCCTTGCCTGCGTGCAAGGCCGCTTCAACATCCGCCCGACGCTCATCGACGAATTGTTTCCCCCGGTGAATGACCTCATCAAGAGCCGCCCGGGCCTCTTTGGCTTTCTCAATTACCTCTTCTTCTGTCTTTCTTGCATACCCTTTGATCTCTCGCCGCGTGTCCTCACCGGATCTCGGGGCCAGAAGAAATCCCGTCATGAGTCCCATCATTGCTCCACCGAGAAACGCAAGAGCAACAGCCAATCCCGTATCTTCATCATGATGAGTTGCCATAGTGTGAATCCTCCATGAATAGAGAACGGTTGTCGAATCCAAAAACAGACGTTACCAAGGCATCATTTTACATAGATCGTGAATGGCTACGCCATGACGACAGCTTACTAGATCACTCGTCTAACCGCTATCCCCTCCGTGGTGCTCCTTCATCTCGTTGAAACAGAACCCCGGCGCTCCCCCATCCGGACAAGGGCAACTCTCGCGTCATGAAATATCGCAGCCATTTGGATCCTATTTCCCCCACCACTGCGGAGTACATCGTCGATCACCTGTTTGATCCAAATGGTTGCACGCCTTCCTGTCTCGACTACTTTGGAACATCACCCATCGAGATGCCGAGTGCCTTGGCTACTCCTGCTCCATATGCCGGATCCGCCTTGAAACAGTTGCCGATATGTCGAATCTGGATCTCCCGCGGAGCTCCACCGAGCGAGCGCGCAGTATTGTCAAACAACGTCTGTTGTTGCACGGGAGACATGAGACGGAAAAGCGCCCCCGGTTGCGAGTAATAGTCGATATCCTCGCGATGGTTCCAGTGATCGGCGGCGCCGTCAAGCGTGAGCGGAGGCTCGGCGAATTGAGATTGCTCTTGCCACTCGCCAGCGCTGTTCGGCTCATAGCTCAACGTCCCACCATGGTTGCCGTCCACTCGCATGGCGCCGTCTCTATGGTAGCTATGGACCGGACACCGTGGGGCATTCACAGGGATCAAATGATGATTGACGCCGAGCCGGTACCGTTGAGCATCACCGTAGGAAAATAATCGACCTTGCAGCATCTTGTCAGGAGAAAAACCGATGCCCGGGACGATGTTGGCAGGATTAAAGGCTGATTGCTCGACCTCGGCAAAGAAATTCTCAGGGTTGCGATTGAGCTCCATAATGCCGACATCGATCAACGGATAGTCTTTGTGGGGCCAAATCTTCGTGAGATCGAATGGGTTGTATGGAACGTTGCCTGCATCCGCCTCCGGCATGATCTGCACCTTCAGCGTCCATTTCGGGAAATCACCTTTGTCCAGGCTTTCAAAGAGGTCGCGTTGATGACTTTCACGATCTTTCCCGATGATCATTGCGGCTTCCGCATCCGTTAGGTTGCGAATCCCTTGCTGCGAGTGAAAATGAAATTTCACCCAGCACCGCTCATTCTTCGCGTTGATCAAACTGAAGGTGTGGCTGCCAAATCCATGCATGTGCCTGTAGCTGGCCGGAATACCACGATCACTCATCACGATGGTAACCTGATGAAGCGCTTCCGGCAGTGAGGTCCAAAAATCCCAATTGTTCTTCGGACTGCGCATGTTGGTGCGTGGGTCACGTTTCACGGCATGGTTCAGATCGGGAAATTTGAGTGGATCGCGCAAGAAGAAAACCGGCGTGTTGTTGCCCACCATATCCCAATTGCCTTCTTCGGTGTAGAACTTCACCGCGAAGCCTCGGATGTCACGCTCGGCATCGGCTGCACCACGCTCGCCCGCAACCGTCGTAAACCGGGCGAACAATTCGGTCTTCTTCCCGACCTGAGAGAATATTTTTGCACGCGTATAGCGAGCGATGTCGTGTGTAACCGTAAACGTCCCGTACGCGCCGGACCCTTTAGCATGCATCCGTCGTTCAGGAATAACTTCACGATCGAAGTGCGCGAGTTTTTCCAAGAACCAAACATCTTGCAACAATTGTGGGCCTCGTGGCCCTGCCGTCATGACATTCTGATTATGAGCAACGGGACAACCAGCGTTGGTCGTCAGCTTTTTTTCATCGTTCATACGATGCCCCTCCATTGGCCAGACAATCTGCTTGCCGTATGTGGCCGACATCTTACCACGCGTCATGACTCGGAGGGCAAAGCTCAAAAAAGGAATGATCGACGCAGCGGAAGTCATCCAGGGGGGAGGAGCAGACCAGCAACATATCTCCCGAAAACCAGGAGAAAGAGAGTGATCTTGGAGCGGAGTGAGTTATTGTTCTTATGGCAAGAAAAATTCCAGCCTTCTCACGAGTGTGAGAATCACGCCAGCCTATATCGTGTGTTCACGCTTTCATACCATCCCGCAGTCCCTCAGTGTCTCATGCCCCCGCCCATGCCGTGCTTCATCATCCCCGGCCCGTGCATGCCGGAAAAAGTTCGCAAGTACTGAATGGCAGCCCAAATCTCCTCATCCGATAGAATCTGACCAAACCCGATCATGCTGGTTCCTGTCACGCCATGCTTAATGACCCAAAAAAGTTCCCCCTCTGTACGATGCCGCCAAAATCCATGATGTTGGAAATCCCGAGGAGCTGGATTCAGAGTGGCCGCTGCTGGCCCTCTACCGTCTCCCTCTGCCCCATGACAATTGAGACAGCCCCCCTTGCCGGTGTAAATGACTTTCCCTTGTTCAACCACCTCGGGGGAATTTGACAAGGGACTCTTGAGCGCACGGGCTTCTGTCAGATTATTGGCTGGGACTCTCGGTGGCATCATATGTTTCTCTGCTGCATCGACGGAACTTGCAACCATCGCCACAACCGCCAGCAATGAGAACATACAAAGTCTCATGACCTTGCTCCTTTCGACAAGAATTGAACGCCCGTTTTTCAGCGAGCCGCTACAAGTCGAGTTCCACCATCTTGCGGTGAAAGCGAGTGATGAAGTTCGGATCGGGAGCCAGCCTGATCTGCGCCTCGTCCTTCCCCTTGTAGGGCAGCAGATTCAGCACATAGCGCAAGCTTTCCAGCCGAGCTGCTTGCTTATCATTGGCCTTCACAATGATCCACGGGCTGTACGTGGTGTGCGTTTTGCTGAACATTTCTTCCTTGGTGCGGGTGTACGCATCCCACAACTCCTGCGCCTTCTCATCGACCGGGCTGAGCTTCCACTGTTTCAAGGGATTCTGCCGCCTGGCTTCGAAACGCCTGGCCTGCTCGTCCTTGGAGATGGAGAACCAGAACTTGATGATGGTGACTCCATCTTCATAAAGCATATGTTCGAATTCGGGAACCTGTTGCAGAAACCGTTGGTGTTCTTTCTTGCTGCAGAAACCCATCACCGGTTCGACGACCGCGCGGTTGTACCAGCTCCGGTCGAAAAAGACGATCTCCCCCTTGTTCGGCAGCTGCCGGATATATCGCTGGAAATACCACTGGCCCCGCTCTTCATCGGTCGGCTTCGGCAACGCCACAACACGCATGGCGCGAGGGTTCAGGTGTTCCGTGAAGCGGCGAATCGTTCCCCCCTTTCCCGCTGCATCCCGTCCTTCGACGAGAATCGCAATGCGTTCTCCAGAGTTTTGGATCCAGCGTTGCAGCTTCACTAACTCCACTTGTAATTGCCGCAACTCATACTCGTACAGCAATCGCTTGCGGACATCCTGAAGGTCGACACCTCGATTCTCCAACAGCTGAAAGAGTCCTTTCCTTGTATTGATTCTTTGCAGATCCTCCTCGGTCAGGGTAGAGCCTGGATCTCCGATTTTCTTCAGAACCCTATCAATGGCAGCAACGCCCGGCGCTACATATCCATCTCCTTCGACCGGAACCCTTGTGGGGATCATCTCCAAATCATTCTTGCCCGCTCCCTGTGTGTGCCTCGTAAGTTCATCGCTCTCCGGCACATCTCGCTCTTTGCGATCTTTTGACTTTCCTGACGATTCTCCACTCGCTGCCATGAGAAGCCTCCTTAGCCCAAAGGATCAAAACATCACATTCCGATCTCGCTCCGCCACGGCCTTGATGTAATCCGGCATGCCTTTGATGGATGCACCGGTGACCAAGTCGGCGGTGCCCACTTGCCGGGCAACCGCACAGGCTCCACACACCCAGATCGGGATCCCTGCAGCTTGTACTGCAGCGACCAGTTCTTTGAGCGGAGTCAGGTTCACACCGGTCACATGATCGGCAACGCCTTTCCGCCCCAATGTCACGGCTTCGTTCCAAAGCCAGAGCACCACATCGTGTCCCTGCTCTTTGGCTGTCTTGGCCGCCATGAACGGAAGCGTCGCCATTGTTGGATCATCTGTTCCTCGACTGCCTGAAATAATGAATGTTGCCATGTACGACTCCTCTGTGCACGTTCCTGAGTATCGCCTCGCCCGTCATTTCCGAGAATGCATGATCCTTCGTTACTTCGCAAGACTTCGAATATAATGAACCAACTGCCACACTTGCTCGTCCGGCAACCCGGTAAACGCCATCATCCCGGTCCCCGGCGACCCGTTCTTGATGATCCAGAACAGTTGGCCATCTGGCAGCTCTCTCATCATTGTGCCACAGGTAAAATTCCGAGGAGGTGGCACAAATGCCGCACCCATCAAACCCTTTCCATCACCCAACTCGCCGTGACACATCACGCAAGCGACAGGCTGCGCGGTCTTTAGGAATAATTCCTTGCCCGCCTGAATTGACTCCACAGATGAGGGAAGGGGACTCGCTTTGGCGAGGAAATCTTTCGGAGCCTTGACCGTCTTGCGTGGCTGGACACAGGCACCGCCCTGCCCCCCTGCCGCTACAGAGACATCGGGAATTCCCTTGAAGGTCACCTTCAAATAGGCAATCACATCTGCGACCCCCTGCCGGCCGATCGTGAGACCCCAGTAGGGCATGTTGGGTGATTTTCCGACGGCCACTCCGCCATGGTTGATGACGGTATAGAGGTATTCCATGGGAAGCTTGTCGAACGGCATATTCGCATGGATCGCCGGTTTCGGTTCGAGTCCTGATGCGGCAGGTCCATCACCCTTGCCGGTCAATCCATGACATTGGGCGCAGTATTCCTTGTAGAGGACTTTGCCACGCCCTGCGTCGGCCCGACTGAACTCGGAACTCGTCCAGGGCTCATAATACTGAAAGTCCGGTACCCCCTGAACCATCAGGTAGCCGATCACGGCACGAAGCTGTGACTCCGTCGCGTCCGCCAAAAACTCGCCGCTGTGCGGGACAAAATCTTGTGGGTTAAGGCCGAATCGGAACAGCCAGTCCTTGTCGTATCGCCGGCCGGATTTCTGCAAAGCGGCGCTCTGTTGCCCTCCGATCAGTTTTCCGTTCTCTTCGATGGTATGGCAACCGAGGCAGGCATGGGCCTTATAAGCCATCGCACCAGATGTGACATCGAACTTCGTGATCGTCGACAGATCGAAGGCCCCTACGGTGACGCGCGGATCTTTGTGATGTTCAGCGAAGTAATCGGCAATTGCGCCGGCCTCTTCCTCAGTGACAATCGGGTGTTTCGTCGGGACATCCGTCAAGTCCCATCGATAGCTTTTGACATAGAGCGGCGCCTCTTTTCCGGTCAGCCAGCGAATGAGCCAAGACCGCTGGTACTTGCTGCCGGCCCAGATCAAGTCCGGGGCTCGGAGGTTGAACCGAGAATCGGCCGTCCCTTCCAATCGGTGGCACTGCACACAAGTCTGTTGGAGGAGATCCTTGGCGCGAGATTGCTCGCCCGCAAGAGAGGGGCCCTGAGATAGGACCACCAGTCCTGCTGCCAGTGTCACCGTGGTTACAACCCTCCCCCTCATTCCCCTTAGCCCCATCTTGCCCTCCTGTTGTGGGTCCGGTCTTTGCCCGGGTCGCATGCGCTGTCTCGCGTGAACGCTCACGATCCGTCGGATTTGTGCTGCGTATGTGGATTGAGTTTGATCCCAATATTCGGCGCCACGACGATGGACTGATGCACCGTACAACCGTGCGCAACCTTCAGCAGTCGCTCCCGTTGATCTGCCGTGATGCGATGGGGAAGATGGATCGCGATGTCGATACGACTAACACGATGTGGTCTTTCCGCCATCGTCCATTCGGCTTCAACGGTTAGACCGTCTCGGGCAATGCCATGTCTCCCGCAAAATTGCCCGACGAAGTACCCAATACAGCTCGCGACAGACCCGACATAGAGTTCAACCGGGCCCATGCCTGCATCCTGCCCCCCATCCTCGACCGACTGGTCGGTGATGATTCGATGCTTCCCGCTCACGATGTCGTACCGTGTCCCGCCGTGAAAGGTCGCTGTGAGTTTCATGTCGCTATTCCCCCTGGAAATGTTATCGCCGCCCATATCAGACACTTCACCGGAGTCGGTCCAAAGCACTGTGTCCAGAGGGGAGGACAACTCTCATGCCGAATCGGGTGGTAGCCATCGCCTCCGGAAACGTGCCGATTGGAATTCCTTCGACGAAAGGAAATTCGTCCATTGCTACGGTCCATCTCATGATTCGCCAGTCTGTTGTCGCGTGCGAGTTGACACTCATGGAATCAATAGGGTGCGTCCGCCGGCTTGCCTCCTTTCGGCCAATCATTGATCTTGCCGGGATAGTCAGGTCGTGGCTGAGTATTGATATAGGCCGCGACATCAAATGCCTCATCGTCCGTGACAGTCCACCCCCATCCTCTCGGCATGTTGGCTTTGATAAATGAGGCCGCCAGGCTGATCCGAGCCATGTCTGCGCCGATGTTATACGAACGGGGTCCCCAGACAGGCGGTGCCGCCACGGTCCCCTGCCCTTCGGAGCCATGGCAGAACACGCATTTTCGCTCGTACACCTTCTTGCCCTTGAGAGGATCAGGCGGATGGGTCGATGTGAGGCGTGAGACTCCTCGCCACGGGACCGTACTGTCGGCCGGCATATTCTGTGACAGCCATTCGATGTAGGCCACGATGGCCTTGAGTTTGACACTGTCGGACGGGAGTGACTTGCCGTTCATGCTGCGTTCGAAACACTCGTTGATCCGATCCGCCAACGCCACCCGCCGACCGGCACGCTCATGATAATGGGGGTAAAAGATGCTGACCCCGACAAACGGAACTGCATTGGGGTTGAGGCCGGCATCCAGATGACAATTGGAGCAGTTGAGCGCATTGCCGATATACTGCTTGCCGTACACTTGCGTCTTGACTACCATCTCGTAGCCCAGGCGAATCTGCTCGCCTCTCAAATCACCGGGAATCGTTTCTGGCGACGGTGGAGCAAACAACGCGTCGATCTGTGACTCCGTGCTCATACGACCAGTCCCCTCCTCACCCCCCGTCACCCGTGGAGGCGGGACACAACTGATCACCCCAACCAGCATACACACCAGCACGCTCCATGCGGCGACCGGTCGGTTCATCGATTCCATCTTATTTCTTCGGACCGGACGCGGGAGTGCAAGTACTAATCCCCAGCACTGTGAAGAGTGGGCAATACCCCACTGCTCCAGTCAGTAACAGAAGCACCCCCACCGCAAGCGCTATTCCGGACATCGCACCCGAAAGCCCAGAAAAGAGTCCGGCCATAATCGCCAGCACCCCCGCACCGATGCGTATCGGTCGTTCGATTCCCCCCACGTTACACGTCATGTCACTCCCTCCTCATTTCAGCAATGCCAATCATCCTATTTCCATCACCGGCCTGTATGAGACATCTACCGGATATTGGATTCATCTTTCTGTTTGGTCAGGGGACTCAATCCTCAATGTGCGCACATAGGCCAACACATCCCAGATTTCTTCATCCGAGAGAGCCTGCTTCCACGCGCCCATACCCGTGTTCGACTTGCCGTCGTGAATTCGGCGAAACAACGCCCCGTCCAGTCGACTCTGGACGGCGAGCGATGTGAGGTCTGCCGGAGACGGAACGAGTTGCGTGCCTCGTACGCCTTTGCCGTCGATTCCATGACAGAGCATGCAGATATTCACGTAAACCTCCCGTCCAGTGACGGCATCACCGCCCGCTCCCCCACCTGTCCACTCTTTCACCGCAGGATGGCCCGCGCCCATACTCGATAGAGCGGCCAACAGTACCCCCAGCACGACCCGACATCCGGTGCTATGCATTGTGGCTCTCGTGCGACCAACCTGGTTCGTGACTTTAAGATCAATCCTTGCGAGTGATGTGCCACGATTTCCCAGTGCCAAGAGCACCTTGCATGCCTATTCCTTGAGAACTGAACGCATCATCTGAGAATCAGCAGTACGAGCGTTCCGTTGATTGGAGATAAATGCCACAAAGCCTCCATGCCCACTGGCGCAGAATGCTACAGGGTTCAGCCAACGATTGTTCTGAGTGGCGTAAGTCTGAGTCCCAAGTTTCGAGTTTCAGGTTCTAGAAGCAGTCAGCAAGAGCATGAACGTCGAATCTCGCCACACTGCGTCACCGGATCGCGGGCTCCAGTGTGATTCTGGCTTTCACGGAATTGGAAATCAGACAATTATGCTCTGCTTTTTCGATCAACTCCTTGGCTTTGGCGGCATCACCGCCAGGCTTCATGGTAATTGACGGTCTGATGGTGATCGCCGTGAATTGCAATGTCCCCTCCACGAACTCGAGCCGTCCTTCCGCCGTACTCTCGTACGAGGAGAAGGCAAGACCGGCTCGTTCCGCGACGGCGAGAAACGTCGTCATCAAACAGACGTTGACGGATGCCACGAAGAGGTCTTCGGGAGACCAGATGTTCTCATGTCCTTTGAACTCCGGTGGGGTAGCCACCGGCACATCGGGTTTCCCTGCGCATGACATCATGCCCTTGCGTTGCCCTGTCCACTTCACCGAGGCCTGATACAGATAGACTTTGCTCTTGGATTCCATTTGTCCTCCTTTTCCGCCATCCACGAACACCTGTCAGCTCCATCACAGCTTGATATAGACCCGCCCTTGTTCTTGTCTCTTCAGCGGTTCCGTCATTGCCGGTAGGGTGTCGCCTACTTCCTCGATCAAATCTTCTCTGATCACCTGTGTTCTCTCCATGGTATTCGAACAGTTTAAATCACAAAAGGGTTTTGACCTACGGCCTGAGGTGCCTCATACTCATCTCGCCGCGACGTGAAGGCAACTTTTGGGCTGCACCGTGCTGATCTCATTCCAGTCGATCGACCATCTCACAGACACGCACCTCCGGCATGCTATCACTCTCGAGCCACATGCCGTTCATCTATGGGGTATTGAACTTGAGGGATCACCGCGATGTATTGAGCGGTGCTTGGAGTGGCTTGATGAAGCAGAGCACCGGCGCGCAACACGGTTGGTTCGTGAGCAAGACCGGCAGCACTACGTGCTGGCTCACGGAGGCCTCAGGGCAGTACTGAGCCGATATCTTGGGCTCCCTCCATCTGTGATATCGCTGGGACGCACAGAGGCAGGCAAGCCATTTGTGGCGAGGAACTCCCGGGAACATTCCGCAATTACCTTCAACTTATCCCATGCTCATAACCGGGCGCTCATTGCCGTCTCTAAAGCCCAGGAGGTCGGAGTCGACCTGGAATTGGTTCGCTCAAAAATCGATGTTGTAAAACTATCCGAACGCTACTTTATTCCCTCCGAACATGCAGTGCTCATGCAGGCAACCGAAGAGCACCGTGCCCTGATATTTTTCCGTTACTGGGTTTCGAAAGAGGCGGCGTTGAAGGCGAAGGGTATCGGTCTCCAAGGGCTGTCCGGCTGTGAGGTCGTCTTTGAGCAAGATGAACTCAAGAGGGATGTTCGAGTCCGCTTGGGTTCTCAGTTCACAGAGCCACTCCGCATACGTCTTCTCTCTTGTGGAGAAGGGTGGGAAGCCGCAGTAGCCGCGCAAAACTTAGACATCGTCAGGCAGGGAGAGGGGGCATAACCGGAGTCGTCATCTTCTTCGTGTCGTTACAACCACATTCAGCGGCGGACCGTTGCCTACCGATCCGTCTCTTCAGTTTTTCACGCATCCACGCGCATGTCCACAGATCGATGCGAACGAGTTTTGTGAGATTTTCAAATCGACTCACGCTTTTTCCAGAATCGCCTTGAGCTCCGCTCCTGTAATTACCTCGCGCTCCAACAAGAGCGTAGCTCCTTGTTGCAGCACTGCCTTCTTCTCCTCCAACAATCGCCTCGCCCGTCCGTATTGCTCCTCAATGATCCGACGTACTTCACAATCGATTTCTCTGGCGGTCTCTTCGGAATAATCGCCTTTTTCAGACGCAACAGGCAGCTGGAGAAACTGCGCCTGTCGCTCTCGTTCTAGGGTGATCGTACCGAGTTTCTCGCTCATGCCGTAGGCCTTCACCATGCTTTTGGCAATGTCCGTGGCTTTGACAAGATCGTTCTGTGCTCCCGTGGACGCTTCGCCGAAAATCGTTTCTTCCGCAATCCGCCCACCGAGTAACACCGCCACCTTATTTTCCAATTCCGTCTTCGTCATCAGAAACCGGTCTTCTGTCGGAAGCTGTAACGTGTAGCCAAGCGCCGCGACACCACGAGGAATAATGGAAATCTTCTGTACCTGATCGGACCCCGGAATGGAAAGGGCCACCAGCGCATGGCCGGTTTCATGAAATGCGACCCGTTCCTTTTCCATCTTGTTCAGGACCCGATTCTTCTTTTCCAACCCCGCAATGATACGCTCGACCGCTTCCTGCAATTCGGGGAGATGCACTTGATCCTTGCCCCGGCGAACCGCCAGTAACGCCGCTTCGTTGATCACGTTCGCCAGATCGGCTCCGGAGAAGCCCGGGGTCATCGCCGCAATCTGCTCTAAGTCGGCATCCTGACTCAAGGCGACCTTCTTGGCGTGAACGCGGAGTATGTCCAGGCGCCCTTTTTTGTCGGGGCGATCCACTGTGACATGGCGATCAAATCGTCCCGCCCGCAGCAAGGCAGGATCAAGAATTTCCGGACGATTGGTCGCAGCCATAAGAATCACACCGACTCGAGGATCAAATCCATCCATTTCGACCAATAACTGGTTGAGCGTTTGCTCGCGCTCTTCATGCGCCATAGGCCCCACGCCCCGAGCCTTCCCAAGGGCGTCCAACTCATCGATGAAGATGATGCAGGGCGCTTTGCTCTTGGCCTGTTCGAACAGATCGCGAACCCGGGCGGCGCCGACTCCTACAAACATCTCGACAAACTCCGAACCGCTGATACTGAAAAACGGCACTCCGGCTTCGCCCGCGACGGCACGAGCAAGCAGCGTTTTGCCGGTTCCCGGCGGACCGACGAGGAGGATCCCCTTGGGAATCTTGCCGCCAAGCTTGGTGAACTTCTCCGGCGTCTTGAGAAACTCAATCACTTCACGCAGTTCGTCCTTGGCCTCATCCACACCGGCGACATCCGCGAAGGTCACCTTGATGTCTTTCTCCATGTAGATCTTGGCCTTGGATTGGCCGACCTGCATGAAACCACCCTGAGCCTGTCCAAATCGCTTGAGGATGAAGAACCAAATTCCGACGAACAGGGCGACCGGAATCACCCAGGACAGCACGTCACGCCAGAAGGTGGATTCAATCACACCGGCAAAGGTGACTCCATGCTGGTTTAACTCGCGGGCCAAGTCGGGATCTTCGACTCGCACGGTCGCAAAGGATTTCTGCTCTTTGGACTCCCCCTCGGGTTTCAGTTTTCCCGTCAGCACGTGGGTGGCAACCGCAACCTCCGCGATCTTGCCGTCCGCCACTAGCTTCTTAAATTCACTGTACGGAAGCTCTTCGACTTTGTTGAGGGCATGAATGAAGTCATGCACAAGCACCACGGCCATCATGGCCAACAGCACATACCATATAGAGAACGAGACTTTATTGTTCATCGCACCACTCCAACTGAACGTGAGGGTTGGCCTGCCGTGAGCTAAAACGTGAAATACGCCCCAACGCCGATCGACTCGATCTTTTGATTGTAAAATGGCCCATACGGATTATAGCCATGAAAATAGGTCGCCATGATTCGGAAGTGCCGACGAGACCCCGTACGGGACCATTCAAAGCCGCCAAGCACATTGGTGTTGATGATCCAGCTCAGTTCCTCATGCGATTTAAAATCCGCCGATAACACGGGAGTCAGGACCAGATGCTTGAGGAACGGCTCCAAGATCCTGGTCCGCATCGAGGGAGCCCGTGCCTCGAACCCCCATTGGATTCGGGAGCGGTCGATCGTTGATGGTTCACGGTGAAAGAGGAACCCCGCCCCTCCATACAGGCGAAGCCAGCGATAGTCATAGGACAGAATCCCTTCGACTTCCTCCAGGATAAAACTGGACGGCTTGATTTCCGGATGGCTTCCCAAATATTCGTCGCCGAGATGACTACTCTGGTGATAATAACGCAACCTCGCCGACCAATTCCCCGAGCGCCACGAAATCGGGATCCCCACGTTAAAATCAGTATTGATCAAGGCGGCGTTCTTTTCATCCAGATTGAACTGTGCAAAGACTCCCGTGAGCACCCCCACTTGCCATCCGTTACAGCCCGTTCGCTTGGTGTAAAAACCGAAGTTTTCTCCGATAGCCACTGATCCCAAGCTGAATGAAGAATTGTCGGCCCGCGACCGCGAATGTTGCCAAACGGCAAAGAACTGCGGCTGCTTAGGATCCGCCATCAAGGGACGAAAGACATCGTCTGACGGAAACGCCTCGCTCGTCTCCCCCTCGTCATGATGATCATACCGACAATCAATGACAGGTTGTACCTTCGTCTCCTCAGAATTCTTAGGTTCAGGCGTATCCGCGTAGGCATGACCGACCAGCAAGAGCACCGCCCACCCCAATCCAACGACTCGTGACGAACACGAAACCAGCCGGCCCATAACTCTCCATCCTCCCATCATGACGTGATTCCATGTGACCATTCCAATAGCGCTGAGGCCTATTCGATAGCATATTCATACCGATGATTTCACATGTTTTTGATGCACGGAAAAGAGGTGGGTCGGACAGGTACCCGATGGACGACGTGATCAGACGCGTGCCGACATCCTTGTAGAACGGTGGCACGAGGAGAATCCGTGCGATGGAGATCCCGCAGAGGGAAGTTTCCTAAAGAGGCACTTCCTTGTTCTCACGATGGGTGCTCGCATGGATACCGAAACCCATCATGGGGGGAGACCGGTGACTGAACCATCACTCGGTTATGCTCGTATCTTCCGCCTCGCCGTTCCGGTCCATTTCCACTGCCTGATCTCGGGCATGTCTTCACCGTGTTCGGCGATGTATTGCTTATGTTCGATGCGCTTGTCGCGGAGCGCCTGTCTGGCATAGTCAGCCTGCGAGCCACGCAGGCCGACTCGATCAATCACATCGGCGACCAGATGAAAGCGGTCCAGATCGTTCATGACCGCCATATCGAAAGGCGTCGTCGTTGTCCCTTCTTCTTTGTATCCCCGCACATGCAGATTCTTGTGATTCGTTCGCCGATAGGTCAATCGGTGAATCAGCCAGGGATAGCCGTGGAAAGCGAAAATGATCGGTTTGTCCGTCGTAAAGAGCGCATCGAAATCTTTGTCTGACAATCCGTTCGGATGTTCAGTGGATGGTTGCAACTTCATCAGATCCACTACGTTGACGACTCGTGCTTTCACATCCGGGAGATATCTCCGTAACAAGGAGATGGCCGCCAAGGTTTCCATCGTCGGCACATCGCCGCAACAGGCCATCACCACGTCCGGCTCGCCGTTGCGATCATTGCTGGCCCATTCCCAAATGCCGATGCCGGCGATGCAATGCTTCACGGCAGCATCCATATCGAGCCATTGCGGCGCCGACTGCTTGCCCGCCACGATAACGTTCACGTGGTTGCGACTGCGCAGACAATGGTCCGTGACCGACAACAGCGTATTGGCATCGGGCGGAAGGTACACACGAATCACCTCGGCCTTCTTGTTGACCACGTGATCGATGAAACCAGGATCTTGATGGCTGAACCCATTGTGATCCTGTCGCCAGACATGAGAGGACAACAAATAATTCAGCGACGCAATCGGCCGCCGCCAGGGGATATGATTGCAGACCTTGAGCCACTTGGCGTGTTGGTTGAACATCGAGCCGATAATGTGGATGAAGGCTTCGTAGCAGGAAAAGAACCCGTGTCGGCCCGTCAACAGGTACCCTTCCAACCAACCTTGACATTGGTGCTCGCTCAGCATCTCCATCACTCGACCATCCGAGGCCAAATGGTCGTCATAGGGAAATCGCTCCGCCATCCAAGCACGGTTGGTGACGTCCAACACGTCCTGCCAACGATTGGAATTGTTCTCATCCGGGCTGAAGAGACGGAAGTTCCGTCGCTCCAGATTGAGCTTCATCGTATCCCGCAAGAACGCCCCCATCACACGGGTTGCCTGAGCCTCGATGCCACCCGGCTGCTTCACCGCCACGGCATACCGACGGAAATCCGGCAACCGTAAATCTTTCAACAGCAGCCCCCCGTTCGCATGGGGATTGGCGCTCATGCGCCGGTCTCCCTTAGGCGCCAGTTCAGCCAGATCAGGTTTGAGTCGTCCTGTCTTATCGAAGAGCTCCTCTGGCCTGTAGCTCTTCATCCACTTTTCAAGGATCTTGATATGGGCCGGCTTATCCATGTCGCCCATCGGTACTTGATGGGACCGCCAATAATCTTCCGTCCGCTTACCGTCGATATACGGAGGACAGGTCCAGCCCTTTGGCGTCCGGAGCACGATCATAGGCCAACAGGGACGCTGCGTGGCGCCCTTGCTGCGCGCACCAGCCTTGATTCTCGCGATGTCGTTCACCACCTCATCAAGCGTTGCCGCCATGAGTCGATGCAGCGTCCGAGGATCGTGGCCTTCGACGAAATAGGGAACATAGCCGTATCCTCGAAGCAGTTGCTCCAGCTCACCACGGTTGATCCGAGCCAAAACGGTGGGATTGGCAATTTTGTAGCCGTTCAAATGGAGAATGGGGAGTACCACACCGTCTGTAATGGGATTGAGAAATTTGTTGGAATGCCAGCTGGTCGCGAGTGGCCCGGTCTCTGCTTCACCGTCACCCACCACGCAGGCGGCGATCAGATCCGGATTATCGAACACCGCTCCGTAGGCGTGCGAGAGGGAGTAACCCAATTCACCACCTTCATGAATGGAGCCAGGCGTCTCCGGCGCCACATGGCTGGGAATACCTCCGGGAAACGAGAACTGCTTGAACAAGCGTTGCATACCCTGTTCATCCTGCGAGACATCCGAATAGATTTCGCTGTAGGTCCCTTCGAGATAGGCGTTGGCGACAAGCCCTGGCCCTCCATGACCTGGCCCGGTGATATAAATCATCTTGAGATCATGTTCTTTGATGATACGGTTCAAATGCACATAGACGAAATTTAAACCCGGCGTTGTGCCCCAATGACCGAGCAGACGCGGTTTGATATGGGCACGAGCGAGCGGCTTCTTGAGCAGGGGATTGTCATAGAGGTAGATCTGTCCGACAGACAGATAATTGGCCGCTCGCCAATAGGCATCCATCTTCCCGAGCACATCCGGGGCGATCGTCGTTGTTCGTTTCTTCAACATGGCTTCTTACTCCTCGGTGGTTGAATTGAGCGCGTACACAACAGACCGCGCAATCTCGCGCTCTTCATCCGTATGCATCACTCGGATGGTTACCCTGCTGTCTACGGCAGAAATAACGGAAGCGCCCGCTCCATTGCGATCTTCGTCAACAACGACTCCGAGAAATCCCAAACCGGCGCAGATGCGTGCGCGAATAGCAGGCGCATTCTCACCGATTCCTGCCGTAAAGACCAGAGTGTCCACTCCACCCAACGAGGCGGCCAATGCGCCGATCGCCTTTTTGGCCTGATAGCAGAACATCTCGACCGCCTCAGCGGCTCGTGGGTCATGGCGCTCCTGTGCAAGGAGATCTCGCATATCGGAACTTCGTTCAGAGATACCCAGCAGGCCTGATTCGGTATTGACCATCCGATGAAATTGTTCCACGGTCATGCCTTCCGTGCGTGCCAAGTAGGCGATCAGCCCAGGATCGAGATCTCCGGACCGACGGCTCATCGGCAAGCCGGAAGCAGGGGTGAACCCCATCGTCGTGTCGACCGGCTGCCCCGCCTTGACTGCTGCCATGCTGACACCATTTCCCAAGTGAGCGAGGATCAGTCGTCCGTTTGCTTCGCCTGGTCTCCCGACTCTAGCCAGCTCGTTGACCAGGAACGCATAAGACAGTCCGTGAAACCCATATCGTTGAAGGCCCGCGTGCTCATACCTGCGTGGGATCGGGAGGAGTCGAGCCACATACGGCATCCCTCGATGAAAAGCCGTATCAAAACAGGCGATCTGAGGGAGAGCCGTATAGCGCTGAGCCACGGTGTTGATAAGATCAATCTCCGACGGCAAATGTTCCGGATCGTACGGACTGAGGCGTCGAAGTTCTGTCAGCATTTCTGGCGTCACACGTTCAGGGCGACTGAACAGCGCTCCACCATGGACAATACGATGCCCCACAGCACGGAGATTCTCCATACCAATATCCTGTGCAAGCCACTCCATCACGCACTCAGCGGAGGCCCGATGGTCTTGAGCATCGACCCGATGACGTGTGGATCGGTGCGTCAGGACATCCTGCACCACCATCACACTGTCCGGAAGTCCGATCCGATCGATCAGACCTCGTAAGACCGGCCCGGGAGGATCGGTCTCTTGGAACAGGGCAAACTTGATACTCGACGACCCGGCGTTGATGACCAAGATCGACGCCGCACGGAAGGTCGGATTTTCGATCATGTCGACTCCCTGATAAAGCTACTGACGAGCCTATGTCGATCCAATCACCGATCGACCAACCATAGGCGGCCCTCCGCCTGGTGAATCCAATGAGTAGAACATTATGATTCCCATCGAGGAAATGCCGACCGCCCTCAGTCTGCTTTGAATCTGTACATGTCATGACAGGCCGTGCATCGAGCTGTCATGCTCGATAACCGTTTCAAGATCTGTGAGGAAGTCTCTCTCTGCCTGATCGCGTCGGCCAGCGCATCCATGTCCGTGTGGATCGACATGCCCATCTGTTTAAACGGCAGCGGCAGCTTGAGCATAAGCGCCGGCTCCACCTCCTCAGCCATATGCATACCACCGCCTCTGGCTGCGGATTCCATTCGCTTCAGATCAGGTTCTGACTCTCCCAACTCTCGAATGACGCCGTCCACTGCTTTCAGCAGCTGCCGCATCTCCGCCAGGATCTGATCACGCTCAGCCAAAGACACCACTATTTCCGTGCGTCTATCACTTCCTTGCCTGGTCCATCCATCAATAAAGAACCACCCCAGAACCGTGATCGTGAGGACCCATAGAACAATACCTGCGATGCACCATGGTGATTTCATTTCTGTTGCCATGCCTCTCTATTCAGAGTCGAAACAATACTCTCATCTTCATACAGAAAATAGGCATCGATCAGCTTTCTGATCCATCAGTCCGTGAAAGTCGGCCGTAAGCAAGAAGGGCCGGGGCACCTTCATGAAATTCCCGTCACACAAGCCATAGGTTCCAAATGTAATGAAGAGTCCGGCAGATCACAGCTCCTCTTAAGGAGACGTTGCAGGCTCACCCATAAGGCATAGGAAACGACTTTCACAAATCTATTTGAAGTCTGTCAAGAATGACCGGCTGCCGTCTAGCGTGTTGCGGCCTTCCAATCGCCGGCCTGTGACAGAGACGATGCATTCTCGGGTGGTTTGGTGAAATTCAGGTCGTCCGTAACTTTCTAGAGAGCTGGACCAAGTCGAATCGCCGATCACATCGAATCGATCAACTACTTAGGTTTCGTTATGCGTGGGTACTTTATGGTATGTTAGCGCCCAAAATGCTGTGTTCACGATGACGAGAGGGAGGTCTTCATGAGGCAGAGGCTTGGAGTGCTGGGCTTTGTCATCTTTTTGAGCATGACCACATATGCCGTTGCGGTGCCCGCGGCGGAGAATGGCGAGCAGGACTTCGCCAAGGCGAAAAATCTCCTGAAAAACAAGCAGTACGTGGAAGCACGCGCGGCGCTGGAAACCGGCATCATGAAGAGCCCGTCTGATGTGCAGGCACATTTCAACCTAGCTGAGGTCTGTCGAGAATTAGCGGCCTGGGACTGCGCGGAAGAACATTACGAGACCGCTTTACACCTGGATGCAAAATCCAGGATCACGGGGAAAAGGGAACCACGGTTAAGTAAAATGAAGGTGTGGCAGTCGCTGGAAGAAGTGACTGCGTGGCGGTTGCTGGACAAAGCGAAGGATCTGATTGCCGGTGGGCAGGCTCAGCCCGACCAGATGAAGCAGGCGGAGGAGGCACTGGACGGCGCCAATGAGCTAGGCCTCAATACTGAGCAACAGGTCGTCTATCAGCAGTTACAAGCGAAATTCCCCGGACGCCGTTCACCGGATAATCTGAAACCAGATGGATCAGCAGGAGAGGCACCCCAAACGAACCCCCGCGACGTACCAATGGCGTTGGTGCCGGCCGGAGAATTCACGATGGGGAGTACCCTGAAGGCTGACGAAAAGCCCGTGCATCGCGTCTATCTTGATGCCTTCTCTATGGACATGTACCACGTGACGGTTGGGCAGTATGCCAAGTATCTGGAGGCAACAGGCACAGTAGCGCCACCAGAGTGGGAGATCATGAACCAACCTCGCCACCAGAAGCGTCCGATCGTCAACGTCAGCTGGTCTGACGCGGCCACGTTCTGCAAATGGGCCGGCAAGCGTCTGCCGACTGAGGCGGAATGGGAAAAAGCAGCGCGAGGGACGGATGGCCGGCTCTACCCCTGGGGCAACGAAACCCCCACCAGGCTCCATGCGAATTTCGGCAAGAAACAATGGGCTTCCCATATGGCCTTAGTTCCGGTGGGGATGTTCGAGTTGGGGAAAAGTCCCTACGGGATCTATGACATGGCCGGCAATGCTTGGGAGTGGGTCAACGACTGGTATGACCATGACTATTACAAGAAGAGCCCGCTGAAGAATCCTCAAGGACCGACAAAGGGTAAGTCTAAAGTCGTGCGAGGTGGGAACTGGCTTTATGTTCAGGAGTTCTTGCGTTCTTCGTTCCGGTTCAATGCCGATCCCTCTGGCAGGAAGTTCGGCTATGGATTTCGCTGCGCAAAGACTCCATCATCTTGAACGGCTTGATCGAAGCCCTATAACCTCTGTCCTCACTCTACCGACAGAAAGACGTCTTTCTTACTCAATGTGGTGAACCAAAAGATGTCGCCGCGCCGTATCAGTCAAGTGACTCGTCAAATCCCGCTACGACCGTGCCAGCATCGCTGCCGTCACCACGACAGCCAAGGCGATGAGTACGGACAATCGGGGGAGCCAGCGCGCGGTTTTGAACGCAACCTGCTCACCTGCCGTTCGCTGGGATTCCGGAACCGCACTGACTCGACTGACTTGGGGCCCAAGCACAAGGTCATGCAGCAAGGTGAGAAACAGCAACAGGGCGACCAGCACCAGCTTCACCATGACGATTCCCGGCCAAGAAGAAGGGCTCGCAACAGTGACGCCACGAAGAGACAGCAACATCGGACCGGTCACCACCAACATCGCCATAGCTACCCAGACGATGGACCGAAAGCGGAGCGCGGCAGATCGAAACAACGCCATGAATTCAGGTGCTGCTTTCCGACTTCTCACCAAGGGCGCCAAGACTAACGACAGAAATATCATGCCGCCGACCCAACTGACTGCAGCAAGAATGTGCAGAATGACCAATGTGAAATACATGCTGTGCTCTCTATAGTTGAACGGGCAGGATGATGCTGAACATACTGTCAGAGGCGTTCTCGCATCGATCAGAAACTCGATGTACAGGAGGCGTCACAGGAGACAAAAACCCTATCCGCTCGCATGGGAATGGCAAGAATCGGAGCAAGCGAAGCGTGATCTGCGCCTCTCCTCGTCTCTTTGCTCGCTGCGGGCTTGCGAGACAGACTTTTGAGCTTCCTAACGCGATCTTGACGTCCACACCATATTGCTTGCATGAGCTGATTTTTTGAAGACAGCCGGAGGAGGCACATCGTTCCCGGACAGCTGCGAACATCACTTTGCGCAGACACTTCTCCATGTCTGGTTCGAACAACCCAGGAACTCCAACAGCCCACAGTGTCGAGCCGTTACCGAAATCAGTCCTTGGCCTCAAACCATAGGTCCAAGGAAACCGTTTCATTTGCTGCGACGGTCAGCGCCTGTTCTCGCATGCCAAGAACCGGATGCCAGACCTTGAGGCGATATTTTCCCGGCGGGAGATCGCCTATATAAAATGAACCTGCTGCATCTGTGACAGAAAAATAAGGATGGTCGATCGCATATCCCCAGCTCTGCATATAGGGATGCATACTACACTGCACGCTGAACACCTTCCGCTCGTTGGCCAACTGCACGGTATCGGTAGTCCCACCTGCCTCCAAGGACGGGCGATAAAACGCCATATCGCCTCCGGTTTGGTCGAAGGCATACCCTTGGATGTCGTGCGGGACGGGATCCCGATTGAACACTGTAATCAGCCGCTTGTCGCCGACTACGGTGACGAACGGTACAAACCGACAGTGGCTCGCTTCCATTTTGGCATCCGTGAAGGAAAAGGGCTTCCCACGCTCTACACCCTCTATCATCACTAGAACATCTTTGAGACCACCGTCTGACCTAACCGTGATTTCTCTCATGAGCCGATGCCCATTGAGATCAGATCGCTGACTGCAATACTCGTGATCGAGATAACGACGCAATTCGAATTCCTTCGGCGGTGGGACGGTCCCGATGAAGGTGACGGTGCCACGCACTGTGGCCCCCTCCACCACTGGCACAGACTCATATGCCCAGGCCTCTGTTCCTGAACATATCATCAGGACCACAGACACCCATCCCACAAGACAATGTCTTATTCTGAGCCCTCGTTTCACATTATCCTTCCTTCGCACCCTGCTCATCTCGCGCTGGTTACACAATCTCTATGAGGATTACCCCGGATCAAGTCGCAGAGGAATCTCATCGTCAAGCTGTGACCATCAATACAACGGCTTGTTGCAACTAGCTATTTGATAGTTCGTCACGGCATACCGGGACAGATCTCTTCTAGATCTCTAGAATTGTTGTACCGTATGGCCAGGACGGACGCAAGACCAGGTCGACCAGTTGGCGAACTCCACCAGGATTCCACCGTAGGGATGAGTCACGAGATCCCACGATCCTCTTGGTGACGAACCGGATCCAACACCATTGAGCTTTGTGAATCAGATCGGCTCCGACCAGGAAGACCTGAACTCACACCTCTCACAGTCGCCATTCACCCAGCACGATGGGAACACCGTCTCTCCAAAGTCCATGAACAAGTTGTAGAGAACCCGGCCGGGCCCTGATTAACAGAGTAGCTCTATCCGAATCACTTGGCGCAATCTACGAGCCCCCGCCACCCTACCTCACGTAGCCTACCCCTCAAACGCATGACCACATTTGTGACAAAGAAACTTGGATGCGATCGTCTCCTTCCACTCGTCGAGTTTCTTACTATAATTCTTTGTTTTCAGTCTCCCATAACCCACCCATACCCCCAGAAAAGCAAGTGATGAGGCAAGCTCTGCTACAGCCATCTGTGATTCTGACCCTTGGGGGGGGCCCATGCTCAGCATGACCGCAGCGTTTGCCGGAATACCTAGCAAGAACCCTTGGAGGTAGGCCCAGGGAGCTTTTGGGGGAAGATATGATTGAGGAAAATCATTGATAGCCTTATTTGATGGGGCTGCTCGAAGAATATCACCCACTCGTTGAACCTTCTCAGCACTACAGCTCGGACAAACTCGTTCGATAGGCATCGTCTCACTCCTCTCTCCACAATTCCAATTACCCTCTTACAAGAAACCTCTACCCCGCAACCAGCGCAGAACGATGACCCTCCTGACACAAGCCCACGATGCCATAATGCCATACGCTAGCCCCTTGGCCCCCCGTACCAAGAAACGACACGGCCCGGAACCCCGTGAGGGATTCCGGGCCGCTCGATCCGACTCGTCCGCTACCTGC
>CAYSFU010000036.1:4940-38461 GCA_964430555.1 uncultured Nitrospira sp. | reverse complement strand
CCATCAGCCATCGGTGGATCTGGTTCGGCGCCTTGTTCGGAGCCATGTTGACCGGCCTGTACAGTTTTCGACTGATCTTTCTGGTTTTTTTTGGAGAAGTTCGGACACAACCGACCAGTGAGCCAGGTCTGGCCATGCGTGGGCCGCTGGTGGTGCTGGCGTTCTTAGCGCTGACCGTCGGCTTTCTTGAGATGCCCCACACACTCGGGGATGTGACTCTGTTTAGTCACTACTTGTCGCATGCGCTTCCGACGACGGAATTGCTGTCAGGAATGGATGAGTCGAGTGAGGCTCGTGAACAGCTGGCCGTCACAGTTGCGGCCCTACTTGGGATCGGCCTCGCTGCGCTGCTGTTCCTCCCCGGTTCCATCGTTGCATCGCGATGGGCCGATCAATCCACGGATCATCCTTCCATGACCTTGCTGCAAGGAGGCTGGGGATTCGATCGACTGTACGATCGCTTGTTCGTGCGGCCTTGGTTCGCCTTGACGGGACGTCCTCATGACATGCTTGATCGTGGATACGAGTGGCTTGCGGTGTGTACTGAGTCCTGCCATGCCTGGATGAGCCATACGCAGACGGGGCATGTCCGCTGGTATGCAGCCACCATTGCGGTTGGGACGCTGATGTTACTCGGTCTGTTTGCGATGTGACTCATATGATCCTTTGGCTGCTCATACTCATTCCAATTCTCGCAGCGCCTTTCGCTTGGATGGGACAGCAATGGTCGCGTCATGCTCCACATTGGATCACCCTCGGCGCCTTGTCTGTTGAGTGTCTGCTCGTGCTTCTGCTGGGGAGCCGAGAGCATGTCGCTCAAGTCTCAGGCCATGGAGCATGGATCGTAGAAAGTCACATCAGTTGGATTCCTCGCTGGGGCATCAGTCTGCATCTTGGCCTCGATGGGCTCAGTCTCATCCTGATCCTTTTAACGGCCGTGATCGGGGCCATCGCCGTGATAGCTTCCTGGACAGAAATCCAGAGTCGCGTTGGACTGTTTCACTGTAATGTCCTGCTCGCCCTGGGTGGCGTGATCGGGGTGTTCTTGGCGATCGATCTGTTTCTGTTTTTCTTTTTTTGGGAACTCATGCTGCTCCCCATGTATCTGCTGATCGTCATCTGGGGGCATGCGCAGCGCCGGTACGCTTCGTTTAAATTCTTCTTATTTACGCAGGCCGGGAGTTTGGTGTTATTGGTCGCTATTGTGGCCCTCGCACTCCTGCATCAGCAGGCGACAGGACAACCAAGTTTTGACTATGGCGACCTGATGGGATTGACCCTGAACAGCGAGATGGCCCGATGGTTGATGCTGGCATTTCTTATCGGTTTTCTCGTGAAGCTGCCGGCTCCTCCCTTTCATACCTGGCTGCCTGACACCTACACAGAAGCGCCCACCGGGGCCACGATCATTCTCGCCGGGATCTTAGCAAAAACCGGGGCCTATGGGTTGTTACGGTTCACGATTCCGCTGTTTCCCGAGGCGATGAGTGAATTTACACCCATTATGATGGGGCTTGGTGTGGTCGGGATTCTCTATGCTGCGGTGTTGGCTTGTGCACAAACGGATATCAAGCGACTGATTGCGTACAGCAGCATCAGCCACATGGGGTTTATCCTGCTCGGCACCTTCGCTGGGACGGAGTTGGCTCTGCAAGGAGTCGTGATGCAGATGGTGGCGCATGGACTGAGTACCGGCGGCCTCTTTCTGTTGGCCGGCGCACTTGAGGAACGATACCAGACGAGGGAAATGGGTCACATGGGAGGACTGTGGAGCGTGACGCCACGGCTTGCCACGATGGCGCTTTTCTTTGCTTGTGCCTCATTAGGGTTGCCGGGCCTGGCGAATTTCATCGGTGAGTTTCTCGTCCTGTTTGGATCTTATGCGACTCAACCGATCATGATCATTCTGGCCTCGTTCGGCATGGTGATGGCAGCGATCTATTCCCTGGGCATGATGCAACGTACTTTCTTTGGTCGGCAACAAGACAGCCGCTCAGTTCCAGACCTCTCGAATGTCGCATTTGGAACTGTTCTGTTCATCGCAATCTTACAGGTCTGGCTGGGGCTTTATCCGAAGGCCGTGTTGAGCACGACGCAACCGGTTATGGGGCAGCTTGTACAGGCTGCCCTGGTGTCACCTAATCTGAGTCATCCGCCGTCGGAGTCTTGGTTGTCATCTCATCGCACGACTTCGCAGGGGAGTGCCCCATGATTCTCCAAGATTTCATCGCTCTGTCACCCATCCTTGCTCTTGGGGCATTTTCTCTTGTGACGATGCTGGTGATTGCCTTCCAGCGGCACCATGCACGCATCGCCATCTTCGCGTTTCTGTCCTGCCTCCTCACGCTGGCAACATTACCTTGGGCGGCGACGGCAACTCCACGGGGCGTGACGACCTTGCTGATCGTGGATGGACATGCCTTGTTATACATGGGGCTGGTCTTGATTACCACGATGGTCATTATCGCATTGTCGTACAAATACTTGACCGTCCAGTTTCGTGAGGAGGATGGTGTAGAGGAATACTACCTGCTCCTTCTGCTGGCCACCTTCGGGGGATTGGTCCTTACCACGGCTGCGCATTTCGTGTCGTTTTTTCTTGGGTTCGAACTCCTCGGTCTATCTCTCTGTAGTCTGATTGGGTATGTACGCACGAGACGCCATCCGCTCGAAGCTGCAGTGAAATACCTGCTGTTGTCCATCACCGCGTCAGCACTGCTCTTGTTCGGTCTCGCACTGCTGTATTTTGAAAGCGGCGCGATGACCTTTCACGCGGTGGGAGCCATCATGAAACAGGCGCAATCTGTTCCTGCCCTGTGGCTGGGAGGCCTGGTCTTGGTTCTGATTGGGATCGCCTTGAAGCTGGGGCTCGCACCGTTTCATATGTGGGTTCCTGATGTCTACCAGGGAGCACCGACTCCCATCACGATCTATATCGCCACTGTCTCCAAGGCGGCACTGGTGGCCTTGCTGCTTCGATTCGCCACCGAGGTTGGGGTGTTGGAACTGTCCCCCGTTGTCCATCTATTCAGCCTGTTGGCTGTGGTGTCCATGGTCACAGGGAATGTCCTTGCGCTTCTGCAACAGAATGTGAAACGGCTCCTGGCCTATTCCTCAATCGCCCACTTTGGCTATGTGCTGGTTGCGCTGTTGGCCGGTGGTCCTCCTGCGGCTGAAGCCGTCACGTTTTATGTCATCGTCTACTGTGCCATGTCGCTGGGTGCCTTTGGCGTGGTGACGGTGTATTCGAGCGAGCGAGGGGACAAGAATCGGTTCGAGGATTATCAAGGTTTATTTTGGACGCGTCCCTGGCTCGCTGCCATGCTGGCACTGAGCCTGTTGTCATTGGCCGGAATTCCAGTGACGGCAGGATTCATCGGAAAGTTTTATGCCATCGCCGCCGGTGTTGATGCCGGTCTGTGGTGGCTGGTGTTGGCGCTGATTGCCAACAGCGTCATCAGTCTCTATTATTATCTGAGACTGATCGTGACGCTGTTCGGTGAGGCGCCGGAACCGGCCGCTACTCCTCAAGTGCAGGTTGAGCCATCCGTACAGACGGCAGGGTGGACGACAGCGTGCTCTCTGGGCTTCATTGCCTCAATTATCCTCATCCTCGGGGTTTATCCGAATCCACTGATGGAATTGATTCGAGTTTCTGTCAGCAATCTCCTGTTGGTGGCCGTGCAGAAACCCTAAGTAGGCACACATCGTCCAGCGTCAGTTTAAGAAATCAGACAGGTGAGGCATGTGCATACTATTGACCGATCCGTGGTCACGTCGGTCTACGGATAGAACAGCGAGGCACAGGTCAAGATCTGACTCAAAACTTTGTACGAACGGGCGTTGCGCCAATTCTTCTCCAAGCGTACTAATCGTAATAGCCGCACAGGCTGAGCAAGCCCTATTTCTTCTGAATAACCGATCCCTCAAGATGAGACGATACACTCAATAAACTCTTTGCCCGTGCTTTCGTCCCGCTCATTCAGCCTATGGAACTTGCACTTATGAATTGAATTCGAGTCCAAGGCAGATGGATCTACGCTCGAATTTTCTTGCCAATCTGAGGTCTTTTGTGCGTTACGGCTGGTTCGGGGCATTTTGATCTCTGTGAAAACAATTTTGAGATAGGTCTTAGTTTTTAGGAAGAGGAGAGGCCTTTCGACGTTCAATTGTTTTTGAGAAGACGTGATATCTTCTCTCAAAGGCGGAGTAATCATGTGCCTCTTTAATGGTGCGTTGAGCATCTCTCAGTACCATATCTGCGTGATGCTGCAATGCTCCATAGGAGACGCTTGGCTTGGCGAGCAAGGCAAGCATCGTCAATGATTCAATCAGTCGGTTGTACAAGGCCGGGTTCCCCGCTGAAGCGTGGCGAATCTGGTCAAAGGCGGCATCAACAAATCCTTCGAAAGATTCCGGATCGCGAATAATGCGCAGCGTACCGTTTTTGTCGTACTGGTGAGGATCGGGAAAGTCGCGCTGCGCGATACGACAGAGCGCAGCGCCCAGCCAATCGATACAACGAATGGCGGTATAGGGATCATTGATTCCTGGTGAAAGGGCGCGTACCGCAATTTCAACCAAATTCAGGATGGCAAATTCGAGATCCTGTTCCGACGTCCGCTCTTGTCCCACGATCAGTTGGGCGCATACATCCTGCAGCAATTCTTTTGTGCTTGAATGTGAGAGGTAGAGAGTCGCGATATGTTGACCTTGGACAAGGAAGTGTCCAGGACGGCGATGGAGGATCACCACGAGACTATGCTCTTCGGCGAACTTCAGCAGTCCATTCGTGTCGATTGTTTGCAGATATCCTGTCGTTGAAGAGGCCACTGGTATGCCCTCATGTTTGAAGAGAGACAAGACCGTATCATCGGGAGCGCGCTGCATCCTCGCGAGAGATTGTGAGAGACAGGGCTCCTCCTCAGTCAGTCCCGGAAACATGCGGTCGATCGAGGCGATGAGATGTTGATAGACCTGACCAATGATCGTATCCGCTTGGATGGATTTGGCAATATGGTGAATAAAAAAGATAAGCACACCGACACTTGTCAGGGCTAAGCCGATGGCGACGGTGACAGACAAATGAGGTACGACGGATGCGTTACTCGCGATCCGAACCGATCGGAGAATGAGAAGGCCATAAATAAACGTGGCCAAGAAGGTGCCGAGTACGATTTGACTGCCTGGTCGGCCCATGAAATTGTGGAGTAGGCGTGGACCATATTGTGAGGTGGTTAAGCTAAGGGCGACCAAGGTCATGGAAAAGGTGACACTCGTCGCCGTGATCATTGAGCCGACGATTGCCGAGAGAAGCGTGCCGGCTGATTCTCCGCTTCCTACATCGATCCACCTCAGTCCGTTGTAATTCGACCAGTTTGTCGCCTCGTCCATGGCAAGAGTAATCTGGGACAATACCGCAGCGGCCAGAGTGATCAAACTGGGAACGAACCAGAAGCTGTGTCGGAGCCGGTACCAAACATGAGCAATTTGCATGGTTCACCTATATTTGCAAGCGTTAAGGAAGTGTTGGCCAATCGGTAAGCAGGTACGTGTGCGATAATTGGGTGCCTCTATATTGAGCCGATCTTGTAGTCGAGTGTGTGCAGCATGGCGATCACCAAAGAAGGAGCATAGAGCTATGAATGCATCTGGACTCATTCAGCCAGGATTTCACCATGATGGATACATGGAGACAAACTCCAGTTTGCTGATAACACACCGGCCTACGAGTCGCAACGCTTTCTATGCACAGAATAATGGCCGACAAGGTCTCGTATTGATTTGCCATGGCGTCTGAAAACTTTCAGATGCTTCTAAGGAGCAATCTTAAAACTATACGAAGGAAGAACGCGGTTTTGAGTTTGTGCCGAATTATGTAAAAACTCGGAAACCTTTGCTTGAAACAAAGGGGTCGGGAGTCTATATTTGAGGTAATCAAGGACTACCGGAGAAGAGTGAGCGCGGCTCTATGCCGTCCTTACAGCAATGCATTAAATTTATCAACTGTTAGGCTAGTTTGCCGGATGATGCTCCGTAACGTGTCTAGGGCGAGCTCCTGATCAAAGTAACAGGGTCGGATACCTATATAATGCCACATCGACACGATGTGCACGACACGTGGGGTTATGTCCGTGCAGCGGACGTTCCTGTCGGATACGGTTCCCAGCCTTCCTGTTGCAGGTGAGCCAAGACTTTTTCTCGGTCTGGCTTATGGATCGCAACCATCGCATGATCTCCTTTTTTGGGGATATAGCCGTAGTGCATAGGATGTGCGCGCTTGCCGTTGTGGATCGTGAGCATCACACACGATTCCGCGTGGCTGGCTACGGGACGTTTCAATTCTGCCGATGTGTCCGTGGAGTCGGCGAGAGGTTTGGGCGGCTCTCCGTATATGACTTCCATGATGTCCACACCCTCATGCCTGAATCGCACGTTCCATCGGCTCACATCGTGGGGGCCATCAAACAACACATCGGCATGGGCTTGCCGCACATGGCCTGGAAGGGTGTGCCCTTCCAATGCATCAACGGCGATGTAGGCGTTTGGTACCTTGAACAAGGTGCGGGCCTGTGTGACATACATGCTGTTCAAATGGTCGTTCTCCGTGAGGCCGACCACGGTCTCTACGCTATCGAATTGAGCACGCAGCATGCTGCGTTCGTTCAATGCATCGCCGAAGATGACGGGAAAGCCTGCATCTTCCGCCAGACGGCAGTGTTTCGCATCGGTGTCGATGAAGACCACGGGCGTCCCTCCGTGCTTGAGCGCCTTGGCCAACGCAAGACTCAACTCGCGAACGCCCATGATGGCGACAATCTCTCGCTTGGGAAGACGCAAGCCTAGGAGGTGTGCGGTCAGCCGTGCAAAGGCTCCCGCATGGATGACGGTGGCGGCAATGGTCACAAAGACCATGGCTCGGAGTGCGCTGCCGCCTTCCAGGCTTTGTGCATGCATGGCTTCGGCGGTCAACGAGGCGATGGCGGCTGCGACAATCCCTCGCGGGGCGACACAGGCGAGAAAGACTTGTTCTTTGAACGTGAGCCCGGAGCGAAAGGTTGAGACTAGGACGCTGATCGGTCGTACGAGGAAGATGAGTGCGCCGACGGACCACCAGGCAGTCGGACCCAGATCGAGAATATCTTGAGACCGGAGATCCGCCGCCAGCAAGATGAAGAGCAAGCCCACCAACATGGTCGTCATCTGATCCTTGAAGTCGCGCAGATCTCGATGTGCCTGTGTGATGAAGTTGCCGACGAGAATGCCGGCCACCGTGACGGCGAGAATGCCGCTTTGTTGGACCGTCTGATTCGCTAATTGGAAGAGAGCGTAGGTGCAGGCGAGCGTAAAAATGTTGGTGAGTCCATGGGGAATGAGGCCGGGCCATCGCAAGCATTGTCCGACCAAGTATCCGCCGACAACCCCGGCCACCACGCCGAATCCCAGCCGCATGCTTAGAGAGAAGAATTCACTGGCGAATGTTTCCGCAGCGGGAGACAGCACGATATTCAGCACCAGGGCCGCGAGGAGGGCGCCGATTGGGTCGATCAACACCCCTTCTGCTTCGATGACAGTTCGAAGATGAGGCCGTAGGCGCATATCTCGGACCAGCGGCGCGACGACGGTCGGACCTGTGACGACGACGAGGCTTCCAAAGAGCAGTGAACGGTCGAGCGGCCAGTCCAGGATAAAGAGGCCAACCAAGCAAGCCCCGATCAAGGTCAGCACGGCGCCTAAGGTGACAAGCCGGCGAATCGGCGTTTCTTGCCGACGTAGACGGGAACTTTGGAGGTTTAGTCCACCTTCAAACAGGATGATGGCGATGGCGAAGTCGACCAGATCGACCAAGCCTTGCCCCAGAGATTGCGGGAGTACCCAGCCAAGACCTTCCGGTCCGAGAGCCACACCCAAGGCCAACAAGAGGATGATACTGGGAATGCCCAAGTGGCGGGCGAGCGATTGGGCGGCGACACCGGACGCGAGGGCGATGGAGACGGTCAGGCCGGCGGGCGAGTGATCCACGTAAACTTTGTCCTAACCGTGAAGCGATGCCGTGTGACGGACGTTACTCGTTGCGCCGGTATAGATGCTGAGCTGGATGCCGGTGCATAGGTGATTCACGCCCACAGCATACACAAGCCGGGCAAGATGAACAAATGAGATCGCAAAAATTTTCGAGTCCGAAAACGAACGCTTGCAGAGACTGACGTCTATCATGATCGGATTAGAAGCGACGGGCGGGCTGGGCGTTCAGCCGACCGAGGCGGTGGCTGTGGCACGGCGTTGATCGTTGTACGGAAACCATGTGTCTACGTCTATGGTCGATGAAATTCGCCGGACTATTCGGATTATGATGAGCATCACGGCGACTCCTTGAGATGGGTGACTCAAGGAGTCGTCTATAACCGGTGATGAAACGGAATCAGTTAGTTCATCGGAACGATCGTCGCGGAGACTTCATTCGGCAGCAGCAGAGTGGCCACGGCACGATTTTGTTCGTCCGGTTGAATTAATGCGAATAACGGCACTGGTTGTGGCACGCCGCCAGGAGGCAACGCCAGCATGGCGGGAAAGTCGATCAGTGGAGAGAGCGTGGTCTGGCTGGCAATGCGCAGCCGAAAGGCCATCAGCACATCACGCAGCCGTTGAACCTTCTCCTCCTCCGAGATCGACTCACTGGGCGCAATGCCGATTTCCCAGAGTGGTTTCGTCACCGTAACGGGGAACGTCAGTCCAAGTTTTTGCGCGTCCGTCGACACATCAATTAAGGTTCCCGCTTGAATGGCCTGCTGACGATTGGTGATCAGCTGGCTCGTCGGGACATCCACTCCCACCTCCAACGCATTGTTCGCGTGAGTTGGAGCCTCAAGTTTCGGATCCTCTCCTGTCGGTAAGGCCGGAGCCGATTCGAGTGGCGTGTCACCGGCCTCCGTGTTCTGCGCGGGTGTCATGATCGTCTCATCCGGCAGAGCGGGAAGCGCATGGATAAGACCTTCGTAGACTCGCTTAGCCGCTTCAGACCAAGCGGGATTCAGCGGTCGGCCGGCAAATGCCGCATCAGCGGCTTTTCGTTCATCGTGAGTGAGTGTGCGTGGTGTTCGTCGTGTTGTATCCATGGGCAACGAGATAAGCCTAGCTGCCCACAAGTCAAGGGGCAATAGAGCAGGTGGTGCCCCTTTGTTGCTAAGGTAACTAAAAACACAATACATCCAAGCAGATAGGATCGTGCAGTTGTGTCGGCGGTACGTCCCCATGTGGCCAAGGTCGTGGCCAACCAGTGAGTCAAGAAAGGAGATGATGGAACAGTAGGACCCAATAGCGAATACCGGTTGTCATCTGAATCGGTGTGCGAGAGGAGAACAGGCGAAGCATCAGAATATTGATTCTGTATTATGCGGTATGATCATATAACTCATGTAGTTGATGAAGATTTCATGATCTTATCATTGTGCATCAGGCAATTCTCTGCTCCATATCGGGTCCCAATTCGTCGTCCTTTAGAGAACAACGACTGTGACAAATGTTTGCGATGAACCGATCACCGTTGTACGTCTCAACTCACCAGTATCCCCAAGCCAGACACTGCATTTCGGGCCACGCGAGGCGAGGGTGGCTTCGCGACCGCCATGGTGAAGGGCTCAAAATCCCCGTGCTATAGTCCCGCTATGGCGCGCATCGATTACTATCGTATCTTGGGCATTACCAGGGAATCCTCGGATGAGGATGTCAAGAAGGCGTATCGCAAGCTGGTGTTTGAACACCATCCCGACCGGAATCCTGGCAAGGTCGATGCTGAGGAGCGCATCAGAGAGATCAATGTCGCCTATGAAGTTGTTGGCGATCCGGAGAAACGCCGAACCTACGATCGCTTGTCATGGGGAAGTGAGCCACGTGCTGCGGAAGTTGACCTGAGGCTGATTCTTCAGGAGTTGGAGCAGAAACTATTCGATGAAGGCCGGAAGGAGTTGTTCGCGGTCTTGATCAAAGATGTGACACGCGTAAAGGCGGAGCTTGCGATTGTCCGAGAACGAACGGTGGCCGAGCAGGGCTACGATTCGTTTCTTGAGCCGGCTGTTCACGTGCGGGCATCAGAAATGATGGATGAGGTGGTGACGGAAGACATGAATCAGCGGAGACAACGACTCATTGACGTGGCGACCGAAATGCTGGTGTCTCAGGGAGTCGTCAAGCGAAGCGATGAACGGGGGATCCGTTCTCTTCGCGCTCGGCTACAGGAGAGTTTTCACAATGGCCGGATCCACGGGTATACGTCGGCTCTGGAGCTATTCTATGAGCGACGTTGACTATACGCGGTGAAGCCTATGAACACCGTCTCGTACTCTGCTTTTTTACGTCTTACTTTTCGCCTTTGACCTCGAATGTCTTCGCAAGCGGTCCAGCTACAAACGTACCGGCCTTCATCACGCCCACAATGGCATCCCGGTCTTGCAGCCGTTCGATCCGCCGAAGTGGGTTGTGAGTGAGGACGACCAGGTCTGCTTCCATTCCTTTGGTGAGGGTGCCGACCGACTCGTGAAGGCCGATGAGCGTGGCTGCCGTTGCAGTTGAGGCAATGATCGCGTCCATGGGAGACATGCCCAGCGCGACCATCCGCTCCAGCTCTTGAGCATTCGCTCCATGGTAATTGAACGGTGTTCCCGCATCTGTGCCCATGGCAATGAACATGCCGCCTGCATAGGCTTGTTTGAAAGAAGCTCTGTGACGCTTCGTCATGGCTTTGGCCTTTTCCAGGGCACTTTCTGGAATGCCGCAGCCAGGTCGGCAGGCTGCCGTTGTGGCTAAGGCCGAAAGAGTCGGGACCATATAGACGCCATATCGCTTCATGAGCGTCCCCGTGTCTTCATCCAGCAAGGTAGCGTGTTCGATCGAACGTACCCCGGCCTGAATCGCCTGCTTCATCCCCGATGCTCCGTGGGCATGGGCGGCCACTGGTTTTCCGGCCTGACGCGCGGCATCCACTGCGGCCGCGAGTTCTTCTGTCGTCATTTGTGCATCCTCGGGTGAGGTGCCTGGTGTGAGGACTCCTCCTGAGGCAATGACTTTAATCACTCCTGCCCCGGCGGCAATCTGTTCGGCAACAACCGTTCTGACTTGGTCTGCTCCCTCTACCTCTCGGCCAATGAACCGTGCGTGGCCACCGATCATACAGATGGCGAGTCCCGCGCCGACGATCCGTGGTCCGGGAAGGAGCCCTGCTTCGATGGCCTGATGCAGGGCGAAGATTGAATGATCGCGCGATCCCACGTCGCGCACCGTCGTAAATCCAGCTTCAATCGTTGCCTTTGCATGTGTGGCCGATTTGAGAAGGGTGTAGGAGGGATGTTCGGACTCCAAGGTCTGCACAACATCGGCTTCGCCTCCCAAACAGAGATGGACATGGCAATCGATGAGCCCTGGGATTACCGATAGGCCACGGCCGTTGAGACGGGGCGCTCCTTTTGGAATACGGATCTCGCTGCTCGGGCCGACTGCGACGATCTTCGTGTTGCGCACGAGGAGTGTCATGTGGTCTCGTACCGCTCCTGTCCCATCGATGAGTCGTACGTCTTGAATGGCAATTGTCACGACCTACCGTCCTACGCTATAGACATGCGCTGCAGCTTGGAGTCCGGCGCCAGGCGTTGACACCCACCCGCGTTGGATCCCGATTTCCTCAATGGCGTTTAAGAGAGTCAACACATTCGCCTCTGTCGAGGATTCTCCCATCAGCCCGATTCTCCATACGGTTCCTTTCAAGGGGCCGAGCCCGCCACCGATCTCGATACCGAAGCGCCGCAGCAACTCAGCTCGGACCGCTGTCTCATCGATGTGAGCCGGAACCGTCACACACACGAGTGTCGGAAGTCGCCGATCCGGAGACGGCAACGGGTTGAGACCGAGAGCCATCAGTCCTTCGACCAGCGCACGGCTATTCAACTGGTGTCGGGCCCATCTGGCTGGAAGTCCTTCCTCTTCAACGAGGCGTAAGGCTTCCCGCAGTGCATAGATCATCGAAATCGGCGCCGTATGATGATAGGCACGACTCTGCTCCGCCCAGTAGTCGGCGATGAGAGACAGGTCAAAATACCAGCTGGGGCATGGCGAACGCCGAGCCTTCAGAATCGATAAGGCTCGCGGGCTGAGCGTTAACGGAGCCAGGCCAGGCGGGCAACTCAGACATTTCTGTGTGGCACTGTAGCACACGTCGATACCCCATCGATCGACTTCAACCGGCATCCCTCCAAGGGATGTGACGGCGTCGATGATCAACAACGCGTCGTACTGACGACACAAGTGACCGATCGGTTCGATCGGTTGCCAGGCCCCCGTCGAGGTCTCTGCTTGGACCAGTATGACTGCTTTTACAGGGCCGGATCGTTGCAGTACCGCTGAAAGCGAGTCCGGTTCAATGACCTGACCCCATGGTACTTCCACACGAATGGCGCTTCCTCCGCAACGCTCGACGATTGTGGCGAGTCGCGTGCCAAAGACTCCATTGATTCCCACGACGACACGGTCCCCTGGTTCAATCATATTGACGATCGCGGCCTCCATACCGGCCGACCCGGTTCCCGAGACAGCAATGGTGAAGGGGTTTGTGGTTGTAAACACTCGGCGCAGGAGAGCCTGAACATCATTCATGACACCCAAGAACATCGGGTCGAGATGTCCGATCAGCGATGTGGACATTGCGCGGAACACCCGTGGGTGTACGGCGCTGGGACCAGGCCCCAACAACAGTCTTTGTGGAGCAAGAAAGTCTTGCATGACCGAAGCCTCCTGAAATGTCGCGTGGTTAGTATAGCCAACTCGAGAAGGCATAGCTATGTGAGAAATTCTTGCAATCGAAGCTCCTAGCCAATTTGAGGGGATTTGGGGTGTCGTGAGGCCGTGCTATAGTCGGCCACCATGAATGAAGAGGCCTTATCAATCGGACAGCTACCAAGGTTTCCGGAAGCCGGTGAGCCAACCGTTTTCCAAGCAGCTCCACTCCCATACAGCAGTCGATGGTCGCGTTTCGTCAGCACGATCTGTGCCGCGATCCTCCTTGCTTCCCTAGCGGGGATTCTCTGGTTGTCCCTGACCGTTCCAAAGCTTCAGCGATTCGAGAAACCGGACCGCGCGCTTGATGTGATGGTCAGCCGGATGATGGAAGCGCAGGACAGTTTGCACCGTGCATCGGAATGGCAGCAATGGGTGGCGAAATGGACGATGGACAGCCAGGAGGATGCCTCTCGCCAGGCTATCAGGTGGTATCGGGAACTGATTGCGAGCACCGATGATCCATCGGCAAAGCTACGGTTGGCGATTCTCCTCGGTGAGTCCATGCATGAAGCCGAGGCGCTGGCTGAAGCGCAGCGGTGGCGCGATGATGGAACATCTGTCAATCTGTTTCGACGACTCGTGGTCGCGGCGTACGGCACGACGCCACTCTCACGGGCGCAGGAGCTGGAGTTACAGGCCATGCTGGCGGAGACGTTGCCGAGCGGATGGTTCTATGATCATCTTGCTACAAGGCTGGCCCAACGAGCCGACGACCAGGCGCTCCTGACGACGGTCGAGGCACAACGTTACCTGAAGGAAGAGCGGCTTCAGCAATGGATTCATCCGTTGATGATGGGCGAGCTCGCCGGCCTTGCGCTTGGGTCGGTGATGTTGTTGGGGTTTGTTCGGTTGAAAGGTCGGCGGTCGAATGTGTTCCAACTCCATTCACCCGGCGTGCCTCCTCCATGGTCAGGAGGAACGGCTGCTGCGGTGATTCTGCGTGGAGGCGCGTTGGGTGCTCTCATGACGGTCGCCTTCGTATCGACGCCCGCGCTCAATCAGGGGTCGTTGCGCGCGCTGACCATTCCTCTGGCGAATCTTCCGTTATTGGTGATCGCCTATGTGCATTTACTTAAGCCGGCAGGTCTTGATTTCTGGCAGGGGTTTGGTCTCAGGCTCAATCAGCGTGATCTCGGGCGACTCGTGTGTGTCATCTTGGCCGTGGTTGCAGCCGGACTCTGGGGCGAATGGGCTATGGGACAGGTTGCCGAGGTTCTGAAGCTGGAAAACCATTGGACGGAATGGTTCGATCAAAACTTAGTGTGGGCTAGTTCGTCGATGCTTGCCACCAGTTTGATTGAGTACGTGATCTTCGCGCCGATTTTTGAGGAACTCGCGTTTCGTGGACTCCTCTTTGCGATGTTGCGTCGACGATTCACGTTTCTTCCTGCCGCCGTACTCAGCGCGACGATCTTTGCGCTTGCGCATGGGTACAGCCTGCTCGGGTTTATCAGTGTCTTTTGGAGCGGGTTCCTCTGGGCCTGGATCTATGATCGAACGGGGAGCCTCATCCCTGGCATGGTGGCTCATGCCGTGAACAACTTGCTGGTCTGTCTTACCGTGATGGCTCTGCTTCGTTGAGAGACCCGTCCTGGATTCGCTCAAGGGCTTGGTAGAGGTCGTTGTAACGGAGACTCACCCCGTCCACTTTCAGCAGCTCGCACATTCGCCGATTCATGATCCGTTTTCCCATCGACTGGGGTTCAGGAGAAACGGAAGACCGAATTGACCATCGTTGTTCAACGGTCCGGCAGATGTCGTCCCAGGTCCTGGGTATTCCATCGCTGACGTTGTAGACTGTACCCCCCTCTCCCTGTCTGAGGGCCGCAAGGCAGGTTGCCGCAAGATCCTCAACATGAATCAGATTGACGAATTTTTGTGAGCGAGTGACTCGGCCTGCTTGGATCCATGAAATGGGACTACGGAGTGGGCCATAGATTCCAGAAACTCTTAATATGACTGCATTACAGGATATTCGAAGATATTCTTCGCCTTGTACGCGAGGTTTGTCGCAATCGATCGTGGCTGTTTCATCGATCCAGGGTGGCGGGTATGCGGTTGAAGGGCAGTCGGCATAGGCGGAGGTGCTACCAAGGAGTACCAGCCGGCGGGTTCGCAACAGCGCGGTATCGGCGAACTGTTGAACCAACTCGATTGGGACGGCAGGAAAGCACCAGAGGAGATCGGTTGCCGGAGGAATGAGCCGCCAAGTTGCAGGCTCTGCAAGGTCGAACTTGATTCGTTGTTCCTCTCGCAGGTCTGTGAGGTGTTGATGTGGGGCCCGACTGGTTGCAAAGACCTGTGCATAGTGTTGTGCGGCGAGCGGCAGGACAAACTTAGCGGTATAACCTGACCCGAGAATGGTGAGCGTGTGGTGCAAGATGGAGAAGCCTCCCTAATGGTCGGCAGGCAGTGTGCCAGTGCACGGCAATCGGAGTCCAACAAAAAAATTCATTTTGTTTGGGGTACGTAGTTGAGCGTGTTATATGGGGAGTCAGCATCGCATTGACCGTACGAGTAAAAGGATCGTCTTATGAGAAAACCCCGATCGTGGTCATGGCTGCTCCTCGCCGTATTACCGTTTTTGCCCGGTTGTCCAACCGGTGGTGGTGGAAATGACGGGGCTGGAGCGACCGCGCCGAGCAGTGTCGCCGTCTCACCGAACGGCAGTTTCCTCTATGTGAGTAACAGAGGACGGAACACGGTCTCCGCCTACACGATTGGAAGTGCCGGAGCGCTTTCTCCAATTGTAGGATCACCATTTCAAGCTGGGACGGCTCCGAGTGCCGTCACGGTGTCGCCGAACGGCAGCTTTCTCTATGTGAGCAATCAAGGCTCCAATGATGTGTCCGCCTACACGATTGGAAGTGCTGGAGCGCTTTCTCCAATTGTAGGATCACCGTTTCAAGCTGGGATGGCTCCGAGCGGCGTCACGGTCTCACCGAACGGTGACTTTCTCTATGTGAGCAACCAAGGGGCCAACACGGTGTCGGGCTATACGATCACACCAGGGACGGGCGTGTTGGTGCCGCTCGGTGCAAATGTGGGGAACCCGTTTGCAGCCGGGATGAGTCCGAGTGCGGTGACGGTGTCGCCGAACGGCAGTTTTCTCTATGTGAGCAACCAAGGGGCCAACACGGTGTCGGGCTATACGATCACACCAGGGACGGGCGTGTTGGTGCCGCTCGGTGCAAATGTGGGGAACCCGTTTGCAACCGGGATGAGTCCGAGTGCGGTGACGGTGTCGCCGAACGGCAGTTTTCTCTACGTGAGCAACCAAGAATCCAATACAGTGTCGGGCTATGCGATTACCGTCGGTACCGGTGGATTGGCAGTTCTGACAGGATCCCCATTCTAGTCCGCATGATTCATGACGATTCGTGGTGAAACTGCCACGATGTTTTGCGAGACGGGCATACGGAGGCGTCGGCGATCAAGGCGTACTTGAAACAGTAGGTCGAGGTCGCGAGTGACAAGCCTGCCCGCTTGGCAGCGAGAACCGCGCAGCCACGCTTATTACAGCTGCGTATCGGCGGTTGCAGTAGAAGTAGAAGTAGTCATGAATCGTGTGGGTTAGAAAGGGATGCTCAACTCTTTTCCCCTTTCCCTCCCGCGCATGGGCTATGACGTTGTGACCAATACAATCCAACGGCAGTGTTGTGAGGGGTTCCCGGGAGTGATATAAACAATGCTATGCCGCAAGAAAGAATGCCGAGCCTATCATGTGTGAACCGAGTATGCCTCGTCTGGCTCATTCCATGCCTGTTGCTTGTGTTTGGCTGTGGCGATGATGGTGGGGGAGGTGGGCTTGGTGGGATCGGTGGGATTGGAGGAGAGCGAACGACGGGCGCGATCATTTATGTCAGCAATAGTGGATCCAATAGTGTGTCCGGCTATACCGTGAATTCAACAACCGGAGGGCTCACGGCCATTGCTGGTTCTCCGTTCCCGAATATTCCGACTCCATCGGCTATCGTGGTGTCCTCGAATGGGTTGTTCGCCTATGTTGCCAACAGCCAGACGAACAATGTGACCGCCTTTCGGGTTGGCACCAACGGGGCCTTATTGCTCGGGGGGGCGACATCAGGGAGCTCCAACCCGATTTCGGTGGGTACGACTCCACGAGCCCTTGCAATCTCAAGGGATTCACAATTTCTGTACGTTGCGAATAGTGGATCGGATGATGTGAGCGTCTTTACGATCGGCACGGCTGGAGGCCTGACGCTCGTTCCACAAGCGGAGGGGCGTTCCAAGCCTGTCGGAGCTGGGGTGTCCTCCCCGGTTGCCTTGGCTATTGCTCCGAACGGACGATTTCTCTATGTTGCGACAAATACCTCCAATATGGTCACGACGTTTCAGGTTGATTCGTCAGGCGTACTCACGCTCATGCCGCAGGCGGGGCCAGGCACGAATCCTATTTCATCCGGTGGGACAGGTCTCACTGCGCTTACCCTGTCTCCGAATGGCCAATTTCTCTATGCGCTCAACGGGGCGTCCAACAACGTGACGATGTTTCGAGTTGAAACATCCGGACTGCTCACACTGATTCCACCGGCTGGTTCCAATCCAATGTCCACAGGCGGAACGACCCCAAACGGTCTTGCTGTGGGAGAGGATGGAGCTCATCTGTATATTGCGAACGGAGGCGGGACCATCTCGGTGTTTTCAATCGGGAGCAATGGGTTACTGACGCTGGTGCCGGCCTCGGGGGCTGTACCAAATCCTGTGCCTGCGTCAACAGGGTCCACTCCCGTGGCACTCGCGCTCTCTCCGGATGGAAAGTTTTTGTATGTGGCGAATCGTGTCACCAGTGCGTCCGGAGGAACTGTTTCAGCCTATACCATCGTCTCCGGGACAGGTGCCCTGGTGCCCGTCACAGCGCTGATCGGCAATCCATTTCCTGCACAGAACACACCTTCCTCTATTGCTGCGCTCGGACAAACACCGTGAGCGAGTGTTTGCAGTAGAAGATCTTTACTCAGCTTGCGAGTCGATGTCGCGATCGATCCCTGGTCCGTGTTGCCTCATCCGAAAAACGGTCTCGGAGCAGATACTGGAGCTGGTGGGCAGGGACTGGTTTACTGAAGAGATAGCCTTGATAGGCGTCACAGCCTTGCAAGCGGAGAAAGGCGAGCTGGTCATGGGTTTCCACTCCTTCGGCCACGATATGCAACTTGAGGGCGCGTCCCATGCCGACAATCGCCCGCATAATCGGCGAATCTTCCTTGCCGAGCTTGAGATCCTTGATGAAGGCCTGGTCGATCTTCAGCGTGTCGATCGGGAGACGCTCAAGATGGGCGAGAGAGGAGTAGCCTGTTCCAAAATCGTCGATGGCGAGTCGAAAACCGGAGGCCTTGAGTTCCTGCAAGAGCCTGGTCGTTGATGAGGTGTCCATCATCAGGACGCTTTCCGTCAGTTCCAGCTCAATGTCCTGCGGGTTTCCACCCTCCGCATAGATCAGCGCCTTCACATGGCTGGCAAGATTGCGCTGTCGAAAATGAAGCCCGGATAGATTGATCGAAACAGTGGTCGGCGCCAATCCGTGCTTGTGCCAGATCCGTTGTTGTTGCGCGACGCTTTTGATGACCCATTCGCTCATTTGGATGATCAGTTCCTCCTCCTCTTCCGCGACCGGGATGAACTCGGCAGGAGAGACCAATCCTCGAGTCGGATGTTGCCATCGGATCAGGGCTTCGAATCCGATCACTGTTTCCGAAAGGATGTCCACCTGCGGTTGGTAGTGGAGGAGAAACTGGTTTTTAGATACGGCAGTGCGTAAGTCTTGCTCAAGATTGACTCGCGCGGCGATCGACTCATTCATCGTCTCGGAGTAAAACTGATAGCTGTTGAGACCTTTCTCCGCGGCCGATTGAGCAGCGGTGCCGGCATGATGCAGGATCTGCTCGACGTCGGTCCCATCGGTGCCTGGAATGGCGATTCCAATCGTGGCGGAGAGAACCACGCTGGTCGATTCAATCTCAAATGGACTGCGCAGCGCATCCAGACAATTCTGGGCGACACGAGCTGAGTCTTCAGGAGCGGTGAGATTGGTCAGAAACAGCGCGAACTGACTCTCGCTGAGGCGTGCCAGCATCGACATGTTGTCCACGAGGGATGAGACGGCTGTCGTGTCCGCCGAGAGAGACTGTTGCAGTCGTTCGGCCACTTCTTTGATGAGTTGCTCACCGCTTCGGGTGCCGTGCCGATCGCAGATGCGATGATACCGATCCAAACTGATCACCATGAGAGCGTCACGGCCGCTTGATCTAGGTGTGACGATGTGACCGACGCGATGGAGAAAAAGGTTTCGGTTGGGAAGTTGCGTCAACCCATCGTAGTTCGCCATGAAATAGATCATCTCGTCGGCAGCCCGTGCCTCGGTGACATCCTGCACCGTTCCAATCAGTCGACGAGCGTGCGTGCGGCAGTCCGTCGTGACTTCTCCCAGAAGGTGAACCATGGGTGCCACGCCATCGCGTGGAAGAAGCCGGTGCTCCATGTCCACTCCCGTTCCGTCGGCTCTCGTCCTGCGGAGAGATTCAGTTACAAACGAGCGGTCCTCATCGTGCACACAGGCCAGATACGTGGAGAGCGAACAGTCGATGGTGTCGGGAAGAATCCCAAGAATTCGGCATGCCGCTTCCGAAAGATTCATCCGGTCGCCGGCCTGATCCCACTCCCAGCCGCCGAGTCGAGCGATTCGCTGTGCTTGCGCTAATTGAGATTCGCGGGTGCGCAGCGTGCGCATTGTTTGGCTGGCGCGCAACATGTATCGAACTCGCTGGCTGAGCATGAGCCCATGGCATGGTTTCACGATAAAGTCGGTTGCGCCTCTCTCATAGGCCTGTGCGATCGAGTCGACATCGTCCAAGCCTGTCATGATGAGAATCGGCACGAACGTTCCGTCCGGCAGCCGACGGATTTGTTCACACACGGCAAATCCATCCATGCCGGGCATTTGCAAGTCCAGGATGATGATGTCGGGCATTGTGGACGAGACGAATTCGACGGCGGCTTCCCCGCTCATGGCCTCTTCGACTCGCAACTCGTCCTGTTCCAGGCTCATGCGCGAGAGCATGCGAAACGTGGCATCATCGTCGACGATCAGCACCAGCGGAAGAGGCGGTTGGGGCGAGGTGCTCATGCCGGTCTCCGCTCAAGTTCAGCCTGAAAGATGTGGCTGGCGTGGTCAAATGCCTCGGTCAGTGGATCCACCAATGGTTCGGCTTCCTTGAGTTGTCCTTGGCGACTGAAGTCCTCGAGCTGACGGCAAATGGTCGACAGCGAGACAGCTCCGAGCATCGCACTTCTCGATCGGAGACTATGGGCTGCGTGACTCACGACTTGAGCATTCCCGTCGCGCATGCCCTGGCGAAGTGTGGTGACCAAGGTGTGGGAGTCCGCCAAATAGAGCGACAGAATTTTTGCCAAGACATCCGGTTTTTCCGGTCGTTGGAGACTTGTAATCGACTTCCAGGCGTTTTGATCAACGATGAATGCGGCGTCTGATTCTGAGTGGAGGGGTGAGGCGGTGGGGTTGTTCGTTGGAAGGCTTGGCTGGCTCGACGCCGGAGAGTCCTGGTTGTGAGTCATCGGCCTTTGGGGAAGCCAGGAGTTCAAGACGGCATGCAGTTGGGCCATGGAGAACGGTTTTGAGATGTAATCGCTCATTCCCCTGGCCAGACACTGTTCGCGATCGCCTGCCGTCGCGTGGGCCGTAAGTGCAATGATGGGAATCGGCGGTCGTGATCCATGCTGTTCCCATTCACGAATGTGCATAGTGGCCTCAAATCCGTCCATGTCCGGCATTTGGCAATCCATCAAGATCACATCATGACACGCTTGTTTCGCATGATCGACCACCTCGTGTCCGTTTTGAGCGACGGTCACGGTACATCCCATGGTTTGGAGCATCAGCAAGGCGATTTCTTGATTCACTGGGTTGTCTTCTCCAAGGAGGATATGCCCGGATAAGGTCGGCGCCGTCGGTGTCGCCTGTGGTTGGTGCGTGACGAGCGGTTGATCGGCGAGCGCGTTGACCAGCGTGTGGTATAGGGTGTGGAACCGGAGTGGTTTGGTCACATGATGTACGTGGATCGATGGCATATCCTGTTCGACGTCCGCTCGCTTGATCAGCGGGACGAGCCGGATGATCTTGACCGATTGCAGGGTCGAGTCGGAGAGCAGTGTCTGGATGATTTGCGCAGCGCCCATCTGGTCGAAGCGCTCGTCGATCACCGCGACGACTGGTCCACGCTCGATCGCGAGTCCTGTCATGACGTGCTCGAGAAATTCTCCCTCGCTGTCAGCCATGTGCGGGGAAATCCCCCAGGAGGAGAAATACTGCACCAGGACCTGGCGGGTTGAAGGTGAACTGGTCGCTATGCACAGGCACAGCGTCTCAAAGGCAGCTTCGGCGTCGATGGAGGTGAAAGGATCGGATTGAAGCGGGAACGGGAGAATGACCCAGAAGGTACTGCCTTGACCGACCACGCTGCTGACACCGATGGTTCCTCCCATCAAGGCGCTGAGCTGTTTGCAGATACTCAGGCCAAGCCCCGTTCCGCCATGAATGCGGGTCGACGCCCCATCCACCTGAGAAAAGGATTGAAAGAGTTTTGCTTGTCCTTCCGGACTGATCCCGGATCCTGTATCCATGACGGCGAGCTTGATTCGGACTGACTTGCGCATATCCGATGCCGGAGATTCGAGGGTCACATGTATGCTGACCTCACCCTCTTGGGTAAACTTGATAGCGTTTCCAAGCAGATTTGTGAGGATTTGACGAATACGGAGAGGGTCTCCGATCACCGCGGTAGGAATAGAGGGGGCATAGTCCACCAGAAGGTGGAGCCCTTTCCGCTGGGCGCGTTCCGCCAACTGTTCAGCCGTGCGCTCCACGATATCGCGTAAATCGATCGGCACCGAGTGGATGTCCAATTTGCCGGCCTCGATCTTCGAAAAATCAAGAATGTCGTTGATCAAGGTCAACAGGGTGTCGCCGGAGTTGTGGATTGTTTCGACGTAGTGGCGTTGCGTGTCCGAGAGGGCAGTTCGGGCCAGGAGCTCGGTCATCCCGATGACCCCGTTCATGGGGGTTCGAATTTCGTGGCTCATGTTCGCCAGGAATTCGGCTTTGGCTTTCGTCGCATCCTCTGCCGCCAGCTTCGCGATCGCCAGCGCATCTTCGGATTCACGGCGTCGTGCTGCCTCAAGAACCAACGTCATGAAATTCGCCAAGGCTTGGGCGAATTGCTGTTCATCGGATGCCCAGTCTCGGGAAAGGCCGGTCTGTTCGATCGTGACGACGCCGGCCAGCTTTTGTTGTGTGTGAAAGGGCGCGTCAAGCCGCGCACCGATCTGATCCGGCGGGAGGATTGCGAGGGCCAGTTCCTGAAAGGCCGGATCGTGCAGCGGCTGCGCTGTCGCCATGAGCTGTCCACGGTCAAGGGCCGACAGGTAGTGCGGGTGGTGGTTGCGAATCAGTTTCTGGCCGAAGGTATGCTGCGCGGTGAGACGATCATAGTGATCGAGGCAGTAGAGCGACTGGGTCTGCTCGTCATAAATCCAGACACTGACTCGATCGACCGCCAGGGCATGTGCTGCGAGGGTCGTCAACTGCTTTGCCGTGACAGGGAGTGAGCCCTCAAACACCGTTCGGTCCTGGACCAGGGCCAGCGTCGCACTCTGTTGTTGGCGTAACCGTTCTTCCTGCGTGGCCAATGACTGATTTGTCGCTTGGAGGAGGGTGGCCTGTTCTTCGGCCTGCTGTTTTGCGTCCACCGCTCCGACCAATTCCAGTTGGGCCTGCAGGCGTGCCTGAATCGCCAGGTTGTTGGCCAAGGCAATGGCGACTTGATCAGCCAACCGGCGGGCGTACGTCACATCGTTGGAAGGCGCCGTTTTCCGTTGGCGGTAGGCGAGTACCAACGCTCCACTCACGCGCTCGTTCACGATGATCGGAAATATGATGAACAGCGAAAGGCCCGGTTGCATCATCAGGGAAAGATAGGAGGGAACAGCAGTCGCCATCATCACCATATGATGAGGTTGGGCCGTCATGGCAGCCCGATGTTCTTCATCGAGTTGACAGGGATAGGTCTTAGTCTCGTCAGACTGATCATGAATGTATCGTACGGATAATTCAATGGGTCCGTTGCCGTCAGAGTTGATCAAGATTATTCCCACGGCATCGCAGGCAATACTTTCTGTTACGCGAGACTGCACGATCTTCGCCATGGCGGCCGGCTCATGGCTCGAGAGAATTGCCTGACTAATCGCCGAAAGCGTCTCCAACATGTGAAACTGTTGATTCAGCTTTTCCGTCATGCTGTTGAAGGACTCGGCCAGCTCTTCGAATTCGTCGCCGCTCTGGACCGTCACCTGGGTAGAGAAATCTCCGGTTGCAAGACGCGCCGTCCCTTCTTTCAGACGTGTCATGGGTTGGAGACTGCGTCGGATTTGCGAGAGACTGAGTAGGACGACGGCGCTCAATGCGCACGCGATCACCAGCAGGAATGTGTGACGGAATTGCTCGACCGGCGCCAAGGCCGAGGCTCGCGTTTGGCTCAGGACGATAGTCCATGGTTCGACCAGAAATGTGTGACGAAGCGGCATCGACCACGCTCCAGCGATATACTCGTGGGCGTCTACTTTCCAGATTGTCCCATTGCTCATGGGAGCGGCGATATCGTGTCGACGGAAATCTGGAAGTACGACCGGCTGAGCAAAGGTTGAGTAGAGGATATGACGGTCGCCGTCTTCCACGACGAGATCGGTATTGCCCGGCAACGTTTCCTTGACCTGTGTGCTCCATAATGCGGTTTCGTCAAGATCTACGGATAGCAACCCGGCCTCCCAGCGCGCGGGGTTGATGAGGCGAGTCAGCGTGAGCTGCGGAAGCTGGTTTCCGGCGGAGACTACATCGAGAAGCGATTTGCCCTCCTGGAGATGGGCGGTCTGAGCCGGTGTCAACTCCCGTCGGTGAGGACCTGTCGCGGGAGTGAGCCGTGCGTTACGGACGCGATGAGCCGATGCCTTCACCGAAGCGGTGAGCGCAACATTTTCCGCCACGGTCCCGTCTTGCGGCAGTTCGGCAGTCATCCGACTAAGTTCCTCTGTGACAGTGAGGAGATGGTTATAGAGCACCATCCCCTGGGACTTACTCTCTTGCTTGAGCCGTGCTGCTGATTGGAGAATCAGCTGTTCCGTGACTTGGCGATAAGAAATCCATCCGAGCAGAGAAGTCGGGACCAGCGCGCAGAGTACAAAGAGCCCGAGAATACGGCGCCCGATACGGCTCTGAAAGGGTGAAGAGGATAGAGTTGTCTGCATGGGCTCACTCGGTCAGAAATTCTTGGCCAAGCCGTAATATCCACCGTCGCTCGCGCGAATCACATCATCATGACTCTTTTTAGCCGTCAGTGGTTTCACCGAATCTCCATCCTTTCCCATACTGTAAATGTCAAAATCTGAGCTGATTGGGTGAAGATGACGGTCTTTTCTTGCGCCACCTTGACCGCAATTGATGCCGTTGCTACTTCCACCCTCGTTACTTCCGCCATTGCTGCCACCTCCTCCGTTACCTCCCGCAGCAACAAGATGCCGGTATCCCTGATGTGGTCTATTCTCAATGGTCCATACGACACCCCATTCGCTGTTTGCCGAGAACGAGTGGTGGGCGGGAATTATTCCTGGGCTGTTCTTTCGGCGTAATTTCAGTTTGGCCAGGTTGAGGGTGTCCTCGACCGTGCCACAATTGATGCGGTAGTACTGATAAGGACTGCCCCAGGGATCCAGCATGGTGCTACGGCCGACGTCCGCGAGACTATTCGGATAGGTTCCGACGGCCAAGGCAAATCCTTTGATGTCTTTGGCGAGACTGTGCAGCTCCGATATGGCTCGTGCCACGCGTGCCTTCTCGATAAACTCCATGTAATTCGGGACGGCAAGAGCAGCCAAGACGCCGACGATCGCAACCGCGAGCATGAGCTCGATGAGGCTGAATCCATCATCGCGCGGGAGATGTGAGCGGTGCATGGGGCTTGGGCGAAACGGGGCCATCTCCGGAACGGATTCGCGTTCGTGCGTCATAGTGACCGTCTAGCCGCTGTGAGTTTTGAACGCATCCAGGGAGGACTTGAGCTCTGACAAATTCTCTTCCATTTGCTTTGCGAGCGTGGCCAGGGCGGGATCCTCTTTCGCCATGGCGAGTTCCCTGATTCGGGTGGCATCAAGCGCGAGGAGGACCTGCGCATGTTTGAGTGCCGTGATTTTCGTTTGCAGCCGAACGGTCATGTGATTGACCAGGTCAACTTCCGGAGTCAAATAGTCTCCTTGACGCACCGTGGTGCGCACGCACAGGTTGCCGTCGCCGATCTGAGGGAATACATGAGCAAGTCGATGGAGGGGGCCGGCAATTCGATGTATCAGTCGTACCGAGTGAATGCAGTGGATCAAGACCACGAGGCCGGCCCCGAGCGCCCAGGGCCAGAATCTGGCGTGGAGGTTGAGGAGGTCGTCGGCGACGACGGCTCGCTCTTGCCAGGACAGCGCGGGATTGTCGAGCGCCTGCATGAAGGGTTTGAACACGGGAATGGCCAACAGCACGAAGATGATCAACGAATAGATGGTGACCTGACTCAACATACGAACTTGCAGGGGGTGTACCATATTGGCCCGACGCCTTGTACGAGGACGGTCAGGCTGCGGGGCAGGATTACTCGGATCTGCTGGGACGAGAGTGAGCGTGGGAGTCTGGCGTGGAGATTCTTTTGCGGAAGTGGGTTCCGCCGGTGAGTCCCGCTCTTGTTTTGAGTCGCCGGTCACGCGCAGTGGGTGCCCCATGGTTAGGCAGCCTTTTTGATCGGTGATGGATTCATGGGAGCGGACCCGAACAATTCGAACTGTTGTTGTTCGGGCATGGTCTCTCTCGTCGGGTCGAAGTTAGCCAAACTGGTTTTGAATCGACGGATTTCTTGGTCAAGGGTCTGCAGCGAGGACGGGATGTGTCCAGGCGACTGTGTCTGCACATGGATCGCGACCGCGTCATAGGCGTCGGTGATGAGCGTTGCATGGAGGTGAATGGTCTTGATCCGATTCTCCAGGCTGTCCAACATCGTATTGAATGCCTGGGCTTCTCGATGGAGGTAGTCATGTTTCCGTAACCGCGCCCGTTGGTGCAGATCGCCGGTCCCGATCGACCGAAAGAGGGCTGAGAATCGGTAGAGCGGTCCGGCAATGCGGTGCATGAAGTACAAGGAGTGAAGGAGCAGCGCCAGGAAGGTGATGATCAGCCAGGGCCAGATCCACGAACTCAGCTCAAGAAACTGGGAGGCCACCTGTGCATGCTGTTCCCAGGATACGGAGGGATCGTAGAGCGGTTGCACCATCGGCAGGAAGACGACGGCGTACAGCATGAGTACCAGGCATGCATAGTAGATCAGCGTGGTCCCGATAAACCAGTATTGAACGGGATGAACGAATAACTGTCTCCGCTGGAAGAAACCGATCATGATGCCACCGCGTTTCTCGTCCAGACGAGATGTGCTTGGTTCTTGAAGGTGATGGTATGGTCTTTGGTGTGATAATAGAACGATAACGTCTGTTCATCGCTTCGAGTATCGCCGTAGACGATCGTGTACAACGTGCGAGGTCCTTCTGCGCTCACGTCGATGCGCCGCATGGCTTGTGCATCCAGATGTTCGAATCCGACGCTGAACGAGACACCGTTTGCGGTAAACACCAGCATGCTGTTTTCGTATCCGTTCGCCGAGGTGATCCAGGCTCCGACCAACTCCTGTGGACAAGACACCGGTGGGTCGCGTGTCATGGCGCTGTAAATGAGGCCGACCAGCAGCAGTCCGCCGATGACGAGCAGGACCGTCGTTGATGTCTTCGTGGGTTCCTCAGGACGCTGTGCTGTCGCAGAGTTCGCGTGACTCATCCATATCTCGGCTTCGTTGGGATCGGTCTGTCACGAGTCCTTATGGTGGTATCGTACCTTGTCTTGCCAATGGGTCAACGACTTGCGCACTTCCCACAGCGTGGAAAAGATGAAAAAACTGGCTTGCCGGCTCAGCAAAGCGCCGTGATGACTCGATAGGGGTGTGATGGTTGGGGCAAACAGGGAGTGGTGAGTTGAGGAAACAGCCGCTGAGCAGGACCACCGCCGTTCAATGGGCAGGGGAGTGAGGCGCAGGTCTGGAGGACAACGATACATCGCGTTGTCCTTTGTGTAGCCAGCTCACGATTGCATGGTTCACGCGGTCTGGCTCATCCTCATGTACAAAATGTCCGGCCTCTCTCAAGGAGATGACTGTCAGGTTGCTCACCATACGGGGTAGTCCATCCAGATTGTGAACACCGAGTGCATGATCTTGTCGTCCCCACAGAACAAGGGTGGGAATTGCAATGGTGGGATACCCCAACCTGCGTTGGCGCAGGGCTCCTCCACCACGAAGCGCGGCTCGATAGTAGTTCAGCATGGCGGTGAGTGCGCCTGGCGCGCAAGCTTGCAGTCGGTAGCGCTCCACGATGCGATCCGGCATGTGCGCACGATGAATAGCCATGCGCTCAAAGATCTTCGCGATGATGTACCCTTGCCCCATGGATAAGACGGCTTCAGGAAGCCAAGGAATCTGAAACATTCCCATGTACCAGGAGCGACGCAATTGTCGCCAGCGCCGGAGCTCTCGCTCAAAGCAGGCTGGGTGGGGAGCATTCAGGATCACCAAGGCCGTGAGGCGTTCCGGATACCGCAGGGCATAGTACCAGGCGATGAGACCACCCCAGTCATGTCCGATCAGGATGGTCTGTGACGCGTCTGCGGCAGTGAGCAGCCCGCTGACGTCATCCAGTAACGATTCGATTGAGTAAGATTCGAGGCCAATGGGGCGTGTCGTTCCGCCGTATCCACGGAGATCAGGGGCCCACACTCGATAGCCGGCTTGTGCCAGCGGTTGAAACTGATATCTCCATGAAATTGAGGATTCCGGGAATCCATGCAGACAGAGTATTAGTCGGTCTCCTGTTCCAGCCATGGCGACCTGAACGGACAACTGGTTGGCCGAGACCTGGCGGTAGGAAAAGGCTGCTAGGGACGAACGGTTCGGGTCATTCGTACTCATGTGCGAAAACTTGAAAAATCCTAGTCAGATCATGAGGGGTCCGTTATGCTCATCCGTATGGAACGACCAAATTGGGTATTTGGGCAAGCTCAGGGTAAATGGTTTGCATACCCCGAAGGTCATCCGCAGCGAGAAGTCCAAGCGGCTTCCTTTGAGGAGTTGCAGTCGAAGGTTGACCAGCTGAGCCAAGAACCCACGAAAAGTCCGCGCGAACTTCCCCATATTGAGCGATCGGTGGCCGATCAACCGCACGTGGATACACCGCGGTATGTAATCTCACTGGAGCAAGAGAAGTGGCGTGGGTATCTGCAAGGCTATCCTGATCAGTCGGCACATGGGGATTCCTTTGACGAGGTGGAGTTCAAGTTAAGTCTCCTCTGGCGCGACCTCGTGAACAGAAAGTCTCCTCCCCTCCGGAAAGCGGCCTAATCTCTACTTCGTTCCGTACGTCATCTCACTTGGCCTATCTGTTATGTATTCCACATGAAGCTGTCTGATGCCGACCCTCTAACGGCTTGAATCGTCCACACGCCAGCATCCGGAGAAGGTATCACCGGGAGCCAATCGCGCGAGACCCCATTCCGGATGATTGAAGGCATCGCTTGCACAGGTCATTGGTTCAATGGCAAGCGCAACGCGTGGACTGTCCGCAATGGCATCTCCGGTATAGACGACGACCGCGGTAAAGGCTGAGTCCATCGCGATGGTGATCGTTCGGTTGTTTAAAGGATGGCGAAGAGCGGCGATGGCAAGCCCTTGGGCATTACGCTCCAAGTTCACATAGCAGTGATTGAACCGTTGTCGGGCGATCGGGAGAAAGCGACGGTAGTCCCACGCGGTGTCGGTCACGCCGCGGATCATTCCGGTCGGCACGAGTCGTTCATTGAATTCCAAGTAGCCAGTTCCTGGAATCCGGACCTCAGCGTCATCAATCATGGCGGTGCCCACAGTGAAATAGGGGTGAAATCCGACTCCCACCGGTGCGGCACGATCACCGAGATTGTCGACGCCGAAGGCACAGGACAGTCCGTTGGTATTCAGTTCGTAAGTGACCGTGATGCGCAAGGAAAAGGGATAGCCGCGCTCGGCATAGGTCTCGGCATGGAGCAGCACCATCAACGTCACTCGATTCGAGTCGATCGCGCGGATGTCCCATGGGAGACTCCGAACGAACCCATGGATGGCGTTTGGGCCTTCTTTATCATTGCATTCCAGTTGGAAGGTTTGCCCGTCGAATGAATAGCGGCCATTCCCGATGCGGCCGGGAAAGGGGATCAGCACATCGCCCTGTCCGCCTCGTTTTCCATTGCCACCGGAATAGCCCCAGGCAATGTCGATCTCCTGTCCGTCTGCATCAAGAAAGAAGTATCGCCGTAATGATGCGCCCCATGGAGAGACTATAGCCCGCTGGTTATGATACGAGAGCGTGAGTTCGGTGTCCGGTGTCACGGGTGTCATCGGCTGGGTTCTCCGTGCGCATGCTATTGGTACAATGCTGGTGTGATGAGCGGTATCGCCTGATACACCATCCAATGTTTCATCTCTGACAGAGATCGATCGATATAGCCGACTATCGCACGACGCCGTATCGACAGATCTGAGGTGCAGAGACAAGAAGACCGGATAACTGTTGCAGCGTGGCTAACAGGTGGGGAGTCATGAAATGTGCCTGTTCTGCTGCAGCATGTGCCCATCGTTCTATAAACACGAATTCAGTCGGATCGGCATGATCTTGCAAGAGCTCGTAACTGAGACAGCCAGGTTCTTGACGAGTCGCATCGACTAAGCCTGTGAGGATGTCTCGCACCTGAGCCACCTGATCGGGCTTGGCCTTGGCGCGGGCAATAACACGAAGCGAGCGGTCGACTGCCATGGAATCTCCGCAGTTGGAATCAAACGTATGAACGACTATTTTACGAACGGATTGCCGGATTGTCTCCACTCGTCGAGGTTCATAATAACCGCTGAGGTCTGCGTGAATCCAAGTCCTCCAAGGGTCTGAGCCGCGAGGGTTGCGCGTTTACCGCTCTGACATTGCAGAACGATTGGGCGTTCAGTGTTGGCGTTTTCCGAGGCTCCGATGTGGTCCCAGATTTTAGATTCAATCAGGCCTCGTGGAATGTTGATTGCTCCTGGGACATGCCCAGTTGCATATTCTTGCGGCTCACGCACATCGATGATCAAGGCTTCTCCAGGGTTGTCGACGATCTTTCGATACTCCTCCATGCCGATGGTTTTGACAGGCTTCTGTGCCGTGGCAACGTTCTGCTTCACTGCCGGTGGGAGGCCTTGAGCAAGACTCGAAGAAGACATGGACAAGGAAGCGCCGATGAGAGCGGAGACGAAACAGGCGATGAATCGATTCATGTGAGGATCTCCTTCTTGGTGACCGTGCCGTACGTGTGCTTGGAAGAGCACAGGAAAATCAGTGTACCCTGACTCGCGGTGTTCCTCAAGAGCGACGTGTCGCTGGTTACGATGGGAGGGCTGCTGCGGAAAGTATGTGTAGCGTATGAGCGAAGAGTGAAAGGCATACATGAAGATTCTACTCATCGAGTCCATCGCAAATAGGCCCGATCCACGTTCCTCTGATGGTGATATGTTGCTTGCCTGACCCGGTTACACTGCGATCTCCGATTGCCGTGAAGCTGTCGGCTGTTTTCGTCTCAATGATGAAATGAGTGGTCGAGCTGGGTGGGCCGGGGCACAGTTGGTCGAGCACAAGTTTGGACGAGGATTTGGAGAGGACCTTGATCTTACATTGGACTTCGGGATCCTCGTCTTCGTCTTCCATTTCCTTGATGATCCGATCCTGATTCAGATCCTCCTCGGTGATGCAGGAAGGGTGGGGTTTGCCTTCTCGGGCCTTCATCCGTTGCTCCAATTGAGCTCGTTGCGCCGGTGTCATCTTTGCTGACAGCTCGGAAGAAACTGTCATCCCTGATACCGCGATGTCCCATGCGCCGGGTTTGATATGAAAAGACTCGGCATGCGCATCAGGAATTGGGATGAGAAGAAAGCCATTCAGGGTGATGAGGATTCCAACGGTCGCGATCACGTGAGCACGCATCCAACGATGTGTATTCATGATGCACCCTCCGGAAGAGCGAACATGACGCGCGGTGACTGAGGCCTGGAACAATCGACATTCTACCGATGTGAGTGCGTGCAGTCCATCTGGCGTGATCCATGAGATGGGGTACTTTACAAGGAGTGCTCCCGACCGAAGGTCAGATAGATTCATCGTGTATTGGTAGTGGTTGAGATCCGTTTCCGCACGGTCAGGGATTAGATCTCCTACAGCTACAGAGACGCTGCCGTTCAGCCGATAGATGTATCTTACAGCGGCCCTGTCGTGTAGGCGACAGGTGAATCTTAAATGGACTGAGGGGCCTCTATGTTCGGTTTCAGGAGGAAACAGAAAGCACCGGATTTGAATGGACAGACGAATCGACAGAATTCGGCACTCTCGTCTGGTATCAAAGGATCGCTCATTTCGCTTGAGCAGCGACTCATGTTCGACGCAGCGGCTTCGGCGACGGCTTCCGAGGTGGCGTCTGAACAGGTCGCACGAGAGCAGTCGGAGGCGGCTGTCTCGTCTGATATTCGCGCAGACACTCAGACCGCAGGGCAGAGTGAATCGCAGGGTTTGCTCGACGCGATTGCGGCGTACAATCCCGGTGAATTGAGAAGAGAAGTGGTGTTCGTTGATCCGACGGTTCCAAACTATCGAGATCTCCTCAGCAGCATGAACCCGAACATCGACGTCATGATGCTTGATGGCGGGCAAGACGGTATTGAGCAGATGGCGAATGCTCTGTCCGGCCGTACCGGTATTGATGCCATTCACCTTATTTCACACGGCAGAGTCGGTGAACTCCAGCTTGGGACTGGCCTACTCAATGTGGACTCAATGTCGACTCGCTATGCGGATAATCTGACGGTGATTCAACACGCACTGTCCGAACAGGCCGATATCTTGGTCTATGGGTGCGAGTTCGCACAAGGAGAAGCGGGACAAGCCGCAGTGGACATGTTGACTGAGCTCACGGGAGCCGATGTCCAGGCAAGTAATGACCGTACCGGTAGCATCTTGCTTGGTGGGGATTGGGAGCTCGAGGTCGCGACAGGCACCATCGAAGCATTCTTGGCGATCAGCTATGACGCACAAATGAATTGGGTCGAGGTCTTGGGGACGGAGACCGTCAACGATACGTTCTCGACGGAATCGTATGGCAATAATGATGGGACGCAATCATGGATAGGTAGCTGGTCGGAAACGGACTCGGGAGGAAACGGAGCCAGCGGTGGAGATATCCGTATTAATTCATCACAGTTGCGGATCGATACTGATTCCGTCGGCACTGCCATTAGCCGGGAGGTGAACTTAAGCAACGCGACGCGTGCCACATTGACGTTTACCTTTACCAATAGTCTCACAGGAGCCGATCGCATTGAGACCCGCGTTTCCAATGATGGTGGAGCAACATATGTCACGCTTGCAGGAGGCGTATTTTCAAGTGGGTTGAACGCTGGCAGCGGCACAGCGAGCTTTGATCTCTCGGCCTCGCTGTCTGCCAATACCAAAATTCAGTTTCTTGTGACGGGGACAGGTGGGGGGGGGCAACTGTTTGTGGACAATGTTCAGGTGAGCTATGACCTCCCAGCCGTTGTGAATCAGGGACCGACGGACATGACACTGTCGGCGAACAGTGTCGCGGAGAATGCTTCAACAGGGACGGTGGTGGGGACAGTCAGTGGGACGGACCCGGATGTAGGCGACACGATGACGTATAGCCTCACGGATACGGCGGGAGGCCGGTTTGCAATTGATGCCCGTACCGGGGTGATTACGGTGGCAAACGGCAGCTTGTTGAACTATGAACGAGCAGTGGACCACAACCTCACGGTACGGGTCACGGATGCCAACGGGCAGTCCCTCGAACGCACCATTAACATTCAAGTGACAAACGTCGTCGAGACGTTTGTGCTCTCCGGCAACGAGACTCTCCACGCTTCAGATGGACCGTTCGAGAATGTCATCATCAATGGAGGGTACTTCGAAATCGATGGTGACGTCGAGATCAAGGGCGACCTGAGGATCTTGAATGCGGCGGGCATCAATGGCGGTAGGATCACCGTGGCGGGCAACGTGACGACGACGGATACAGGCTACTACGGCACGGCGGTTGTCGAGCTGGTCGGCCACGGAGCGCAGTCGATTTCGACGGGCAGTGGGATCGGTGCGCTCTGTAACGTGTCGATTGCGAACACGTCGGGGCCGGTGACGATCGCGGGTGCCCTGCAGATCTTCGGCAACTATCGGGACAATGGGAATGTCGTCGATGCGACCGGGGCCACGATTGCACTTCGAGATAACGCGTCGGTCTCGGGCGCGGGGACGCGTTTCGGGAACGTCGATATGAACGGTGGGTATTTCACGATCTCGGGGATGGATGTCGCAGGCGACCTGAGGATCTTGAGTACGGAAGGCATCAATGGCGGTACGATTGCCGTGGCGGGCAACGTGACGACGACGGATACAGGCTACTACGGCACGGCGGTTGT
>CAYSFU010000036.1:0-4840 GCA_964430555.1 uncultured Nitrospira sp. | reverse complement strand
CCACGATTGCACTTCGAGATAACGCGTCGGTCTCGGGCGCGGGGACGCGTTTCGGCAGTATGCTACTCAATGGGGGGTACATGCAGCTTGGCAGTGATCTGTATGTAACGAACGACCTAACTATTCAGAGTCTGACAAGTCTGAATGGCGGAACAATCCATGTCGCTGGTCAGTTTATTGAGAACGATCAAACCTGGTATGGAACTGGTGCTATCCAGTCTTGGGTGATGAACCAGGCTCCGACGGACTTGGTCTTGTCGGCGAACACGGTGGCGGAGAATGCGGCGAATGGGACGGTGGTGGGGACAGTCAGTGGGACGGACCCAGACGCGGGCGACACGAAGACGTACAGTTTGACCGACAGTGCGGGAGGGCGGTTTGCGATCGATGCAACAACCGGGCAGATCACGGTGGCCAATAGTGCGTTGCTGGATTACGAGAGTACGACGAGCCACAGCGTGACGGTACGGATCACGGATAGCGGCGGGCTCACCTACGCCGAGATGTTTACGATCACTGTGACGAATGTCAATGAAGCGCCGACAGGGGCTGATATCACCATCACGATCGATGAAGATACCTCGCATACCATGACGGTCGCAAATTTTGGCTTCAGCGATGCGGATGCTGGAGAGAGTCTGAGTGCCGTGCGGCTCGACAGTGTGCCGAGCGCGGGTACGTTGACGCTGTCGGGCGTGGCCGTGATGGCGGGGCACGTCGTCTCCGTGGCCGACATCACGGCCGGAAACCTGGTCTTTATCCCATCGGCTCATGCCAATGGGATTGGGTATGCCAGCTTCACCTTCTCGGTGCGCGACAGCAATGCCGCCTATGCGTCCACCTCCAACACCGTCACGGTTCATGTCACGTCCGTCGACGATGCGCCGATCAATACCGTGCCTGGCGCCCAAACTGTTGCCGTCGATACCCCGCTGATGATCAGTGGGGTATCGGTGCACGATGTCGATGGCAACTTGACGACCGTACAGCTTGCCGTGACAAACGGCACGGTGCACGTGACCCTGAGTGGGACTGCGACAATTTCCGCCGGAGCCAACAGCACCGCGACGTTGACGCTCACCGGGACACAAGCGGACATCAATGGGACGCTGAGGTCGTTGAGCTATCAGGGCACGGCCCTGTTTACCGGAACCGATACGCTCAGCATCATCGCAACCGATGGTGATGGCGCAACGGACACCGATACGGTGGCGATTACCGTCTCGAACAGTGCCCACTCAAACGTGCTCCCTGGTCCCCAGACCATTGCGGAAGATACCGCGCTTGCGATCAGTGGGGTGTCCGTCACCGATACGGATGGGAACGTGACCAGTGTGCAGCTGTCCACAACGCACGGGACCGTCGTGGTTGCGGTACAGGGCGCCACGACGATCAGCGCCGGGAGCAATGGCTCCGGCAGTGTGACGTTGAGCGGGACTCAAGCGGACTTAAACGCCACGCTTGCCTCATTGACGTATCAAGGGAACCCAAATTTCACGGGCCTTGATTCGCTGACGATCATGTCGACAGACAGTCTGGGAGTGGTCGATACCGACAGCGTGTCGATTACGGTCACGCCGGTCAATGACACTCCGACGGACCTTGTGCTTTCGGCAGACACCGTGGCGGAGAATGCCGCCAACGGGACGGTGGTGGGTACAGTGGGCGGGGTCGATCCGGACAGCGGTGAGACCAAGGCCTATAGTTTGCTGGATAGTGCGGGAGGCCGGTTTGCAATCGATGCCGGTACCGGTCAGATCACCGTGGCCGATGGCAGCCTGCTGAACTACGAACTGGCAACGAGCCATAGCGTGACGATCCGTGTCACGGACGTAGGCGGGTTGACCTACGACGAGACTGTAACGATCAACGTGAACAATGTGAACGAACAGCCGACAGGGATCGAGAGAGGCGCTGGTGGAGAGCAGGCGTTCATTGCGTCGTTATTTCAGAAAAATCCCTCAGCGTCTGAAATAGTTCTGCCGCTTGCTTCGTCGCCGAGGATCGAGAGCGACAGTGGCAGGAGTGAGTGGAGATTGGTGGCGGATGATTCTCGAAATTCGCTTGAGTGGAATGCTCTGCCTGCTCCTACAGCCGATATTCTCAGTCCTGCACAAAATCTTTTCAATCTAGTTCATTTTGATCTAGCCTATAAAGGGGATGAAAATCCCGTGGATGATGCTGAAAGGAAGGATAACGTCTCGACAGCATCGAGTCAGCAGGATGAGACCGTGGTAAGCCTTGATTCAACGAATGCTGTTCCTCCTGAATCGAGAACTGTTGTGTGGCTACCCACCGAGGAAACAGAAACTGTGCCGGAACGTTCATGGGAGATTGCCGTACTGATAGGTGCCGGTTTTGTGGGAGCTGCGCTACAAAAAAGCCGTAGTAGAAAAGGAAAGATGACATTCCCGCATGGCGAATCTCCTACCGATGATCAGGGGGCTGCGGATGAACAGACTTCTCGAGAACCGTGTGCAGATAAAAAAGAGACGCCTCCCAATGCAGCCTAACTTCTCTCACAGCCGTTCTGGCGAATTCGAATCCACTACGGTGTGACTTTCTTCCACTGATAGGTGCCGCCATGTTCTCGCTCGGGGATATTTTTCTGCGTGCCGACCCTGGTGTACCACCAGATACCTTTGGCCTGGGTGTGATCTTCGGAGAGCAGCAGCTCAAACCCGCCTTCTCGATCGTTGCCTGGTTGCTGCCAGGTGCCTTGCCACAGACGATTCGTGATCGTGCTGGTTGTGAAGCGGCCGCCGTGTTGGGAGTAGAAGCCGTTTCCTTTTTTATCCAGCGTCGCGCGGTATCGTTTGTCATCCTCAACCTCGAGGATGTCCCAGTGACCACTGAGGTCCGGTGAGATAGAATCCTGAGCGGTATTGACGGAACTTGGCGAAGTGGCTATCGACCCTGAGGCGAGGAGGCCGGTGAGCTCAGGAGAACGAAACGATTCATGCCATGATAGCAATTGCCATCGGTCATTGCGGCGTTCAAGCACGCCGGTTTCCCTCATCGGAAGCACGGTGCGCTTGAGTCCGGCACCGTCCGTCACATAGCGGATATAGTCGAGTTCCATGGCGTACCAGGCAAGGGTGTCTTTGGTCCAGACGATCAGCTCTTTAATCGGGATTTCAAGCTTCTGCGCGTTGAGAAATTCCTCTCTTATCCCTTGCTCGAGCTCAGACCATCCGACATATTTTCGACCGGCGACTCCGTAGCTGATGATGTCGGCGTCATGGGCCATCATGCGGGAGAGCGTCGATAAGTCCTTCTCGGCATTGGCACGAACGAGCCGTCGGATGGCTGACTCTGGATCGGAAGGTTCTGATGCCGTCGAGGTCGTGGCGGTAGTCATGACGAGTGTCAGGCTTATCCATGCGATACAGAGGGACACAGTCATACAGGACTCCTGTCGATTGCCGGTGTATAGATGGATCAGTGTTTGGTCCGTACAGATGTCTGATCGGTCAGAAGTTCAACTCAGGATTCCTATCGGTATCCCATAGGAAGGGGCGTCGGTGTCAAGTCCCAAGGATTGGAAGGCTGGGTGTGCACGGCGATCTGATCTATGGAGCGCTCACAGAGCGAGGGGACAATCGTGAACGTCGTTGGATCAAGCGGGATGACCACTCTAGGCATCACGGATACTCACCTCACTGCTCCCATCGATAGCTGACGAGGAGCGGCATGCCGGTCAACACGGCGAGCACGCCGAACGGCAACATTCCCACGACGGCATGTTGAAGGGCCATGTACTGGTCGATGGTGAGGCCATGAAGTGGGAGGACAACCGTTGATTCCGTAAGAATCATCAGGACGAACGCCACGAACCCGATGCCGAGTCGTATACGCGGGATGGGGGGCAAATGGAATCGGTCGATCGTCCATTTCGCGCCGATAATCATGGCCAGAAGTGTGTTGGGGACTTCGAGCAACCGAGCGATCAATTCGCTGATATGCAGAGCAATTACCTCAAGCCGAACGACCTCGAGTACAAAGCCGACCCCGAGCGCGATAAGAAAATAGACGCCACCGGCTCGCACCACCAGAGAGGCGCGAGGCTTATGCTGAGTTTCGGGAATCTTTGCAGGGAGAGTCGCCACGGGATCTACGGGCTCACCGATCCGATCCGGTCGGGCGAGCGCCTTTCCTCACACTCGTGTCTCCGTTCAACCTTGGTGATTGCGAAGTCAGTCTAGCGAAAAAATAACGAGACATCCATATTTCTTCAAAGTTGTGCAAAGGAGTTCAGTCGGGCTTGTTCGTCATCGTGCGATCGGCGTGTGTCGTGCGGGCAATGGTTGTGAATACGCGCGGTCGGTCGCGTTGTTGTAGGCAATGACTGCTTGCGTGTTGAATGGCGTAGTAGATGACTTTACGATGCACTCGCGGTAAGCTCGGGCAGCGTGGTGAGGTCTCACTGGTAGCGAGAGGAGATGGTATGAGCGGGAACAAGAAGCGAAGGCAGGGGGCGGACAGAGCACAGGCCGATGAAGCACGGAACGGGAGCGATCCGTTTCAACGGTTGCTTGGGATGATGTTCAAGGCGCATCCGTGGCATGGCGTATCGATCGGTCGAGAAGCTCCGGACGTCGTCATGGCCTATATCGAAATCGTGCCGACCGATACGGTGAAGTATGAAGTCGATAAACGGAGCGGCTTTCTCAAAGTGGATCGGCCGCAGCGGTTCTCCAATTGCTGTCCGGTCTACTACGGTCTGATTCCGCAGACCTATTGCGGAGAGCAGGTGGCCGGGATTTTTGCAAAGCGAGCGCGCCGGAAAGGGATGGTCGGGGACGGTGACCCTCTGGATATCTGTGTCTTGTCCGAAAAA
>CAYSFU010000035.1:0-38598 GCA_964430555.1 uncultured Nitrospira sp. | reverse complement strand
GCTGGTCCATGCCCGCATCTTTCATGATGGTCAGGGCCGAGGCGCAGAGCGTCAGCCCCTTGACGACGTTAAAGCCCAGCACGATCACGGCGTGAGAGACGGAACCGATTCGTGAAGGAAACCCGTAAAAAGGGGAGTTCGCCAGTCGCAGGACTTTTGCGGCCAACACTTGATCCTTCTCAATGATCGTGCCGATCTCCTCAGCCGACACGGTGGGACGACTGATCATCGTGGCCAGCCGCTGCACGACATGAGGGAGCGTGGGAAGGTCTCCCAATTGTTCGATTCGGTTGCGTAGGTCTGTCGAATTAAAAACGGTCATGCTGCCTCAGGCTTTTGGACCTCCGACCCCATCCCGTGGGTCGCGCGCAAGTGGGTGCGGAGCGTCTGGAGAATCAGTTGCTGAATAGGGTCGTGCGCGACATGTCGGAATCGATGTTCGAGCTCGGCTTCCAGTTCTTCCAGGGTTTTTCCGCCGGAGTCCAGGGCGTCCCCTTCGACGTACACCGATGGCAGCCCCATTTCCTGGAGCCGTTCGATCAATGTGGCGCTCAAGGCGGTTCCCTCTGCGACAATGGGGAGTCCGTTGGCATTGGTGACCGGTCTTGCCAGAACCATATCAGGCAAGAGCTCATGCACGACCACGCGTTTCATCTAGTGACGGTTCCTGATAATCCGGTTGAATTCCATTGAATACACACAGACTCGAAAACATGCCCAGGGCAGGTGATTCTGCCAGCTGTCATCTCCTTATCGGATGATCTGTCGTTGTTCTGAAGGATGTCGTGACTTGATAAGGGCTATGATATGTCTCGACTGAGGGCGAGGGCTGATCTCGGCATACGTGATGAGTGACTTGATATCTGTTTCGGTGTAGAACAGGGGCTCAGCTTGAGACCCATACTGTATATCTACGATGATTCATTCTGCATAACAGGCTGATTTATCGTAGATATCATCCAAGTGACGTCCTGGCAATATCGATCGATGTTTCAACCAATGATTCAGCCTGGGTTGCGAGGTACAGCTCGTTTTCCTGGCGTGCACACCACTCAGACTTTTTCAACATCTTGTACGGAGAGATTACTCGAAGACGATGCGGGATCCTGGCGACTTCATCTTGAAGATCTGCAGGGCATTGTAGATGCCCTTCGCTGGGTGGTTCAGGATCAGGCGTGAGTTGGTGATGTGGGTATCGAGCAGCTCATATTGCCCGCCGCTGTAGTACAAATCGCAGTCGTCGATCTGACAGTTTTTGTACACATGGTTATCCAGCGCGAGCTTGGCCTTCGTGAAGGTTTGCCCATCGACAACGATATAGTTTGGCTCAAGTCCCATGGTAGTAAGGCTGGCGAACTATAGCAAAGTCAGCGCGAGTCGTAAACCTACCGGTATGTGGCTCGCTATGCACGAATCGGGAAGGGGGCTAATTCTGGACGATCCGGAACAGCGTCCCACTGAGAGTGGTCAGGTAGAGCTCTCCAAGGCCATCTTGTCCAAAACTTGAGATAGAAGGGGTGACGAGCAACGGCCAGTCTCGTCGCTCGGAGGCTATGCCGTTCGTAAAACGGAAACTACGAACAACTCCGGCACAGAAGTCGGCGTAGAAGTATGTCCCTTGGATAGTTGGGATGGCGTGGCCTCGGTAGACATAGCCGCCGATGACGGAGCAGGCGCCATTGTCATGCGTGTATTCAATGATCGGTAAGGTGAGCGTGCCGGTCTGGCAGTTCGTCGTCGGATTGAAACAGGCCGATCCTTCCATAAGCCGCCAGCCGTAGTTCAGCCCACGGCCCGCGTTGCGGCCGGTCGATAGATTGATTTCTTCGCGGGCATTCTGGCCGACATCGCCGAGGTAGAGATCATCACCGTCAAACGAAAATCGCCACGGGTTGCGTAGTCCATAGCTCCATATGAGCGGGTGGCCGCTGCTCGAGGCAAAGGGGTTGAGCGTTCCACTGGTGCAGGCAGTTCCCGTGGTCGGATCGATTCGGAGCAGCTTCCCCAGCTGGCTTGTGAGATTCTGTGCATGATTGTTCGGGTCTCCCGAACTTCCTCCATCGCCGATACCGGCATAAAGACATCCCTCTGGCCCGAATGCGATCATCCCTCCATTGTGGTTGGCGAAGGTCGGATGAGGGATAGAGAGTAGGATGGTCTGCGAAGCCGGATCAGCGACGTTCAGGTTCGTTGCTGAAACGAGAAACCGAGCGATGGTGATCGCGCCATTGGCGCCGGTATAATAGATGTAGAATCGTCCGTTGGCGTTGTACTCAGGGTCAAAGGCCAGTCCCAAGAGTCCTCGCTCCCCTCCGCTCGTGATTCCAGGTACAGTCAGAAAAGTTCCAAGCGCAGCTCCGCTCGTCCTTTCAAGGATTTTGATCGTCCCTCCTTGCTCGACGACGAACAGGCGAGCGGTATCGCCAGGGGGTGCCGTCAGGAATACCGGGGCGCTCAGGTCGCTCGTCACGGTTTGAAGCTTGAGGCTGGTCAACGCTGGGGTGGAGGTTCTCGTGGCGTTTTCGCCGCTGCATGCAGCGAGCAAACTGGCTAGGCAGAGGCATTGGGTTATGCGATGGAGGAACGGTCTCATGCGCAACCTCTTGTTCTCTATGGAGATAGTTGGCTCCAGTCTTTGTCCATATAGAGGCGCCTTGGTTGCCTCCATTATTCAGGGAAACCTCATCGGTCGATAACACCTGGCGCATCAGACCGGCGCTTGCCAGTATGACACTGACCGAGGAGCTGTTTGCAAGTCGGCCGTATTTGGTCTTGATCCCTTCAGTGGGACTTCTATAGAATGGTCCAGTTTTTCGGGTGGCTCGCTTCGGATTCGACTCTGCTCACCTTATAGGATTTACCCACTCGCGCATGTGTTTTAGGATGGGTTAAAGCCACGGAGAGCCGTGTGACATCAGGAATCCGTTTAACCAGTGAGGAGGATTTCTCGTGAGTGACTCAGCGATTATCACATTTGCTCTCATCGCGGCCGTGGCTGGCATTGGCTATGGATTGTATCTGGCGATGTGGGTGTTCAAGCTCGATGCCGGTAATGCGAAGATGCAGGAGATTGCAAAAGCCATTCAGGAAGGGGCCAGCGCCTACATGAATCGGCAGTATAAGACCGTTGGGTATGTCGCCGCGGGATTATTCGTGGTGCTGGCGCTCGCCGGCGCGGTCTCGGATAAGTTTGGATTGTTGACGGCGACTGGATTCTTAGTCGGGGCAGGTGCTTCGGCGATCGCCGGCTATGTGGGCATGATCATCGCCGTTCGAGCCAATGTGCGGACGGCACAAGCCGCCCACAACGGGCTGAATGCGGCCCTGGTTGTGGCCTTTCGTGGTGGTGCGGTGACGGGTCTTTTGCTGATCGGGCTCGGCTTGTTGGCCATTACGGGGTTCTATTCTATCGCTGAATCGATGGCCGGTCAGGAAAAGGCCATTCATGCATTGCTCAGCCTCGGATTCGGGGGGAGTTTGATTTCCGTGTTTGCGCGCGTCGGTGGGGGAATTTATACAAAGGCCGCCGACGTCGGGGCAGACTTGGTCGGCAAAGTGGAGGCGGGAATTCCTGAAGACGATCCACGGAACCCGGCGGTCATTGCGGATAACGTGGGTGACAACGTCGGCGATTGCGCAGGCATGGCGGCGGACCTCTTTGAAACCTACGCGGTCACCACGGTGGCGGCGATGGTGCTGGCCTTTACAATGTTCAAGGGCGAGACGGCACCGATTCTCTATCCGCTCGCGTTGGGGGGCATTACGATCTTTGCGACGATCGTCGGGATTCTCTACGTCAAGGTTACTCCGGGTGGCGACATTATGCCGGCCCTGTACAAGGGGTTGTTCGTGGCCGGAGGGATCGCTGCGCTGGCCTTCTTGCCCGTGACCTTTATGATCATGGGTGGTGTCGGTGGTGTCGGTGGATTCAACTACTACATTGCCGCGTTGCTTGGCTTAGCCGTCACCTTGGCACTTGTCTTCATCACCGACTACTACACCTCCAAAGAGTATGAGCCGGTGAAGTACATTTCGAAGGCGAGTGAAACAGGCCATGCGACGAACATCATCGCCGGTCTGGCGGTGGGTATGCAGTCGACGGCGGCTCCTGTCGTGGTCATTTCCATGGCGATCCTTGGCAGCTACTGGGTCTGTGGTGGTGCTGAGTCCGGTGGGCTGTACGGTGTGGCGGTGGCGGCTGTGGCCATGCTCTCGATGGCCGGAATCGTCGTTGCGATTGATGCCTTTGGTCCGATCACAGACAATGCCGGTGGTATTGCCGAAATGTCTCATTTGGGCAAGGAAGTTCGGGACATTACCGATCCGCTTGATGCTGTGGGCAATACGACGAAGGCTGTCACTAAGGGCTATGCCATCGGGTCGGCTGGGTTGGCGGCTGTTGTCCTTTTTGCTGAATACTCACGGGAGGTCGCCGCACACAATCCGGCATTATCCGCATTCGATCTCTCAAATCCAAAAGTCTTGGTTGGTCTCTTTCTTGGCGGCATGTTGCCGTTTATCTTCGGCTCCATGTGTATGAGGGCCGTCGGTGAAGCGGGAGGGTTGATTGTGGAAGAGGTGCGGCGGCAGTTCCGGACCATCCCGGGTATTATGGAAGGTACGGGCAAGCCAGAATATGGTACTTGCGTTGATATCGTCACGCAAGCGGCCATTCAGAAGATGATGATCCCTGGGTTGATTCCCGTGGCATCGCCGGTGGTCATTGGACTTGTGCTTGGTCCACAAGCGCTCGGCGGAGTGTTGGTCGGCAGCATCGTCACCGGTCTGTTTGTCGCAATTTCGATGACGAGCGGCGGCGGAGCTTGGGACAACGCGAAGAAATTCATCGAAGAGCAGGGGTTGAAGGGCACCGACACGCATAAGGCGGCAGTCACCGGTGACACGGTTGGTGATCCGTATAAGGATACGGCTGGTCCAGCGGTGAATCCGATGATCAAGGTCATCAATATCGTGGCCCTTCTTATCATCTCGTTGATCGTCTGATAGAAAATTCTGGATTGAGCGAGTGATGCGCCGTTTCCCATCCGGGAAACGGCGCTTTTCGTTTCTGCCCTTGCCTTGACGGGTTTCTGCTCCCTAGAGTAATGTGCAGGTGTGGCTGGTAGTGAAGAGCTGACCGCGAGGATTTCCCTGGCTGACAGGAGGTGCTCGAATGGAAAAGCAGGAACGAAAGCAAGAGCCAAGACGAGAATCGCAAGGCAAGGAAGAGGTCAAAGCCAACCCGAAGGTGGTGGAGACCGGGAAGAAGCTGAAGGAAGATATCGACAAGCTGGTTGATGAAATTGATGACGTGCTCGAAAAGAACGCGGAGGAATTTGTGAAGAATTATGTGCAAAAAGGAGGCGAATAAACACTTAATTCCCGTCGAATCTCTTTGAGTCCCTCTCGTTGATACCCCATCGGCATTCCCCTCGTTGCGTTGTTTGACAAAGAAGCAGCGACTTATTAGAGTCTGGCTCGTTTTCCTGAGTGCCATGTCCGGAATCGTTCCACGGCCCAGGTTGAGAAGGAGGCAGAGGTGAAGTCTAAGCTCTGGGTCTTTCGGAAAATCGATCCGATCCAACGTGGTCGGCTCTCGCAGGCCTTATCCATTTCTTCCGCAACTGCCTCATTATTACTCAATCGAGGTGTCACGAATGTGGATCAGGCCCTGGCCTGGATGTCCCCGCTCCAAACGCATGATCCTTTCTTGATTCCCGATATCGAGCGAGCGATTGACCGGTTGCATCAGGCTATGCAACGGCAGGAGCGCGTCTGTTTTTATGGCGACTACGATGTAGACGGTATGTCGGCGACCAGTGTGTATGTGTCATTTTTTCGCGACCGTGGGGCACAGGTTCGAGCCTACGTGCCGCATCGCCTGCGTGAAGGGTACGGACTTAACGAGAATGCAGTGCGAGCGTTGGCGCAGGACGGCGTCACGTTATTAGTCACGTCTGATTGCGGGACCACATCGCATCGTGAGATCGCCCTTGCCGGTCAACTGGGGATCGATGTGATCGTGACGGATCACCATCAGAGCGACATGGAGATGGTGCCGGCGTTAGCCGTGATGAATCCCCATCGGCCGGATGCGCAGTACCCGTTTCATGGACTCTGTTCCGGTGGTCTCGCGTACAAAGTGGTGCAGGCGTATGAGAAGAAATATGGCTCTGGCTCCGTATCTCTCGAGTCCTTGTTGGACTTGGTGGCGCTGGCGACAATCGCCGATGTGGTTCCGCTACAAGACGAAAATCGGCTGTTTGTTCGTGAGGGGCTGGCGCAGATTTCTCGCGGAGCACGATGTGGTCTCCGAGCCTTGAAGCAGGTGGCCGGTGTGACTCGTGACTGTGCGGCGGATACGATTGCGTTTAAGATCGCCCCTCGACTCAATGCCGCAGGGCGGCTGGATGAGGCGATCAAAGGAATCAGGCTGTTGACGACGGAATCTGAGCGAGAAGCGCAAGGTTTGGCTGAGGAGCTTGACCGGCTGAATCACAGTCGCCGGGAGCTCGAGGCGACAATCCTGGACGAGGCAGTACGTCAAGTCGAGTCGCGGGCATTGCCTGGTGGCATCGTGGTCTATGCGCGGGGATGGCATCTTGGGGTTGTCGGCATTGTGGCTGCCCGCATCATGGAGCGCTTTCATCGTCCGACGATCGTCATTGCCGTCGGTGACGACGGCATTGGGAAAGGGTCGGCGCGGACGGTGCCGGGGTTCGATCTCTATCAGGCTTTGGCCGGATGTCGAGACCTGCTGATCGCGTTCGGAGGCCATCCCAGTGCCGCAGGTGTGACGATCAAGGAAGAGCGAGTACCGGAGTTTGCCGAACGGTTTGCTGCCGTGGCTGAGGCCTGGATGCGGAGTACGCACAGCGTGCCGATGTTACATCTGGACTCCGAACTGCGGTTGGACGAGGTGACGTTACAATTGATCCGAGAAATCGGAGCACTGCATCCATTCGGTGCGGGTAATCCAGAGCCGACCTTTGCCGTGAAGGGCGTGCATGTCCTTCACGCCCGTGTCGTGGGAGAGAAGCATCTAAAGATGACGGTTCGGCAGGGAGCATCGGTGCCGTTTGATAGCATCGGATTCGGGATGAAGTCTCTGGAAGAGCAAGGGCTGTCACGCAACAGGCCGATCGACGTCGCCTGTACGCCGGAGCTCAATCATTGGAATGGCTGTGACCGAATTCAATTGCGTATCCGAGACATACGAGCGACAGGAACTGACTGACCGATGAAGTACGAGACGGTGACAGATATCGATCAACTGTTGGAGCGAGTGCAGTCCTATCAGCCTGATGCCGACCTCGCACTGGTGCGCAAGGCCTACGAGTTTTCCGCGAAGGCACATGAAGGACAAACACGCCGTTCCGGAGAACCCTATGTCAAGCATCCCGTCGCCGTGGCCGGCGTGTTGACCTCATTGAAGACCGATGTGACGGCAATCGCCGCCGGGCTTCTGCACGATACACTGGAAGATACGGTAGCGACGGCAGACGAGTTGGAACGAGAGTTCGGTAAGGACGTTGTGCATCTTGTCGATGGGGTCACGAAAATCGGGAAGATTACGTTCAAAAGCTCGGAGGAAAAGCAAGCCGAGAATTTCAGAAAAATGGTCTTGTCGATGGCGGATGATATCCGCGTCGTGATCATTAAGCTCGCCGATCGACTGCATAATATGCGAACTCTTGAGCATCTCAGCGAGGGCAAGCGCCTTGAAATTGCGCAGGAGACCCTGGAGATTTATGCGCCTTTGGCCAATCGGATCGGGATCGGATGGGTGAAAAACGAGCTGGAAGATCTCTGCCTCAAACATCTGAAGCCGGACGTGTATGAGATGTTACGGGTGCGCGTCGCGAAGCGCGATGAAGATCGCCAACAGTACATTCAAGAGGTACAAGAGTTGGTCGAGAACGCTTTGGGAGAACAGGGCCTGACGGGAGCGGTCTATGGTCGGCCTAAGCATCTCTATGGCGTCTATCAAAAGATGAACAAGCAGTCGATCTCCTTCGAAGAGGTCTATGATCTCACCGCCTTGCGGATCATTACCGACACGAAGATGAGCTGTTATGCCATGCTCGGAGTGATTCACTCGCTGTGGCGCCCGCTCCCCGGTCGGTTTAAGGACTACATCGCCATTCCAAAGTCGAATCTCTATCAGTCGCTGCACACCACGGTGGTCGGACCGAAAGGCGAGCATGTGGAGTTTCAGATTCGAACGGAAGAAATGCATCGCGTGGCTGAATATGGGATTGCGGCGCATTGGAAGTATAAGGAGCCGGGGCGTGTTCAGGATAAGGACAGCAAGGCGTTTGGATGGTTGCGGCAGTTCATCGAATGGCAAAGCGATCTGCCGGACAATCGTCAGTTCATGGATTCAGTCAAACTCGAATTATTCCATGACGTCGTGTATGTCTTTACGCCAAAAGGAACAGTCAAAGAGTTGCCGAAAGATTCAACGCCGGTTGACTTTGCCTATGCGATCCATACCGAGGTCGGCGACCATTGCGTAGGCGCGAAGGTGAACGGCAAGATTGTACCGCTTAAGTACGAGCTGGAGAGCGGGGACACGATTGAAATTCTCACGTCGCCGAATCAGACGCCGCACAAGGATTGGCTCAAGTTTGTCCGGACCTCTCGAGCCAAGACAAAAATCAAACATTGGATTAAGGCCGAAGAGCAGAAACGGAGCCTGGAGATCGGTCGACGGTTGCTGGAAACGGAATTGCGGCGGCGTGGATTGGCTCCTGCTCAATCGTTGAAGTCGAGCGAGTTGGCTGAGGTTGCTAAACAAGAGGGATATGAAACGATCGATGAGTTGGCGATCGCCATTGGATTCGGGCATATCGCGACTGCGCACGTTGTGAATCGTCTGGTTGCGCCGACCTCCGGGACGACGCCGGTTTCGTCCGAGCCGACCACCTCTCAGAAGGTCGAGAGTAGTCGAGAGGCAGAGTTAGGGGTTCAGGTCAAGGGCGGGCGGGATCTCCTGATGCAGTTGTCCCGCTGTTGTAATCCGGTTCCCGGCGATCGAATCTTAGGCTATATCACGCGAGGAAGAGGGCTTACGATCCACTCCGTTGATTGTCCGAATTTGGAGGCATTGGACTACGATCGAGCCCGGCTCGTGGAGGTGGAATGGGATACTGCTGCGCCCAGCCTCCATGCGGTCAAGATTGCCGTGATCGCCGAAGATAAGACCGGTGTACTGGCCAATGTCTCGTCGGCGATCGCCGAATGCAAGGCCAATATCAGCCGCGCCGAAATCATTACGCGAGAAGACCGTAAGGCTGAGCTGGACTTTATCGTGGAGATTGATAATACGGCTCATTTGAATCGAGTTCTGAAAACCATTGAGCGGATCGATGGAGTCATTACAGCACGACGAGTTCGGTCATGGCAGCACAGGTCCTGATTGGTATGAGGTGAACGGCGATGAGAGGACGGGGTTGAGCCAAGCGTCCAGTTTCCTGCGTGTCTCCGTCTAAGGGGAGTCTGATGAAACGAGGTGCGATTCGCTTCTTCGGGCGAGGTGGCCTTACGAGGCAGCTTTTTTTCTCGGTTTGCCGGCATACGCCACTATGGTTGGCCGAACTGCAATTTTGATCCTTTCTCGATTTTGTATCCGTCAACCGTCCCGCCGGCAATCTCAAGGACGTACAGAGCATCATCGCTGTTCGGACGATACTGCGGACAGGAATCATCGCTTTTCGTGCAAATCGGCACATTACGTTCGATGTGCGTCACGCGTTTCTTCCCGTCAATCCAGATGAGGTCGAGCGCCATCTTGGTGTTCTTCATCCAGAAGTTCCAGGCTTGGGGTTGGCCGAAAAAAAACAGCATGCCGTGGTCCTTCTTGAGATGGTCTCGATACATCAGCCCCATCGAACGCTTTAATGGTGTGTCTGCGACTTCAGCCTTGATCGTGCTTCCTGAAGGCGTTTGAATGGAGACAAGGTCGGATCCTGCGGCCTGGACGGTCTGTATGGTATCCGTGAGGGTTCCGTCGGTGATTCCAATGTAGAGCACAAGGCCAATCACGAGTTTGTGTCGCATTTCCGCATCCTAAAGATCAGGGTCTTCTCCAGTCAAGAAGGCTGTCTGCATGAGGATTGGGATTGCTGTCATCATATTGCAATCCTCTGTCGTCCTATGCGATTCTCCAGCCAGAACAAACGAGGAACTTATGCAAGAGAAGCGGCGAGTATTGTACAAAAAAGGCGTGTTCGTGTGCCCTGGATGTCGCCAATCCTATGTCCAAGAGAAATGGATCGAAGAGTGGCGGATCCGATGTCACCGTTGTACGTATCGCGGAACGCTGACAGAAGTGTCGGTTGAAGAGCATATGGAGGAAGAGACATTTCGACACTGACCACCTGACTGGTATTCTCTCTGGACCATCATCCCGTGGCGTCACTCTGCACGCAGTGTTCTTGTTCGAACTCCTTCCGATCTTTCATTGCCGGTACCCTGATGGTGTTTGCCGTGTCCGCCGGTTGTGTCTCCTGGTCCTGGGCTGGAGAGGTCTCGCCGGTCGTGAAGGTTCTTGTGACCTATCATTCCATTTCCGGCAATACGGAACGGATGGCGGAGGCGGTTGCTGAAGGGGCCAAATCTGTACCGAACACGGTGGTGGTGCTCAAACGTGTAGGACTGGTGACGGCGGAAGATCTGTTCTCTTCCGATGCGGTCATTGTCGGGTCGCCGGTCTATTGGTCCAATATGTCGGGGGAGGTCAAGACGTTTTTTGACAATTGGCAGTTCAAGTTCGGCGTGTTTCCTGAGTTTAAAATGAAGAACAAAGTCGGTGCAGCCTTCGCCACTGGAGGGCAGATTTCCAGCGGAAAGGAAGTGACGATGCTGACGATTCTCGCCGCCATGCTGGGTAATCAGATGATTGTGGTAAGCGGTGGGGGTGCTTTCGGCGCATCCGCCACGACAGAAGGCGACAGCCCGGGGATCGACAAGCAGGAACTCGCTGATGCGAGGGGGCTGGGTCAGCGAGTCGCAGACGTGGCCAAACTCATCGGCGGAGCCTCTTCCAAGTAAACTTGTTCTTGCGCAGATACATTTCCGTGACAACGACGATCAATCAATCAGCTGGAACGTGACCAGGCAGGGGCGTACTGTGCGCTGAGGGTGTAATTGTCGCGATGAGGCTTCAGGAGACTGACAGAGCTAAACGCTGGGACAGGAGGCTGCGGCTCCTTGAACGGCAGCTTCGACGAATTCATGGATGTTCTTGGCACAGCGACCGCAACAGCCGTTACACTTGAGATCAAACTTGGTTTTGAGTTGGCTGGCCATCACAATGCCAGCTCGACCGGCTGCTCTAACTTCTGATTCGGTGATTCCTTTGCACAGGCACATGTACATGGAATGTCCCTCCTTGCGATTATGAGAAGCATTCTCAGTATGTCAGGAGATGCGTATTTTGTCAACCTATGTAGGGGCCTGTGCCGAGGGCTCGGCGGATACTCGGTTGTTGGTTGATCTGACAGACCATATAATTATTCCTAACGTATTGATAAGTTGATGGTTTGAGGCGTCAATGTCTGTGCGAACCGTCGCATTCAATAAGCCCTATGGAGTGTTGCCATGCTTCACCGACTCCGAAGGAAGACCGACGTTGGCGGACTATGTCCTTGTATCTCATGTCTATGCGGCAGGACGTCTTGATCAGGACAGTGAAGGACTGATGATTTTGACCGCGGACGGGGCACTCGCCCATTGGATTACCGACCCTCAACATACGTTACCGAAAGTCTATCTAGCGCAGGTTGAACGGATCCCAGATGCACAAGCGATTGCGCAACTGTGTCAGGGGGTGATGCTTGGTGGAAAACGAACGAGACCGGCAAAGGTTGTGCTATTGTCCGATGAGCCAGCGCTGCCTGAGCGGCCGGTGCCCATCAGGTTTCGGAAAAATGTTCCGACAGTCTGGCTGGAAATCACGATCCATGAGGGCATGAATCGACAGATTCGCCGCATGACGGCAGCGGTCGGCCATCCCACCTTGCGGCTTGTGCGCATCGCCATTGGGCCTGTTCGTCTCGGCGATCTCAAACCGGGGGAGTGGCGAGACTTGCGGGAGAATGAGATCGCGTTCCCTCGCAGTCGTCGTTCTTCCTCACGCGGTGCATGAACCTATTTGTGTCGCCGCCAAGGCCAGGGGCTTACATCGTTTCTTCCAGCTGTTTCACCATCTCCCGGATCGTATCAAACCCTGATTGCCAGAAGGATTCAGCTGTCATGTCGACGCCGATGGTGGCAAGGATCTGTTGTGGTGACTGTGAGCCGCCTATGGCCAGGAGATCCAGATACTTGGGCACGAAGGCGACGCCTTGTTCCTTGTACATCCGGTATAACGCCAAGACGAGTAAGTTCCCAAAGCTATAGGCATAGCAATAGAACGGGCTGGCGAAAATATGGGGAATGGTCAGCCATTCCCATTGAAATTCGTTCGGTACGTTCACGGCCTTGCCGAACTGTTGCCGCAACTCCTGGCCATAGATCTTTGCCAATTGATCAGCCGTTGCACCCTCCGCGATCATCTGATGGGCTAGCTTTTCGAAGCGAACGAAGTAGGCTTGCCGTAGCACGGTGGCATAGATGTCGTCCAATTGGCCTAGCAGAAGGCCTTGTTGAACGGCCTTATTCCGTTCCTGGGATATCAACGCATCGGAAAGAATACGTTCCCCAAAGACGGATGCGGTTTCCGCCAATGGAAGAGTTGAATGGAACGTGAAGGTGGAATGGTCCTTGGCCAGCATGCCATGGACGGCATGGCCGAGCTCGTGTGCCATGGTTGCGATATCACGGGCCTCTCCGGTGTAATTGAGCATGACATAGGGGGTCATATCTGGAATGATGCTGTAACAGTAGGCACCGCCCAGTTTGCCGGGGCGTGTCGGCGCGTCGATGTGACGATCGCGGAATACCTGCTCTGCCAAATCAGCCAGGTGAGGTGAAAAGCCTCGATAAGCGTCGAGTACCATTGTCACGGCATCGGTGTACCGGTATGTTTTGGTCTCGGTCCGGTGCGGCGCGTAGAGATGGTATCGGCTCATTGACTTGATCTTGCAGATTCTGGCTTTCAATTTGAAATAGGTCTGAAAGATGTCGGCGTTTTTTGCGCAGGACGCCAGGAGGACGTCGACGGCTTGGTCCGGCACGTCGTTGCTGAGGTTGCGACCGGCGATGGGAGAAGGAAAGCGGCGGAGTCCGAGATTTTCCGATTTCAGATCGTTCACGAGTGTTTTGTAAATTTCCCCCAACAAGTCGCGCTGGGTTGCAAAGACGCGATAGAGTTCTTGATAGGCTGCCTGTCGGACCGGGGCCTTTGGGTGTCGCACGTAGGTCATCAGTTCTTCACGATTGATCGTTTTTTTCTTTCCACCGATGGTCATGGTGAACATCAATCCGTTCGTCACGACATCGTAGAGAGTGTGGACGGCGCTTCGTCCGGTGACATTTTTGAGGTTGAGAATTTTTTCTTCCGGTTCGGACAGGGTGTGTGGCTTGAAGCGCCGGATCGTTTCCAAGTGATAGCGCAGGTCGCCTGCATCGGCCATGAGGCGTGCCGCATTGACGTCGTCCACGCTCTGCCACCAGAGTTCGAAAAAAAGCAGCCGATTGGTCAGGCCGGTCAGTTGCTCCTCCACTCGTGTCTTGAGGGAACGGGTCTCGGCGTTTTTCGTGTTTTCAGAAAACCTCAGATAAGCATAGGCTCCCAGTCGCGAAGCGCCTTGCGCGATCTCCTCGCTGAGCAGGAGCAGTCTAAGAAGGTCTTGGCTGGACATGGAGGGGGGCAGCGTCGATCTCGCAGCTTCCATCTTCGTGACTTTTGAACCCAGATCAGCCAACTGGGCGTCGATATCGGTCGCTGGGTTGCTGACCAGCTGAGTCAGGTCCCATCGGTCAGGAAATGTCGTGCGGTTGCGTCTGGTGATACGTTGTGTCGTGGGCGTTCCGGCCATTGGGTACTCCTTCAATGCATGAGTCGAATAATGGCCGATCATACCATCGGTCCTCTTCTGGAGAAGAGAAAAATATGAGGCGGTAGGCCGAACATCGTCGACTGCATTGACGGAGGTGTCGGGAATGTGACAGGGTTTCGATGTCGTCGCCATGACCGAGCAAGAAATCAATCGCGCCATTCAATATGTCACGGCCAGCACTTCGTATGGGAAGGACCTGGTCGCCGAGATCTTGCACACCGGATTAGGTGAACTCGTGACAATGGCCACGCAGTCCAGTCGACAATTTGATCGAGATACACTCTTGGAGTATGTGTCGCAATGGACGATCCGGCGAACCGGTCAGCCGGAACCTTTGGTCCGTGAAGTGCTAGGTTGTGCCGGACGATGGTTGGATGATGTGTATAAGGAGGTGGCTCAGCGTCGGCCGGAGTCACTCGGTTTATCAGACAACGATGACGAAGATTCGGCGCCGGTATGAGTGATGGCGAGATTTCGTCCACGAACGACGTTCAGGCTGGCAGCGCATCTGCAGGGTGCGCCGCCGGCTCAAGTGCCCGCGTGGAAGCGGGAAGAACAAGGTTTGTCGCGTAGTCTCCACGAGCGGTGGGCGACCCTCCATCGACACTGTGCGGACCAAGCAAGCCACCTGCGGCTCACCCGACTCGTTCGGCGTCTCACACACTATGATTACGGAGTGAGAGAATCCGCGCGTGCCGAGCTCGAACTGGCCGTCCACCTTATTCGCATCGGGGTCCATGTCACCTTCTTGCCGGAATCCCAAGCACGCACAGCCGACCCCGAATGTCATGTCGGAGGTGAACGGTTCTTTGTGGAAGTCACCACCATGGTGGGGTCTGCAGAGCGGCAGCGGTTGCCGTTACGAGGGCTCAATCTCGATGAGGTCGTCGGTCAGGAAGAAGATCGAGGAGTCATTCTCATTTATCGGATTCTGGCGAGTATTCGCCAGAAGGCCAAACAACTCGCCGACTACTGTGACCCCGTTGTGCTCGGGATCTCGATTCCACGGGCCGATCTGCAAGGAGATAGAGCGACCAGGCCGGAAGCGATCTGGTTGGATCTGAAGATGCTGGCCGGCATGGTGACGGTTCTGTTGATGAGTCTGCGCGCCATCAGCGCGGTGATTATTGCACTGTGGGATGTTGAACCCTTGCCGTCAAAAGCAGCAACCAGATTGGCCAATGTGGAATTAGTGGAGCGTCCTCGACACCAGAAAGCTCAGCCACGAGTGCAATTGTTGATTCAGAATCCTGCTGCCTTAGCCGTACTTTCAGAACGACAGGGAGTATTCATTGGTCAGATGTTGTAGTGCTGCCGTACGGCGATTGCTTTGTCCCATACATGAGAAAGGGGGCGGCAGGCGAGCCGTGAAATGTTAGGAGGGTAACAAACTCTTGAGCATTTCCAAATTCTTCGTCACCATCGCATCCCCGTTCTTGGTAGATACCTCAATCCCCGTCGCGCAGATGGTTCGGCATTCGTCGATCTTGTTCAGCTTGTGAAGTGACTGTGCCAATGCAAAGTAGGCGGCGGAATAGGTTGGTTTCACCGTCACACATTGCTGCAGGGCGTTTGCGGCTTCTTCAAAATTTCCATCGTCCATATAAGCTTTCCCCAGTCCGAACCAGGCCACGTCGTCATTCGGGTCGATCGTCAGCACTTTCTTGAGCGGTTCAATTCTAGGATTCGGCATAGGTTCCCTCCATTACGAGGACGATAGCAGCGCCGCCGGTACATTGTCTATGAACTTTCTTGCGTGCTAATCTGACGGCATGGCAGTTGTGCCGTTCATCTCTCACATGTTGTGACGTGGTCATGGGCAAAACCGGTCTCGTCTATCATCCAGCCTATCTTGAACATGACATGGGAGCCGGACATCCGGAGTCTCCCAATCGATTGCGTGCCATCATGCAGCGGTTAGAGGAGAGTGGAACTGCCGAACAACTGACTCGGATCGAGCCTCGACCGGCTGAAGACGAGTGGATCACGCAGGTTCATTCGCCGGATTATGTGGCGTCGCTGAATCGACATGTACCCACGGACGGTCGTGTCTCACTCGATTCTGATACCGCGATGTCGCCGGGCTCGTTGCAGGCGGCGTATCTTGCCGCAGGCGGTACATTGGCAGCGGTCGATGCGATCATGGCTCATCAAGTGGACCATGTCTTCTGTGCGGTCCGGCCCCCTGGTCACCATGCCGAAGCAAGTCGAGCCATGGGATTCTGCCTCTTCAATAACGTGGCCATCGCCGCACGCTATGTCCAAAAGAAATACGGACTCACCCGAGTGCTGGTCGTGGATTGGGATGTGCATCATGGGAACGGGACCCAACACAGCTTTGAAGAGGATCCTACTATCCTCTTTTTCAGCACGCATCAGTATCCGCACTATCCCGGGACGGGTCGAGGGACAGAACAAGGCAAGGGAACCGGGGAAGGATTCACCATCAATGTGCCGATGGAGGCCGGGGAGGGGGATGAGGAGTACCGCGCGATCTTCCTTCAATCGCTTGTGCCCGCAGCCGATAGGTTCAAGCCAGAGTTTGTGGTGATCTCGGCGGGATTCGATGCTCACAAAGACGACCCGCTGGCCAGTATGGGACTGACGGAGGCCGGATACACGGATTTGACGAACATCGTCGCGGGGATTGCCAAGCGCCACGCCGCGGGCCGCCTCTTGTCGTCGCTCGAAGGTGGCTATAACCTGCATGCGTTGGCGTCCTCGGTGGATGCCCATATCACAGCATTGGTGAGTGCATGAATCCAGCACGGCTGGGTGATAAAGGAATGATATTATGAACCATCCATTCTTGATCGATACCGACACACTTCATGGGCAATTGGGGAAACCTGGTCTGGTCGTCATCGACGTGCGTGGCAGAGCGGCCTATGAATTCGGTGGCCATATTCCGGGAGCCGCTCATTCGACGTGGCATGAATACAGTGACCCCAAGGCCGTGCCAAAGGGATTGCTCAATCCGGACCTTGGGCAGATCGAGCAGATTCTTCGTCGTCTCGGAATCAATCACGAGAGTGACATCGTGATTTATTCAAACCCCTTCGACAACTGGGGCGATGAAGGGCGAATGTTTTGGATGTTGGAATATCTGGGCCACCAACGTGTGCGGATTCTGGATGGGGGATGGGTGAAGTGGACGGCAGAGAAACGGCCGTTTGAACATGGGCCGGTGTCGTCACCAATGGGCAACTTTACAGCGCAACCGGTGCAATCATTGCTGATGCTCAAAGACGATCTGAAAACGATCGTGACGATGCCTCATCCCGGGACGGCGATTCTGGATGCTCGGAGTGTTGAGGAGTACCTTGGGAAAGAAGTATCGGGGATTCCCAGGCCCGGACATATTCCGTCCGCCATTCATCTGCCGTGGAACGGATTCTTAAACCCGGATGCCACAATCAAGGACATCACCATCATCAAGGAAATGCTGGAAGCGAAGGGCGTTCACCCCGGGCAGGATGTAATTTGCTACTGCACTGGAGGGGTGCGATCAGCCTGGCTCTACTTTATCCTCAAGTTGGTAGGGTATCCAAAGGTCAGCAACTACCCAGGATCTTGGTGGGAATGGAGTCGGGACTTCGCGGCCCCGGTCGAGAAAGATTTGCAGGCACTGCAGAAAATTCTTGGGTTCTCCTCGGTGCCCCAACCTTCTTGACAGTCGCGCGACAGGCTGTGATAAGGTGAACCGATCTAAAATCGATGTCGTCTGGATTGCGAATCTTCACCCATCAAGGAGGCAGCCATGATGAGAAGAATTCTTCGTAGTGCGTTGGTGACGTTTGGCAGTGCACTGTTGCTTGGGATGCCGTTGTTCACGGGGGCCGTTCTGGCCGGTGACAAGCATGTGGCGGAAGCGATTGAACATGCAAGGGGAGCGGTATCGCATGGGAAAGAAGGCCACGCCGATGCCTGCGTGCAGCATGCCGAAGAAGCGCTGAAACATGCGACAGCTGCGGGGCTGAAAAATCCGCATTTACTCGAAGGCGTCAAACATCTCACGGAAGCCGTGAAGCATGGCAAAGCCGGGCATGCGGAAGCATGCACGGAGCACGCGGAGGGCGGCGTCACGCATCTGGCTGAAGTCAAGTAAGGTCAACAGTTGAGCGCTGTCTTTTGACAGCGGAGAGTTGGGAACGGGCAGGGAGCAATCCCTGCCCGTTCGTATTTGGAGGAACGATTTGGTGCGAGTCGGTTTCTATCAGTTTGATCCACAGTTCGGCGAAGTTGCTGCGAATCTTGAGACGGTAGCGACGAAATTGGAGCAGGTGGATGCCGATCTTCTCGTACTTCCTGAATTGTTCGCGTCCGGCTATCAGTTCGTTTCTCAGGAGGAGGCACGGTGTCTTGCCGAGCCGGTTCCGGATGGCCCGACGGTTCGCCGTTTGGTCGAGATCGCCAAACGACGCAAGATGCATCTTGTGGCAGGACTTCCGGAGCGATCGGGGTCAGTCTGTTACAACTCCGCCGTGCTCGTGGGGCCGTCCGGATTTCTGGGATGTTATCGAAAAACTCATCTCTTTTATGAAGAGACTCAGTTTTTCACGCCGGGTGATTCCGGATTCCAGGTGTGGGATATCGGGCTCGCCAAGATCGGTATCATGATTTGTTTCGATTGGTACTATCCAGAGGCTGCCCGGACATTGGCGATACAGGGCGCTGAAATTATTTGTCATCCCTCGAACCTCGTGTTGCCGAATTGTCCGGATTCGATGCCCGTTCGGTGCCTTGAGAATCGAGTCTTTGCCGTGACGTGTAATCGTATCGGTCGGGAAGCACGCGGCGGGAAGGATCCTTTGATCTATATCGGTCAGAGTGAAATCGTCACACCGAAAGGCGTAATCAAGCAGAGAGCGGCTCATGACAAAGAAGAACTGACCATTATTGAAATCGACCCGGCTGAGGCCCGCAATAAGAGTCTGAATCACTACAACGATTTGCTTCGTGACCGGCGCACATCCCTGTACAAGCTGTAACCCTTCACGTGTATTCTGCTGAGAGAAGCCCGGAGCTTGCGCAAGTCGCATGAGCAAGGTAGGATTTCGCTCATGAGCACGGAACTCCGGAAAGGCCTGTTTTTGATCGCCGCCCCAGGGCTGCGAGACCCCAATTTCCGCCAGACCGTGGTCTTGCTGTGCGAACATGGACCGGAGGGGGCACTTGGTGTCATTGTGAATCGGCCCACTGCTATGTCGATTTCCGAGGCGTTGCCACAGATTCCAGTCATCGAAGGTGCAGGGCATGTACTCTATGCCGGTGGTCCCGTGCAAACCAATCAAGTGATGCTGCTCTACCGGGGCGACCAGTTTCCGGACAATGCCCATCATGTCTTTGATGGAGTCTGTCTTGGTGGGGATATCGGCATGGTTGAACGCATTCTCACGGCTGCCGAGACGAAGGAATTCTTCAGAGCCTATCTTGGCTATTCCGGATGGGGCCCTGGCCAGCTGGAAGGCGAGATGAAAACCGGCTCCTGGATGACTCTCCCTGCCGATCCGCAGGCGGTGTTTGAAAAGGATCCGACGCGTGTGTGGGGAGACATTTTGTCTACATTGGGCGAAGCCTATCAGCCATACGCCGAGATGCCGTTTGATCCATCCTGCAACTGAACTCTCTTGTGCGTGTTAACACTCGAATCGACTACCGAATTATTGAACGTGGCGGCGTCGGATGATAGGGTCATACCGATCCTGACCGTCTGTGGCCTATGCTCTGCGTGGACTTGCGCGAGGCGGTGAAATGGACGGATCTGTAGGGAGGGGTGCTCGACGATAGCTCGAAATGGGAAGCTGAGGGATGTTAGGCTGGTATTGGTTCAGGGGGAGGACACGACGTGAGTCAGACGGACGTAGCTCAATCAGGTTCTGAAGAGTTCTTGCGGAAGTTGCATGAACGACCACATCAGCCGATCAGTGGGTGGCTCCGTGCGCCGGCTCATGTGCACTATGAGGCGTTTCGTATGTCTGACCCACCCACGCAGCGCTCGGCCAGCCGAACGGAATTCCAATCGTTACTGGAGCGATTCAACGTTCCCGAGGAGCGGATCGAGCTGCGGGAGAATTTTGGATATGGTGTCAAGGACGCAGAGAATGGCGACCGACTCATTCTCATCTGGCAAGCCCATACGGAATATTACAACTACCAATTTTGGCATGTGCCATCGTCTGTGAGTAGCACGGTGACCTTTGGGCCGCTCACGTTTCCTGCCGCTTCCGTATCGTTGGTTCCACTCGGTTCTGTCGTCTGTCGCCTGGATATTGTTCTGCGGACGGGTGCGTTGCCCTCTCGCGAAGAGGTGCGAGGTCAGTTGCCGGGGCCTGTCTTATACGGTAGTCGAATCTTCGATGAACAGGCCGTTGTCGTCACCAGCTTTACGCCGGACCGCCACGGGCGAGAACGATATTGGGTGAGCGTCGGCCCGTTGCAGGGGGACCCCTCGCGCTTAAAAGACATCGTGGATGGGATTGTGAGGATCGAGACGTATTACCATCTTCTGCTGATGCAGAAGCCGCTGTTCTCTGCCGCGATCGATCAAGTCTATAAATTCGAACAAGTGCATCTCAAACAGCGAGAAATCATTACGGGGCATATCGGGCACGCAAATTCGGAGACGTTGCAGCGATGGTTGAACAGTCTTACACAAGACTTGCTGAAAACCAATCGCATGGCCGGTAAGCTTCATTTTGAGCTGTCGGCTTCGATTCCATACGATAAGATCGTGCATACCACATTGACTTCGTTGGCGGAGCAATCGACCGCCTCCTACCGTCCTATCTCCGACTATGTGTTGGGAGGCATCACTGGTGTGGCGGACGGGTATCAACAACTCTTGCGCCGGATCGATACGCTCCGGGGTGGATTCGAGGGGATCATTGCGATCATTCGAACTCGTATCGACTTGATCGTGGAATCACAAAACCTCACGCTGCTCCAAAGCGTCGATCAAACAACCAAAAGCCAAGTCATCCTTCAGCATACGGTCGAGGGATTATCGGTGATCGTCATCGCCTACTACCTTGCGGGGCTGGCAGGCTACGTCTTCAAGGGACTCTACGAACTCGGCTGGCTCAGCAATGCGAATGTGGCCTCGGCGATCTTCGTTCCTGTTGCCATCGGCCTGGCTTTTCTGATCACAATGGTCAGCAAGAAGTATTTGCACAAGAAGCTTGTCAGCGAGCCATCGGCGTCGAAAGTTGAGGCTCCGGAAGAATAGCTCACCGCTGTAGATCGCTAAAGTCTCGGCTATCTCCTTCATGGGCTGCATCGTCACCCCGTCACATCCTCCGCATCCTATCGGACTCTACCAACACGCTCATGGGCTGATCTTCACAGATGAATGTACTGGTGTCTTGTTAAGTTGAATGCATAGTATTTACCAGTATTATTGTTGTCGTCACCGACCACTCTTGCTCTGAGTGAGAGCAAACACAAGGACGACATTTCTCGTGACGTATCACATTTGATACATCTCCTGAATCTATTCAGATTCATGCGGGCGTGTTCGACCTGATGAACTTCGTGTATGTGAGGCAGTTCTTTAGGGTCATATCTCGCTGAATGCATGGAAATTATGACTGTTTGTCGCAGTGTTTGATGGGAATGTTGCGCGACAGGCATCGCACTTGCTGTTAGCAAATGAGAACTCACACAAGAGTCGAGCTGCGAACAATTCCTGTCGGCTTAGACAGTCGTTATGTCGGACGGTGAATTGCGGAAAGGAGGTAGGCGGCCGATCGCATGGCTCATCGTGAGGCTCACCATTCTGACCAGGGATCCGTGCAGATTGAGAATTGTAAGTTCATTCTCTTACATCATATGGAAAGGACATAGCAGGATGAAGACGAAGCCAGCGGAATTGAAGAATCACACACGAAGAATTGAAGATAAAGCAACGGTGAATGACCCGGAACTTGGACCGTTAAAACTGCTTCCCGGGAAGTGGGCGAACTTGCCGAACTTACAAGGCCGTGGATGGAACATGATCGCGCTTCCGTTTGTGGCGCCGAAGGATGCGAACTTTCCTTTCAACTATCGGTTGCTGGTCAATCAATACAACGAGGAGCTTGAGTTTACCCTGGTCGATAAGGCTGTGCCGAATCGTGGCGTCCGTCTCGGTCTAGGGCCTGATGCGAATACAGATCAATTTCTCGTGACGCTCGATTATCAACAAAGCATCAAACAAATTGCTGCTGATGATTTCCCGAAGAGCGGACTGGCTGGTCCGTCTGGTGCTGCCATTCATCATGAGCCAGGTTTGTGGTTGCATATGACGAACGGCATTACTGACAGTCTGAATATTGCGCGACTTGCAACCATTCCCCACGGCGATTCGGTGTTGGCGTTAGGTCAGAGTAGTGCACATCCGGGCAGGCCAAGCATTCCTGACATCAATGGTTTGCCGATCGGAGTTGATCAGGATCTCACGAATCCTTATCTGGCTCCATATAAACATTTTAGTGACAATTTGTTTCAAGGTTTATTCAATCCCGTGAGTCCCAATGATCTGCTTGAAGCCGCGAATCAAGGGGTCGAGATCGAGAAGACAACCGTCCTTGATGTTGACACGACGCACCCAACGGGCGGCGTGGTGAACATTCCCTTTATAGTCAGGCAAGCCAATGCGACGGTCATGAAGTCCACCTTCTGGATTCAGGAGTTGAAGGAGAAGGATAAGAATGGAAAGCCAAAGCTGCGGTTACAGTATTCGCAGTTGGTCATGTTGGACTTCTTCAAGCGGGTGGATGGCTTGCCTCCCGGCTGTTGCCCAGGCCTGATACAGTGGCCGCATGTGAGCATCAATACGTTGGAAAAAGTTTGCTGATTCTCGTGTGATCCTTCCCGTGCGTCGAGGAGACCGCGAATGTTTAATTTGCGGCCTCCTCACCCATGAAGAGGTTCCGGCTTGAGGGTGCCTGATAAGAACCGTCCTGTATGCGATGTGGTTATTTTTGCTATCTGTTCAGGCCTCCCTTCCGCCACGATCTGTCCACCGGCTGATCCGCCTTCGGGACCGAGGTCGATGATCCAATCGGCAGACTTGATCACGTCGAGATTGTGCTCCACGACGACCAGCGTGTTCCCGGCGTCGACGAGTTTATGAAGGACGGCGAGGAGCTTCTTGATGTCTTCAAAATGCAGCCCGGTCGTCGGCTCGTCCATGATGTAAAGCATGTCTTTGGCTGAGGCCTCTTTCAGTTCGGCAGCGATCTTTAATCGCTGCGCCTCACCGCCGGACAGAGTGGTGGCGGATTGCCCCAGGCGAAGATAGCCAAGGCCGATTGAAGTGAGCAGCTGGAGCTTATTTTTGAGCTTCAAAGTCCCACTGAAAAAAGAGAGAGCTTCTTCTACTGTCAGAGTGAGGACTTCGGCAATGTTCTTGCCCCGGTACCGAATCTTTAAGACCTCTGCTTTGAATCGCTTGCCGTCACAGACCTCGCAGGGCGCATAGATGTCCTCGAAGAAGTACATCTCCAGCTTTTCCACTCCGCTCCCTTCGCAACGGTCGCAGCGGCCACCGGTGGCATTAAACGAAAAGTGTCCAGGTGTCAGTCCCTGCCGTTGGGATTCCCGTTCTGCGGCGAAGAGCTGACGGATCTCATCGAAGGCTTTCAGATACGTGATCGGGTTGGAGCGAGGCGTTCGTCCAATCGGTTGTTGATCAATGAGACGGATGCCTTTGAGATGCTCGATGCCCTTGATTGCTTTGAATTGCCCCATGGGCAGAGATGTTGTACGAAAAGCCCTGGCCACGGCTCGGTAGAGTGTCTCTTCAACCAGCGTGCTTTTCCCGGAACCAGACACGCCGGTGACACAGATCAACATGCCAAGGGGAATGCGGACAGAGAGGTCTTTCAGATTGTGTTCCGTGGCTCCGGCGAGCACCAGCATCTTGCCATTCCCGTTTCGTCGTGACCGAGGTTGCGGGATCTCCTCGTCACCACGCAAGTAGCTGGCGGTGGTCGCGCGGCGGTCTTTGATGAAGTCTCGCGTTGGAGCTGCACAGACGATCTCTCCGCCCTTTTCGCCGGACTGAGGGCCCAGCTCGACCAGAAAATCAGCTGACTCAATCATATGGCGATCATGCTCAACGACCACGACAGTATTGCCGGTCGCGGCGAGATCACGGAGGATCCCCGCCAGTAGATCCGTATCTCTCGCATGGAGACCGATCGTCGGTTCATCGAGGACATAGAGCGTGCCGACCAGTCGGGAACCGAGCTGATTCGCCAGTGCCACTCGTTGAGCCTCGCCGCCGGAGAGAGTTTTCGTTTGCCGGCTGAGTGTCAGATACCCAAGGCCGACGCGTAGGAGAAAGCTGAGCTTTGCCTTGAGTTGTCGGAGAATATCCGAGGCGATCTCTTGTTCGGATTGGCGTAACGAGAGGGATTCTACCCATCCAGCCAGATTCTCGACAGTTTGTTCCGTCGTCTCATGAATATCGCGACCGGCGAGTTTGACGAACAAGGACTCGGGTTTCAGGCGGCTGCCATGACAGCTGGGACAATCGAAGGGGGTGCGATAGCGGCTGAGAAAGACACGGACGTGCAGTTTGTAGCGCTTCCCTTCGAGGTACTCGAAGAAATCGTTGATTCCATCAAACGATTTGTCACCTTTCCAGAGCAACTGTTGGGTTTCGGTGGGGAGCGACTTAAACGGGACTGTGCTATCAATCCCCTTCTTTTTCATCGCCTGCAACATTTGTTTCTGCCACCAGGCGGAGCTGGGTTTGCTCCAGGGCTCCACCACGCCGTTGGCAAGGGATTTAGTCTGGTCAGGAATGACCAGCTCAGGGTCATACCGCAACACATTGCCGAACCCTTTGCATTCAGGGCAGGCGCCAAGCGGATGGTTGAAGGAAAAGAGAATTGGTCGCAGGGGTTCGAATGTACGCCCGCAACCCTGGCAGAGAAATTGTGTACTGTAGGATTGTCGCCCATGGTCGATGATGTCCACGGAACAGCACCCGTCTCCTTCGCGAAAGGCTGTTTCAACTGCTTCGACAAGGCGGGTGCGGTTGTCTTCTCGGATGACGAGACGATCGAGGACGATGAAAAGAGCAGGGAATTTGTGGAGTGGAGGATGCCCGGCCTCATGCAGATCGATGATCTCGTCGCCGACTTTGACCCTGGTGAATCCGCGCGTGAGTAATGATTGGACAAATGCGGCTTCTGCTTTTCGCGAAGGAGTCGCGATGGGGAACAGTACCATCGCGCGCGCGTCGGGCCACCGCTGGAGCAGATCGTCTGCAACTGTATCGGGCTGGAATGAACGGCCCTCTTGCTTGCAATCAGGACAAGTCGGTTTGCCTATTTTCGCAAAGAGCAGTCGCAACAGGTCGGCGATTTCCGTCGTCGTGCCGACTGTCGATCGAGCGGTCCTGACCTGATTTTTTTGTTCGATGGCAATCGCCGGTCGCACATTGATCAAGCGATCCACATCCGGACGAGCCACCTTGTCGAGAAACATGCGGGCATAGGTCGAGAGCGACTCGACGTACCGCCATTGACCTTCCGCAAAGATTGTGTCGAACGCCAACGAAGATTTGCCGGATCCGGACACGCCGGTAATGGCCGTGACTTGATTATGAGGAATCTGTAGCGAGACGTTCTTGAGATTATTCTGCCTGGCACCTTCAATGATGAGGTGATCCGTTGATAGTTTAGGGTTCAGAGGGTTCGGCACAGTGAGGGGTCCTCTTGGTGAATGACCGAGCATGGTAGCAAGTGGAGAGGAATGGTTCAACGCTGTATCGGGGGATGATTTCGCGTTGCGGGGAAGACCTCATTCGTGGTGATCTTGTTAAGCCGTGAGTGGAAGGTCTCGATCTCATTAGTTCTTGGACTGGCCAGTTGAAGGACATGCTCTGAGTCAGCCGAAGGGTCGCCTTTGTCAAGCAGAGTTAATGTGGAATATATGGAATACGTATTAACGCTTGATAGTGAGAAGATGCAATTGGTTCCCCGAGTCTTTATAAGTCACACATCCGTTTGAGACGTATCCTAAAGAACGATCGTTTATTGCTGCTACAATTAACGCGGTGAATGGTGTGAGGAGAAGTCGCTGCTGTGCTGAGAACCAGCCAAAGACCGGATCGAATCGACTGGGCTAAGATCAATCGCCTCACCCAGGTCTGATGAAGTTCGACGACCAATATGTCTCCTTGTTTTTTTGGCGAATTTACCAGAGTCGCTACGCATTGATGATTCGGGCGCATTGCGCGTAGTTCGGGGGGCTGGTACAGCAAGCGCGAAGCCTTGCGTATTTCAAACCGGTACATGTCTATGTGAGCAGGTCGGGACAACGCTGTCGGCTTCCGTCTTGCCCAGGACATTAAGTGATTGCGCTCTTTGTGCTGTAACTCTGTGCCCTCTATTCCACTGAAGAGCTGAGCGTGTGCGATCAATACCAGGGGCACCCAAAATTACATGCGGAAACCGTTGGGCTGAACTAAGGAGGGATCCCCAGAGCACTCTATGCATATGATGATACGTGGAATGAAAACGAACCCGACAGCACGGTAGCCGACAAACTTTCTGCTTGTGTCATGGCTGCAAGGAGAGGGTGATGCGAATGGCTTCATCGACGGCGGCCAGTTCTTCGTGGCTCAAGGTGTCGATTCTCGATCGCAAGCGTGCTTTGTCCAATGATCGGATTTGGTCGCCCAACACTCGGGCAGGCTTGCCGTTCACCACAACCATCGCTTCACCGGGATACGCCGAATCGACATTGCTGGTCAGCGGCAGCACCACGACGCGAGAGCCGAAGGTATTACACGAGTTGTTTGACACGATCACCGCAGGCCTGGTCTTCTTGATTTCTGATCCGATCGTCGGATCCAACGCCACCCAGTAGACATCCCCTCGACGGGGCAGCTTCCTCACTTGGGCCATCCTTCGCCTTCCGTGTTTTCCCAGTCGTCCTCCAGTTCTTTCCGCCAACGCTCTTTTCGGGCGGCACGATAGGCGGCATCGAGGGTTTTTGTGTCTGGATGAAGTTTCGCCCGCACGGCGGAAGAGATAAACGCGCTGATCTTCTTCGGAGGCACTTCCTGTTTGAGTCTCGCGTAAATGTCCTTCTCCATCGTGATGTTCAGTCTGACAGCCATAGGTCCTCCCGTGCTGATCAATGCTGTATTGTATACAGTATTGATCGCTCTGGCAAGATTGCAGTTATTGGAATGTTTATGGTTGCTGTGACAGAAGTGTCGTAGTTCAAGATCGGTGGTCGATCATCTGGTGTTAATCTGGGTGACTACCAGGACTTTTCCCCTATCTCTATCCTGATTGCTGGCAGGCCTAAGCCACGGTGTTTGTATTCAGCGATCCACATGTCCTTATCCAGCGGGGGTCTTTTTATGGAAGATTTCCTTTGTGCGAGTTCTCGGAGCCTTTCTGCTAGGATGGATCATCTTTCACCTGGAGATGTAAGGCTGTCGTCAATATTGAGTCCGTTCGGCCGCGATTAAGAGTCGCGGCTTAGCGCTGTCTGGTTACTGAGAGATCGCGTTCTAAGGGGTGCATGCTTGGCAATTGCATCAGTAGGCTTTGTGGCAGTTCGTGAATGGATGAGAGGATACTGATCTCTAACCAGGAGGACCTATGATTCTGTCAACGACGAACAATCTCGAAGGAAAGAAGGCTGTGAAATATCTGGGGCTGGTTTCGGGAGATGCAATTCTGGGCGCAAATATCTTTCGAGATTTCTTCGCATCGATCCGAGATATCGTCGGTGGGCGATCGGCGTCGTATGAAAAGGAACTTCGGAAGGCCAAAGACATCGCCATCGAAGAAATGCGCGATCAGGCGAAGCAGCTTGGCGCCAATGCAATCGTCGGGATCGATATCGACTATGAGACCATCGGTGCTAACAGCAGCATGCTGATGGTCAGTGCGAGCGGCACGGCAGTGGTGGTCGAATAACGATAGTGGCCGCTCAGCGGAGTTACCGCAGCATTATTTTTAGCAACCCCACGCATCCCAGGTAGAGGGTGAGCGATCCAGCCATGGCCGGCCAAAAGCCCAGGCGTGGAATGCCAAGAATCATGGCGGTGACGTAGATAATCCAGGGCGGGACAAACCACAAGAGGTTCTTGGCGTAATCCACGGTCGTGGCGCCACCGCCGTTCAGGTACAGCAGGATGAAGGTCGCAGCAGTGATGGCAGGAAACGTGCTGACCAGGGCGGCCAAGAACGAATTGCCTTTGGCTCCAAGGTAGGTGGATAGACTGACGATGGTGCCGCCCAAGAGAAAATAGATTGCATACTTCATGAGATCGCTCATTGTGTTTTTCTCGTAGCTGGTATCGCGCGATGAAATGCATCCTAGCCTATTGTGGCCTTGACGGTACTGTATAACACGATCACTTCAACGGCATGAGCCGTAATGGTAAGCCAGAGATTGCGAGTCTTGAGCCAGAGCATGCCCCAAATGAGCCCATCCCACAGCGCAATCCAGTGGAGGTATCGAAACGTATTCACCATGAAGGGGTCAAACGTAAATGTGAGTGTGCTTGCAAGCAAGGCGCATGGAGCCAGACCTCGGCCTGACACGTTGCCCCATTGACGCCATTCCCATTCAGCCAGTCGTCCCAAAAGGAACCCGCGAAAGTTTACTTCCACGAAGAACGCGATGCAGCATATGAACCAGGGCACCATCACCACGGCTGGCAGTCGACCGTGAGGTGTCTGTTTCAAAAAGGTAATGTCGTAACCGAACGATGGATAGACCGACAGAATTACGAACGTATTGAGGCAACCCAGGGTCAGTCCTGTCGGCACTCCCCATTTCAGTCCGGTGATGATCGTCGCTCGTGTCAGGCCCAGATGAGTTGAGAGATCAGGTGTGCGCACCCCCCAGAGACCCAATGCCAGATAAGTCAGCACCTGTGGGGTGAATTGAGCGGGTAGCTGAGTTTGCAGGGAGGCGGGGAGCGCGTAATAGCTGAGCGTGGCTCCGATGGGGAGCAGCGCGAGCGCAGCTCCCGTCCGAACAGCCTGATCGTGAACGAGCCGACGGGGCCCGGGCGTCATGGATGGGCTAGGAAAGTTCGAGGTGATAGCGGTCCAGGGTGGTGGCCTTGTGCCGAGATAAATTGGACAAGGATTTATTGTAATCGACGATCGCGCGTAACTCGTTGCCCTGTGCGGTTGCGAGATCACGCTGGAACTCGAGGACGAAGCGCGTCGTGCTGAGCCCCACTTTCAGCCGTTCCTGTTCGGCTTGGAGTTGTTTCTCCGCCATGATGCGTGCGGATCGGGTCGTTTCGATCCGTTTGAAATCCGTCTGCACTCGGCGCACCGCTTCACGAATACCGACGATGATTTGCTGGCGCACATTCGCGAGGGCCACTTCAGCGTTTTGTGCCTCGAGCTTCCGCTTGTTGTAGGTGCTGACGGCAGCTCGGTTCCCGAGCGGATAGCTGAGGACCAACCCTGCGCCGTAGTTGTAAAAGTCGCCGCTGAAGTTTCTGGTAAAGGACTCGCCATAGTCCCCACCCAGGCCAGCAAGTCCGACTGTGCCTTGAAGAGAGAGTGTCGGGAGCAGCTGGTTGCGTGCAAATTGTTTATTGAGTTCGCCGGTTTCGATGGTTTTCTTGGCCTGTGTAATTTCAGGCCGTTGTTCAATTGCGGTATCGATGGCCTCCTGGAGACTCAGGGGTTCAAGGACGGTGACGGGAGGATCAACTGGCGTGAGGCGTACGTCTTGCCGCAGATCTTCTTCGCCGGGATTCAACAGTCGCCGTAGCTGATCTTCTTGGTCGTGGATGGCTTTTTCGGCCACGAGGACTTGTTCAACCCGCGCGGCCATCGCCGCTTCGGCTTGTAAGACATCGACGATCGACATGACACCCGCTTTGGTCTTTGCTCGGTTGGCGGCCAAGAGCTCTTCGGCGGCTTTCAAAGCGGCTTGGGCGACCTTCAGGTTTTCATTGGCAAACACGACTTCCCAATAGGTTTGTTCCACCGAGGTGATGACGGTCATGACTCGATCGCGAAAGACATGTTGTTCGACGATCGCGTTGTTTTGCGCGACCTTGATGAAGGTTGTGTTGATGGCGATTCCGGCATTTCTGAGCAACGGCTGGGTGAAGGTGAATGCCAGGCCTCCCGTCCACGATGGATTGAAGAGAAATCCGCGCGCGACGTTTTGATTGACGCTGCTTCTGGCCGGACTGTAGTTGATGTCGAAGTTACCGCCGGTGATCAGGTTGGTTTGCGCATCGACCGTCATCGAATGGCTCCGTTGATCGAAGGTGGTAATTTGGTCGAGGACCCCTACGGTTCCTCCGAAGACGGGGCGATTGAGCGGATTCACGGTTCGGTTGTATTGGCCGTTGATACTCAGGTTGGGGTCGAACTTCGATTGTTCGATGATGATATCGGCCAGTCGACTTTCTCGATTCTGTCGGCTGATACTGATGTCGAGATTGCTTTGTAGCGCGCGGACTGCCGCGTCGGCCAAGGAGATTGTTTCGCGACGCTCCATCGGAATCGGCTGGGTGACATCTAACCCCCAACTTCTGTGCGGCGAGGAGAGACACGCCAATCCGGCAATTAGAATGATCGTGAGACGATAGCGGGAGGGTGAGGATGTGCCATTCATAGGTGACTCCTTGATCAAGGTCAGAGAGAAGAGCATACTATATCGAGTTGGATGGTTCACGTCATGGATATTTGGAGTCACCGCATGCGGCACGTCAGATCAGTGGGTGGGCTGCTGTGCCTGTTGAGTATCAGCATCCTCTACGCCGAAGGAACGGCTCTGGCGCAGAATGCATCGAGTGTTCGGTCATTCGCCGGAGGGGTTGCTCCGATGTTTAAATTCGGCGGCGGGAGTCTCTACATTGATAACCAGGGGACGCAGGGATTTCTCTCCACCCCGGGACAAAATTTCCAATCGTATAACTTTCGCAATCCGACCACGGGACAGGCGTGGAGTGGAGCCGTGATGACGTTCGGTCCGCAATTATCCATAGGACTTATACAAGGGGCGAACCAGACCGGAAGTCCGACCGTCCTGCCTTCTCCACCGCGCCAGACGGATTTGTTACCGCCGATTGAGTCAGAGTTGCTCGAACCATTTCCTTAATCGGCCCATGAAGCAAATTCACCGGGATCCGGCCTACACGCCAATGGGCGTGTAGTGCGTTGCGTCGTTTACTGCTGTGACGGGGATGTGGGCGAGGATTCACCCGCGATACCCCCTGATTCATAGGCCAATTGCCACGTCAAGCCCAAGACGAATTGGGCTGTGGTTTTGAGAATCTGAGGGTCAATAGTACCAGCGGTGTCGGTGGGTTGATGGAAGTGTGGGTGGATGCCGCCACTGACAACGGTGATAGTTGGGACACCGGCCTCTTTAAACGGGACATGATCGCCGCCGGGGAAAAACCCGTAGAGGTCCAGCTTCTCCTTCAGGCCGACAGACCGGCCAGCTTCTGATGCGATATCCTTCTCCATCCCAGTTACCCCGACAGTGAGCCGCCCATTGCCGACTCCGGCATGATCGACGTTGATCATAACTTTGGTTGAATTCAGTGGTACGAGCGGCTGTGCCGTATAGAAATACGATCCCAGCAGGTCTCGTTCCTCGCCGCTAAAGGACATGAAGAGGAGCGTTCTGGTGGGCCGCCAATCAATCTTGGCCAATGTGCGTGCGACTTCTAAGATCACCGCGGTTCCGGAGGCATTGTCATCCGCACCAGGAAAGAGCACGCCGCCTGGACGGCCAAAATGGTCACGATGGGCGCCGACGATTACAGTCTCTGTTCCAGTGCCTGGGATCATCCCGACCACATTGGCCAAGATCCCTTCTTCTATCATTGTGTTCCATTGTAATGACGCGTAGTAATCAGTTCGTGTGGGCTGAGGTGATGGAGCGTTGTTCAATTGCTCCTGAAGGGTACGGAGGCGATTGGAGTCATGGTTTGACCCTGCCATTAAGTCTTGAGCGATGGCTGTACTGATCCAGGCGCCAGGGATGGCTTGGTCGAGAGGCACTTGCCCGTAGAAGGCACTTGGTTGACCAGCGATGCCACGGCGGGCTTCATAGGAATTGAGTATTGGTCCAGTGGCTGTGAGGTAGCCGAGCGCACCGCGTTCTCGCGCCCATCGAACTTTATCGGCATGACTGACGGGATGGGAGTAATGTGGTGGCTTGCCACGCAGAAACAGCACGATGCAGTTGTTCACCTCGGCACCAGCATAGTCGTCGATGCCGTTGGTCCGGTCAACGATGCCGTAGCCGACAAAGACGATGGGAGCGTGGATGTCGGCGGTCGGGGAATCGAAGATCGGGAAGTACTCCGTGCCGATTTGTTTGGCCGTTAGGGAGGTTGCGGTACCAACTCGCAAATGAGGATCGGGCGTAATGATCGACGTCGTGATTAACGTAGACATGGCACCGAGTGTATTGCCATGTTTTCTGCCAAAAGAAGTTGACTGTAAGGGGCCAGTAGAGATACGTGGTTGACGCAATCCAGCTTGGCGAAACTCTTCCGCGATCCATTGCGCTGAGAGGAGGTCATCCTTCGTGCCGCTTTGCCGCCCGTTGAACGCGGGGCCGCTGAGGGTTCGGATGTCGGCCAACATCCGTTCCGGGGCAAGTGATTCGATGGCTGTGCGAAAAGCCGCCTCTGGCCCCTGTGCAAGAGTGGCCTGAGGCTCCAGCAAGAGAGCCGTGGCAACACAGATCAACATGTGTGCGAGCGACCAACGCGGACAGAGTACGAAAGTATGCATAATGCTATCGAGCGACAGGGAACAATGGCTAAATGCCGATGGATCATAGCACGTGGAGAAAGCTGGTTGCAGAGGCGTACCGACCCCAGGTACTATCCGATCAGCTGGTACGATAGCGATCCACCTTGTGAGGATGGAGATTCAGGATGGCAGGGGGGGAACAGGGAAAAGGACTGTACGATCACTTGTATCGTCGGTTTTTTGAGAAACGTGACACCCACGAGGGCTATTCTTTTCAACAGGCTCCGGGTGGTAGTGCGGCGACTCCGATGGTGACGTTTCGGGGGAAACTGCGGTGGTGGACGTGGGATCGGTGGAAGCGTCGACGAATGATTCTTGCTGAGCGGGACCGGCTGCAGCGGGACATTCTTCAAATCAAGAACTCGGGGAGCCCCAAGTAAGGCGTGCGGTGTTAAGGAGAATGGGTATTCACGTGTGCCATCTCAGAAGACAAGCGTTGACGATGCTGGGCGTAGTGCTGGCGGGAGCGGTCCTTTTGATGGATTCGTCCCTGAGCCACGGCGTTCAACGCGAGACGCAAGAGGAAAAGGCGGCCAACCTCAAACAACAGGCACGGGGTGGGCTCTTTCAGCAGTGGCTGTTCGACCAGGAGCCGCTCGGAGGGCTGCCTCATGGGTTTGTCAATGCAGTGTCCGGTGAGGAGTCGCTTGCCGAATGGGTTATACAACATCATCCTACGGCTCCCTCTCCTTCTCAGGTCGTAGCCACCGCGTCGAAGTGTCGACAACTCTGCTATCAGGTGTTGTTGGTCGAAGGGATGCAGTATGAATATCCTGATCTGAGTGTTCGATTACATGCCGTTCCGGGAATCGGTGGAGCCGGCGGAGTGGTGGTCGGGGCGCGCGATGCGAAAAACTTCTATGGTGCGACCGTGGATCTTGCCACGCAACAGGTTCAATTCATTCGGCTTTCCAGTGGAGTCGCAACGACTCTTGGACAAGCAACCGTGAATCTAAAGGCAGTGGACTGGCACACCCTCAGAGTGCAACGCAATACGATCATCAGCAAAGACTTCATCGAGGTATTCGTGGATGGCACGCTCGTGCTCTCGATTGAAGACCAAGCGTTGGGATTGGGGCAGGTGGGTTTCGTCGTGTCAGATCAGTCCGCCATGTTGTTTGATAGCTTCCATGCAGTTCCGCTCTTTTCGCACCGGCCGCTTTCTCCGCCGCCAGCCTACTAAATGCAAGTTAGTTAGGAATCTGAGTGACGTATCAAACTTGCCTTTGCCTTTGTATCTGGGGTACGATTAACGTGTCGACTTGTGAAAGGCCTGCGCAAGCTCGACGCAGAAAGCGATGAGGCCTGGATAGATGTTGTGTTGGGCCAGTCCGGGAATTTGATCGGAAGCCAGAGCTAAGTCGCCGTTGTGCTGACGTCTTCGGCCCATTCCTTCCTCGTTGTTTTCTCGAGTCCAAGGCAACATCACTGTGTCAAAGGAGGAGTCTGATGGGTGCGAAGATTTATGTCGGTGGATTGCCGTATGCAACGACCGAGCAACAATTGAGTGATTTGTTTGCGGCGCATGGGGCCGTAGCCTCGGCCCGGATCATCACAGACAAGTTTACCGGACAATCTCGTGGGTTTGGCTTTGTCGAAATGTCGTCCGATGCTGAAGCGCAGACGGCGGTTTCAGCGTTGAACGGTACACAACTCGGTGGACGTACGTTGACCGTGAATGAGGCACGTCCTCAAGAGCCGCGTTCTGGCGGTGGAGGCCGTGGTGGATTCGGGGGCGGTCGCGGTTAATCCGAGAGAGCATTCGTTGCTGATGAGGGGCTGCCGGAGGTTCCGGCAGCCCTTTTTACTTTCGAGGATTGTGGTGGGCGTATCCTGGTGCTAGCCGGATATTCGTTCCGTCGCATCACGAGAGATTGTCATGCCACCTTTTAAACTCAATGCCCCCTTCAAGCCCTGTGGCGACCAACCTGCCGCCATCGATAAGCTGACGACCGGAATCCACGCAGGAACGAAACATCAGGTTTTGCTGGGAGTCACAGGATCAGGCAAGACATTTACGATGGCGAACCTCGTCGAACGGGTTCAGAAGCCGACGTTGGTGCTGGTGCACAACAAAACTCTCGCGGGGCAGCTCTACCAGGAATTCAAGCAGTTTTTCCCGCAGAATGCCGTCGAGTATTTCGTGAGTTACTACGATTACTATCAGCCGGAAGCCTATATCCCGCAGAGCGATACGTACATTGCCAAGGACTCCTCGATCAACGACGCCATCGATCAGATGCGCCACTCGGCTACGACAGAGCTGTTGCAACGCAACGATGTCCTGATCGTGTCTTCCGTCTCTTGTATTTATGGGCTGGGGTCACCGGAGGTCTACCATGATATGCTGATTTATCTGGAGGTGGGCCTCGACGCGAGACGCGACAAACTCTTGTCGAAGTTGGTGGAGATTCAGTATGAGCGCAATGATGTGGATTTTCATCGCGGAACATTTCGGGCACGTGGAGATGTGATCGAAATCTTCCCTGCATCGTCGGAAGCGAAATCTGTGCGCATTGAACTCTTCGGAGATACGGTGGATGCGATCCATGAAATCGATCCGATCACCGGGAAGTCTTTACGAAAGCTGCCCAAGATCGCGATCTACCCCAATACCCACTATCTCATCGCCCCTGCTCGCTATGAGCGAGCCATTACCGGCATCGAGGAGGAGCTCGATCAACGCGTCGCCTATTTCAAGAAATCGGGACGACTGCTGGAGGCTCAACGCATTGAACAGCGCACAAAGTTTGACCTGGAGATGGTCCGAGCGATGGGCTACTGCCATGGGATCGAAAATTACTCTCGGCATCTCAGCGGGAGACAGCCGGGCGAAGCTCCTCCCACATTGTTGGACTACTTTCCGAAAGACTTTCTGCTGATCGTCGATGAGTCTCACGCGACCATTCCTCAAGTCGGAGGCATGTACGAAGGAGATTTTTCGCGCAAGAGGACTCTTGTGGAGTATGGATTCCGACTCCCGTCGGCGGTCGATAATCGCCCGTTAAAATTTGTGGAATTCGAGCAGTGCCTCAATCAAGTGGTGTATGTATCGGCCACTCCTGGCACCTATGAGCTCAAACATGCCGGTCACGAGATTGTAGAGCAGATCGTCCGTCCGACAGGGCTGATGGATCCGCATATTGAGGTCGTCCCGGCCAAAGGGCAAGTCGATCATCTCCTGGGACAGGTTCGTGCGGAGGTGACCAAGCGGGGAAGAGTGCTGGTGACAACTCTGACGAAACGAATGGCGGAGGATTTGACGGAGTATTATCACGACGTGAGAGTGAAGGTCCGCTATCTCCATTCCGATATCAAAACGCTTGAACGGGCCGAGATCATCCGTGATCTCCGGTGTGGAATCTTTGACGTCTTGGTCGGCATCAATTTGCTGCGGGAGGGGCTCGATCTCCCCGAGGTGAGCTTAGTTGCGATTCTGGATGCCGATAAGGAAGGCTACCTGCGTTCCTATCGTGCGCTAATTCAAACCGCCGGACGGGCAGCGCGCCATCTCGAAGGACGGGTGATTTTTTATGGGGATAGCGTGACGGATTCGATGAAGCAGGCAATCGATGAGACGAATCGTCGTCGTGGGATCCAGGCCGAGTACAATCGAGTCCACGGCATTACGCCGGTCGGTATTACGAAAGGAGTCCCCTCTCTCGAGTACGCGGGGGCGGATCTTGATTACGTTCAATTACCGCTTGCGGCTGAATCAACGGCAGAGTATGGAAATACGGAATCAACCGATCGACTCATTCAACGGCTGGAGATTGAAATGAAAGCGGCGGCGAAGGAGTTGGCCTTCGAGCGGGCGGCAGAGTTACGGAATCAGATTCGGGCCTTGCGACTTCAGGCGTTACAGGTGAAAGATTAGCAGGATGCCGAACAATTCAGGTGGCCACGTTCTCGCATCACTCAGCGGCGCAACGTCTTGAAACATTGGCTTCGTCTCTTCGTGTAGTGCGGTCTCGCGGGGCGGTCTTCTTCTCGAGCAGTCTGTCAGACGTGCTTATACAAATAGATGCCGACAAACATGCCGAGAATGCTCAAGATGTTGATTTTGAGGCTGAATCCCAAGACGAGTTTGACCAACACCAGGTCCACGGTCAGGGGCGGATTAATGCCGGGCATAAAATGCGTTGAGAAAATACTTTGAATGGTGCCCTGAGGCGCCATCACATGGAGAATCTCGCCGAGGATCCCGCCAAGCAGGCCTCCGATGATCACAAAAACGATCAAGATCCAGGGCGATTTTCGCACGCAGCTGCTCCTCCTTGACGGCTTCCCTGCACGTGAGTTGTGAGATTGAAGTGTCTCACAAGCGCACCATATCTGAAGGGTTTCAGCATGTCAATAAAACTACTGACTTCCGGTGATCTTGACTTGCTTTCTGTGGTCCTATACACTTTCCGATGCTCTTTCCCTATGATTTTCGAGGCGATCGGAGGTCTGGTGCAAGGCCTCGGTGGCCTCTTTCTGTGTGGTGGATGGTGTCATGCTTGATGGGCTGAGCGAGAAGTTTGAAAAAGTTCTGAAAAAGCTCCGTGGGCAGGGTGTGCTGACCGAGCAGAACATTACCGAGGCGCTCAAAGAGGTGCGGTTTGCCCTCCTTGAAGCGGACGTCAATTTTAAGATCGTCAAAGAGTTTATCGATCGAGTCCGCGAAAAGGCGATTGGACAGGAGGTCCTGCAGAGTCTGACCCCGGGACATCAGGTGGTCAAGATTGTCTGGGATGAGCTCCGGGCGATGATGGGGCAGGATCGAGTTGGTCTCGCCCTCCATTCCCTACCACCGACCGTCGTGATGATGGTTGGACTGCAGGGTGCGGGCAAGACAACAGCCAGCGGCAAGCTTGCGCGTCTTTTTAAAAGTCAAGGCAAACGAGTGCTTCTGGTTGCCGCAGATCCACGTCGTCCTGCCGCTGGAGAGCAGTTGAGTGCGCTGGGGCGAGATCTTGGAGTCGAGGTGCATCGTGTCGATCAGGTTCATGCGTCACAATCCGATGTGGTGCAGATCTGCAGTGCCGGTGTGGACCGAGGCCGGACACAGGGGTTTGATGTTGTCATTCTGGATACCGGCGGTCGCTTGCACATTGATGACGAGTTGATGGGGGAATTGATCGCGGTGAAGGCTGCGGTGACTCCTCACGAAGTGTTGTTGATTGCCGATGCCATGACTGGTCAGGACGCGGTCACCATGGCCGGACAGTTCGATCAACGGGTCGGCCTCACCGGCGTTATCTTGACCAAAGTCGAGGGAGATGCGCGTGGAGGAGCAGTCTTGTCGATTCGGGCCGCGACGGGAAAGCCGATCAAGTTTTTGGGTGTCGGAGAAAAACTTGATGCGCTCGAACCGTTTCATCCGGATCGGATGGCATCCCGTATTCTCGGGATGGGCGATGTGCTGTCGCTCATTGAAAAAGCACAGGAAAGCATCACGCGGGAACAAGCGGAGGAAGCTCAGAAGCGGCTTACCAGCAATACCTTCACCTTGGAAGATTTTCGGACTCAGCTGGGACAAATGAATCGCATGGGGTCCTTCGAGCAAATTTTGGGCATGTTGCCTGGTGGGCAAAAGCTCAAGGAGGCAATGGAAGGGGATAAGTCAGAGCGAGAGATCAGCCGTGTGGTTGCCGTGATTGATTCGATGACCGTGAAGGAGCGTCGTGATCATACGATTATCAACGGCAGCCGAAAAAAACGGATTGCGCGGGGAAGCGGCACGACGGTGCAGGATGTGAATCGGCTGATCAAGCAATTCCTGTCCGCAAAGAAGTTGGCAAAGGCAATGACCGGTGCGGGAGGGCGTCGGC
>CAYSFU010000034.1:0-38691 GCA_964430555.1 uncultured Nitrospira sp. | reverse complement strand
GAGGGGCGTGTGGCGCAAGCCGTGCGGGTTCAAGTCCCGCCTTCGGCACCATAGGTTCATCGTTCAAGTTCTAGCGCTAAGCGCTCACATCTGACCGCCAACTCTCGTTCCCATCGGGCCTGCACCTCCAGACAGGGCTTGAGCCCTGCCTGGCCGGGATGTTTCTCATTCAAGGTTCGTTGCCATCTGGTGTTGCCTCGATCCTGTTCGTCGGATTGCTGCGAATCTCCACAATAATAACTAACTCACCTCGTCGAAGCATGGTTTCCTGGTCATGAAGTGACCGACATTCTCAAAGACCGGAACAGTGTCGGTGAGAGGGCTTCATCTCGACGCTATGTTGGGAGGCAAGGGTTGTCTGAGCTCACCGCATTGGAGAGCGATGAGTCGAGGCATGATGCCAATAGGATCTAGACTTTTGTGCCCATATAGTAGGACACTACAGATCCATTTGGACCTAGTCATGGAATAGATGTGCGGTATGTCACATATCCTGAAGGCGCGCCGTCGGCCTCCTTATTCCACCACCTCAGTATGTAGTACTCGACTACTCCTATCATGAGGCTAAGGAGCGTGACATGAACGGCCCCCATCCTCTTGTCGATATCTTGCGTCAACAAGTCGCGTACCTTTCGCGTGAATTGGCGGAACGAGACAGTGTGCTGCATGAGCGAACACGGCACCTCCGTGTGGCTCAGGCCCTTGCGCATCTGGGTAGCTGGGAGTGGGAGATCGAGGGCGGAGCCGTTCGATGTTCGTCCGAGCTGTATAGGATTTTCGGTCGTGAACCTGGGGCGGATCTTCTCACATTTGATGGATTTGTTGCGACAATTTTCCAGGAAGATCGTGATTGGGTTATGAACTCCATCAATCATGCCTTGGGTGGACGAGCGTCATACGATGTGGAATATCGGATCGTTCGTCCGAACGGTGAGGTACGAACCATTCATTCCTGCGCCGAAGTCTTGCGTGACGATATTGGAAAGCCCTGTCGCATGTCCGGGTCTGTTTTGGACATCACTGAACGGACGCGTATAGCGGAAACGTTGCGGTCGTCGCAGGAAAAACTGAAACAGGCGCTCCAAGCATCGGGGATCGGACTGTGGGATTGGAACACCCATACCAACGAGATGGTCCTGTCGGAGGAATGGAAGCGCCAGCTCGGATACGAGAAGACGGAGCTTTTGGACTCGTTCGAGGCGTGGGAAGGTCTATTACATTCCGATGATCATGATCGCGTCATCGTGTGCTTGCGGGATGCTGCGCGGAAACGGCAGAGAGAATACAGACAGGACTATCGGTTGAGGCACAAAGATGGGACCTATCGATGGATTGAGTCTCGGGCTGCGCCGGTGACGGAAGTGGACGGTCGTCAGATCCGTTTCCTCGGTTCACATATGGATATCACGGAGCGTAAACGCATGGAGCAAGTGATACGAGAGAGTGAAGACCGGTACCGAACGTTGGTCGACCTGTCCCCATCCGGAGTCTTCGTTGTTTGCGAAGGACGGATTGTGTATGTCAACCACAGGGGAGCTCTTCTCCTGGGGGCGACAGCTCCTCAGGAGCTTCTCGGCCGACCGATGTTCGATTTTCTCCACCCAGACTATCATCAAGATGTCCGAGAAAATGTTCATCGGGTGCTTGCCGGAAACGTGTCGGTCCATAGCGCCGAACGAATCTATCTCAAGATGGATGGTACTCCGATTCCTATTCAAATGGAGGCCGCCAGGATCGTATGGGATGGCACTCCTGCCATCATCGTGTTGATCGCCGATGTCACCGAGCGCAAGCAGTCGGAAGAAGCCTTGCGGGCAAGCGAGGAGCGGTTTGCTAAAGCGTTCAAGACCAGTCCTCATCCCATTCTCATCAGTGAGCTCGAAACCGGTCGGTTGGTGGAGGTGAATGATGCGGCTAGTCAGCTGTTGGATTGTCACGCTGAGGACAGTGGCAGGCCGCTCATATCAGAGATCAAGGTCTGGGGGTCGGCGGAGGAGCAAACCTGTTTTCGCGATAGGATGAAACAGGTTGGTTCGATCCGCAACCTGGAAGTGAATCTTCAAGCCAGGAACGGCGATGTCCGACGCTTCCTCTTGTCGTCGGAGGTTATCGAGTTGAATGGGAGGCCGTGCAGGGTGACGGTTGGGGATGATGTCACAGATCGGAAACGGGCTGAAGACGAGTTGCGCCGATCACATGCCTTGTTACGGCAGGTCATCGACGGCTCGCCGAATTTTATCTTTGCCAAGGACCGCGAAGGGCGGTTTACGATGGCCAACAAGGCGGTCGCTGATTGTTATGGAACAACGGTAGACGATCTGATCGGACAGACAGACGCCGATTTTAATCCCCATTGGGATGAGGTGGAGTTTTCTCGCGAAAAGGATCTCCAAGTCATGACGTCTCTGCAGGAATGCTTTATTGCAGAGGAAAAGTTTACGGATTGGTCCGGAAAGACCCGCTGGTTGCAGACCAGCAAGCGGCCGATTATTGATGACCAAGGACGATTCCAGATGGTGCTTGGAGCGGCGACGGACATCACCGAGCGGAAGCGGATGGAAGAAATGCTGCTCCGGCACGAACGAGATCTGAATGCGGCGCTGCAAGACCGTGAACGGATCAGCCAGGACCTCCATGACGATATTCTTCAATCCGTCTATGCGGCCGGGCTCGGGTTGGAAGCGTGTAAGTCGATGATGAAGCGACCGCCTGAGTTGATGGCTGATCACCTCATGGCGACCTTGGAACAGGCCATTGGGCAACTCAACCAGGTCATTGAGAAGATCCGCAATTTCATTTCAGGCCTTGATTCTCAAGTCGTGCATGGTGATGATCCCATCGTGGCCCTTCGAACCATGGTTCAGACGATGTGTGGGGCTTCTTCCATGCAATGCCGGGTACGAATTGATGACAGGGTCGGGCAGTATGTCTCATCTGAGCTCGCGCTGCATCTCATCAATATCGTTCGGGAAGCATTGAGTAATGCTCTCCGTCATAGCCATGCTACGCGCATTACCGTGTCATTGCGGCAGCTCGTCGGGTCAGTCCGTCTGACCGTGACGGACAATGGTATCGGATTCAATCCGATGTCGGTTCAGGGTGCCGGCCATGGCTTAGAAAATATGGCGGCGCGAGCGCACAAAATCGGCGGGGTATTTGCCGTACGATCCGAGTCTCACCGTGGGACCAGGATTCTCCTTGATCTTCCAAAGGATTCCGCGAACTATTCCAATTAATCCAGTCAGTTGTGTGATTGCATCGAAGAGGTCATTGTGGATTCACGTCCTGCTGATGACTCTCCAGATCTAGGCAGCGTCTGCTAGGTTCCTCCAAAAGTTTCAGGCCATTTGGATCTAGACTTTCACCCGTGGTCGTAGGAGACTAGCTCCCCCTTAGGTTCCTGGTGATTAGGAACCAATAGCCTTGGGCGGAGAGCCATCATTTTTTCCGGCATATGCCGTCATCGCATCTCAGTGTTGTGCTGAAACGCAGTTGCCGGAACAAGTCGAGCGGAACTCCAGAAAGAGCGCTGAAGGAGGAGTCCGATCATGGCTTCGACCAGTCACCTGGCTGAATTGGATTTGCTGCGCAGGCAGGTTGCCGACCTTTCACGTAAATTGACGGAGCGGGATCAGGTCTTACAAGAGTTCACACGACAGCGAGACGACGAGTTGCAGGATTTGCGCGAACGATCGGACATGTTGCGCGCGATCGTTGCCGGGACGGCTGCGGAGACCGGGGAAGACTTCTTCTCAACCCTCGTGTGTCATCTGAGCTCGGTCTTAGACGTGCAGTATGCCGTCGTCGGGGAAGTCCAACACAGTCCGGTGAGGAAAATTCGTACCCTCGCCGTCTCAGCCAACGGGAACCTCATCGACAACTTCGAATACCCTCTGATGAATACTCCGTGCGAAACAGCGCTTGGTCAGCCCTTTGCCTGTTTTGAGCGGGACGTCAGGACGGTGTTCCCACTCTTTGGGCGTTTGGCTCAGTTGGGTGTCGAGGGATATTGTGGCATCCCGCTCAAGGCAAAAGGTGGAGCGGTCCTAGGGATCCTTGTCCTTATGGATACCAAACCGTTGCGCAATAGCGATCGACTGCGATCGCTGATGGCCGTTTTCGCCTCACGCGCAGGAGCTGAGCTCCAACGACGACACTCTGAAACAATCGTTCAGCGTCAACAACGTCAGCTTCTGGAAGCTCAAGCGCGTGCGCACCTGGGGAGCTGGGACTGGGATCTCAATAGCGGAACTGTACACTGGTCGGAGGAACAATTTCGGATCTTCGGCTACGAGCCCGGACATCTAGCCGTTAGTTATGACACGTTTGTGGCCTCACTGCATCCGCTGGATCGGGTGCGCGTAAAGGGCGTGATCGACACGACATTGAAGGGCGGCACAACCTACGATGTCGAATGTCGACTCGTCCGCCCTGACCGGACGATTCGTACGATCCATTGCCGAGGAGAAGTCTGTCGCGATGTCGAGGGTTATCCTGTCTCCATGTCGAACAGCGTGCTGGATATTACGGACCATCAGCGCGTCGAGGAGGAACTCCGGCTTTCTCGGGAGCGACTCCATCAAGCGCTTCGGGCGTCAGGCACTGGGTTATGGAGTTGGAACATTGAAACGAATGCGGTGGTCTTTTCTGAGGAGTGGAAACAACAGTTAGGCTACAGCGGGACCGAACTTCCCGATGCCTTTGAGATGTGGAGGACTCTTCTGCATCCGGACGATCGTGAGAGTGCCGTCGCCTATGCCCTGCAGTATCGAGCCGTGTCTGATGGAGACTATCGACAGGAGTTTCGCCTGCGACACAAGGATGGCACGTATCGATGGATTGAGGCGCGTGCCTCCTTTGTCACAGAAGCCGATGGCCGGAGAATCCATCTCCTCGGATCGTATAGCGACATGACCGATCGCAAGCGAATGGAGGAATCCGTACGGGAGAGCGAAGAATGGTACCGGACGTTGGTCGAGCTTTCCCCATCCGGTGTCTTTGTGTTCTGTGAAGGACGAACCGTTTACGTGAATCGAACCGGTGCACGCCTGATGCATGCGCAAGATCCGCAGGAGATTCTTGACCGACCGGCGTTCGAGTTCATCCACCCCGACTATCATCAAGAGGTGCGCGAAAGTATCAAGCGACTGTTTGGAGGAGGTGTATCGGTTCATAGCGCAGAACGGGTGTATGTGCGGGCGGATGGCACGACAATTCCGGTTCAAGTCGAGGCCGGACGAATCACGTGGGACGGCAAGCCGGCGATCCTTGGGATGTTTTCTGATATCACGGAACGAAAACGGGCAGAAGAAGCCCTGGCCGATCTCAATGCGACCTTGGAACGCCAGGTGAACGAGCGGACTGAGGCGCTACGCTTGAGCGAGGAGCGGTTTCGTCAGTTCTTCGATAATGCGCCGAATATGACTTCCCTGAAAGATCATGAAGGGCGGTACCTATATACGAACCGGCGATTCGACGAAGTGTTTGGGCTCTCCTCCGGTATGGCGGTCGGGAAGAATGATCAGGAGCTATTTTCCTCCGAGGAAGCCGCCCAATTTGTTTTGCATGATCAACAGGTGATGATCAGTGGTGGGGGGCTAGAATTCGAGGAGGTTCTCAAGCAGAACGACGGTCCCCGTACCAGTCTCGCTGTCAGGTTCCCAGTCACGGGTACAGAAGGGACGTTTCCCGCTCTCGGGATGATCGCGAGCGATATCACCGAACGCAAGCGAACGCAGGAAGAAATCAAGCTTTTCAAAGAGGTCTTCACCCACTCGATCGATGGCATTGCGATTCTCGACACTCACGGCCGGTATCTTCAACAGAATGGAGCACATGAACAGCTTCTTGGATATTCGACACACGATCTCATCGGGAACACGCCGGCGATCCATTTAGGAGAAGAACAATTCGCTCGCATCGGACAGATGCTGGCCACTGTCGGCAGCTATCGCGGAGAGGTTGAGAGCCGGACCAAGCATGGCGCAGAACTGACATTGGATCTCACGGCCTTTACGGTGAAAGATGCCTTAGGGCAACCGGTCTGTTATGTCGGAATTCAACGCGATGTGACGGAGCGAAATCGTGCACAAGAAGCGCTGAGGGAGAGCGAGGCCCGGTGGCAGCAGTTCGCGGAGTCCGTCGGGTCGGCATTCTGGATCGCGGATGTGACATCGGACGAACGGAAGGTGCTGTATGTCAACTCGGCATTTACCTTCATCTGGGGTATTGAGCGTGAAGAAATCTATCAGAATTGGTTTCTATGGCTTGAGTCAATCCATCCGGATGACCATGCGTGGGTGAAGGTAAGTCATGATCGGTTTGTTGCTGGAGGGGCAAGCGCGGTGTTCCATTGTGAGTATCGAATCGTGGGGAGAGACGGCCACATCCGCTGGATTTCTGATCGCCGAGTCAGGATGCCGGGGTGGGAGCGTCGCATTGCGGGGATTGCCGAGGATATCACCCATCTCAAGCAGCAGTTGGCGTTGATGACCCAAACGGAATCGATTGCGAAAATCGGGGGATGGCAGTTTGATTTTCTAACCGATCGGCTGTGGTGGAGCGATGAGACATATGGATTACACGAAACAATGCCGGAAGTATTCAGTCCAACGGTAGAAACGGCGCTGAAATTTTTCACGCCTGAATGCCGACCGATCATGGCCGAGGCGTGGAGGAACGGGGTGGAGCAGGGACAATCCTGGGATCTCGAGTTGGAACTCATCTCGCTGAAGGGACGACGAATCGCGGTGAGGGCAACCGGTCAGGTCGATCTCCTGGAGGGACGGGCAGTTCGAGCCTACGGAACCTTTCAAGACATCACGGCGCGCAAACGGGATGAAGAAGCTCTCAGGAAGGCCCATGACGAATTAGAGCGGAAGGTGATGGAACGCACCGCTGAATTGCGGGAGAGCGAAGAACGCTATGCGCGTGCGACGGCCATCGGCAAAGTAGGGGTCTGGGAATTGGATGTTCTGAAGGGGCAATACTATGGGGACACCAATCTCAAGATGCTGTTCGGCTATGGGCCAGAAGACATCTCGACCGATCCCTTTGCCTGGTTGAAGCTTGTTCATCCGGACGACCAGTCCGTTGCCATCAAGAATTGGGAACAGGTGCAATGTGGAGCCACCGACGAGTTCCACTACGAGCTTCGCATGATCAGAAAGGATGAGTCCATCATATGGACGGATGTTCGTGGCCACGGTGTCCGCGATTCTCATGGGCGATTGACGCACGTGATCGGAGCCACCGTCGATATCACGGAGCGAAAGCTGGCTGAGCAAGCCTTGCGGGAAAGTGAGGAACGATTCTCCAAAGCCTTTCGGACAAGTCCTCATCCGATTGGGATTACGGAGGCGGCAACGGGCCGTTGTATCGAGGTGAACGATGCCTGCCTGGAGCTATTCGGTTTTCGTCGGGAGGAAGTGATTGGAAGCACCACGTTGATACTAGGAATCTGGCCGAATCTCGACGATAGAGTACGGGTCATCAAGCAGCTACAAGCCGGCCAGCGAGTGCACAACATGGAGTTTGCGTTAAGAACCAAATCAGGCGCCGTGCGCTCTCTTCTGGCTTCCGCTGATCTCGCAGAACTCAACGGAACGCTCTGTGTGGTGACTGTTGCAAATGATATTACGGATCGCAAACAAGCCGAGGAAGCGCTGCGCCTCAGTGAGGAGCGTTGTGCCAAGGCCTTTCAAGCCAGCCCCCATCCGGTTGTGATCAGCGAATTGGATTCTGGTCTGATCGTGGATGCCAATGAGGCTGCGTGGCAGCTGTTCGGATATCGTAAAGAAGAAGTCGTGGGGCGCACGACGTTGCAGATAGGGCTCTGGAATTCTATGGAAGAACGGGCTCGTTACCTTGAGCTTTTAAAGAGCCAGGGATCGATTCGCAACATGGAAGTGAAACTTCGGGGCAGGAACGGCGATGTCCGTCAATGTCTCTTGTCGTCGGAACTGATCGAGTTGAACGGGAAGCAATGCAGCGTGACGGTTGGTGACGATGTCACAGAGAGTCGACGCTTGGAGAAGGCGCTGCGGTTGACCCAATTCTCCGTGGATCAGGCCGTTGAGGCGGTCGTCTGGTTAGACCCACACGCGCGAATGTTCAGTGTCAATGATGCCGCATGCCGGATGTTCGAGTATTCGCGTGAGGAGCTGACGGTCATGACGATTCATGATATCGACCCGAATTTCCCTGTGGAACGATGGGTGACCCATTGGAATTATCTCAAGCAGCAGGGGGCATTGACATTTGAAGCGAGATTTTGGTCGCGGACTGGGATTGTCGTGGAGACGGACGGGACCCTCAATTATCTGCAGCATGAGGGAAAAGAGTATGCCTGTATGATCTTGCGCGATATCGGGGAACGCAAACAGGCGGAGGCCGAACTTCGCCGTTCACATCTGTTTTTGCGGCGGGTGATTGATACTGCCCCGACCTTTATTTTCGCCAAGGATCGTGATGGCCGTTTCGCGATGGCCAACAAAGCCGTCGCGGATTGTTATGGCACCAGCGTGGAAGACCTGATCGGGAAGTCGGATGCTGATTTCAATAAGAATGCGGACGAAGTTCTATTCTTCTGCAGGCTCGATCATGAGGTCATACAGTTTGCGGAGGATCGGGTTATTCCAGAAGAACGAATCACCGATGCGGACGGAACGACGCGTTGGCTTCAGACGGTCAAACGCCCCATCTTCGATGATGAAGGGCACGTGCGCATGGTGCTTGGAGTGGCAACCGATATCACGGAGCGCAAACGGATGGAAGAGATGCTTCTTCAACGCGAACGAGATCTGAGCGCGGCGCTGCAAGAGCGAGAACGGATCAGTCAGGATCTCCACGATGGGATTCTCCAATCGTTGTATGCGGTGGGGCTTGGGTTAGAGGGGTGTAAACCGCTCATTCGGAAACAGTCTGGGCCCATCGCGGTAAAGTTCATGAAGACCCTCGATCAGGGTATCGGGCAACTCAATCAAGTGATGGGAGAGGTTCGGAATTTCATCGCCGGCCTTGAGTCGCATGTGATACAGGGCGGTGACTTTCCAACGGCACTCCGGAATCTGGTTGCAACCATGTCCGGCTCAGCGTCGGCCAAATGCCAGGCGCGAATCGATCAGGCGTCCGCGCGTCAGCTTTCTACCGAACAAGCGCTGCATATTATCAACATCGTGCGAGAAGGAGTCAGCAACGCGTTGCGGCATAGCGGTGCCACACGCATCACAGTGTCACTCCGAGATCTTGCACGGTCTGTTCGACTTAGTATCACGGATAATGGCGTCGGGTTCAATGCGAGCTCGGCTCAAGGAGTTGGTCATGGATTGAGCAATATGGCTGCGCGGGCTCAAAAAGTCCGTGGCGTGTTCTCTTTGCAGTCGATGCCCGGTAAAGGGACAAGAATTTCACTCGATCTTTCAAAGGATGTTCACCATGCTCACAACTAAAACTCCAACTCACATCCAAACCATTCGTGTGTTGCTCGTCGATGATCATGAAGTGATTCGTGTTGGCCTTCAGACAGTACTCGGGCAGAACCAAGGCATCAACGTCATTGGGGAGGCCGGTACCATGGGAGAGGCCATTCAGCAGGCCCAGAAGTTGAAACCCGACATCATTCTGATGGACGTCCGTCTCCCTGATGGCTCTGGTGTCGATGCGTGTCGCGAGATTCTTGGAATGCTGCCGGGCACTCGAGTCATTTTTTTGACCTCATATGCCGATGATGACTCCGTGTTGGCGGCCGTTCTGGCCGGCGCACAGGGCTATGTGCTCAAGGAAATCGATTCGGAAGCGTTGCTGGAGGCCATCCGTTCGGTTGCAAAGGGTCAATCAATCCTGGATTCCACGGTCACTGAGCGGGCGTTGCGGTGGCTGAGAGGACTGCATGATTTACCCGCTACGCCGGGCACGGATCAATTGTCATCTCAAGAGGAACGAGTGGTGGCGCTGGTCGCTGAAGGGAAGACGAATAAGGAAATTGCCGTTGCCCTTGGGCTCAGCGACAAAACCGTCAAGAACTACTTGGCGAACGTCTTTCAGAAACTCCGTATCACGCGACGTGCGCAGGCAGCGGCCTTTTTTGTGAAACGACAAGGATAGGCTGATCACATTCGGCTCTACCTCAGTAGAGGCAAAATTTGTCCCCGATAACCCCCATCGTCCTTTAGTATTACGCGGTCGATTTCTATAGTATTACCACACTGTATTCGGATTCATAACTAAAGTGAAGGCGGTGAGGCTCCAGTAGACCTTGGGCGGAGTCGCATCGCCGTTTCTTGTTATGGTCATCCGTTCTTTCCGAGTGTACGGACGGCAATCACGGGGTACTCGACGCCGTTGAGTTGTCCTGGCCTACCGGGAGGTTCTCCCTCATGGCAGCCGGTCTTTTCCTGGGAATGCTGCTTCTCCTGAGTCTCGCACTCTGGCGTGTTCTTCGGCTCCAGCACGAGAACTTCCTGAAGGCCCGTATCATTGAGGCGACGAAGTGTGGGGTGGTCGTAACCGATGCCACACTCCCGTACCACCCTATCTGTCAGGTAAATGGGGCCTTCCTTGCAATGACTGGCTATGCAGAACATGAACTCCTCGGTCAAACCAGCATGATTCTAAGCGGCCCCGATACCGATCGTGCATCCATGGAAAAGCTCGGACTGGCCCTTCAGGATGGATGGGCTTGTCGAGTCAGTGTTCGCCATTACCGAAAGGACGGCACATCGTTTTGGAATGAGGTGACGCTCTCTCCAGTCAAGGACCGGGCCGGGCAACTGACCACGGTCATTTGGATCATGCGCGATATCTCACATGTTCGAGCGTTGGAAGCCGATCGTAGCGGGAGACCGGCGCCCACCTTGCTATGCGAGTCTGTCTCAGAAGGAATGTTGGTGACGTCGAATGGAGACGTGGTGTATGTGAACATGGCTGGGTTGAAGATCCTCGGATCCAATTCCGAAGATCAAGTCATCGGCCAGGCATTCGTCAACTTGATTCACCGGGATTTCCGAGAGGGAGTTCGAGAACAGCTCATCCAAACAGCATCACCTGATTCAGAGCACCGGTGGGAAACCAGAATTCTCCATCGCGACGGCAGTATGGTTGCCGTCGAAATGTCGACAACGCCGATTGTGTGGGAAGGACAGGAATCGGTCCTTGTTTGTTTTTCAGACCGGTTGTATGGAAATCGAACGGGAGACGATGCCTCTCCGGGCCAGCATGATTCTCGCAGTTCGGAGTCCTTTACGGATATGAACAGTTGGGCGTGGGACGTCGCACAGGGGACGGAGCTGTGGTCGGCTGAACAGTATCGGATCTTGGGGTATGAGCCTGGGGCTGTGCCGTCAACCTATGACACCTTCAAAAATGCGCTTCATCCAGGAGATCGTGATCGCGTGCTCGCATTGTTCGAAGAGACGTTTACTTCCGACCGCCCATACGATATCGATTGCCGAATCATTCAACCCTCCGGCGTGGTACGGTTTGTCCGTTGTTGGGGCGTCCTCATGCGCGGGTCGCCGAATCAGCCGATCCGGATGTCCGGAAGCATCGAAGACATCACGGACTACAAGCTCATGGCCACACTGGCGGAAGAACGGGTCCTTCAGCTCAAAGTTGTCTTGGATGCGTCCACCACGGGGATGGTCCTGGTGAGCCGAGAAGGAATGATCTCTCTTGCCAATGGGAAAATTGAACAGATGTTCGGGTATGGGGATGGGGAACTGGTCGGCCGGTCTGTCGACTCGCTGTTCCAAACCCCTGATCGTGCACAGTATGCTCGTGAATCTCAGGATGTCTTGTCGGCTTCGGCGGAGGCTGTTCCAAGAACCGGTGTGGAACTGTCTAGTGTGCGGAAGGATGGTTCGGTATTCCTTTCTGAGGTCAGCTTGTACCCGATTACTCTCTCCTCGGGGCCGTCACTCCTGGTCACACTTGTGGACATTACGACTTGCCGTCAAACCGAGCGAACATCCCGGGATGATCAGATGCGCTTGGATCTTGCCGTGCAGGCAGGACAGGTCGGGATCTTTGAGTATGATTACAGGGCAGATACGATCTGGTGGTCTCCGATCCTACGGACCATTCATGGTATCGAGATCGAGGAACCGGCTTCGCTGGAGCGGTATCTGCAGCTTGTTCATCCCTCCGATAGAGAGATGATAGGAGTGATGGCTCGCTCTGTGACGAAATCCCATGAGGATCGGGTATTTGAGGTGACCTATCGCATTGTTCGGCCTGATGGAGCCGTTCGTAGGATCAATCTCTGCTACGTGACCTGGTTTGATCGAGGCACTCCATCGCATCAACCGCGCCAGACCGTTGGGATGCTCGTTGATATCACGGATCGGACGTCTCTCTTGACTCGTACACCACCTCTCGCTAGGCAGGAGTCACCTCAGCCCATACCTCGCAGTGTCTTCCATGAGTTCAACAACAGTCTTACCGCCGTACTTGGTTTCAGCGAGTTGGCCCTTTCGCTGATTCCCATCGACAATAAGGCCCATCGCCACCTTCAGCAGGTGATTGCAGCTGGTAGAACCGCTCGTGAGATCGCTCAAACCATTCGCCGCGCGTCGGATGATAGCACGTCCTATCCAGAGTCCACTCCTCCGCCACAGCCCGGATCGGATTCATCGCCATCATCGACTGAGGTCTCGGATGTCGTCGGTCCTCATCGTTGACGATCAAGTCCAAATCCGTCGGCTGATCCGTGATGCCTTGGAGGGAGCCGGGTATCATGTTGAAGAGGCTTGTGATGGAAAGGAGGGGCTTGAGCGCTATCGCGCGCGATCCGTCGACCTTGTCCTTATGGATATCCTTATGCCGGATCATGACGGATTAGAGGCCATCATGGCGCTCCGTCGAGAGTTTCCCGATTCTCGTATCATCGCTATGACCGGGGGGACTCATGGAGTCGGCGGTCTCAATTTCCTGGATGTCGCAACCATGCTAGGCGCAAGACGGATACTTCAGAAGCCATTTGAACTCCAGATGCTCCTTGATGTTGTCGCTGCCGAAGTGATGACCTAACCGTCCCTCAAGTACGTGCCTTTTCTTTGCGTTGACATCACCCGGCAATCCCGTCAGACTCGGACCCCGTCCAGCGTGCGTAGCTAGCATCTATGAGACTGCTGAATTGCCTTTTGGGGATCCTCGTAGCCGTTGTCGGCTTCTGGCTGATCTGGGGAACCGTTGATCCGGTCGTGGTGCTCGGATGGGCACTCGTCGTGGGAGCTTTTCTCTGGCTGAAGGCGGAGTCGATCACCGAAATCTGGGCATGGGTGACGTTGTTGCTCGGGCTGGAAAGCTTTGCCTGGCCGGTGGTGTTGATGATTCAACTCAAGGGTCCGTCAGAGTCGCTCCCCGAGGCCGAGATGGGAGCAATCCTGTCGGCAGTCGTGCTGGGTCTGTTTTCGTCCGTGTTTTGGATTTCGTTTTCCTATGGTCTGTTCAAACGGACATGGCGAACAGATCAGCCATTGCCTGAGGATCAGCCGGCCAGGACCTCGATATCTCACTCGAAGAAAAAGAAAGCCGTGTAACGTTATCCGTTCTCTACCGGGTCCATATCGACGACGAATTTGATCTGCCTCTGTCTGTACTGTTGTTCCATCCGCTCAATCGAATTCCGCAGCCGATGTGCGAGGAGGTCAGGGTCGGTTCCCTTTACCAGGAGTCGACGGTGATGCTGTCCGTACAGTTGTCTCCCCAATGTCGGCACCGGTCCTAGCACGACAATGGGTTCTTCAGCAGAGGTCTGTTGTTGGAGGTCGTCGCTCCATCGGGCGGCAGCTTCTTCAACGAGGGTTATCTTGTGGCCGGTAACGGTCAGATCAGCGAGATGGCAGACCGGTGGATAATTGAGAAGCCGACGCGCGGTGAATTCCTCGTTATAGAACTGATGAGAGTTCCCAGATAAAAGGGCCTGCACGGTGTGGTGGGTGGGAAGGCGAGTCTGCAAGATGACTCGCCCCCCGGAAGATGCCGGATATGCGACGTTCGCCGCATCGACCAGGAGGTGGTACGTCCGCTCTGCGGCTCGAAAATCAGAGACATGCAATCCGGAATCCGCTTGCAGGATACCGACCACATGGTGCTGTGGGAGTGGCTCACGGGTGAAGAGTGCTTGTGTCCCTATCAGAATATCGCAGGATCCCGATCTGGCACGTTCCCACAGTGAGCGGGCGATGGCTGGACGGTGCAGCGTATCACCGTCCAGGCGTGTAATCGTAGCATGAGGAAACAAACGATGCGTTTCAGTTTCGACCTGTTCGGTACCTTCACCAACGAGACTCATATGGGGCGCGTGACAGAGAGAACAGACATCAGGCAACGGTTCTACAGCCCCACAATAGCGACAGGTCATGTGGTTGGCTTTCCGATAGTAGGGGAGTGCGACCGTACAGGAAGGGCAACGAGGTACCCAGCCACAGTCCCGACAGATCAGCGTTCGGGCATATCCTTTCCTATTGAGAAACAGCAAAATCTTTCTCTTGCGCTCGAGCGCTTCGCGCATTGCGGAACGGAGGCCTTGGCTTAGGAGGGTCCCTCTTGATTCTTTGCCGAGATCAATCAGTTCAATCCTGGGCTGAAGGGTCATGTCTTGCTGAACGCGATGAATCGCAGCGTCAGCATCGAAATGTGATTCCAGAGACGGGTGTTCCGACGCGAGTACGACGACGGCGCCGTCTTTCTTCGCCCGCAGGCAGGCCACGTCTCTGGCATGATACCGAGGCTCTTTGAGTTCCTTGAGGGCCGGATCCTCTTCTCCTTCAACCCAGATGAGTCCGACTGAAGCGAGCTGCGTAAAGACCGCCGAACGGGTTCCCACAATCACAGTTGGAGTCGGGTCTCGATGATGAGCCCATCGTTGAGAAGAACTGAGCGGCTGGACGAAGACAATCTCAAGTCCGGTGAGTGGCGCGAGCACATGTGTCAACCAATGCGCTTTTGCTGTCTCTCCGCATATCACAATCGTCGATTTGTTGCGTGAATACACCTGACGAATGGCGTCTGCAAGCCTTGCGATGCGCTGTTGCCATGGAGCGTGGAGAACAATTTTCTTTGTGCTGCCGGCTTGGAAACTCTGGTGAAGAAGAGCCCTCCAGGCGGGGTCGCTCTCGGGGAGGTGGCCGGGGTCGGCCACAGGGTGAGGTAGTGTTTGCTGTTCCTCTGGCTTAGGCAGGGTCATGCGCTGTTGCTTGCGAGCGTGCATACGCCCTTGGTTCGTCGATACACGATTGACCCACGAACGCTCGATCAGGATGTCAATTGCTCGCGAAGCCTGGCTACGTGGGGTTGATTGGAGTGTGGATAGCAAGATCCCTGATGCGCGATGGGCAATTCGCTGTAGCATTGGTCGTAGGTCATCAGGGCAGGTGTTTGTCTCCAGGGCTGCGCGACCGAGTTGAGTGGCCGTGATGCGTGTGGGGGAGATGGGTCCTGGGGGACAGAGTAAGCGAAGGCATTGACCCCAGGGAGCCACATAGTATTGCGCAATACTGTGAGAGAGTTCGAGTAGAGCGGGAGAGATCAGCGAATGGGGCTCATTTTCAACCAGAGCAAGAATAGTTTTTAGGGACGTGGATGTCACCTCGGGTGCGAGATGGGAACTGATGGAAATGACAACGCCTTCAAGAACGGATCGGCCGAATGGCACCTTGACGAGACTGCCGGTCTGAATACGTTGAGTGATGGAGGAGGGAACGAGATAGGTGAACGCCTTGGCGATGTGGCGAGGAACGAGCACATCCGCAAACAGAACCTCTGATTGCGGTCGCGAGACCGAAGCACCCTGGAGAGGCATGCAGCATTCTAACAGTATGGAATTATGAAGGACACTAGGCGTGTTCGCTGTCCAGAGGGGAACGGCTTAGTCATGGCGATAGGGGCGAAGATAGTGGGATGAATTCATCTTTCACAAGGAATCTTATTCTGTCGACGTTCCGCTTCCTGATTGCTGCTGGGAGGCCTCTGGTTTGGTCGGCTCCATCGGCGTGGAAGGATCGCCGGCATCGGGCATGCCGGTACGCCCGCCGGGTCCGGTCTGGGGAATCTGCGAAGAATCGTCCATAGACAAGGTTCCAGGGGTGACTGGGGTTCCTGTATCCGAAGCAGGAGCAGAGGTGCTCAGGTGATCGGCGGCTCCATGCGCACTCAAACTGGAAGCATTGGTGCTCAACGTATGGGTGGGCTCTTCAGAAACTTCAGCTTCGGCAGGATACAGAACGATCTCCACTCGACGATTCTTCTTGCGGTCTTCTTCCACCTCATTCGATGCAGTCGGCTTGCTGTCTCCAAGGGCCACGGCTGTGATTCTAGCTGAGTCGATACCGCCTTTTTCGACAAGATAGCGGAGAACCCCGTTTGCGCGGACCTTGGACAATTCCCAGTTGGTCGGATAACGGGCTTTGAGTGAGGGGCCGATTTCGACATTATCGGTATGGCCTTCAATGCGAATCATTCGGGTATCGCTGCTGGTGTGCAGATATTCAATGAATTGATCGAGCACGACATAATTCTCAGGCTTGATAGCCGCATCTCCTGATTCATACCGCAAGAACTTGGCCAGCTCGAGGTTGAGACGACTTTGTCCCGAGGCATCGTGTGTCTCCAGCTTGCGTGTGACCAGATCGGTAGTGGGCGAGGGAGTGGTCTGTTCTGCAGATGCATGCGTGAGTGCGACGACAGGATGAGCAGAGCGTTCAGCAATTCCGACGAATTTGAACCGATCTCCCTTGATGACACGGGTATTGGCCTTCAGGACTTTGGCAACGGCGGTGCGCGCTTCCATAGATAATACTTTGAGCTGCCCGATCTTACGGGTCGGCAGCCCAGCGCTCTCACGGTAAATGTCAAGGAGATCGCCGGTATTCAGCCCGTCCTCTCTTCCACGATCGACGTAGACGACATTGGATTGTGAAACCAATGTCATCGTGCGGTCGGCCTGGAGCTCAATGATCATACCTTCCAAGTCGGACACGTCCACTGCAGAACTGGTGGCTGTATCCGATGCCGGATCCCTAAATCGTGCGACAGGATCTCCGGGGGAAACTGGTCCATAATTCACCACAATTTCTGCCGTTGTGAGGATGTGATCGGCAGACGTCACTCTCACGACTGCTAAGCGATTGACCACAAATCCAAGGTATTCTCGGGTGACGGGATGAAAGACCTTGCGCACCCGTCGATACACAGTAAACAGATCTCCGGGTTCCACATCGGCAGGGTTGTCCAGCTTGAGATAGAGGGAGTCTCCTTTACCCAAGAGCATTCGATTTCCCGATGCTTGATTGTCACCGGTGATTAAATTCACGGTTCCGTCCATCGGGGATGTTTTCTCGATCATCCCACTGGAGAAGGCGAGTGCTCGGTCCAAAATCCGAACGGAGTCGAGATTCGAGACCTGTCCGAGTGCTTGATCAAGAGAGACACTCATTCCCGAATATAGAACCAGGAGGAAGGAGATCGTGATTTTCATAGGATGGAGTCCTTAATTAAGGCGAAGGCCGCTTGAAAAACCATAGCAAAGGACGCTGTCTTGTCAAGAATTTGGGCTGAATGTGTAAGGAGTTTGACCGGCATTTCTTTCAGATGGTAACGTACTCGACATGTTGGCTCCCCTACGACTCCTTGAGGCGTGTACTGAGAAGCGGCATGAATTCTGAGAAGGCGACTGAGGGGCATCCTGTTGTCTTTGAGAGCTTTCCTGAAAGGATCAGGATCGAGACTCAGATTCATCGACGATGTGCAGCCAAGGCGCTTTCTCCTCTAACGCTGGAATGGGAGCAAGCGAAGCCTACGCCACCTGACCAACGCACAGACCAGGAATAGCTGTAAATGACCGATTCACCCCAATGATGCCGTGTTCGTAATTTCATAACTCATCAATTTTCAATTAATTTTCCATAATTCCCTTCCTCGATATTAAGAAGTGTAGGGCTTTTGGGCGATCGAGGCTTAGGTCCTTTGTTCTCTTGCTATCCAAAATGATAGAGCACTAAGATTTCACCCTTTGCGCCTGGAAATAGTCTTTCAGGTCAATGTCTTGTAAGAGAAAATCACATGACCGGATCAGAGATTCTTCTTGTATATCTAACGAAGTATTTCCCGATTTTTCTCTTTATCTTCGTGGGGTTACTAGCTGGAATACTGATATTGCTGGTCAGCTACTTTGTGCAGCCACGCTACCCTGAGCCGGAGAAATTATCCACCTATGAATGTGGATCCGAGCCGTTTTCAGATGCCCGAATGCCGTTTCCTGTCAGGTATTACATTTTCGCGATGTTGTTCGTCATTTTCGACATCGAGGTCATTTTTCTCTATCCATGGGCGGTAGTCTTCACCAAAATCGGGGTGATCGGATTAGTTGAGATGTTGATCTTTATCGGGTTGTTCGTCGTAGCCTATGTGTATGCTTGGCGGAAAGGCGCTTTAGAGTGGGATTGAGGGTTGTATGGGGCTGATCCAATTGGGCCGTCACGAAAAGGACGGGGTTCCGGACGTTATTACGGGATCTCTTGAAAAGGCTGTAAACTGGGCCAGGAAAGGTTCGTTATGGCCGATGACCTTCGGGCTGGCCTGTTGTGCCATAGAAATGATGGCTGCTGTCTCTTCACGGTACGATATGGATCGCTTTGGGGCAGGAGTATTTCGTGGGTCGCCGCGACAATCGGATCTGATGATTGTGGCGGGAACTGTGTGCCGTCGGATGGCGCCGGTCATCCGAAAAATCTACGATCAGATGCCGGAACCGAAGTATGTGATCGCAATGGGCTCTTGTGCAACATCTGGAAATATCTACGATAGTTATCCTGTCGTGCAGGGAGTCGACCGCTTTATTCCAGTTGATATTTATGTGCCCGGTTGCCCCCCAACTCCAGAGGCTCTTTTGGACGGTATTCTCAAGCTGCAAGAGCGCATCATGCAAAAGCGGGTGTTTGTGAAGCAACCTGATCAGGTGAAAGCAAATTTGAAAGTCTGACGCATGGACATGCATCCTCTCTTGCTGCGAGTGCAGCATACGTTTTCAGCTGGAGTGACCAGCCTGAGCGAGTGGCGCGGTGATGTGGCCGTGACGGTCACTCGCGATAAGCTTCGTGAGGTTGCCCAATTCTTGCGCGATGATCCAGGGATGGATTTTGACTATATCGTCCATGTGAGTTCCGTGGATTGGCCGGACGATGAAGAGCGATTTGAGGTGGTCTGGGAGTTTTACTCGATTCGAAAACGCCAGCGGATTCGACTCAAGACTCGGGTGCCCGAGTCGGATTGTGTGGTGGACTCCTTGACGGATCTATGGAAGGGGGCAGACTTCATGGAGCGTGAAGTCTACGATATGATGGGGATTCGCTTCCGAAACCATCCGGATCTCCGTCGCATTCTGATGCCGGATGACTATACTGAGGGATACCCCTTACGAAAAGATTTTCCGTTGCGTGGCAAGGGATGGCGAGACACGTTCGAATTTTTGGATGAAGTTCCTCGATAGGATGTTCGACCGGTATGGCATTCGAAGATCAAAGAACCACGGTTTATAAGATCAATCCGGAACACCCGGAAAGCGAGACGCTTCCGACTCTGCGGACCGAGGAGCTCTTGCTCAACATGGGGCCTCAGCACCCCAGTACACACGGAGTCCTCAAGGTGATCTTAGAGCTGGAGGGAGAGCGGCTGGTGAAATCGACTCCGGTGATGGGGTATCTCCATCGTGGAGTTGAGAAGCTTGCGGAAGATGGGACTTATCACCAGTTCATTCCCCATACAGATCGGTTGGATTATGTCTGCGCGATGTACAACAATTTTGCCTATTGCCGCGCCGTTGAAAAGCTTCTGAACTTACAAGTACCGGAGCGGGCAGAATATTTGCGGACGATTGTTGCCGAAGTCCAGCGTATCATCGGGCACCAATTTTGGCTGAGCGCCCAGGCGCTTGATATCGGTGCCATGACGGTCTTCTTCTATTGTTTCCGAGATCGTGAAATCTTGCTGGACTGGTTTGATGAGCTGTGCGGGGCCCGTCTCACGACCAGCTGGTATCGGATCGGCGGGGTTGAGCGAGACTTGACGCCCGCATTGCTCGACAAGCTGAAGCAGTTTCTCGACTATTTCCCACCGAAAATCGATGAATACCAGGTGTTTCTTGAAAAAAATCGTATTTGGCTGGGACGTACCAAGGGAGTCGCCGTCATTTCCGCGGAAGACGCCGTTAATTTTGGACTGAGCGGGCCTGTTCTGCGCGGTTCCGGTGTGGACTATGATTTGCGCAAGTATGAACCCTATAGCGCGTATCCGAAGTGTGAATTCAGCGTGCCGGTTGGGAAAAATGGCGACACCTATGATCGGTATTGGATTCGGATTATGGAGCTATACGAAAGTGTCAAGATCGTCCGACAATGTCTGGAACAGATGCAGGAAGGTCCCATCATGGCGGATGCCCCGAGTGTCACGCTGCCGCCGAAAGAGCGGGTGTTTACGAACCTGGAAGCGATGATCCAGCAATTCAAGCTGTTCTCGCAGGGGTTTGATGCGCCGCCTGGAGAAATCTACTGTGGTACAGAAGCACACAAAGGAGAACTGGGGTTTCATATCGTCAGTACAGGGGGGGGCAAGCCATATCGATTGAAGATTCGTGCTCCCTCCTTCATCCATATGGGTGCGTTCGATCATATGGCTAGAGGATACATGATCTCTGACGCGTGCACGATTTTCGGGACCTACGACATTGTGATGGGTGAATGCGATCGATAGTGCGTTGTGAGCACTGAGTGTTAACGCAATGCGAAGAATGAAAGACTCCAACCCGGATCAAATATGGGACTGAAGCCAGCGACCAATCCCGACGTAGAAGCCACAAGCATTGAGCTGAGCATTGACGGGAAAACCGTCACGGCTAAGGATGGGGTGTCGCTCTACGATGTCATCTCCATGACGGGGAAGGTCATCCCGGCAATGTGTTACCACTACACATTCGATCCGTTCGGTTCCTGCGGGATGTGTTTGGTGATGCAAGAAGGGAAAAAGGCTCCTGTTCGATCATGCACGGCAAAGGCAGCGGCGGGAATGGTGATTCGTACCGAAGGGGAAGATCTCTTCCTTGCCCGTAAGAAAGCCGTTGAGAAACATCTGTCCGTGCACCCGCTTGATTGTCCGGTCTGCGATGCAGACGGCCATTGTGAGCTGCAAGATATGGCTTTTCAGCACGGCGTGACCAACCTCGCCAATGCCAAACAAAAGTTCATTCCCGAAGATACGCGGAGCCCGGTCCTCGACTTCAATATGAATCGATGCATCGCATGTGCGGAATGCATCAATGTCTGCAAGGATGTGCTGATGATTGATGCCTTGCAATTCATGAAGAAGGGAGGATTCAACCAAGTCGTCCCCAAGGGAGATCTCCCTCTCAATTGCGAATTTTGCGGGGATTGCTTGGCGGTCTGCCCGGTCGGTGCGATCACCAACAAGTTTTCTAAGTATCTGTATAAACCGTGGCAGATGAAAAAGACGACCACTACCTGCAATTATTGCGGTGATGGTTGCCAGATGTACTTGGAAACCAAAGACGAAGCAGTCGTCCGTGTCACATCGCCGCTGTCGTGGAAGAATAAGTGGGGCGATCGATCCGACACGGCCAAAGGGCACGGTGGGTTGTGTGTGCGGGGTCGCTTTGGATTTGAATCGCTGGATACTCAAAGTCGACTCGTGCAACCGTTGGTTCGTGAACAAGGGCGCTTGGTTGAAAAGCCATGGCTGGAGGCCATGCATGCGCTGGTGGATCGATTTGTGGAAATTAAAGATAGGTACGGTCCGAATGCCATTGCTGGCCTGGTGACGGCCCGGTGCACCAATGAAGAGCTGTACCTGTTTCAAAAGCTCATGCGCACGGCGTTTGGAACCAATCAACTTGATAGCAGCGTACGCTACGGCCATATGAACTTTGTATTGGCGTCCAAGCATGCCATCGGCCAGGGGAGAAGCTCTAACGATTGGGAGGATCTCACAAAAGCGAAGGCGATTATCGTGATCGGTTCCAATATTACCGAGACGAATCCGCTCACGGCTGTGCGCATTAAGGAAGCCGTGCGTGTGTACAAGGCTCAGGTCGTGACGTTCGACAGCGCCATCACGAATATGAGCAAGCTCGCCTCGCATCCGTTCTTGATCAAGCCCGGGACAGAAGGCGCAGTGATCGATGGGTTGGTGAAAGCGGCGATCGAGCTGGACGTCGTGGACGAAGCAGTTGTGGGGCAATATCCCCAGGCCTTTGAGGCGATCAAGAAAGCGGTCGCAGATCTGTCAATGGAACAACTGACGGCTCAGACCGGATTGACGGCTGAGGCCTTCAGAGAAGTTGCCAGCCTATTTGCCGAATCACCACGTTCGATCATTCTGTGCGCAGAAGGCATTGTCCGTCGAACGAACGGCTATCAGAACGTGCTCAAACTGATGGATCTTGCCTGGATTACCGGAAAACTCGGACGACCGGGGTGTGGAGTGAGTACGGTGACGGAAGAGCCCAATGAGCAAGGGGCTGTCGATATGGGAGCGGTTTCTGAGTTCCTTCCAGGACAGGGTCGATATGACGATTTAGGAGTGCGAGAGTATTTTGCCAAGGCCTGGAACACGGAGCTTCCTCCTCTGAACTCCGGTGCGCATCTGGTTGAAATCTTGAAGCGGTGTCGGACGGGACAGATTAAGGCCTTGTATGTCTTGGGGGAAAATCCTCTGGCCACCCTTCCGGCCTCCATGGAAGTCCGGGCAGGGCTCGAACGGCTTGAACTATTGGTGGTCCAAGACCCATTCTTGACGGACACGGCGAAGGTGGCTCATTTTGTACTGCCGGCCTGCACCTATGCTGAAAAGGACGGCACGTTTACGAATTTCGAAGGACGAGTTCTTCGTGTTCGTCAAGCGATGGATCCACGTGGGGAGAGCTTACCGGACTGGCACATCATGACCGCTCTTGCCAACGCCATGGGATGCCAATGGGACTATCAGTCTGCGAACGATATTCAAAGTGAGATCATGAAGCTGCTCCCCGGGTACTACAATCTGGGGCAACCCCGCAAGGCAATGCCGACACTAGAGGCCTACTTATCCAAGGGCTATGAGGCAGAGGTGATGGTGCGGTATCGGGCGACTCCAGAGGGTAAAATACCGACTCGTTCGTTTGCACTGTTCATGGGACAGGTGCTGATGCACTCGGGGAAACTGTCGACCCAGGCGGCTGGTCTGATCGCGATTGCTCCAAACACCTCGAAGCTGAGAATGAATGTGCAAGATCTGGAAAGTTTCGGCCTGCAAGAGGGCGCGAAAGTGCGTCTGACCTCGGATCGTGGTTCTCTCCAGATTGCGGTACAAGCGGATCAGTCGGTTGCCCCCGGCACCTGCTTTTTCCCCGAACATTTTAATGAGCCTCCAGTCAAGGATTTGATGACGGTCACCGTCGACCCCACGACAGGGGTTCCGTCGTTCAAGCAAATGTGGGTCAATATTGAACCGGTATGATGCGATGAAGATGTTCGCCTTCTCATGATCAGGAATCTACGATGAGCATCACGGCCTTGACCAAAAAAATTCTTCATGCTGCCCTGTTTTACGAAATCTGGGATGCCATGAAAGTGACGTTTCGGCATATGCTCCATCGACCGATGACGTTTCAATATCCACGGGAGCATCGAACGATTCCGGATGCGCATCGTGGGGCGCTTGGTTTATTGCGATACGATGATGGACAGGAACGGTGTGTCGGTTGCGATTTATGTGAAGTCGCCTGCCCGTCACACTGCATCAAAGTAATCAGTGCCGAAGATGTGACGCGACCGCTTCAACGATATGCCAGTGAATTTTACATCGATATTACGAAATGCGTGTTTTGTGGCTACTGTGTCGAGGCTTGTCCCGTTAATGCGTTGGCCATGACCAAGATGTATGAGTATTCAACGCATGATAAACGGAGTCTGCTGTTCGATAAAAAGCGTCTGTACGATATCGGCGAGCGGCATCTTGAGGATGGGAGGAAGTATTTGTACGCGCACAATCAAGAAAAGAATCTTGAAGAGAGCCGCGAGTATCGATATTACTTTCCGCAATCGGTTGCAAAAACGACGCAATCACCTCCAAAGCATCTGAGGTAAACGGACGACATGATCGTGGCATTTTTCACATATTTTGCGATGGTCAGTATTGCCGCCGGCGTACTCGCGGTCACTTTGCGCAATCCGGTTCACTGTGCCTTGTCACTGCTCGCCCTGCTTATGCACGTCTCCGGCCTGTTCATCCTCTTGAATGCCGAGTTTTTGTGGGCGGTTCAGGTCATTGTTTATGTAGGGGCTATCTTAGTGCTCTATCTCTTCGTGCTGATGTTGATGAATCTCAAAACGGACGAGCGGTATTTTCACTCATCAGCGCCGTATTTTGCCGGGTTGTCGACTCTTGGGGCACTGTATGTGCTCTTTCTCCTCCTCCAGTCTCCGTTTGACGGAGCCAAAGGAGGCACCTCTGCCGGAGCCGTGTTACAAGATGGAGATACCTACGCGGTCGGCATCAAGATGTTCAGTGACCATCTCTTGCAGTTTGAAATCGTGGGAATCTTTTTACTTGGGGCGATCATAGGGGCCATCGTGTTGGCGAAAACTCCGAAGGCCTTGGAGGCCGACCAGAATCATCGATGATCCCGTTGTCCGCATATATCGCTGTCAGTGCCATCCTGTTTATGACGGGACTATTGGGCGTACTGATTCGTCGAAATTTTATCATTGTGCTCATGTCCGTCGAAGTGATGTTGAATGCAGCGAATATTAATCTCGTCGCGTTCTCGCATTATCTGGAGTCGATGGCCGGACAGCTTGTGGCCTTGTTTATCATTGCAATTGCCGCCGGGGAAGCGGCGATCGGCTTGGCCATCATCATCGTGGTCTTTCGGAGCAAGATTTCTACGAATGTGGACGAGATGAACCTTTTGAAGTGGTAGCAGGATGTTGAGAGCGGCATCGCGTTCGGTCTTCAGTGCCCCATGCCCTCCAAACTACCCCCAGCGGATGCAGTAGGACCTGGCTTCATACGGCCTCCTGACATAGCTGAGCATCCTGAGAAACATGTAGGACCTTGTGTCTGACGCAACGGATCTGCTGATTAAATTGATTCCCCTGTTTCCGCTGTTGGCGGTCATTGCGAACGGCGTGTTCGGCCATCGGTATTCGCATGAGACGGCTCATCGTTTTGCCTGGGGGTCTGTCGGTCTGTCGTTTTTATGTACGCTCGGGGTATTTGCGGATGTCTTGCGGACCGGCGCGTCGCATGAAGTCGTCGTGTATCAATGGATTTTCGGGGGAGATTTGGCGATCAACCTTGCGTACCTGGTTGATCCGCTGACCTGTGCCTGGTTGCTGGTCGTCACAGGCGTGGGTTTTCTGATTCATGTCTATTCGGTCGGGTATATGCATGGTGAAGACGGGTTCACTCGCTTCTTCACGTACATGAATCTTTTCATGGTCTCCATGCTTCTGTTGGTCATGGGGAACAACTATCTGGTGTTGTTCATCGGTTGGGAGGGAGTTGGGCTCTGTTCGTATCTTCTTATTGGGTACTACTACGACAAGGTCTCTGCCGCTCAAGCTGCATCTAAAGCCTTCGTCGTGAATCGAATCGGAGACGCCGGCTTTCTCGTTGCTATCTTCCTGGTGTTTGTCAACTTCAAGACGCTGGACTATACAAAAGTCTTTGCTCAGGTTGGACAGCTCTCTCCGGAGATGGCCACCGCCATTGCACTGTGTCTGCTCGTCGGTGCAGTTGGAAAATCTGCTCAGCTGCCCCTCCATACCTGGTTGCCCGATGCCATGGAAGGTCCGACACCCGTGAGTGCGCTCATCCATGCCGCGACGATGGTCACCGCCGGTGTCTACATGATCGTACGGAATCATGCCATTTTTGATCTCTCTCCGTTCGCCATGACCGTCGTGGCATTCGTGGGCGGCGGGACTGCTCTATTCGCGGCGACGATCGGCTTGGTGCAGACCGATATCAAGCGTGTCTTGGCTTATTCGACCGTGAGTCAGCTGGGCTATATGTTTCTAGGCTGCGGGGTCGGTGCCTATACGGCCTCGGTATTCCATGTCATGACACACGCGTTCTTCAAAGCCTTATTGTTCTTGTCCGCCGGGTCGGTCATCCATGCGTTGGGAGGGGAGCAGGATATTCGAAAGATGGGTGGACTGAGTCTACGCATACCATGGACCCATCGTCTTTTTTTGGTCGGCACCATTGCGATTGCGGGCCTTCCTCCTCTCGCAGGATTCTGGAGCAAGGATGAGATTATGGCCCATGCGTTCAACACGCACCATTACCTGCTCTATAGCCTGGCGGCAGCCGGTGCGTTGATGACGTCTTTCTATATGTTTCGTCTGACATATTTGACGTTCTATGGATCCTCCAGGATGGATCATCATACCGAGGAGCACGTGCATGAATCGCCGATGGTGATGCTCGCACCCTTGATGGTTCTTGCGTTTCTTTCGGGCGTCGGTGGATTGGCATTGGGATTTCCCCCGGACCAGGGGTGGCTACATGGGTTTCTGGCTCCGGTTGTGGGTGCTGCGGCTGAGCATGAAGCCGGTGGGGGAATGACAATCCTCCTGATGGGTGTGGCGATCGCGATTGCCTTGATGGGGTGGGGACTTGCGCATTTCCTCTACACGGTGAGTCCCGTAACTGCAGATAGATGGGCTGAGAAGTTTTCCGGTCTATATCGGCTGCTCTTGAATAAATACTATATCGATGAACTGTATGATCTGCTCTTCGTCGAACCTATCAAACGCCTCGGGATGATCCTGGATTGGTTTGATCGGACGATCATTGATGGGGTGGTGAGAGGGGTGGGACATCTCGCGGATTGGGGTGCGTCTGGATCAACCTGGATAGAAAAGTACATCGTGTACGCAGGACTGAATGTCATCGGATATGGAAATCACCTCGCCGCCAGAGAGGGACGAAAAATGCAGAGCGGCATGGTTCATCATTATGCGGCGATTATTGTTGCAGGGCTCTTTCTTCTCGCCCTGGTTGTTCAACTTGTGGTTCAGATGTAGGTCGTAGCCTAAATTAACGGTCATCATGCTCGAAGAGCTTACCGCTGCCTTTCCTATTCTGTCGTGTATCTTGTTTTTTCCTGTCGCCGGCGCCATTGTCCTGTGGTTATTTGATGACGAGGACATGGTCCGCAGTTCGACTCTGACCATTGCTCTGGTTGAGCTGGCCCTTGCGGTTTTTGTCCTCCTGCGCTTTGTCCCCGAGTCTGCCGCCATGCAGTTCGCCGAACGGGTGCCATGGATTCCTGCATTGGGGATCAGTTACCACCTGGCGGTCGATGGGATCAGTGTCTTGTTCGTCGGCCTGACGGCATTTCTGACCGTTCTGGTTGTGGTCTATTCATGGGACACGATCCGGCATCAAGTCAAACTGTACATGATGTGCCTCCTGGCGCTCGAGACGACGACCATGGGAGTCTTTCTGTCGTTGGACTTGATCCTGTTCTTCGTATTCTGGGAGCTCATGCTGATTCCCAGCTATTTTTTGATCAAGCTGTGGGGTGGGGGAGCCGACCGCCATTATGCCGCGCTGAAATTCGTCCTGTATACGCTCTTAGGGAGCGTATTCATGCTGGTGGGGATCGCGCTGCTGGACATCAATTACCATCAATGGGCATCGCTCCATCACAGCGATCATACCTACTCTTTTGATCTGCTTGAGTTACTGACGGTCCCCATTCCCATCAGCCAGCAGATTCTCATCTTTTGGTTGCTGTTCCTCGGATTCGCGTTCAAGGCTCCGGTCTTTCCATTTCATACCTGGTTGCCTGATGCGCTCTTAGAGGGTCCCATCGGGATGGCGGTTGTGCTGGCAGGTCTCAAGCTTGGGACATTCGGCTTCATTCGTTTCAGCATTCCGCTGCTGCCGGATGCATCGAAGAGTGCCACCATCGTAACGGTTGTGGTGATCCTGGGGCTATGCGCGATTCTATATGGAGCGTGGATGGCGTTGGTTCAAGCCGATTTTAGACGTCTGCTGGCCTATAGCAGCGTCAGCCATCTCGGTTTTGTCGTGGTGGGGTTGTTCGCGCTGAATTTTCAAGGGTTGCAAGGCAGCCTGTTGACGATGATCAATTTGGGATTCAGCACTGCCGGGCTCTTCTTCATCGCAGGATTTCTGTATTCCCGTCAACAAACGACGCAACTGGCCGCTTTTGGTGGAATGGCCAAACAAGTGCCGTTGCTAGCAACCTTCTTTTTGATTATTGGGTTGGCATCGATTGGACTGCCGGGCACGAACGGGTTTGTCGGCGAGTTTCTTATCTTGTTAGGCGCATTTGAAGCCAAATGGTGGGTCGGATCGATTGCCGTACTCGGGGTGATTTTTGGCGCAGCGTACTTCCTCTGGTATTACGAACGGTCGATGTTGGGTCCCCTGGGCAGCTCCGTCAAGAGCACGATGAGCGATTTGCAACTGCGGGAGATGGTCATTGCGGTGTCGCTGTCTATTATGATTCTGTGGATCGGACTCTATCCGTCTCCTTTCTTGAGGATCATGAATGGATCCGTTCAAGCGCTGGTTGAGCGTTTGCACCACGAGAAGACCGCCGCACTCGATAATGGCATGATAGAAGGAAGGCAGTAGGTTCGCAATGGGAGAGTACGCACTCCTTTATATTCTTTTCGCTCCGTTCGCAGGAGCGCTCGGCTTGATTTTTGTCTCTAATCGGCAACCCTTGCTTGTACGTGGGATTGCTGTAAGCGCGGCGGGCATTTCGCTGGTTGCCTCGCTGTATATCTTCTATGGATATGACCCGGTCCAAAGCGGATTTCAGTTTGTCCAAAAGTTTGCATGGTCGAAGGAGCTGGGTATTGCGCTGTATTTGGGAGTTGACGGAATTGCGACACCACTGGTGCTGGCTTCTTCCATCCTCCTGTTCGCCGGGATATTTGTGTCGTGGCACATCAAGGATAGGGCGAAGGAATTTTATATCTGGTTGCTGATCTTGGCGGCTGCCACCATCGGCGTCTTCATGTCGCTTGACCTGTTTTTTCTCTACTTCTTCTATGAGATGTCCGTCATCCCAATGTACTTGCTGTTGGGCATGTGGGGGAGTCACACAAAGAGCTATCTGGAAATGACCGATCCAGAAGGGATGAAGCTGAGAGACTCGGTCGGGTTTATCTTCAATTTTGGATCAAACAGCAAAGAGTACGCCGCGATGAAACTGGTCCTGTTTCTGTCCGCTTTTGCCGTGGCTGCGCTTATGGGGATCCTGCTCATCTATAAGTTTTCCGGATTGAATACTTTCGACATCTTGGTTCTTCGAGAGCAAGCCCAGCTCATGAATATCCCGGTGCTTGGTACCACACTCGACAAGATCATTTGGGTGTTGGTGTTTTTTGGATTTGCGTCGATTGCGCCTTTGTGGCCGCTGCACTCCTGGTCGCCGGTCGGCCATGCGGCGGCACCAGCCGCGACAAGTATGCTGCATGCCGGTGTACTGATGAAACTTGGGCATTTTTCGATTATTCGAGTGGCCTTTGAAATTCTGCCCGAGACCACAAGGGAACTGATGCCGATCGCGGCGGTGTTGTGCATGTTCAGTATAATCTACGGCGGCTTCGTCGCATATTATGCGAAAGATACGAAGTATGTGATCGGGTATTCGAGCTCGAGCCATATGGGGTATGTGTTTCTTGGAATGGCGGCCTTGAATTACATCAGCCTGAGTGGAGCCGTCATTTATATGTTTGCGCACGCCATGGCGACGGGGATGCTGTTCGCGATGGCCGGATGGGTCTATGACCAAACGCACACTCGTGACATTCCCTCGCTAGGAGGGCTCTCCAATAAAATGCCGTTCGTCTCCGGCTGCTTCATTGTGGGGTGTATGGCGTCGATCGGTATGCCCGGCACCGTCAATTTTGTGGCGGAAATCATGATCGTCGTCGGAAGTTGGAACAAGTACCCGCTCCAAGTTATCGTGGCCATGCTTGGGATCGTGTTGACCCTCGCGTACCTCTTTAAAATGATGCGCGGGCTCTTCTATGGCCCCATGAATCAAAAGTACAGCCATGCGCATGACGCAGTGGCCACGGTTGATCGATTGCCTCTCTTGATGATGATTGTTATCAGTATCGGATTTGGTATTTTCCCCATGCACTTGTATGAAGTTGTTCGTTCCGGTGTGGACCCCTTGATCGCAAGGATTACGCATGTGGTGCCTGTTGCTGAAAGCGATGAAGGGGTAAGACGAGGGAAAGGTGAGGCGGCGCTCACGGAACATGCTGCTATCCCACAGGTCTCAATCAAGTCCATCACTCGAGTGTCTGACGCTTCTCGAGGAGGACAAGAATGAGCTTTACGCTGAATCTGTCCTTCTCCGATTTGTTTCTCTTGTTACCGGAGATCTTCCTGACGTGTTGGCTCTGCGTAATCATCACGGTCGACTTTGTCTCGCCTCGATTGCCAAAGGAACGGCTTGCCTATCTGAGCGTCGGTGGATTGCTCGCGACCCTTGGTTGTTTGGCGTGGTTTGACATGAATCAGGTGTCCGGGACGCTGTTCGGCAATATGTTTGTGCTCGATCGGATGGCGATCTTTTTCAAAATATTCATTCTGGGATCTACGATTCTTGTCATTCTAGCATCGATCGAATACGTCGACCGGTTTACACTGTTCCGCGGGGAATATTATGTGCTGGTCGTCATGTCGGCGCTCGGTATGATGTTCATGACGTCAGCCAACGATCTGCTGTCGGTATTCGTCAGTTTGGAGTTCTCTACGCTCGGGTTTTACATCTTGGTGTCGTATCTGCGGGATGATTTGGCTTCGAATGAGGCTGGGCTTAAATTTTTCATCCTTGGCGTGTTCGCGGCGGGTCTCTTTGCCTATGGAATCAGTTTGGTGTATGGAGAAACCGGGAAACTTGTGTTCTCAGAGATGGCTTCTGCGCAAGCAACCCCCGGGTTGATCATTGGATTTCTTCTGATCTTTGCGGCATTGGGATTTAAGATCGGCGCAGTTCCGTTCCACTCCTGGATTCCGGATACCTATCATGGCTCTCCGACGCCGGTCACGGCGTTCTTGTCTATCGCTCCGAAAGGTGCGGCTCTCGCCATCTTGCTCAGGATCTTTCTCGTGGCGTTGGGGACGTTCAAGCCGACGTGGATCTATTTGCTCGTTGCCGTGTCAATTGTGTCCATGACTTACGGCAATATCGTGGCCATCGCACAACGAAATATCAAACGGCTGCTTGCGTATTCCGGTATTGCGCAGATCGGGAATGTGCTCATCGGTCTTGCTGCTGGGACCAAGATGGGAAATGACGCGATTCTCTTCTATCTCCTGGCGTATCTCTTCGCCAATATCGGCGCCTTTGCGGTGGTGATTGCCGTGAGTCAGGCCATTGGACGAGACGAGATCGAGGATTATCGTGGCTTAGGGCGACGGTCACCATTTCTGGCCTTCGCGATGTTACTGTTCCTCCTGTCTCTTGCCGGCGTTCCTCCACTTGCTGGGTTTATCGGGAAACTCTATATCTTTGTTGCTGCGATTAAAGAGGGACTCTATACGTTGATCACCGTCGGGCTGATCAACATTGTCATTTCCATGTATTATTACCTGATTGTGGTCAAGCAGATGTACATCAATGAGCCTATTGATCCGTCTCCTATTTCGATTGCAAGGCCCATGAAGGCGGTGATTTATGTCAGTCTCGCCGGGACGCTGGTGATCGGAATCTATCCCCAACCCTTTACGGATTGGGTGGTTGCTGCGACACTCATGTTCGCGAATTTTATGACCCCTGCTGCGGCTGCTCCTCCCCCCAGTCTTTTGATCGGCAGTTAGGTTTCTGCTTTGCCGTCTGCGCAGTTCTGCTACAATTCAGTTTGAGAAACGAACTTCTCGTCTCTCCGTCGGGTGACCCTCGCGTGATCGGCGTGTCTGGTGCAGTTTGTCCGGGTCTATGGAATCAGCCACCAACCATCAGGCTCAAGCTCCCCCTCTGCGTGATGAAGTAGACATACTTCCAAGCAGTTCAACGCCGACAATAACTGCCCCCTCCCAGCGTATCCTCCGGTGGTTTCAGCTGCTGATGATCGAGCAGCGGGTTCTGGCAGGATTCAGCCTCGTGTTTGTCGGTATCCTCATCATCAGTGCGATATCGTATCGTAATATCAACGGTCTGCTCAGGAACAGTGAGGTCGACAGCCGGAGTCATGCGTTGATCCAACTGCTCGGCAGCATTGACACGGTAATGGGCGAAGCGGAAAGGGCACACCGGCGGTATCTGGTTACGGGTGAGCAGGCCTATCTCGAGGCCTATGAGCGGGTGATTGCTCAGAAACCCACATTCACGACCTATCTCAATGAATTGACCCAGGGTTTGCCGGACCAACAGCGGCATGCCGGCGAGCTCAATCGATTGATGGAACGTCAGATGAGTGCCGCGTCAGAGGCGATCGCTCGCGTTCAGGAACGTGGCGTCCAGTCCGTCAGGAAAATGGCAGTGGAGGGTTCCGGGAGACGCGAACTCGAAGGGATTCATCAGATCATTAACGAGATGGATGTGTCTGAACGACAAGCCGTGAATCGACGAGTCATCGCCTCCGCAGAAAGTACGCGGCATACGAGTATGTTGTTAGCCATCGGTGCCGGACTGCAGCTGGTACTGCTGGCATCGGTCTACTACTTAATTCACCACGACATCACCGAGCGCCGTCGTGTGGCCGATGAGCTACAGCGTCGAGGCGAGTTGCTTGAGGCCGCGAACAAGGAACTGGAAGCATTTAGTTATTCGGTGTCCCATGATCTTCGTGCGCCGTTGCGCCACATCGACGGTTATGCTGCGCTCTTGCGGAAGACGGTCGCACATTCATTAAGTGAGAAAGGTGTACGCTATCTGCAGACGATTTCCGATGCTGCCACGCAGATGGGGCAGTTGATCGATGATCTGCTGGTCTTCTCTCGCATGGGTCGCCAAGACATGCTGCAGACAACTGTGAACATGGATCAGCTCATCAAGAGCATTCTGTCCGATCTGCGCCTTGACTTGCACGGACGCCGGATATCATGGACAATCGCGTCATTGCCTGAGGTCCAAGGCGACCCGTCCATGCTTCGACAGGTCTTTATGAATTTGCTCACCAATGCGTTGAAATTTACGAGCACGAGGGCAACGGCCTCCATTGAGATCGGTGCGGAGTCTTCCGGTTCTGATGAGATCGTGTTGTATGTCCGTGACAACGGTGTGGGGTTCGATATGCAGTATGCTCCGAAACTATTCGGGGTGTTTCAGCGACTACACAGGGCTGATGAGTTTGAAGGAACAGGGATTGGGCTTGCCAATGTCCGTCGGATCGTTCATCGTCATGGAGGTCGGGCGTGGGCTGACGGTGTAGCCGATCAGGGAGCAACGTTCTATGTTGCTCTGCCCAGAGGCGGGACCCAACGATGACGCCAGTCAAGCCGATTGTGCTCGCTGAAGATAATCCTTGTGATGCGGAACTGGCAATGGCAGCAATGGAAGAAGAGCATATCTCCGATAAAGTTGTCTTGTGTCACGACGGCGCCGAAGTGTTGGACTATTTGTACTGTCGAGGACAATTCAAGATGCGGTCGAAAGGGAATCCCGCAGTGGTGTTTCTTGATCTCAAGATGCCAAAGGTTAACGGGCTCGAGGTTTTGCGCACTATCAAGGAAGACACCAATCTACGAGCCATCCCCGTCGTGATGTTGACCTCATCTCGAGAGGAGAGAGATTTGGCTGAGAGTTATACGCTTGGCGCCAACGCCTATGTCGTGAAGCCCGTGGAGTTTCAGCAGTTCTTGTCGGCGGTCAAGGAGTTAGGGGTATTTTGGGGTGTGATCAACGAACCGCCTCCGGAAAGAGCCTGGTCCCATCAGTGATCCTTCCATGAAGACGCCGCTACGAATAGTCCATCTTGAACCCAACAGTGAAGACAGTGAGCGTATCGGCACGATATTGACGAATGATGGGATTGCCTGTGCCATCCACCGGGTGGAGACCCAACGTTCGTTTACTGCGAGCATCAGTGAAGATCGGACGGATCTTATCCTGGCGGAGTTCAACACGCCTGAATGTGAAGGGGACACCGCCTTCACCTTGGCGCAAAAGGTCGCTCCTCACGTACCGTTCATCTTCGTGTCCGAATCCATCAACGAATCGCTGATCACCGAGCTTTTGTATCGTGGGGTGACGGAGATCATCCCCAAAGATGCCTTGAGACGGTTAATTCCTGCCGCGCGGTGGGTCCTGAAAGAACGACAAGAGCGGGAAGCACGAAGAGAAGCTGAGGAGGCTCTCCTCCAGCATCAACTACAATTACGTCACATTCAAAAGTTGGAAGCGGTCGGTCGCCTCGCCGGAGGATTAGCCCATGATTTCAATAATTTACTGACCGTGATTCTTGGACATAGCCAAGTGGTGCTCAACGAAATCGATGAAGCTCATCCCCTGAGAGTGCAAATCCAAGAGATGCATAATGCTGGCGAGCGAGCGAGAGTGCTCATTCGTCAATTACTCATGTTCAGTCGAAAGCGACCGTCTGAGGCAAAGGTCATGAGTCTCAAGGTCCTCCTTGATGGTTTTGAATCCATGCTTCGTCGAGTGATCGGGGCAGATATCCACTTAACCGTGAGATTGTGTCAGGATGATCTCCGTATCAAGATGGATCCCGCGTTAGTCGAGCAGGTCGTGATGAATCTCGTCGTGAACGCAAGAGATGCCATGCCGAATGGAGGCAAGCTGACACTCGAATTGCAGCCGACATATCTTGAGAGAGCCCCGATGTATCATGGGATGGACTTGTCGCCGGGCGAGTATGTGAAGCTGTCCGTATCCGATACGGGTTGTGGAATGTCTCCTGAGGTGCAAGCGCAAATGTTCAGGCCTTTTTTTACGACGAAGGATGAGGAGCGAGGGACAGGATTGGGACTGTCGACCGTCTTTGATATCGTGACCCAGAATAGTGGTGGATTGGACGTGACCACAAAGGTTGGTGAGGGGACATGCTTCGATGTGTACTTTCCACGTCTCGTCACAGAGATCGGCGCATCAATGGGAGAGCCTTCGGTCGAGAAACCGCTGAGAGGGCATGAAACGATTCTTTTGGTCGAGGATGATGAAGCCGTGCGGCGACTGATTCGGGATGAGCTGCGGAAGTTGGGGTATCGAATCGTTGAGGCAAGAAATGGTATCGAAGCCTGTCTCGTAGCCACTCCATATATGAAGAAGCTCCAACTATTGTTGACCGATATTGTGATGCCCGGCATGAGTGGGACGGAGCTTGCTCGACATCTTCGAGTCATCAAGCCGGAGTTGAAAATACTCTTTATTTCAGGATATGAGGACGATATCGGAGTCGGGGTCGGTGATACGGCGATGGCCTATCTACAGAAACCATTCACAACCGAAGCCTTGGCAGGGACAGTTCGACACCTTCTCGATCAGACATCGGAGGATCAGATATGCCAAGGTCCATTGCCGGGAGGCCTGGAGCAGCCCCAGACGTTTAGTCCATCATGATACATGCATGGCACACCCGCTCTTGGTCACAGTCGCTTATGTGGTGGGCTCATGAAGCGCAGGTGTTGGTGGCAACATAGTGTTGTGCAAGGTGTCGGATTGGCTGTTGCGGCTGTGCTTATCCTGCCTGGGTTGTGTCTTGGCCAGCTTATCTCCTGGGAACGCCTTTCCGAGGGGCTCATGGTTTCTGTCTGGAAGCCTGTACATTCCTGTCCTACCTTGCCGACCATGCTGGTGGTGGATCTGGACCCGGAGCGCATGAGGTTCTCCGTGCACCATTATACTCAGGATGGATTCACGCAGCCTCCTAAGATCGGGGAGTGGCAACAGCGAACAGGCCATCAGCTCATGTTCAATGCAGGGTTATTTCGAGAAGATTTCACGTACCTTGGTTTGCTGTACCAAGCTGGTCGTTCGGTGGGAAGTCGTCGGCATAATTCGTGGCAAGGGTTGTTTGTGGCAGAGCCGGCTGTTCCGAGTCTGAAAAAGGCGCGGGTGTTCGACTTGGCTTTTGACTCGTTCAATGAAGATCAGCCTGCTTATTCGGAAGCAGCACAAGCCCTGATGTTGCTCGATCAATCCGGTAAGATTCGTGTCCGTGACTCAGGCAAGCATGCCTACCAAACGGTCGTCGCCGAGTCTACCAAGGGACACATCCTGATCTTGAAGAGTTTGGGGGTGGTCCCGCTCTACGACATCGGCCGCTGCCTTAAGGAGGTGCTCCCCACTGTGCGTCGGGCAATGGCGATGGATGGAGGGTCATCATCCGATCTGCGTATTGTGGAATCACTGTGGACGAGAGATCTGCAGAGTCAGGAAGGCAGTTCATGGAAGAGTTTGTTCAGCGGCAGCACGAGTTTTCATATCCCGCTTCCTACCGTGATTGGGGTGAGTCCCCGATGACCAATTTCGGGTTGTTCGCTATTGTCGTCTCGATCGCTGTCCTTCTGGGAGGCTGTGCTGATGGAGCGAAGATTGTGCAGGAGTATGACATGGGTGGGGTTGTTATCTATCCGTTCAAGGAAGGACAGGGACCTATGCTCTCTTCGTTTCGGAGCGAGGGGCTGGACCTCATGAAAGAGAAGTGTAAAGACAGGTCGTACTCGATCGTGCGCGAAGGTGAGGCAAAAGGACGAACTCGGGTGGTGAGCCCGCTTGATGGGGCCCAAGAACTGGTCGAAGAGCGTCGTTGGGGGATTCAGTTTGAGTGCAAATGAATGGACGGAGGTCTTGCGTTGGTTGGGTTTAAGAGGGTTTCTTCATCACGTCCATCAGATCCTGAATGGATAAGAGGCTTCTCAGGCGAACCTTTTCCTTCTCTACACGCGCTTTCCCATCCTGCTCTTGGCGGTCGACAATCACCAATGCCTGTTCAACCTGAAGTCCGGCATTCCGCGCAGCTTCCACCGCTTTCAGAAGCGATCCGCCACTGGTGAGGACATCGTCCACGATCAACACTCGGTCACCGTGGCGAATGCTGCCCTCAATCAACTTTCCTAACCCATGATCCTTGGCTTGTTTGCGGACGACGAATGTGCGCCAAAGACGAGGTGGAGTGGCGGCACAGGCGAAATCAGAAATAGTCACGGCGATGGGGATCGCTCCGAGCTCAAGGCCACCTAGAGAGTCGAATTCGACGTCGATGAGGGCGTCATAGGCCAATTGGGCAACCAGCCGACGAGCCTCCGGATGCGCCATGAGCGCGCGACAATCGACGTAGAACGGGCTGATCTCACCTGAGGCCAACTTGAACCCATTGGTACGATCCCACTTAAAGGATCCGGTGTCGTGGAACGCTTTGGCTAGCTGTTCTCGAAGAGTCACGAGGAGGTCCCCCCCATATTATAAGATGTGACCGGCGGGAGCATTGTACACTGACAGACCAACCGCACATAGACCTTTGTATGTAGTCCCTGTGAGAGGGGAGTTCTGTTGTAATTGCATGGTCAAGGTCTTCGCGATGCATTGCACATGGAACGGCCTCGCATCTTTCCGGTTCATCAGGCTCAAGAAGCGGGTGATGTGAGTGGGCCTCGAACGCACCAGACGGGGTAGGTATAAATATGAAGAAAGCTGAGTACGTTGCCAAGAAAGGCATCAACGTATTTGGCGTAGGATGGCTGGTTGGCTTCAGGAACGACTGTCCAATAAGATGTCGGCTGGATGTTCAGGAACGGGTGACCTGGTGGGATATTGGGAATCGGAGAATCCACAGCAGGTCCTACCAAGCTTCGCATTTCGGTTGGAGCTGGCAGTCGCCAGCCGCGTTGTCCGCCAATCGCTCGTTTAGCGCAGGTGACACGGGCTTCATTCCAGGTGACGGTCGTTGTTTGTGGTGCGATTTCCCATATGAGACTGGTGTCTTTGTCCAACACCGCTTCATCATGAAAATCCGACAAGATGAGGAAGCGTTCTGCTGATGGATGTGTGTCTTGCCAGTTCTTAATGATATCCGCGATCAGCGCGTCCTTTTGGTTAGTTGATCCCGTAAGGAATTGGGATCCTGCAATACCAAGCCCGATGACGAGGATCGCCAGTAAGAGTCGTACTGCGGACTTTGGAAGCTTCACGGTTGTCTGAGGGGGAAGAGAATGTCCCAAGGCCATGGTGCACATGTTACGGTATGGCGTGCGCAGGATCAACGTTGACTCATTTGGTGATGATCACTACAAACTGTCATGAGGAATAGAGGATGAAACGCAAGACATCTCGTTGCCAACTGACGGCTGACAGAATCTTCCTTGATTACTTTGAGAGAAGATGAAGATGCGTCTGGGAGATACTGACGTCATATCAGTTATGGGGAATGGAATGTCTTTGGCAGAAGGTGGTGTGTCCTATGACGTAATGCGAGGGCTTGTTGTCCCATAGGATATTGATAACATTGATATAAATCAATAATTACGAAACGAATGATAGTATTGAAATGGTCTGTTTTATGAGTGTAGAATCAGCACTAGCTGAATAGGGATTTAAGTGGCAAGCTCTATTGTCTGTACGGAGTAGAGCTGGTTCACAATGTCTGGGTGAGAATTTATTTCTGCGTAAGGAGGGACATATTATGGCAGCATCAAGCGATCGAGGCTATGACGTCTCGCAGTGGTACGATTCGAAGC
>CAYSFU010000033.1:23819-38737 GCA_964430555.1 uncultured Nitrospira sp. | reverse complement strand
ATTTTTTAAAGCGTGCGGCGGCGTTCTTCGCGAAGGAGTCGCGATGAGATACCGGGTGATCCACGAACACGACCGTCGCTATCCGATCCGCTTGATGTGCCGTGCCCTCGCCGTCTCGGCGGCGGGCTATTATGCGTGGCGATCACGGCCTGAGAGTGCCCGGTCCATCCAGACACGTATCCTGCGCTCAGCCATTCGAGTGATCCATCAGGAGTCGCGGGAAACGTACGGCAGTCCCCGGATCTGGGACGCCTTAGTCAAACAGGGGCACCACGTTGGTGAGCATCGCGTGGCTCGGCTCATGCGCCAAGACGGTATTCGGGCAAAGACCGTGACGAAGTGGCGGGCCACGACGTCCTCGTCGCATGGCTTGCCCGTGGCCGCCAACACGCTTGACCGCCAGTTCAGGGTATCACAGCCCAACCAAGTCTGGGCTGGCGATATCACCTACGTCTGGACTCGGGAGGGCTGGTTGTATCTGGCTGTACTACTGGATCTGTACTCGCGTGCCGTCATCGGTTGGGCGATGGGCCCACGCTTGACTGGAGCGTTAACCGAGCAGGCCCTTCGCATGGCGCTTACCACGCGGCAGCCCACAGCCGGACTCTTGCATCACTCCGATCGCGGGAGTCAATATGCGGCAGGGGCCTACCAGCAGTTGCTCACCACGCATGGCATCACGGCCAGTATGAGCCGCACAGGCAACTGTTGGGACAATGCCTGTGTGGAGAGCTTCTTCGGAACACTGAAGCGTGAGCTCGTGTACCAGCGGCAGTATGCGACGCGGGGCGAAGCCACACAGGACATCTTCGAGTATATCGAGGTGTTCTATAACCGGAACCGCCGTCATTCGATGCTCGGTTACCAGTCGCCGGCGGAGTACGAAGCGCAGCGTGCCGTGGCGTAACCTGGTGTCCACAAAATTGGTGGAAGATCACCTCACCACCCTACATCTGTACGATAACAGCGTGGACGCAGATCCTGCTGCCGGACGAACACCACAATTGAAACTGGTGCGGCGCACGGAACGCGATAGAATTCTCAACCCACCGGACCTAGCCACCACACCGAACTGGGCGAAACCCATTGTCGCCGCTACGCTCAAACGGCACCGACCCTAAATTCTCCAAATCTTCCCCTTTTCAAACTCGTGTGCTCCTTCAGCAACACCCCGGGCACCATCGCGGGGGAATCGTACTCGCCGATCTCAAAGCGAACAAGAATTTGGCGATATAGCGCTTTGCTCCCCTCGCACATCTCCGTTATAATCCCACTTCACTGAGAAGACTGATGGCTACCGCCAACACCGACTACAAAGACCAACTTCGTCAGCTGGCTGAACTCATGCTCGCCGTGTCGGGCGAATCCGTCACGATGATAAAGCGCAATGCCCCGGAACAGGCGATCAAACTCAAGCGCCAGGATGAGTGGGGTATCTATCTGGAATTTCTCAAGATCATGTTTAACCTCACGGACCGCCTGGTGGTGCTGCACATTCCGCTGAAAGATCAGATGGCATTTATGAATGGGCTGGAAGATGCTGTGGCACAACAGTTGCGGCGCGCCCTCGAACCGGCCTTTGGAAATAATGCCGACCAGATGGAAATCGTAATGACGATCGGCACCACCGTGGCAGAGAGCCGCCAGACATACGAAACCTACAAATTCCTGATCGCCGAAGACTCCAAGACCAAGACCGAGATGTTTCACGATTTCGGAGAGAAAGTCGCGGAGGCGCTCGGCGCACCACACCACGCACAGCTCAGCGCCGCAGCGTCGCTCTGCATCAGCGCCGTGGTCCCGGCGCTCAGCGCCGTGCTGCAAGGACAAGCTCCGCCGACCCAGGATGTTGCACAGCTCCAATCTCCAGAGAATACACACTCGACTGAACAGCGCCCATCCACCGGCCAAGAGATCAAGCTCGTCAGCTTGATGTCGAGCGTATCCGGCGAAGAAATCGAGACTCGTTGGGGGCTCCACCCTCGGTTCCGTGACGATCTCACAACCTCCGAACTGCAGCAACTCACCAAACTCTTGAACCGTGTCGCAAAAATCCTTGGCGAACGGTATGCCGCCGTGGCATTCTCTAAAGAGTGGGCCACCTGGCATAAGGCAGGGCACGCCTAGTTCCCATCGGCAATCGCCCATCAGTGTTCGTACCTATTTACTCGCCCCTGACCAAAGGAGTGTTTGTGGATTCTCCAAATTCGATGAAGAGTGGTCTCTCTCAAAACCTGAGTCGACTCCCCGAGCTGGCACGCAATCTCTGGTGGAGCTGGACGCTGGAAGCTCGTCAGCTGTTTGAAACCATCGATCCAACCCTGTGGTTCCTGGCAAGCCATAATCCCGTCAAACTCCTCGCCGATGTCCAACCGGACCGGCTGGCACGCCTGGCTGAGGATCCCTCATTCCTTCGTCAATACTCCGCTGTCCTCCGCTTGTTCGATGACTATCTGGCGAATAAGAAGAGTTGGGCCGGTACCCATCATGCCGATTTGACAAAAACAGCCATCGCCTACTTCTCAGCCGAATTTGGCCTGCATGCCTCCGTACCGATTTATAGCGGCGGTCTCGGAATCTTGGCCGGAGACCATTGTAAAGAAGCCAGCGATCTTGGACTGCCGCTTGTCGGCGTCGGATTCATGTACCCTCAAGGCTATTTCCGTCAGCGCATTACACCCGAAGGCTGGCAGGAAGCCGCCTACGCGCCGTTTAACCGCGATGAGTCGCCGATACACTTAGCCCTGACGCCCGCCGGAGAGCCCTGTCGGTTTACCGTCGACATGGGCAATCGGCATGTGACTGCCGCAGTCTGGAAACTGTTGGTGGGCAGGATCACACTGTTTCTCATCGATACGGATGTGCCTGAGAATAGTCCGGAAGACCGCGCCCTCTCCGCCCGGCTCTATGGCGGGGACCAAGAAATGCGGCTCTGCCAGGAAATTCTGCTGGGAATCGGCGGCGTGCGTATGTTGCGCTCACTCGGCATCTCGCCGTCAGTCTGGCATGCCAATGAAGGGCACTCGGCCTTCCTGACCTTGGAACGGATTCGAGAACTGGTCCAAAAGGGGTCCTCCCATGCAGAGGCAAGCGACATCGTCCGTCAAAGCACCGTGTTCACCACCCATACTCCGGTCCCGGCTGGACACGACGTCTTTCCACACTATTTGATGGACCGATACTTTACCGGCTACTGGGAACAACTGGGGCTTTCGCGCGACGAATTTCTCCGACTGGGCGACACTCCCGAATCGCACGGAGGGTTCAACATGACCGCATTGGTCATGCGTCTCTCCGCCCATGTCAATGGCGTCAGTCGGGAGCATGGCCGCGTCACGCGTGAGATGTGGCACCACTTCTGGCCTGGATTGCCGACCGACCAGATCCCCATCCGGAGTGTCACGAACGGCATTCATGCGCCGACGTGGGTCTCACCTGAACTCCACCATCTATACAGTAAGTCCCTCAGCCCAACCTGGACACAAACCTGCGACGACTCCGCCATGTGGCAACGAGTGATGGATGTTCCTGACCATGAACTCTGGGCGGTTCGCCAAGCGATGAAGCGAAAACTGATGGGTTTTATCCGAGAGCGGGCCAGGACCGGATGGATGGATGGGTATCTCCAACCTTCGCAAGTCCTCACACGCGGAACATTCATGGACCCGGAAGCCCTGACAATTGGGTTTGCCAGACGATTCGCAACCTACAAGCGTGCCACGCTGCTGTTCCGAGATCTTGATCGACTCAAAACGTTGCTCCAAGACCGATGGCGGCCAGTCCAACTGATTTTTGCCGGAAAGGCCCACCCGGCCGATGAGCCGGGTCGATATTTCATCCATGAAGTCCTGTCGTTCTGCCACGACCATAAGCTCGGCGGTCGTGTCGCATTCCTTGAAGACTATGAAATGCATATGGCAAAGTATCTCGTGCAAGGCGTCGACATTTGGCTGAACACGCCTCGTTTTCCTTTGGAAGCCAGCGGCACCAGCGGCATGAAAGCCGCTCTGAACGGCGTGTTGAACCTGAGCGTTCTGGATGGATGGTGGGTTGAAGGGTACAACGGGGCCAATGGATGGGGCATCCAACCGTTGAATCCGCAGGCCGATCCTCAGGCCCAAGATCAGCACGATGCTGAACAACTCTATCGCCTGCTGGAGCAGGAAGTCGTTCCGCTGTTCTATCAGCGCGATCGGGACGGAATCCCTCGTGGCTGGCTGCAAATGGTGAAGGAATGTATTCGCACCACCGCGCCACAGTTCTGCACCACGCGCATGTTGAAAGACTACGTCAGTCTCATGTACCGCCCTGCCATGGTGCGCATGCCTGCGACGTGGTAATTGGGTTCGAAGGCCATCTGTTGCGTACCCTGCCCACTCGTCCGACCACCGTCGTGCTTGCGATTGTGGGGCTGGTGGTGCTTCTTTTTGTACCGGCCGTCACCGCTGCCACCACAGGAACACGTTCTTCAATTGAGTTGAAGGCCACGACTCTCTTCAAAACAGGGGACTATCCGGAAGTCACGTCGCTCTACCGAAGTCTTCCGCCAGATGCCACGCCTTCGAAGGAATTCCGCCGTCTCGCCCTGCTGAGTTACGTCCATCTTGGACGAACAACCGAGGCTCTTGCGATTTATTCCAAACTGGTTCAGCCCGGTCCAACTCACGATGCCGCACTGCTCCGCCCGTTGGCGCTTGGTCTCATCACCAGCCACGTGCGTGACCGCAACGAGCATGTTCGTATCGCCGCGTACTCAGCCCTCGCGGAGTTGGGACTGCCGGAGACCACCGCCGTTCTCGAGGACGGACTGCTGGATACCTCCGTCGTCGTACGCGCACGCGCTGCCGAGGCGATCGGAAAAGCCGGCCGCGCGGCAACATCTGGAGCCTTACGCCGCGCGTTGCGGGATGAGATGCCGACCGTCCGCATTGCCGCCATGACCGCCCTCGGTGATGCGGCCGCCACCGATGTCCGACAGCGCTTGCTTGAGGTGGCCCGTACAGAGGACGGCCCCGAGTCTATCTTTGCATCGGCCGCTTTGGTGAAGTTAGGTCACTCCGAACAGCTGAATGAGATTACCAGTGCCGCAACGTTACCGGACGCAGAGTCCAGGATGGCGGCATTGGGTGTCCTGGGACGCCTCAAACGTCCAGCAAGCCTCGCCGTCCTTGCGCAAGCCGTGTATGATCCCACCCCATCAGTGCGTGCCTTTGCGGCTGGTGCGCTTGGGGAGTTCGGATCTCCTGAGGGTGTCGCCCCACTGACGCATGCTCTGGAAGATGAGGTAGCGATGATTCGTGGTGTCGCAGCCGCAAGCCTCGGGAAGCTCGGCATTAAGGATACCCGACCTCTTCTGTTGTCATTGACCCGTGACCCCAACGCGTACGTCCGTGCGAATGCAGCAGAAGCATTGCTCCGCCTCGGTGATCCCTCAGCCATCACCCTCGCGGCTGAACTGGCGCGACACCCCGATCCTTCCATTCGTGGGGCAGCGGCCCAAGCCTTGAGCGCCTCATCGGATGAGCAGGCGCTCACAATATTGCACGCACTGTTGCGAGACCAACAACCGCTCCCTCGACTGTCGGCGGCCAAGGCATTGCGGAAACACAGCGACAGAGCCATCTCTGTTTTAGTACAAGGACTGCATGATACGGATGAGGCTGTACGTATCGCGGCGGCGAACAGCCTTCTCCGGCAAATAGCCAACCAGTCTCCATCAAAACGACGCCGCTAACGTAGGACCACTATGGCCAAATTTCTCATGGTCTTATTGCTTCTCATCGGTGCGTTCGGAGCAGGCTATTATGTCGGACAACGCCCTATCGGCACATTGAAGCAATCCGTTTCCGATCTCCAGCAGTCGCTGAAGGAGGTCTCAAAGAACGTCATGGATACCACGCTCGGCATCGAGCGCGATCTCCGCCGTCGTCAGGGGCTCGTCGATGCCAAGTCTCGCTTCCTCCAGGCAAAGGCGTACGTGATCGACAGAAAGCATAGCGAAGCCGTGAAGGAACTCTCGAAAGTAATCGAGGCCGTTGAAGCCACGACAAAGGGAGCAAAGGTCGACGACACCACGGGAGCACTGCGCAATCTCGTCGATTCGCTGCAGGAGGTCCAATTGGAACTGACGACGGGAAAGCAGGTCTCGTCCAAGAAAATGGATGAACTGCAACAACGGATGGATCAGCAGCTGAACAAATAACTCAGGCGTTGGCAGGTTGTGAGATTGGCTGCTTCTTCCACTTCGCCAAAATCCGCTCGACTCGCATTTTCACGACCATATCGGAGTCTTTGAGCAACGGCTTGATCGCCTCACGCCCACGATCATCACCGATTGACTCCAGCGCAGCGGCTGCCGTCAAGCGTGTAAACCAATCCTTGTCACCGAGCATCTGGATGAGAGGATCGATGGCCTCGCTACTTTTGATCCGTCCCAACGCGAGGACGGCGCATTTCCGAATGTTCTCATCCTTATCACGAAGAGCAGGGATGAGCTTCTCGACGGATGGCGCACCCAATGCGACCAAGGCATCGACCGCATCGTCTTTAAACTCATCGTTCCGAAGCTGAAGCATCAAGGGATCCAGCACCCGCTCGTCTGGTATTTTCCCAAGGGCTGCGATGGCATACTTGCGCACCTCCCAGTCACGAAGGAGTTTGAGCAGCGTTTCGACCGCAGGAGACCCCACCTGACCCATCGCTTCGATGGCGACTTCACGAACCTGCCAATCACCATCACGCAATGCGCGGGCCAGCGGTTCGACGCACCGCTCGTCTCCCATTTCCCCAAGCGTAATGACCGCTTCGCGGCGGACAACCCAATCAGGATCTGCCAATAGATCAATCTGGATATCAATCTCGTCCTTGACCTGTTCTTCTTCGAGTGCAACCGTGCCCGAACCAGCTGTTTGCGGCTCGACGGGAAGAGGCTCATCCTGCAAATGCTCAGCCCTGACCTCATCGGCCCGCACATCTCCTAACGGCTGGCTAAGAGGATTGTTATCTGCAGGGGAGCGTTTGGTCTTGGAATCCATAAGAATTAGTCCATCTTCAACACGAGACGTTGCCGCCAGAGGGATTAGGCTGATGCGGAAACGCCTTTGCTTCCGGCCGCTCGTTTTTTTCGCTGTGCCAACGCTCGCCGCTTGCGCTGCTCCCGTTTCAATCGTTTTTTCAAAGAGCGGAGGGCGGAATCCCTTTCCGGACTACTGTGGCTGGTCGTCTTTGTGGCAATCTTGTTCTTTAATTTCACTTCATCCGATTCTTGCGCGCGCTTTTTGGCCATCGAATCATGCCCCCCTTAACTTATTTGACTCGTTTGATGGTCTTGGACTGAGAGAAAGAGTACAGTCTAGTGGAGAGCTTTACACACTGTCAACCTGAATAGGCACATAACCACATTCTTGAAATGGACATGCCATGTGTGAAGAGCTGCACATAAGTTTCGACTCTTCACTGAATATCTGTCGGCGACCTGCTCGCAAGCCAAGCAAGGAGTATTACAAGGGAATCACTCTCAGAGCGCTCAGCTCAGAACTAATGAAGCAACGGGTGTCTGTATTGGATCTACCACGGACAACATGGCAAGGGCCCACCGATTTCTTCTCGCAATCCAGAGATCGCCGGGAAGATTTCTCGCGTGAGACGTCATGCCCTGCGAGGTCCGATCAACCGGAAACATGTGACCGGTGAGAGCCGACGATGCCGTGCCGGTGTAGTGTTCCGTCAGCAGCAGGAGCTCCGGATGGCGTTCACCGACCACCTCCACCTGCACATAGGCCACGCCTTCACGCGCCATTCCCAGAATGACGGCTGCGCCATGGGACAGGTCGAGAATCCGTCCCTTTTCATAGGGTCCCCGGTCGGTCACTCGCACATGGAGATGCTTGCCGTTCGACAAATTGACGACCCTGACCACACTGCCGAGCGGGATCGTCCGATGTGCTGCGGTCAGTCCCTCCATATCGAAGATTTCGCCGTTCGCGGCCTGTCTCCCATGAAACTGTCCACCATACCAGGAGGCAACCCCGCGATCCTTGATCCCGACATCCAGTTGTACTTCCCCTTTAGGAACCCACGAGCACGCCCCCAAGGACAAACACATGGCCAGAGCAAAAGAACTCTTCGAGAAGAGCCGATTGTGGGAAACATCCGTGCGCATACTGGAGCTACCTCCCTCTGAATACCGACGTACTCTGACTTTCAATTGACTCAGAGTATGAAAGGTCTGGGACTTCGACAACACCGACGGGAGTACCCGCCTCCCCCACCTCCGTATAAGGCGTTCTATCTCAGGTTCATGCTCCTCTCACCTCAAATTTCGGATGAGGGAGCCCATTCATGGAACTCTTATATAGCGGAGACTCACTATAAGTTCAACACCTGATAGTGTTTGAGATGGACGGTAAGGAGAGACCGGCATCCTCACTCTTTCCGTAAACGTATTATTTTCTCGACCTATATCCGAGAGATGGCCCTCTGCATTCAGCCTTCTTCTTTCAGCTTGTGCGACGAAATCCTGGCAGACCGAGTCCCGCCGCCATATTGACTGCATCGGGAAGAGTGAGTAAGATCCCTGAACAATACAGGCTGTTGCTCTGAGAGCAGTACTGCTCCACATCCTTCACAGCGATTCGCACCGAATTATCACTTTCGTGATTGACGTTCACAACATTACAAAGCGGTACGGCCATCATACGGCCATTGATCGCATGACCTTTTCTGTCGCCAAGGGAGAAGTGCTGGCCTTTCTTGGCCCCAATGGGGCTGGCAAGACCACCACGATGCGGATTCTGACCTGTTTTATGCCGGCAACGGAGGGCACGGTACGTGTTGCGGGATTCGACTGTACGGATCAACCTTTGGAGGTGAAGCGGCAGATCGGGTATCTACCGGAAACACCGCCGGTCTACCAGGAACTGACCGTCACGGAATATCTGACCTTCGTCGGACAACTCCGTGGCATGACAGGACCAACCCTCACCTCGGCCCTCGACCACTCCATCGGACGACTTGAGCTGGGTGCGGTGCGGCACCGACTGATCGGGAACCTGTCTCGCGGCTATCGGCAGCGCGTAGGCTTGGCACAGGCGTTGTTGCATGATCCTCCGGTCCTGATTCTTGACGAGCCGACTGTGGGCCTCGACCCAAAGCAGATCATTGAAATCCGGGAACTCATCAAGAGCCTCGCCGGCTCACACTCTGTGATTCTCAGCACCCACATCCTTCCCGAGGCAACTGCCGTCTGCCAGCGCGTGGTCATCATCAACAAAGGTCGGATTGTCGCGGAAGATACCCCTGAGCAATTGTCTGCGCGTCTGCGTCAGTCGGAAAAGGTCTCGCTGACGCTGAAGTCCTGCCCTGCGGACTGCGAGGCAAAACTGCGGACAGTCCCGGGTGTACTTCATGTGCTCCCCGGACAGGGAGGAGGCACCTTCCTCATCGAATGTGAGTTGGGTCGCGACCTGCGTGACGAACTTGCGCGCGTCGCCGTGATGAACCAATGGGGACTGCTTGAACTCCGGACAGTCTCCATGACCTTGGAAGACGTGTTCCTCCAACTGACACGTCACGAAGACCACTCCACCGAAACCACAGAGACCACGGTGAGCATGGCCATCGCCGAAAAGACGGACATATAGCAAGCTGCAGAAGAACTTATTTGATGCTGATGCAGAGAATATGGCTAAAAGGTTCCATACGGTGCTGATACCGCTGACAGACTGTTCCAGCACCCGGTTAGGAGCTGCATGACTCCGGTACAAGCCGTCATTGCCAAGGAATTGCGCGTCTATTTCGTCTCGCCTATTGTCTATGTAGTCGGCGCGGTCTTTCTGCTGATTTTTGGACTGCTGTCCTACCTCTACGTCGGATTCGCGGGCGCGCAGGCCATCCAGTTGATGCAAATGCAAGGCGGACCGGCCCAGATTAACCTGAATGATCTGGTCTTTCGGAATCTCTTTGCGAGCATGCGAATCGTCCTCCTGATCGTCCTGCCCATACTGACCATGCGATTATTTGCTGAAGAACGCAAGTTGCGAACGTTCGAATTTTTGCTGACCTCGCCGCTGAGGATCAATGACATCGTCATCGGCAAATTTATCAGTGTGTTTGTAATCTATTTGGGTCTGGTCGGATTCACCACATTGGTCCCGACCGTGCTGATGCTCTTCAGCGATTTCGATTGGAATCCCATCTGGACCGGCTATCTCGGCATGGTGCTGCTGGGAGCCTTGTTTCTTTCCGTAGGCCTGTTCGCCTCGGCAATCACGGAAAACCAAATCGTCGCCGCCTTCGTCAGCTTCGGTCTGTTGCTCACGATCTGGTTGATCTCCGGACTCGGCAGTCTCTTCGGAGATACCACTGCGGGTCATGTCATCTCGTACATGTCTTACATGGAGCACTACGACCGCCTCGTTCGGGGACTCATCGATACCAGCGACCTGGTGTACTTCGGAAGCGGTCTCGTGCTCATGTTGTTCTTGACACATCGAGTCGTGGAGTCGACACGCTGGAAATGAATCTGCGCTCTTTCCCACTCGGCATTCTTGGAATCCTGATCGGCATCGGCGGCATGGTCGCCTACAGTCTTCGACCGGACTGGGTGTGGGGCGTGACCATTGCCGAAGGCCTGGCGCTGGCCTGCCTCATCTCATTCTTTGTCCTCCATTTCGAGACCGTCAAGACCTTCTCGAACCAGCGCTCGACAAAGATGGGATTGAACAGCGTTCTACTGGTCGTACTCTTCACGAGCATTCTTGTAATCGTGAACTTTCTGGCAGCACGGCATTCCATTCGATGGGATCTTTCAGAAAACCAGAACTTTACCCTCGCACCCCAAACCTACCGAGTACTTCGAACCCTCCCACGAGACGTGACGATCACAGTCTTCACACGAGAAAAGGACCCCGGCTATCAAACCTTCAAAGAACGCTTGGAGAGTTATCGGCAAGCCTCGACCAAGCTGAGTGTGGAATTCATCGATCCGGAGAAGCAACCGAAGATAGCCCAGACGTACGGCATCTTTCGGACCGACACCGCCGTCTTCGAGAGCAACGGGCAAACGATCCGCGTGACGTCTCCTTCGGAAATCGAACTGACCGGCGCCTTGATCCGAATCTCCAAGGACTCCAAAAAGCGGATTGTTTTCGTTGAAGGCCACAGCGAGCTGAACGTCGAAGATAAAGACCGAAATGGTCTGTTCATGGCTAAGGAAGCCCTGATTCGCCAAGGATATGACGTTGGGACGGTCTCGCTCCTGAAGGAGTCAGCCGTGCCGGACAATACGTCTGTGTTGGTCCTCGCCGGCCCACGTCGTTCGGTCACGAAAGAAGAACAAGAGCGCATCCATACATATGTTGAAAAAGGCGGCCATCTGTTGGTCCTGACAGATCCCGATACACAGACGGGACTCGAAACGCTGTTGGCCCGCTGGGGACTGGGCCTGGGACCTGGTGTCCTGGTAGATCTCCAAGATCGATTAGCGCAAGGAGACCTTACCGCCCTGCTGGTGAGAACGTTTACAGAACATGAGATCACCCAAGACCTCACCTCGGCCGTGCTGTTGCCGCTGTCACGACACATCACCTTCGACGAACAAATCGGGAAAGACTGGGACTTCGTTCCTCTCGCCAGGACGTCACCCAATAGCTGGGCTGAAACGAACATGCAAGGCCGCGTGGTGAGCCTGAGTGAAAAAGAAGATATCAAGGGACCACTTCCTATGGCTGCCGCTCTGTCGCCGAAGAAGGCCCCGGAAGAGGGGAAACCTCGTCCAGCGATTGTGGTGATCGGCAACTCCACGTTTGCGTCCAACGCCTTCTTCAATTTTCCAGGTAATAGCGATTTTTTCCTCCATACGACCGGTTGGTTGGCCGAGGAACGAGACTTAATCTCTATCGCGCCACGAGAACCGGCATTGCACCCGTTCACACCCAATCCGCTACAGGAGCGCGCGCTGATTTACATTCAGGTCGTCTTGCTTCCATTCATGACCTTCCTGACCGGGCTCATTGTGTGGAGAAAACGCCGGCGATTATGATGAATCTACGTTCCACACTCTTCACTGCAGGGTGGGCAACATGGCTGTCCCGTAAGACCACTGCGAGTGAAGAGCCGAAGCACACCCTCTCCTGGGGTACGTTAAGGGTCTGAACAATGCAAGAACGCAGCTGACGGCGAGTCTCACTATCCTGATATGCGTTATTGGCCTACATTCCTGCTGTTGATGATCCTCGCTGGACTGGGTGGCTATCTCTACCTGGTTGAGCTTCCCGCCAAGCAACAGAAGGAGAAACTGGAAACGGCACAGAAGCAACTCTTGCCGTTCCCGGAAACTGCCATCACCGGCCTGTCCATCACCACTACGCAGGGCCCGATTGAGATCAAGCTGACTGAGCCTGGGAAGTGGTCCATTCTCTCTCCGATTCGAACCGAGGCTGATACGCGCGAGGTTCAAGCGCTCATCCGCGCGCTGGTTACTGGAATCGTAACCAGAACCCTGGAGGACAAAACCACACAACTGGCACCGTTCGGCCTCGAACCGCCAGTGACCACCCTCATCGTGACAGCCGGCACCAGACAGGAAACTATTGCCATCGGTGACAGCGGGCCTCTGTCCAATACGCTCTATGTCCTGCGGGGGTCGGATCATCGCATCCACTTAACCACTCTGGCGCCGAAGGATTTTGTGAACAAATCCTTGATGACCTTTCGACGGAAAGAGCTGCTGAAATTCGTTCAGAATGATATCGAACGGGTTCGCCTGACCTATCCGACGACCGAAATCGTGATCTACAACATGGCGAAAGACAAACCCAAACCTTCGTGGAAGATCCGATATCCGATCGAAGCCGAAGCGGATCAGAACGAGGTGCGGTCATTGATGTTTCGCCTGGAAGACGTGAAGGCGCTTGGCATCATTGATCCGGGTCCCGAACGGGACAGCATGGCCAAAACCTTGACGACACCGAAAGTGAAGGTCACACTGCATACCGTCGTCGGCGATCAATCGGTCCGGCTCTATCAGCCGGACTCGCGGAACGGCGAAGCCATCGCAGAAACCGCACCAGACGCACCGCTCTATCGCATCAACCCCGGGCTGATCAAAGACCTGACGAAGGACCTCTTCACTCTTCAAGACAAACGACTCTTCGGCCTCGACTACACGGATGTGGCCACGCTATCGGTCAAGACCAGGGAGCAGGAATACGTGTTGATCAACCAAACCGGTGAGTGGGTCCTGGAGGACCAGCCCATGAAGAAGGTCAGCCAAGAGGTGGCAGACCTGTTCGTCAGTCGAGTGGCCAATCTACCGGCAGAAGAACGGGTCATGAAACAATCCGCACCGCTCGCCCCCTATGGGCTCTTATCCCCGGCCGCAGAGTTTGTCGCCACAGCGAAAGACGGCAAGACGACAGGGAAATTGACGTTGGGCAGCCAGTCGGGGAATCTCATCTACGCAACCGGCCAGCGGATCTCCGGTTTGTTTCAAGTACGCCCTGACCTCCTGACTCAGATTCCCTCCACAGCCGAGCTCCTGGGAAAGACACAGGGTGGAACACCGTCAGGACATTGACTCAGATCCTATAATTAGCCATACTATCTAAGTACCTGAATTCGGTACTTGACCTAACTAGTACAATTCCGCTATAGAGGTTCACTCATGCCCATTGAGGCAGCGGATAGTGCTCAACCAAGGTCGAGTCGCCTCGTCATTCAGAAGCTCTACAGTTTGGATTCACAACCTGTGGCCAAACACACCCTTAACCGTCTGTCCCAACAGAAAGTGAGCGGTTCCACTATGATGCATCCACGCACCCGTACCGGACGATCTCTCGTTGGACTGGTCTTGGTCCTATGGAGTGTGAGCACCTACGGCTGCGGGGATACAGGAACCCAAAACCAACCGGCAGAGCTCGGAAACCTGGCAGTCTCCGATGGAACCCTAGACCCACAGTTTACCCCTGCAACAACGAGTTACACGGTCCAGCTCTCCACTGACGTGTCGAGTACAACAATCACCGCAACCCCTCGAATCGCTGGAGACACGATTCGGATCGACAATCAGCAAACATCCAGTCAAACCATTACTCTCAACTCGCCAGGTGCGGAGCAATCAGTCAACATTGTTGTAACAGATACAGGCACAGGGGGCACGTCGAAGTCGTATACTGTCCTCGTCAAACGAGCGAGCCTGGCCGGAGACAATTTTTTAGAAAATTTGGCAGTCTCACCAGGAACCCTAGCTCCTCCATTTAATAAGAACTCACGAGGATATACGGTCACCGTTGAGAATAACATCGGAAGCATTACGATCACCCCCACCCTCTCTGATCCTTTGGCAACCATGACAGTAAATGGGCAAGCAGCAAGCTCCGGTCAATCACGGGCGGTTAATCTCAATGGTGGCAACCAAGTCACGACAATCCCAATCACCATCGCAGCTCAGGATGGAAGCTCGCAATCGTACGAGATTGCCGTGAGTCGGGGACCATCAAACAACAACAATTTACAAGGACTCACAGTCTCAGCAGGTAACTTAGCTCCTTCGTTCAGGGCAGACAGAACTTCTTACACCGTGAATGTGGGAAGTAGCGTCGAACGCATAACCATACGACCAACCCTGTCCGATACCACGGCAACCATGACCGTGAACGGACAAACCACCACATCTGGGCAGTCTCAAACCATTGAGTTAGGCATAGCCGGCTCGCGCACCGTTATTCCTATTATCATCATCGCTCAAAATGGGGCTCTCAAAACCTATTCTGTGAACGTCGTTCGTGCCGCTCTCAACGGGAACAATAATCTCTCAGCGTTGACCGTTTCCTCGGGATCACTAGACTCCGCCTTCAGCGCGGACGATCTCAGTTATACCGTCAATGTCGGCAGTGGCATAGGCAGCGTGAGAGTCACAC
>CAYSFU010000033.1:0-23719 GCA_964430555.1 uncultured Nitrospira sp. | reverse complement strand
GATCTCAGTTATACCGTCAATGTCGGCAGTGGCATAGGCAGCGTGAGAGTCACACCGACTCTAGCAGACTCGACGGCAACTATGACCGTCAATGGGCAAGCGACCACGTCCGGACAACCGTCTGGGCCCATCACACTGAATCCCGCAGGGCAGACGACTACCATCCCAATCGTTGTCACCGCTCAGAATCAGACCACAAAGACCTACTCGATAATCGTGATTCGTGCCGCCCAAAATGGGAACAATAATCTCTCAGCATTAACCATTTCACCAGGAACCTTAGACTCCCCTTTCACCGCAAATGATCTCAGTTATACCGTCAATGTCGGCAGTGGCATAGGCAGCGTGAGAGTCACACCGACTCTGGCAGACTCGACGGCAACTATGACCGTCAATGGGCAAGCGGCCACGTCCGGACAACCGTCTGGGCCCATCACACTGAATCCCGCAGGGCAGCCGACTAGCATTCAAATCGTTGTCACTGCTCAAAATCAAACCGCAATAAAGAATTATTCTGTGACTGTTGTTCGTGATGCCCTCGGTGCGAACAGTAATCTCACCGCGTTGACCATCTCACCAGGATCCCTAGACTCCCCTTTCACCGCAAATGATCTCAGTTATACCGTCAATGTCGGCAGTGGCATAGGCAGCGTGAGAGTCACACCGACTCTGGCAGACTCGACGGCAACTATGACCGTCAATGGGCAAGCGGCCACGTCCGGACAACCATCCGGGCCCATCACGCTGAATCCCGCAGGGCAGTCGACTAGTATCCAGATCGTTGTCACTGCTCAGAATCAAACAGCAACAAATACATACTCTGTAACTGTCGTTCGCGCCGCTCTTGGCGCGAACAGTGCCCTGTCCGAATTAGTAGTAACACCAGGAGCCTTAGATTCCCCCTTCGATGCAAACGACCAAAGTTATACCGTCAATGTCGACAGCACCGTCGAGAATGTCACCGTTTCTGCAAAAAAAGCTGATCGAAATGCCACGATGGCTCTAGGCAGCGCAACGGTCTCTCCTGGCACTGAGTCAGGGCAAGCAACTTTCCCACTGAATGGTGCAGGGGGGGAGCCCACTCCAATATCCGTCACTGTGACTGCTCAGAATGGAGTTGATATTAAGGTCTACACCATCTCTGTGATCCGCCCCGCAGCCCCCACCCCACCGAATAAACCGGCAGCCGCACCGGATCTGATAACAGCAGATGACTCCTGTCCACTGAGAACTGACCTTACGGGTCCTCTAACCGGAACTAATGCAGACTGCGCCACAGACACTCAGGGCATACCCTTTGGTACCAGAGACGACAACTTCACCAGCGTCACGATACCAAGATTCAGAATACCCCAGCCTGGGGTAGGAGAGACTCCAAACCTCTATGTAGACGGCATCAAAGTCGACTCGACTCTCGAGCAGACAGCCATCTCACCCAGTGAGACAGTCCCCACGCTTAAGCCGACGGCAGCTCTGACTGGAAGCAATAATGGGATCCAGCACTTGATTACCAGCACGGTAACTAACACGACAACGAACCTTGAATCTGGTCAGAGCGATGCCTTGATCGTGACTATCAGCACTGGGCAATCCGGCACATAGGCCAGCCCATCATCTTGGACCACCTCTTGGAGTGTGCTCAGACTCCACCGAGAGGTGGTAGAGCATGGGGTGAGTGCTTCTGAAACTAATCTTGGCCTGAATGTCTTGATGTCGCGTTGAGTTACTAGAGATGGGAGTTACGACTGCTCTATCTACCCACTCTGCTAAACAAAACAGTACCTACAACATCTTGCCTTTCACCGCTCCAACCTAGATTGACACCGTAGCGTGAGACCATTTCATAGCTACATGCGCTGATCCTCCTACGCACATTTTTTGATTGCCGCTGCTGTCCCAACCAGATTCCGCCTTCGCCATACCTCCCTTACCTTTGTAGGTCTAGACCATTTCCTCATCCTCCCCTAGCATCAGGCCTCTATTGTCCAAAGTTTCAAGATCCGAAAAGACCGACGACTCCTATATCCGAAGAAAGTAAACGGTACTACTATGAAACACTTTTTGATCGTGACCCGATTCTGCTACGCTGCTCTCCTTGCTGTCACCATTGGGCTGAGTGCCTCTGGCTGTCGAGACAGCGTCTCGGTTTCAGAAGCCACCGTAGAAGTTCCTCTCTCCAGCTTGACGGTAACCCCTGGGACGCTGCAGCCCACATTTTCAAGCCATACCACTACCTATGCAATCGACGTCCCGACAGGCGCTGCGACTGTCACCATGATCGCAACTCCGAAAAACAGCACAACGCTCGTGACAATTGACGGCACGATCACCACACAACGCTCCATATCCCTTGGCCCTCCAGGATCGATCAAAATAATCCCTATCGTCTTAGAGTCACCGAATGGGCTTACGAGCACCTATACCGTCACGATCACAAGACTCTTATCGGGCGATAACAATCTCTCAGCCTTGAGCGTCAAAGTAAATAACGCCACTCAGCCCTTGGTTCCTGGCTTTGACGCAAATACTCTGAACTACAACGTAGATGTCCAGACAAACGTCACCTCTGTGACGGTAACTGCGACAAAATCAGACCCGAATGCTGCTGCGCTGATCGGATCTACCACTGTTCCAGCAGGAGCAAATCCTGGGCAAGCAATCATTGCACTAGGCAGCCCCGGGACAACCACACCTGTCTCAATCGAAGTAACCGCACCAAATGGCAGCAAGAAGACCTATACCCTGTCCATAAAACGACTCTCCGGAGACAACAACCTGTCGGCGTTGAGCATCTCCGTAGGAACCTTGAATCCTGTCTTCATCGCAGGCACCACACTCTACACAGTAGACGTGGCCACGAACGTTACCACCATAGATGTCTCGGCGACTAAATCCGACCCGAATGCTGTCATGGCGATCGGTAGCATCACCATCCCAGCAGGAACAGCCTCCGGTTCCGCGCTCAATCTTCCGCTCGGTGGGCCAGGAACTCCCACAACAATCACCATCTCTGTAACCGCTCAGAATGGAGATCCCAAAATTTATACTATTACCGTAAACCGAGCTGCATCGACTGATGACACGCTATCAGCCTTGTCGGTAACAGCGAACACCCTTGAGCAGCTGTTGAATCCAAGCTTTACCGCAAGCACCCTAGACTATACGGTCAATGTGGAGACCACCGTTGATCTGGTAGCTGTGTCCGCTACCAAGTCCGACCTGAATGCGGTGATGTTGATCGGTTCCGTGACCGTCCCGGCTGGCACCCCATCAGGACAAGAAGCCTTCCCGCTCGGTGGACCAGGGACCTCAACCGTGGTGTCGATTCTTGTCACTGCTCAGAGCGGAGGCGCTCCAAAAACCTACACAGTCACTGTGAACCGGGCTGCATCGACCGATGACACGCTATCAGCCTTGTCGGTAACAGCGAACACCCTTGAGCAGCTGTTGAATCCAAGCTTTACCGCAAGCACCCTAGACTATACGGTCAATGTGGAGACCACCGTTGATCTGGTAGCTGTGTCCGCTACCAAGTCCGACCTGAATGCGGTGATGTTGATCGGTTCCGTGACCGTCCCGGCTGGCACCCCATCAGGACAAGAAGCCTTCCCGCTCGGTGGACCAGGGACCTCAACCGTGGTGTCGATTCTTGTCACTGCTCAGAGCGGAGGCGCTCCAAAAACCTACACAGTCACTGTGAACCGAGCACTGTGATCCATGCAGTGCCATCGCACCCATAACGATGCTTATATAAATGAGCGACCCTACCTACCCTCTGCACCCACAAACCAATCTTGCCCATGAAAACTAATTCTCCTTGAGATACCCGATCATCTGCAATGTTTGATTGCTTGTATCCCATATCAACACACTCCAACCTGACTTATTACCCCTGCCAATCAGGCTCACCCCTTTATGCACTCGGCTTATCCATACACAAGTAGGGATAGACCCGTCAGGAACTCCTTTCGTAAGATCTGCACCTCTCATTTTGGTTCACACGGGTGGTTAGACCAACAGAGTCTCCAGCAGGACAAATGTCGTGAGTCCATCGTGAAACACCACTTTACCATCCCTGCACAATATCTTGTCCGCACGCTTCTCCTAGGAATCATCGGGTTAGGCATCGAAGGTTGTACGAACACGGGATCGATCGATCCAGGGCCTCAGCTGACCAGCCTCTCAGTATCCGGCACATCGCTCCAACCACCGTTCTCCGGCGAAACAACCAGTTACAGCATCGATCTTCCCAGCAATACACAAGACGTCACCATCTCGGCGACTAAATCTGATCCAAGAGACGTGTTGTCTGGTGCAGTCACCGCTCAGGCAGGGCAAGTCACTGGCCAAGCTACGATTCAAGCTCCCGGGTCGGGATCAACCAAGGATGTCTCCGTGATCGTCACCTCCTCCGATGGGAGGGCGAAGATCTACACTATGACTCTCAGGGCGACTACCCTCGGCGGAGACAATACTCTCAAGAGCTTGACCGTATTGCCAGACACTTTATCCCCTGCCTTTTCTGTAGGAACTCAGAACTACACTCTGAACGTGGCCAGCACTGCCACCGACGTGACCGTCGTGGCAACTCAATCTGATCCCAATGCCGTAATCTCGGGTGATGTGCCTAACGAAGGGCATGCAACGCTTAAGCTCGACGGTCCAGGGACGACCAAGATTGTTTCGATAATCGTTACAGCACCGAACGGTGTCTCACGGACCTATACCATCAGCGTCAAGCGAGCAAACCCCTCAAGTGACGATGCGCTCGCTGACTTGACGGTAACTCCTGGTTCCTTGGACCCTGATTTCGCATCGGATACCCTGGGCTACCGAGTGACCGTGACCAATAACGTGGAGAGCGTGACCCTCTCTGTAACGAAATCCGATCCGAATGCCATCCTGTCCGCACTTGGTTCCATCATTGCGGCGGCCGGGACACCGACAGGTCGCGTCTCCGTCCCCCTAAGGGGAAGACGCACTGAGATGGACCTGACTGTCACTGCACAGGACGGTGCGACAACACGATCATACGCCATCACTATCATCCGATCTCGCCAATAGGCAGTGCGCTCAGCTTCACTCTGGCGTGGACGCATGTCTTCCATAGCTTGCTCATGGCCCACAATCTTCTGAATCGCCGCACTGACATTCGTATCCATCGGGTTCCTCATTTCAATCCTCACCTCGTCCGTTGACCTGGTCGGTCAGATCGGCTATATCAGCTATCAATCGCTGCTCGTTTTGCGAATATTCTAAGAACCGATCTCTACTCACTTGTGCGATACCTCGCTGGCGATTTGTATTCGACAAAGCAGATGGACCAGTTATGCCGTGCAGCCAAAGACCACCTCCGGTATTCCCATGAAGCACGTGTTGACCATAACAAGAACACATTGGGCTGCCCTTTGCTTCGTCGTTCTCTGCTTGACTCCCTACGGCTGTAAGGACTCCGCGTCGGTTTCCGATCGACCCGATGTCCCACTAGCCAGTCTCAGTGTCACGCCAGCCACCCTCCAGCCGACGTTTTCGAGCAATACCGCAAACTACACAGCCCAGGCCCCGACGACGGCTACCAGTGTCACGATCACCGCGACCCCCCAGGACAGCACGGTGACGGTATCAATCGACGGAACCATCGCCACGAAACACTCCATCACCCTCGACCAACCGGGATCGACCAAAACAATCCCGATCGTGCTAACAACACAGAGCGGTACGGATAGCACCTATGCAGTCCGTGTGACACGACTACTCTCGAGCGATAGCAATCTGAAAACCTTGACCGTCACACCAGGTCCCTTGCGTCCCGTCTTTACGTCCGACCATGGGATCTACACCGTGGATGTGGCCACTGACATCACCAGTGTCACCGTCGCCGCGACCAAGTCGGATCCAAGCGCCTTAATTTTTGGCGATGTACCTAACGAAGAACCGCAGACCATTCAACTCGATGGGCCGGGAACACAAAAAACGGTTTCAATCACTGTGACCGCTCCGAATCAAACCAGCAAGACCTATGGCCTCACGATCCATCGCGCGGCATCCGGCAACAACACCCTGTCAACCTTGCGCGTACAAGTGGCTGGTGTGGATCAAGCCTTGTCTCCTGCATTTTCCTCTGGGGAGAGAAGCTACAGAGTGGAAGTGGGGACGAAGATTTCTCACGTCACCGTAACAGCAACCAAAGCCGATCCACGTGCGGTGATTTCCGGTGGCGTTCCCAACGAAGGACAAGCCACCATCCAACTGGATGGACCGGGAACACAAAAGGACGTCTCCATTCATGTCACCGCCCAGGATGGCAGCGTCAAAACCTACACCATCACGGTCAAACGAGCCGCCCCTTCGAGCAATAACAACTTGTCGGCCCTCAGCGTGACATCAGGCACCCTGAATCCTAGCTTCACGGCTGAGCAGTTGAACTATACCGTGGAGGTGCCAACCAACATCGCCGGCGTAGACGTTTCTGCGACAAAAGCTGACCTGGATGCCGTCATGTCCGGCTCGGTGTCCGCCGGGACAGGCCAAGCAAACGGTCAAGCACCTATTACACTCGGCCTGCCGGGAACCGCCACAACGGTGTCCATCACCGTCATGGCTCCCGATGGAACCTCCAAATCCTATACCATCACCATCAACCGGCGTGCCTCCAACGACAGTACGCTGTCGGCCTTGAGTGTGAGTGCCGGCTCATTGGATCCTCCCTTTGCCTCCAATATCGCGGACTATACGGTGCAGATCGGGCTCCTCATCGGCAACGTTACCATCACAGCGACCAAGACCGATCCGAATGCCGTCATGTCCTCCCTAGGCTCAGTCATCGGTGCAGCCGGAACACCGATCGGTCACGTGACGATCTCTCCGGCATTGGGGGCTGGGACAATAGTAGATCTGACGATGATCGCCCAAGACGGAATCAACAGAACGATGTATAGGATTACTGTGACTCGAGGACTCTTCTAGAAACTGTTCTCCATGACGAGCACGTCATATCTCTCGATTCTATCGATTGACCAGACCGAGTAGATTCGCTATACGTATTTCATATCGGCACGATGTTCACAGAACGGGCAGATCATGTTCCCGAGCATAGAGAAAGTGCCTATGTGTCCATGAAACGTCTGTTCATCTCAGCAAGCGACCACGTCGCCGCGATCTTTCTCATCAGTCTCTGCTTCAGTGCCTCCGGCTGCAGAGACAGCGCATCAATCTCAGAGCAAACAGTAGAGGTTCCCCTTTCCAGCTTAACCGTCACCCCTCCCGATGCGATCCAACCGACATTTTCCAGCAATATCACCGGCTATACCGCCACTGTGCCCACCGCTGCGACCAGTGTGGCAGTAACGGCCACTCCCAAAAACGACACGACCACGATCATCATCAACGGGACAATTACCCCCGCAGGGCAAGCCCGCCCGGTATCACTCGGCCAACCGGGGTCGACCACATCCGTCGAGGTCGTTGCATCCGCACAAAACGGCGTCGAGAGCACGTACCGCATCATGATCACGCGACTCTCGAATGACAGCAATGTTTCAGCCTTACAGGTGACTGCAAACAACGTCGTGCAACCATTGGCTCCAGAGGTGGACGCGAACACCATGGATTACACGGCCAACGTCTTCAGCAGTGTTGGTCAGGTCACGGTCGTTGCGACCAAATCGGACCAGATGGCCACGATGCTGATGAGTTCTGGAGCAAACTCCGCCGTCATTGGGCCAGGGATCAATCCGGGACAGCTGCCGGTCGCACTCGGTGGACCAGGAACGTCCACTCCCGTCTCAATCGAGATCACCTCATCAAACGGCAGCAAAAAAACCTACCGGGTCACAGTCAACCGACTGTCCGACAATAATACGTTAAAAGCGTTATCCGTCACACCCGGCACCTTCGATCATGCGTTCGATCCCGCAATCACGAATTACATCGTGACGACACCGACCACAGCCGAACAGGTGACGGTCACGGCTACCAAATCTGATCGGCTTGCGGCCATGTCTGGGAACATCACTGCCGGCGCAGGACTTGAGACCGGCACCGAGACTTTTCGGTTAGGAGCACCAGGGTCAGAGCTTCCCCTCTCCATGATCATCGCTGCGCCAGACCCCAGTGTTCTCCCAAGGGAATACCGTATCACCGTCAAGCGAGCCATCCCTTCGAACAATGCTAATCTGTCTGCATTGACGACGAGCGCCGGATCCTTGGATCCACCAGCCTTTAATCCGAATACGAGAACCTATGAAGTAAAGGTCGGCCTTCTCGTCGGCAGCGTCACCATTACGGCGACAAAGTCCGATCCAAACGCCACAATGTCTGCACTGGGTTCGGTGATCGCGTTAGCCGGAGTTCCAACAGGCCAAGTGACTGTCACGCCAGGGTTGGGAGCCGGGACACCTGTCACTATTGAGGTGCGAGCCGAGGATGGAGTGAACAGCACAACCTACACGATTACCGCAATTCGAGGGCTCTTCTAGTTTAAAAAACTCTCAGCGCCTTGCTCCAGGCTTGGAGCCATCTCCGATCTTGATTATGGCGCAGGCTTCTCGCCTATAACTCTTCTCAGGGACACATCCGCGGCTGATAACGAGAACAGAGCTTGAGTTTCATGTCCGCAGAAACACCCTATCGTTTTGGATCTAACTCAATCAGACCTTTGCGGATGGCAAGAATTGCCGCTTGCGTGCGGTCGTAGACTTGTAGCTTGTGAAAAATATTCCTCACATGATTCTTCACCGTCTTTTCACTAAGGTCCAAACTATTGGCGATCTCCTTATTGGTCTTTCCGTCGGCAACCAATCGCAACACAGTGATTTCTCGTTCCGTCAAATCATGTTCGGCCCATGCCGGCTTTTTCCCTTTTTTCTGGGCCATGAGCGAAAATTCCGCCAAAATCTTGCTGGCGACCGACGGGTGGATCAACGATTCTCCGCGATAAATCGCGCGAATGGCCGCCACAATCTGCGACGATTCAGAATCTTTCAATAAGTACCCCGTCGCGCCTGCACGGACCAGATCAAAAATATATTGTTGCTCCTCGTACATGGTCAACGCAACCACGCCGATGTGCGGGAACTCGCGCTTGATCTGTCTCGTCGCCTCGACGCCGCCCATCCGCGGCATACTGACGTCCATCAGGATCACGTCCGGAAGCAAGGCCCGTGCTTTCTCCACCGCTTCCATTCCATCCTGCGCCTCGCCGAGGACATGAATATCGTCTTTCGTCTTGAGAATAGCGGCTAACCCTTCTCGGACGACTCGATGGTCGTCGGCGATGAGGACCTTGATCTTTTCCATACTGTCACTCCTCCTTCTGGCCCATCTGGCCCAGTGGTACTTCAACGACGATCCTGGTGCCTTTCCCCGGTTTGGATTCGACTCGCCCTTCCCCTCCGACCAGTCGCGAGCGTTCCAAGATACCTTTAATCCCAAAATGGTCCCATTTCTCAGGATCGCGCAGGACCGTCTCCATATCGAACCCAATGCCATTGTCGGTGATCGTAACCCGAAGGAGATCGATGTCGATCTCCAGCTTAATCGTCACTCGATCCGCCTTGGCGTGCTTTTCGACATTCCCCAGTGCTTCTTGAATGATGCGAAAGAGAAACATCTTCGTCCGAGGAAACAGAATCTGTTCGTCCCCGGAGAAGGTAAACTTGGTGGTGATGTGTGTCTGCGTCTGATAGGACTTGAAATAGTTCGTCAGCGCCGGGATCAACTCCATCTTGTCATAGTGCAGGGGACGCAAATTGAAGATGACCTGACGGGCTTCCTGAATCGCCAATTTCAACTGAGCCTTGCTCTCCTTGAGCGTGGCCAAACTCGCTCGTGGATTCTTCCGGAGGAGCTGCTGGCACAGATCCAGCTTGAAGTTGACTCCCGCCAGGATCTGCACGAACCCATCATGAATCTCGCAGGCGATTCGAGTTCGTTCATCCGTCACCGCTGCTCCCGTTTCCTTCACATACAACCGGTAGAGGGATTGATATTTGTTCAACGTCTTCTCGATCTCCGCCGTTGCGCGAATTCGGGCTTCGATCAACTCCCACATGAATTTCGCGCTGACTCCTCCGATGACAGTGACACCCATTCGATGAAAATCTTGAAGAAATTTCCAGACATCCGGGTCTCCCGATACATCGATAATGAGGTCGACCCGCTCCATCGTGAGCAGCTGTTGGTAGTCATGGGTCACCGGAATCTTCAATTGTTTGGCTAGCTCTAGTCCCGGCGTATCCGGATTGATCTCCGCGACACCGACGATCTGCACCAACGGATCATTCGCGAAGATCTCGATCAGCGCGGTGCCTCCGCGACCGGCACCGATAATGGCCACACTGGTTGCCGCAGAAGCCGATGAGGTTCGTTTTCCACGCTGAGCTAGAGGCTTGATCGTGGGCATGGAGTTCTAACGGATTGTGACAAGTCGGTGAGAACACGGTTCAGGAACAGATGACTGCATGATCCTGGGTGGGACATAAAACGGCCGAGACAACACCACACTGGAAAGAAAGATGAGCGACAAGAGTCAAAGATCAAGGCGCACTACGTTCTTGAGCCAGCGTCTTCAACTCATCCAAGAATTGGTCAATGTCCTTAAACTCCCGATACACGGAGGCAAATCGGACATAGGCAACCTGGTCCAACTGATGCAGTTCCCGCATCACTTCTTCCCCGACGATCCGGCTTTCGATTTCCGTCTCGCCCATCTCTTGAATGTGTTTTTCAATACGGTCGGTCACGGCCTCAATGGTGCTGATACTGATCGGCCGTTTTTCACAGGCTTTTTTGAGGCCCACAAGAATCTTATTGCGATCGAACGATTCCCGTCTTCCGTCCTTTTTCACCACGACCGGGAGAATCTCTTCGACACGCTCGTAGGTGGTATAGCGGCGTTTACAGCCAAGGCATTCCCGACGGCGACGGATGACCTCGCCTTCCTTGGCCATACGGGAATCAACTACCTTGTCTTCGAGTTCATCGCAGAACGGACATTTCACCGGCGGCGACCCTGTCCTCTTGCTAGCGGCTGGTTAGTATTGATGGATGAAGGGAAACCGACTGTTCAACGCCTTGGCCTCAGCCCGTACTTCCTCCAGCACCGCCGGCTCTTGCCGATGTTGCAGCACGCGGTCGACCAACCCTACGATCTGCTTCATCTCGGACTCGCGCATGCCGCGCGTCGACACGATCGGCGTTCCAAGGCGGATCCCGCTGGCTACGGCCGGTGGCTTCTCATCGTATGGCACGGCATTCTTGTTGACGATAATCCCGGCGGCATCAAGCGCCGCATCAGCATCTTTTCCCGTAATATTTTTGTTCGACAAGTTGAGAAGCATCAAATGGGTATCAGTTCCCCCTGAGACGATCTTATACCCACGCTCAACCAACCCCTGCGCCAAAGCCTTCGCATTGGCCAGCACTTGTTGTTGATAGCGCTTGAATCCCGGAGAGAGGGCCTCTTGAAATGCAACAGCCTTTGCCGCGATCACATGCATGAGCGGACCGCCTTGCAATCCAGGGAACACCAGTTTATCGACCCCCTTGGCATACTCGGCTTTGCACATCGTCACACCTCCACGAGGGCCACGCAGAGTTTTATGGGTCGTCGTGGTCACAAAGTCCGCATAGGGAACGGGGTTCGGGTGAAGTCCCGTTGCGACGAGGCCGGCGATATGGGCGATATCGACGAGCAAATAGGCACCGACCGATTTTGCGATCTGCTGGAAACGGGGGAAATCAAGGATTCTCGCGTAGGCGCTCGCCCCTACCACAATCATGCGCGGGCGGCATTCCTCAGCAACCTTTTGCACTGCATCATAGTCGATGGTTTCGGTTTGGCGATCAACGCCATAGGAGAAGACCCGAAAGAGAATGCCGGAGAAATTGACCTTGCTGCCATGCGTCAAATGACCGCCCTGAGCCAGATCCATCCCAAGAATCGTATCACCCGGTTTTAAGACCGACAGATATGCCGCCATGTTGGCCTGTGACCCGGAATGCGGCTGGACATTGACGTGTTCAGCACCAAAAATCTGCTTGCACCGCTGAACGGCCAAGTCTTCGACGGCATCCGCATACTGACAGCCGCCGTAATACCGCTTGCCTGAGTAGCCCTCGGCGTATTTATTGGTGAGCAACGAGCCCTGGGCGGCAAGCACCGCTGGGCTGGCGAAATTCTCCGAAGCAATCAAGAGCAACTTTTCACGTTGCCGGACCTCTTCCGACTCAATCGCGGCATAGACCTCGGGATCTACCGCTTTCAGTGCATCCAATGAGCCGATCGCGTCCTGCATCATGCTGTCATCACCCCTTTACATTATGAAGCGGAAGGTTCTTCTGCTTCTTGTTTCTTCACCACGCAAACCGTCACGGTCGCAACCACATCCCTGAGCATCTTAATGGGCACAGACACCGTACCCAGCTCCTTGATCGGATGTGCCAATTGGATCTTCCTCCGATCCACCGTGACCCCCTGCGCGGCCAACCCCTCCGCAATGTCTTTCGTCGTGACGGAACCAAACATCTTATCGTCTTTGCCGACTTGCGCCTCGATCGTCAGCGACACCGCCGACACCTTCTTGGCATGAGCTTCGATCTCCAGCTTCTCTTTCTTCGCCTTCTCAGCCGCCACTCGCTTCACATGCTCGAACGCCTTCATGCTTCGGCTGTCGGCCTCGACGGCCTTCCGACGAGGCAACAGATAGTTGCGCGCAAACCCATCGGCCACATTGATCAAATCACCGAGATGCCCCACCCCTTCCAGGGTCTCTTGAAGAATGACTTTCATACCCCTACTCCTTCACATAATAAAGTGCCAGAGAATACTGAGCTGGATGCGAAATGTCAATTCTGGGTGATGCGGGTGATGAAGCCTAATGAATGATACCGAGTTCGCGGCCCACGTTGGAAAATGCCGCCACGGCCTGTTGCAACTGAGCGGATGTATGGGCTGCCGACATTTGCGTCCTGATCCTCGCCTGCCCTTGCGGGACAACGGGATAGCTGAACCCTATGACGTAAACCCCTTCTTTGAGCAACGCCTCAGCTAGTGACGTCGCAAGAGCGGCATCGCCCAACATGACAGGAATGATCGGATGTTCCCCGGGCACAAGCCGGAAACCACGCGCCGTCAGCTCACTTCTGAAAAACGCGGCATTGGTACGAAGCCTCTCTCTGAGATGATCGCCTTGTGCCACGAGACCGAGCGCACTTAACGCCCCTGCTGCAATCGGAGGAGGGAGCGAATTGGAGAACAGGTACGGTCGCGATCGTTGCCGGAGCAACTCGACGATCTCGGCTTTGCCGGACGTAAATCCGCCCGTCGCACCTCCGAGTGTCTTGCCCAAGGTGCTCGTCACAATCTCGAGACGACCCGCGACCCCAAAATGAGCCGGCGTCCCCTTTCCCTGAGGACCGAGAACCCCGGTCGCGTGACTGTCATCGACGAGCACGACCGCATCATATCGCTCCGCAAGCGCTACGATCCGATCCAGCTTCGCGAGATCACCGTCCATCGAGAACACGCCATCGGTTGCGATCAAACGCATCCGACATCCAGCCGACTCTTGCAGTCTCGCTTCGAGCTCCTCCATATTTGAATGGGCATACCGGAACCGCTTGGCCTTGCAAAGTCTGATGCCGTCGATCAGGCTGGCATGGTTCAAGGCATCACTGATGACCGCATCCTTCTCATCCAGCAACACTTCAAAGAGCCCGCCATTCGCATCGAAACAGGAACTATAGAGAATCGTGTCCTCAGTACCGAGGAACGCACTGATGGCCTGTTCCAGCTGCTTGTGCAGATCCTGTGTACCGCAGATAAACCGCACCGAGGCCATGCCATACCCATGTGTATCCAATCCTGTTTTTGCCGCCTGGACGATCGCCGGATGATTCGCGAGGCCGAGATAATTGTTGGCACAGAGGTTCAGCACCGAGCCTTGGGGCACTCGAATGTCCGAACCCTGTGGACCCAGAATGCGCCGCTCGGCTTTATACAGGCCTTTGGCGCGGATGTCGGCAAGTTGTGCTTGAAGAATATGTTGAAGAGACGAGTAGGCCATGGCTTTCGTGACACGTGAAGAGAACGTGGAGCAGCTCAACCCTCCGCCTGACATTTTACCTACTCATCGTTCAATTCCCCTGTTTCACCATCCACATTTCACGGAATCAAAACTACTTTGCCGCATTGACCGGACTGAATCAACTCAAAGCCGGTTGCAAAGTCGCGCAGAGGGAACGTATGCGTGATGATAGGCCTGACATCAAGCCCTGCTTTGAAAAGACCTGCCAGCCGATACCAGGTGCTGAAAAGGCGACGACCGGTAATCCCATACACTCGAATGCCCTTAAAGATCATCTCGTTCGGTAAGTCGAAACACACAGGTCCGGTCGGAATACCGAACAGCGTCACTCGCCCGCCGTTCTTCACGGCGCGAAACGCGTGATGGAGCGCGGTCGGATGTCCTGACATCTCCAGCGACGCATCAACCCCTTCGCCGGCAGTCATCTCTTGAATCGCCGACGCGATCTGTTCTTCCGACTCTGTTTTGGTATTGAGGATATGATCCACGCCGACTTGCTTGGCTAAACCAAGCCGGTATTCACTGACATCCAAGGCGATAATGGTCGCCGCACCGGCCGTTCGTGCCACGGCGGCGGCAAAGAGACCCGTCGGACCGCACCCTGTGATCAATACCGTATGGCCGGTGAGATCTTCCGCGAGGGCAGCATCAACGGCATTGCCGATTGGCTCCTGCAAGCAAGCCAGCTCAGGCGGAATATTCTGATCCGTCTTCCACAACACCCCTTCCGGCAACACGACGTACTGCGCGTAGGACCCGTCTCGATCGACTCCGAGGATTTTGTAATGTTTGCACACGTGCGCCTGACCGGTACGGCACTGAAAGCAGGCTCCACAGGTGAGATGTGACTCAGCCGCCACATAATCCCCGACCGTCACACGAGACACATCCTGCCCGACATCCACCACATACCCGCAGAGTTCATGGCCGATGATGCGTGGAGGATGAATGCGTTGTTGTGCCCATTCGTCCCATCGATAAATATGTGCATCTGTTCCGCACAATGACGTGGCGGCAACCTGCACCACCGCATCATGCGGCCCTGGGGTCGGGTCCGCCCAATCAGTGAGAGTGAGGCCAGGTCCCGCAACAGTCTTGACCAATGCGCGCATACCGACAGTCTATCGCAGCTTGCTCGATCGGACACCATGTTTCAAAAATAAACGGGTTGCGTAGTTTCCCATCGCTGGGTAGGATGCTGTATCGACAGTTCACACAAGTCAGCCGAGAACAACCGAAAGGTGATGACATGACACATCCACGAAGCTGGATACAAGGAATCGTGATCGTTGGGTTGTTGGGGTTTCTTTCAGTGAACGCCCAAGCCGAAACGACTCGCTGGAACATCGACCCTGACCACTCGATGATCGAATTCCGCGTGGCGCATATGGTGATCTCGAAGACCTCAGGGCATTTCATGAAGTACCAAGGATTCGTCGAACTGGACGCGAACACAAAAACCATCAAAGCCATCGAAGCGACCATCAATGCCGATTCGATCAATACCAATCACGAAAAACGAGATGAACATCTGCGCAATGCCGACTTCCTGGACGTTAAACAGTTCCCGACGATCACCTACGCGATGAAAACCGTGCAGAAAGAAGGGGAGCTCTACAAAGTCGTCGGCAACCTCACACTCCACGGCGTGACGAAAGAAGTGACCCTCACCGGTACGGTGAACGGCATCACGAAGGATCCTTGGGGGAATACGAGGGCCGGATTCACCGCCGATGGCAAATTGAATCGCAAAGACTTCGGTATGGTGTGGAATAAAACGCTGGACAGCGGCGGATTGGTCGTCGGCGATGACGTCCACATTCATTTGGACATTGAGGGCATTAAGGCGAAATAGCCTTAGCGGGAGAACGCTGAGACCGTTGATCGTGAGGCTGTTCAACGTTCAGACGCCAAAGACTCCATGAAAGCCATGGTGCTCGCTCGTACGAGCAACGTGTCCGATTCTCCACTCCACCTCCAGGATCGTCCGGTTCCCGTTCCACAGCCGGATCAAATCCTCGTCAACATTCATGCCTGCGGAGTTTGCCGCACGGACCTCCATGTGGTCGAGGGAGAACTGCCGGACACCGCGTTGCCGATCATTCCGGGCCATCAAGTAGTCGGCACGGTGATGCAACTTGGTGCTGAAGTCTCAGGAGTAAAAGAAGGAGATCGCGTCGGGATTGCATGGCTACAGAACACATGCGGACAGTGCGAATTCTGTACAAGTGCGCGTGAGAACCTGTGCTTCCGGGCCAAGTTCACCGGCTATCACGTCGACGGCGGCTTTGCTGAATATGCCGTCGTGCCCGCACGGTTTGCGTATCTCATTCCCTCGGTCTTTTCAGATGAGGAAGCCGCTCCGTTGCTCTGTGCCGGTATTATCGGCTATCGCGCGTTACGGCTCAGCGGCATCAGACCAGGCCAGCGTCTTGGGTTGTACGGGTTCGGCGCCTCGGCGCACATCGCCATTCAGATCGCACGCCATTGGGGCTGTCAGGTCTATGTGAGTTCGCTCAAAGCAGAGCATCAAGCATTGGCCCGGCAGCTGGGAGCCGTCTGGGTCGGTGGGGCAACGGAGATGCCACCGGAGAAACTGCATGGATCGATTATCTTTGCTCCCGCCGGTGAACTGGTTCCTCTCGCGCTGCGCGCACTGAACCGCGGCGGCACCCTCGCCTTAGCCGGTATCCACATGTCACCGATTCCTTCGTTGGACTACGATCGAGATGTCTTCGGCGAGCGAGTCATCCGCAGCGTCACAGCGAACACGCAGCAGGACGGAGTCGATTTATTGCGTGAAGCGGCGGCGATCCCCATCAAACCCCACACCATCCGTTTTCCACTCGAACAGGCAAACCGTGCACTGCAAGAGCTGAAGTCCGGAAGCTTCCAAGGTGCGGCTGTGCTGACGATGCACTGAGCGCAGCTTATGCTCTCTGGAAGCGTTGATCAGGGCCAAGCGGATTTAGGCGACCCGCAGCACCAGACGCTTGCCACACGCCTTGACGTATTTGCGCAACGTCGCAATCGATGGCGAATGTTTTCCACTAGCCAATGCTCGCTCCAGACGAGCAATCGCTGGAGCCTGTGTGCCCATCCGTGCCGCCACCTGACTTTGAGTCAGCCCAGCTTCTTGCCGTGCCTTCAGCAAGGCATCGAGTAAGGCAGACTCTTCGCGCTCAATGCGGTCTACCTCTGCACGAACTCCCCGCCGACGCAAAAGCTTTTGGACGAGTTGATCATGTGTCCGCACGCTTGACCTCCTTCATGCGCGCCTCAGCGATCTCACATTCTCGACGAGGCGCCTTTTCCGATTTCTTGACAAAGCTATGCAGCATGACAATCCGTTGGCCCACCAACGCACAGAAGAATACCCGAGCGATCCCCTCCGTTCCTTTCAACCGCAATTCGAACAAACCGTGGCCAAACGCCTTCGTATGCGGTGTTCCAAGATTTGGACCCAACGCGGTCATTCGCCGAGTAAGGACGATATAGCGAGCCGCCAACGTATCAGGTAGGGCGAGAACGTCGTTCTGCACGGCCTTGTTGTAATAGGTGATCGTATAGCCCACACAGGATAGTAACAAATATGTTACTCGCGAGCAAGAATAGACTCACGATGGTGATTTACCGGGGATACTGATCGGAGCTAAGCTTGACGAATTAGGCCTCAGTGTCGCGGAGGCAGCTAAGGGCATGTAGGTCACACGGCAAAAGCGCGGCCGCACCCGACATAGCCTTGCTATTGGAAAGTTCTTTTGGAACAGTGCCGTCATGTGGCTAGGAATGCAATCCGCCTATGAACTTGGGCCGCCACACAAAGAACAGGGAAAAATTTTGATCCGTCCCTTGGCGAACAGAGGGCGAATGTGCCGTCGCTATTCTGACCTGTTATGCAACAACGAGCGCGCACTGGAAAAGATCTGATCCTTTTAAACCACGATATCGCTCAGCCATCTGTTCAACTCGGCGCATACCCTTATCCTCCACTAACCCCTCATTCCTGTTTTGGACCATGACTACAAGGTCTTCGATGAGCAAGATATCTGTAGCGTAACAACCAACACCAGGCAGGACAGGGTGGAATTGTTCACGTGAAGTAGTGGCGATCCCCATCAAACCCCACACCATCCGTTTTCCACTCGAACAGGCAAACCGTGCACTGCAAGAGCTGAAGTCCGGAAGCTTCCAAGGTGCGGCTGTGCTGACGACCTAATCAGTAGGACTTTCGTCAGATCCCGACACAACCCACCGCTTACCCACTCGCACTCACTCACACCCCGCACATCGCTGACTCAATGTTGAGAATAGGCACACATCGCCATCGCAGCATCGAACATGGACGAATGGGTTAGATCTTCGATCCAAATAAGAACGCTTAGCTCATTCCAGGACGAGGAATCGGCTTCGAACAAATCATTACGCTGATCAAAAGCCGTCATCTCATTCAAACGCGTGATCTATGCGCCCGTCCTAAATCGAGGGGGACATGATGGAGACAATCCGACAAACCGTCTCTGCCTTCGAGTTGCTGACTGAGATATACTACGGTACTCCGTGTAATAGACTTAATGACTCGGCGACAAAAGGGACACGCTTACGTATGACCGTACGAGAAGCAACTCGATCGGATTTTGAGCAAATCTGGCTGATCTTTCACGAGATCGTAGCAGCCGGCGAAACCTATGCCTATCCCCGGGACATTTCACAAGAGCAGGCAGCAACGCTGTGGATGGATGCGCCGCGGAAGACGTACGTTTTTGAAGAAGCCGGGACAATTTGGGGAACCTACTACATCAAGACAAACCAAGCCGGTCCGGGTAATCATGTCTGTAATTGCGGCTACATGGTTTCCTCCCAAGCCAGGGGGCGCGGCCTTGCGACGGAAATGTGTGAACACTCCCAGCGCGTGGCGCGGGAACTGGGCTACAAGGCCATGCAATTCAACTTCGTCGTTTCCAGCAATGAAGGAGCGGTACGCCTTTGGACCAAGCTGGGGTTTGCTACCGTCGGGCGCTTGCCAAAGGCATTTCAACATCCGTCCAAAGGCTACGTGGATGTGTTGGTCATGTATAAGTGGATGGAAGTTTGACCATGACACGTTTGTCGCCGAAAAGGAAGGCACGGGCCCTGCTGCGCTTTGCCCCGAACTTGACGTAGCAAGTCAAGGCGAGTCCGTCGAATCAGCTACGGCCAATCTCAAAGACGCCGTTGAACTCTTTCTCGAATGTGCTGCCTCCACAACAAGCGAGCGCCGGCTTCCTACTCAAGTCTTCACCACGCGCTTCAAAGCAGCTCATGGGCAAACTGCGCGTCCTGTCCGGACGAGACGCGTGCCGCATCCTCGAACAACATGGGTTTCATATCGCCCGCCAACGTGGCAACCACATCGCTATGCGACGGAGAACTGATCTCGACACTGTCACCGTACCAATTCCCGATCATCCTGAATTGAGAATTAGGAACGCTCCAATCGATATTCGGCAGAGCGGAATCACCCACGCAACGCTTGAGTCTCACTGACGATGAGCCTCATAGCCTCAGAACTTCCCTACAACGTTCAGCTTGGTGATGCCGTTAGAGAACCACTGAGTCTCCTCGGCACATGCGCATCCAATACCAATGTAGGATTCCCATGGCATTGCGATCGTTGAGAGACGTTCATGATCAGCTCCTACCAGAATTCAATAAAACGGTATCCGACCCCTTACTATCACGCACACGGGGGAAGCACGATGGAACGACTCTGGCGATGGACACGAGCATTCGTGATCAGCATAGGACGCTGGCTGCAAACGTGGTGGTCTGCCAAACACCGACGACGATCCCGCTCGATCGCTGCAGAGAAGTCTCACCCGCCACGGCATCCGATCCAACCCAAGCCCACGTGGGTCCGGAATGAAATTATTCGGCTGAAAGCCCTCATGCCAGACGCGGGCTGCCGGACCATCGCTCATCATTTCAATCGGCGGTGGGCCGCAAAGAGACAGATGACGGTGAGCAAGACCTATGTGGCCGACACCTGTCGGCGACATCAGTATCTGATTTATGAAGCTCAGCGGAAGATGAAGCATCGCGTGCCGCGTCCCATGCCGCGCAATCGGATATGGGGCTGTGATCTGCTCACCAAAACGGATCAGCAGGGGCAACCGCATGTGGCCCTCGCCCTCGTCGATCATGGGAGCCGCGCTTGCTTGCGCTTGCAGCGGCTCGCGGACAAGTCGTCACTGACACTCGTGTGGGAGCTGGCGGAAGCGGTGAAACACTACGGCCGGCCACAATTTCTACGCACCGACAATGAAGCCGTGTTTACATCGGTCTGGTTTACATGGGGACTACGCCTGTTGGGGATCCGTCATCAACGGACAGAACCCGGCTGTCCCTGGCAGAACGGGCGAGTCGAGCGGTTCATCGGAACCGTGAAACGGGCGCTGGGGACGGGACCGATTGCGGATGGTCATGATATCACCGGCGCTCTTCGGGACATCCGCGGCTGGTACAACCATGATCGCCCGCATGATCATTTGCGAGGACGAACACCAGCGGAGGTCTGGGCCGGGATTGATGTGTTCGCACCACGGGCGAGGACCGAGCGGAGCATCCACCCGCAGGAGTCAGGCTGACAAGGGCGGTTGTTGGGAGAACTGTGTGGTAAAGGTGCCGTCCGTGAGAATTGGGACGAGTCCGCTCAAAATAGGGTCGACGACGAAAAAAAGAGGTTGTAGCCGAAAAGAATCAGTCAGGCAGGAACAGAATTCAGGTTCCGAGACAGCACTGAGGCGCGATTCGTCAGGGAATGCGGCAGCGCGTCACCACTGAGACCCTCACTGTCCGTGCGGACGGGGCAACACGTCCGCCGGATAGGCGGACGGGACACTGTCCTCATTCTCTTTCCAATACTTGATGTTCAAGACTGTTGCTGTCCAGCTTTTCCCTACTAGGAGCGAAAAAGCTTTGAAACAACAATTCCTACCAAGGAATAAATAATTACATTCAGCCCGATCGAAAACGTCGTTGCAATCACAACCAAACCCGGCTGGGGTTCTGCATAGGATCCTGCGGCAATAGCAAGCGGCCAGGTTGGCCATAAGAGAAAGCCTACCTGCGGCCATTCAAACACTCCGCCTTGTAGCTTGGCAGTGATTAAGATAGCTACAGGCCCAAGAAAACCAGCCAAACCCCAGTACTTAATTGTGTGCAGCAAGCTCATCTGTTTCCTGGTTGTGGATAGATCTGCTTAAGTCTGTTCATTAAAAATCTCGGCTGATTTGTGATTGGAGTCTGTAACCCAGCGGCAAACAATACCGATTCCACAAATACTGCACAGTTACGCGAGCTATTGTCAAATGTAGTGTCCGGGCCATTGCTTACGCGGCGGCGGGTTCTTGACTGGTGACTTCACTTCCATCAATAAATTGAATCCCCTTGATGACTTGGGCCAACTGCCGGAATCCTCGTAGCCGTCGCCATGTCTGCTCTGCACAGCGCCCGAGCTTGAACATCATGTGTAACATGCCATCCCGCGTCAGACAGCCTTTGGTTCGGGTAGTGCGATGCCGAATCGTCCCAAAGGTTGACTCAATCGGATTGGTGGTACGCAGATGTTGCCAGTGCTGGGCTGGAAACGCATAGAACGTCAGCAACTCCTCCCGATCTTTCGCTACACACGCTGTGGCCTTCGGATACTTCGCCTCATAGGTCGTGAGAAACAGGTCGAAGGCGCGAGCGGCGGCGGCTTGGGTCTCGGCCTGCCAGATCTCGTGCAACGCCTGTTTCGCTTTGGGCTGCGCACTTTCGGGGAGCGCATTCAAGACATTGCTCGTCTTGTGCAGCCAACAGCGTTGCTGCCGCGTGCTGGGGTAGAGTTCCTCCAACGCGCCCCAGAATCCCATGGCCCCATCCCCAATGGCCAGGACGGGCGCGTTCATGCCTCGCGCTTTCAGATGCAGCAATAGTTCCCGCCAGCTCTGGGTGGACTCGCGGACCCCGTCTTCAATCGCCAACAGGCGCTTCTCCCCCTGACTATTCACGCCAATCACGACTAAGGCACACAACCGGTGCTCGTCGGCTCGCAGTCCGCTGTAAATCCCATCGACCCAGATATAGACCCACTGCTCCTCATCGAGCAGTTGCTGCCTCCAGGTCTGGTACTCCTCTCGCCACACCTGCTTTAACCGGGCGACGGTACTCGCCGAGAGGCCTTTGGCCTCGGGGCCGACTAACGCTTCCAATGCGGTCTGCATTTCACCGGTCGAGATCCCCTTCAAATACAACCAGGGCAGTGCGGCTTCCAAGCTGCGCGTCTTACGCACGTAGGGTGGGATGAGGGCTGACCGAAAGGTCATCGGCTTGCCCTGGCGACTCCGCACCTTGGGCACCTGGACCGTCACGGGGCCAATCCCCGTTTGAATCTCCCGCTCGGGATGGTGCCCACTCCGGACGACAAGGGCCCGGCCTGCTTCATCTCGGTGCTTGGCGTACCCAGCTAAGACGTCGGCGACCTCGGCTTCCAGGGCTTGCGCAATGAGCTTCTGCGCTCCCGCCCGCAGCAGGTCGGTCAAGGCATCGCGATGCTCTCGCTCTTCTGGCTCGGGTTTGGTACGCTCCTTCATCGTGGCGTCTCTCCTTTGGTTGATGTGATTGTCTGGTAACAACCAGTTCAACCCGAGACGCCGCATTTTTTTCAATACCTCTCAAACACTACTTTCGAGTATAGCTCCAGTTACGCACGTACAAGTTGTAAGTTTGCGGTGATGCGAGTGACTGATTAAGCAGATTCTGCACAATCACATCTTGCTGCGCACTCGTCGGAATTGTGATTGTCTGAATGGGTTGGCGATTATCAGGTTGGACAACCCCCTGGACGTTTAATCCCATCGCCATCGCCACAGTGTTTGCCGTAGCGGCTGGATAAAGCCCAACGGTCTGGGTTGTATTCACACCTACACCTATGTGCCCAGCACCTGATGCCCCAGGATAGAGAGTAACGGTTACATCAAGACCAAACGGATCAGTAAATGAAATTGGATTGTTCAGGACGTAGGAATAAGCGTTCACTCCTCCCAAAATCCCGATAGGGTCTTCGGACGTAAAACGATAGCGTGAAGGAGCGTAGTAGCGTAGGCGGTTGTAATAAAGTCCCGTGTTATCGTTTTCTCGACTCGTGAATTGGAAGGGGTTTGCAAACGTGGGAACGGAAGGTTGAGTTTTTCCGAATGGTTCGTATGTGTACTGAACCGAGGAGGAGCCGGCCTGGTTGGTGAGGGTCAGCGTACTCCCTAATCCGTCATAGATAGAGAAGTACGCCCCATCTTGACGGAGAAATCCAAACATCTCGTCGATGTTGAGACTTCGGAGATACGCCGTACTCACAGCCCCACTGCCAATCTCAGCGGTCACGTCGTTGCCATCGTAGACGAACTGCGTGCTCATGCCATTAATCGTCTTGCTGGTTCTCCGCCCGAGCGGATCATAGGCAAAGTTGGCGGTCACGCTGCCACTGATCCCGAGTAGCCGATTGCGGGCGTCCACTTGATAGGTATTTGCGCCGTCGTTGGTCAGATTCCCATTGGCATCATATCGGGTATGACAACGGGAGCACGGCGTTGAATTCCGTGCCCGTGCAGGGA
>CAYSFU010000032.1:0-38840 GCA_964430555.1 uncultured Nitrospira sp. | reverse complement strand
AGCCGTCAATGTGTTTGTCACTCGATGGTATGGAGGGTGGGTCATGATCAAAGCGATGAAGGACTTTCAGATCCCAATGCGGGTGGAAGTCGACAAGGATACACAGTCCCCCACATTCGGCCGCTTCACAACGGAAGCGTTTGAGCGGGGGTTCGGTACCACGATTGGTAACGCCCTCCGTCGTATTTTATTGTCGTCGCTTACGGGCGCTGCGGTGACCACGGTGAAGATCGAGGGGGTTGTTCATGAGTTTTCAACGATCTCAGGCGTGACCGAAGATGTTACGGCAATTATCCTCAACATTAAGAGTCTTCGATTGGCACTCCATACGGACAAGCCTAAAACCATTCGCTTAAAAAAGAAGGGGCCTGGCGAAGCGAAGGGCTCGGATGTGTTGCACGATGCGGACGTGACAATTCTGACCCCTGATTTGCATATTGCAACTCTCGATAAGGATGCCACGTTGGATATTGAGATGACGGTGAAGCATGGGCGTGGGTATGTTCCAGCGGAGCGTAACAAGGAAGAAGGGTTGCCGATTGGTGTGATTGCCATTGACTCAGTGTTTTCTCCGATCAAGCGGGTGAATTTTCACGTTGAAAATGCACGCGTTGGTCGTATGACAGACTATGACAAGCTGGCGATGGAAATCTGGACGGATGGCACAATCAGTCCAAGAGATGCCCTTTCCAATGCCGCAGGGATTTTACGCGAGCATTTGGATATCTTCATTAACCCAGAAGAGCGTAATGAAGGGAAGAGTGAGGCTGGGTATGAGGAGTCTCATCGAGAGGTCAATAAGAACCTTTCGCGTAGCGTGAATGAATTGGAATTGTCTGTTCGAGCTGCCAATTGTCTGAAAAATGCCAATATCAAGACGATCGCCGATCTCGTCCAAAAGTCTGAAGGGGAAATGCTCAGGACGAAAAACTTCGGGAAGAAATCTCTCAATGAAATCAAAGAAATTCTCTCTGAAATGGGGCTTTCATTAGGGACGAAGGTTGAGGCAGCGTCGTCCCCACACAACGGAAGTCCGAAATCGGAACAATGATTTTTAGCCAAGGGGAACACCGTGCGACATAGAAAAAAAGGACGACAACTCGGTCGCCAGACCAAGCACAGAGGGGCCCTTTTTAGAAACTTAGTCACCTCGTTGTTGGATCATGAGCGCATTGAAACAACAGAAGCAAAAGCCAAGGAAATCAGAGGGTTTACTGATCGCATGATTACACTTGGGAAGGAAGGGACGCTTCCTGCCAGACGGCGAGCCTTGGGATTCCTTCGAAGTAAGTCTGTGGTTTCAAAGCTGTTTGATGATGTTGCTGCACGATTTAAGGATCGGCCGGGCGGGTACACCAGAATCATTAAGACTCGTCGTCGTATCGGAGATGCTGCGGAAATGGTGGCTATCGAATTGGTTGCTCGCCAAGACAAGGCAGCTCAGACGAAGTTGCCAGCTGCAAGCCAAGCACAGTCTTCACCGGCAGGTGCGGGCACATCCTCCTAGTTTTTTTCCAGATACCAACGATTTCAGGATTCAAAGACTCCCAGGCTTTTGGCCTGGGGGTCTTTTTCTTTTCCAGTGAAGCGTTTACTTGACTGGCTTCACATGCTAAGATCGTGCCAGGTCAAGATGTTGATCGCTGATCCCATGCATGGAGAACCATTCAGAAATGTGGGAAATTTTTGCTCGCCGAGCCCTTCTTTTCTTGAGCATATTTCTGATGGTATTTCTTGGTTACCTACTCTTCAGAAATGCCGAGTCTTCTCCTAGCCGCGGACCTATCTCATTAAATACGATTGAAGAGGCGGATGCGAAGCTGGGGGAGTTTACCTTTACCCAGTCGAAGGGGGAGGCCGTCGAATGGCAGGTGCGAGCCAAGCAGGCGCGTCTCTTTGAGCAAGACAAGCGGGCAGTCCTCCACGAGGTTGTCCTTACGTTTTATGGCGGAGCCGGGGACGAAGTGACTGTTCAGGGTGAAGAGGGTACCTTTAATACGGCAACCAAGGATTTTGTATTGGCCAATCAAGAGGCTCCCATCGTCGTGCAAACAAGGAGTGGTTACACCATTTATACGAACCGATTGGAATGGGTCGCCGCACTGAAGGAGATTCGGACGAACGCTCCGGTTCGAATCGTGGGTCATGGGTTGGAGATTCGGGGGCAGGGGCTGATGGCACGAATGCCATCCGAAGAGTTTGAGATACTCCAAGATGTTCATGTGGATCTGGTGTCTGCTTCTTAGTGTTATATTGCCAGGATCTTCAGCAGCCGTTCCAGCATCTGAATCTGGGAGCCTGAAGCGGAGCGTGGAGGCACCTGGTGCTCCAACGACCATCACCTCCAATCGGATGACGGTACGGAATCAGGATGGTCAGGCTGTTTTTGAGGGGCTGGTGGTCCTTACTCGAGGTGCTTTGGTCGTGCACTCTGATAGGATGATCGTATCGTTTCAGCCAAAACACTCTGATGGCGGAGCAACAGCGCAGAAAGGGCCAGAGCAGAGTGATTCTGCTCAATTAGGGCATCCCGGGTCAGCAATGTCGAGCCGTTCAGTGAATCGTGTTGAAGCGATCGGCGAAGCGCATCATGTCAAAATCAAATATGAAAATGGCCATGCGACATGCCTGAAGGCTGTGTATTTCGCAGACGGCGAGAAAGTTGTGTTGACAGGTGATCCTGTGGCTTGGGAAAAGGGGACGCGTGTGAGTGGTAAGCAGATTACCATCTATCTTGCAGAAGAACGTAGCGTGGTGGAAGGTGGGTCCCATATCCTCATTGAAGGTGAAGGGCAACATGGACGATGATGCTAAGGGTTGAGGAAGAACCTCGGATGCTGGCGGAGCGCGTGATACTCGAGGATGGCCCATCACTCCGAGCGAACGGATTAGTAAAAAGCTTTCGCGGGAGAAAGGTCGTGAAAGGTGTGGCCATCGAAGTCTTTGCCGGTGAAGTTGTGGGCCTTCTCGGGCCGAATGGAGCGGGGAAGACGACGATCTTCGACATGATGGTGGGATTATGCCAGCCGGATGACGGTGAGATCACTTTCAAAGGTGAATCCGTTACGACTCTTCCAATGTACAAACGAGCACGTAAGGGGATCGGGTATCTGCCTCAGGAATCGTCGGTGTTTCGTCGCCTCTCCGTCGAAGACAATGTGCTGGCCATTCTGGAAATGCTGGGATATGCTCGTCAAGAACGAAATGAGCGGGTCGATGCCTTGCTCAATGAGTTGGATCTCGGCCATATTCGAAAAAGCATGGCCTACGCCCTTTCCGGCGGTGAGCGGCGGCGATTGGAGATTACGCGTGCGCTGGCGGCCACCCCATCCTTTATGTTGTTGGATGAGCCGTTTGCGGGAATTGATCCGATTGCGGTGGCGGATATTCAACAGATCATTACGCGGCTCAAGGTCAAGGGGATCGGCATCTTGATTACCGATCATAATGTTCAGGAAACACTGTCCATCGTCGATCGAGCGTACATCATTAACGAGGGGGAGATCTTAGAGTCGGGGCCTCCTGACGTGATTGTACGGAGTGAAACAGCTAGGGCGGTGTATCTTGGAGAACAGTTTCGATTGTAGAAACGAGAACGGTCGGCTATGAAACTGCGCCTTGATCTGAAGCTCAGCCAAAAACTCATCATGACGCCACAGTTGCAGCAGGCGATTAAGCTGTTGCAGCTGTCACGTCTGGAATTACAACAGAGCCTGACGCAGCACATCTTGGAGAATCCTCTACTTGACGAAGTCCAATCCGACGTCGAGGACGGAGAATCATCGGTAAATGAGGAGAAGGCCGAAGAAGGCGCTGTATTGGCCGGCCAGGAACAGAACGTTCAGAATGAATCGCGGGAAGAGCAAGGATCGCCGGAAGAATTTTCCGCCTCAGGTTGGGAAGAGTACTTTGGCAGGGATCGCCGAGGTGGGGATTCCGAATATGCTGCGGCTCAGGACGACCTGCCGTCCTACGAGCAGACCGTGGCCAAGCCCACATCGCTGGAAGAACATCTGCTCTGGCAGTTGTCTCTCTCGACCCTCACCGATCGAGAGAAAACAGTCGGCCGTCTCATTATTGGAAATCTGGATGATGACGGTTATCTACGCATTTCTTTGGCTGAGGTGATTGCAGGAACAGACTATGCGGAATCGGAAGTGGAGTCTGTGCTCAAAGACATTCAGACCTTCGACCCGACGGGCGTGGCGGCTAGGGATCTTCCGGAGTGTCTTCTCTTGCAATTGCGACATGTAGGCCGCAACCCCTTCGGGTCTCTTGGCGCACCTCCCGGAGCTCTCAAGGGATCAGTGATTGACGCCATTGTGCTCTGTCATTTGAAGGATTTGGAGAAGCGGCAATATGCGAAAATTGCGCGGGCACTGAATATCACGGTCGAAGATGTCTTCCATGCCACCAAGGTGATCGGAGAGCTTGAACCAAAGCCCGGGCGACCGTTTTCCAACACCCAGAACTACGTCATCGTGCCGGATGTGTTTGTCGTCAAGAATGAAGGAGAGTGGGTGGTATTATTAAACGATGACGGACTGCCGCGTATGAGAATCAGCCCGTATTACAAGCAGCTCATTTCGTCAGGGCAGAGTGGGACGCCCGAGACGAAAGCCTACATGGATGAAAAAATGAGGGCTGCACAATGGGTGATTCGAAGTATTGAGCAGCGCAATCGAACGATTGTCAAGGTGGTCTCGAGCATCGTCAAGTTTCAGGAAGAGTTTTTTGAGCATGGCGTTCAACATCTCAAGCCGTTGGTTTTGAAGCAGGTGGCCGAAGATATCGGCATGCATGAGTCCACGATCAGCCGGGTGACGGCTAATAAGTATATGTACTGTCCTCAGGGCATGTTGGAACTGAAGTTTTTTTTCAATGCCGGACTCCAGCGGGCGGATGAACCATCCGGCATGCACTCGTCGGTCTCGGTTCGAGATATGATCAAAACCATGGTCGCTGAAGAGGATGTGAAGCGCCCATTGAAAGATGAAGAAATTGCAGCCAAGCTCTTTGGTCAAGGTGTGCGCATTGCGAGGAGGACGGTCGCCAAGTATCGGGCGGAGTTGAGCATTGCGTCAGCAAGCCAGCGGAAACAGTTTTTTTGATGGGAGTGGCCTCATATCAGGTGGGAATCAATCGGAGGTAGGCATGAAATTAAAAATCACAGGCCGCCACATGGATGTTACGCCAGCGTTGAGAAGTTATGTGGAAACTCGATTCAGCCGATTAGATCGCTATGAGTTAAAGGTTGGATCGTTACAGGTCATATTGGGAGTTGAAAAGCTACAACACAAGGCGGAAGTGACCGGCATTGTGAACGGCAAGCGCGTGCAAGCTAAAACCACCACGTCGGAGATGTACGCCACCATCGATGCAGTTGTGGATCGTGTCGATGCGCAGTTCCGCAAATCGAAGGAGCGTCTTGTCAACCACAAGCCCGACAAGCCGAAAAAACGAAAACTCGTTTCTTGAGGCAGGTCATTCGTATGAACGGCAGTGGAAAACTGCTCTTATTGGGTAGTACCGTCTGCGGGGTTGGTTGAAACGCTGCTCGCGGAAGGACTTGCGGGGCGTGTCTCTTCCAAGAGGGACTGTGACCTGGGGGGGGAGGCCGTCGTTCGTGGATTGTGAGCCGGGGATCCATGAAGGCAAGCGGAGTCTATGGCGCAACTCAATCTGGTGATCATCAGTGGATTGTCTGGATCAGGAAAATCTTATGCATTAAAAGCATTCGAGGATGCCGGGTATTTCTGCATTGATAATCTTCCTCCTGCCCTCCTCCCGACCTTTGTCGATCTGTGTCACCAGCAACAGAGTGAGATTGCGAATGTCGCTCTCGGTGTTGATGTGCGAGAGCGAGAGTTTTTTGCTGATTTTGTGGGGATTCTTGAGCGAATCAAAACGCTTGGCCATGCCGTGCAGGTGCTCTTTCTTGAAGCCAGGGACGAGGTGCTCATTCGGCGTTTTTCTGAATCTCGGCGACCTCATCCGCTCCTGCCACATCGACCTGTTGGGGAGGGGATTCGATTTGAAAAAGAGCGGATTGCCGAGTTGCGACGACAGGCGGATCGGATCATTGATACATCGGATCTCACAGTGCATGAGCTCGGTGATCTGCTGGGGAAAGAATTTTTGCAGGACTCCTCCGATCGGCGTCTTACGATCTCCTTTCTAGCATTTGGGTATAAGTTCGGAGTCCCATACGATATTGATCTGCTGTTCGATGTGCGTTTTCTGAAGAACCCCTTCTTTGTATCGGATCTCAAACCGCTGTCCGGCAAGGACGAGCCGGTCCGTAAGTTCGTACTGGCAGATGCCGAAGCTCTTGCGTTTATTGAACATGTCGAAGGGCTTCTCAAGTTCCTCCTGCCGCTGTATCAGCGTGAGCGGCGTAGCTATCTCACAATTGCAATTGGATGTACCGGTGGACGGCACCGCTCGGTGGTGATTGCCGGATATCTTTGTGAGCGACTTGCGGCGCTGGGCTATCAAGTGGGGCTCAAGCATAGGGATATCGATAAACCCTAGAGTTTGTTGGCATTCCAGCCTCCTCCGTGCTTCGCCAGTTTCCTCCGTCACGCAGCGACCAGGTTCCGGGTGAAATGAATATCAATAAACCCTAGGCCTTCTTTTTCCTCGCGCCGATCTGGTTTCTGTTCCGGACGCCACTTCCAGCCGTTTCCTTGACAGGTCGAGCATATTGACTATACTTGCCTCTGTGAGTAGTAAGGGTGGTGTGCTGGGTGTAAATACTGAAGTGAAAAAGCGTACTTTGCATAAAACAGATGAAGGAATAAAGGCTAATCAAGTATGCCAATTATTCGATATTTCTAAGGCGACATTGTTTCGATGGGAACGAGAAGGAGTGATCGCACGCCCTGTTCGAGACTGGAGGAATTGGCGGCTCTATACACGGAAGAATGTGGATGAAATCGAGAAAGTCATTTGTGCGAGAAAACGTGTCGTGTAGAGTTCAGGTGAGGCATGTTGAGTTCATTTAAAAAGCTCGTTGAAGCAGATGTTATCTCAATGCTGACTCCTCGTCGGCAGCTTGTGGGGCTTGATATTGGGTCAAGCGCAATCAAAGTCGCTCAGCTGAAGGAAAGTAAAGGCCGGTACTTTCTACAGAAGTTCGGTGTGAAGTCGCTTGAGCCAGAAGTGATTGTCGATGGGACGGTGATGGACGAGGGGCGTGTGGTTGCAGCCATTCAAGAACTATTTGAAGAAACGAACATCAAAAACAAGCATGTCGCTGTTTCTATTTCTGGGCATGCTGTCATCGTAAAAAAAATCAGTCTTCCTCCTATGCCGGATGAAGAGCTTGAAGGACAAGTGAAGCTGGCAGCTGAGCAATATATCCCTTTCGATATCAACGAAGTGAATATTGATTTCCATGTATTGCCTCCTGACCCATCAAGCGATGGTCAAGGGGACATGGCGGTGATCCTTGTCGCGGCAAAGAAAGACAAAATCAATGAGCTGACGGAGCTTGTGAAGACCGCCAAGCTCATTCCCATGGTGATGGACGTCGATGCGTTTGCCATCGAAAATATGCACGGAATCAATTATCCATTGGCACAGGAAGAAACAACCGCCTTGGTCAATCTCGGCGCCAGTGTGATGAATGTGAATATTACACGCGCCGGCGCATCTCTCTTTACCCGAGATATTCCGCTGGGTGGGAATCGGTACACTGAAGCGATTCAGCGCGAAATGGGGTTGTCATTCGACGAAGCGGAAGAGAGTAAGAAAAAAGAGGGAGGCGGGGAATCTTCCGGAATGTCGGTCGGTACCGTCCTGGACAGTGTGAATGCGGAAGTGGCGTCCGAGATTGCTCGAACCGTGGATTATTTCAAAACGTCCGGTGCCAACGCCGACCTCAATCGCGTGCTGGTCTGTGGGGGTGTCGCCAAGGCGAAAGGACTGATCCAGCAGTTGAGTGATCGGATGCAAGTACCGGTGGAAATGGCTGATCCCTTCGCCGAGATTGATACCACCGGGTGTGATATGGACCCTGATCTCCTGGCCGAACTTGCACCATCGGCGGCCGTCGGTGTCGGGTTGGCTTTACGAGCCGTGGGTGATCGATGATACGGATTAATCTCCTTCCTGGTGGATCCAAAGGGCGACAAGCAAAGCCACAGTATGATGTTCGCGCCCAAGCGCTACTCGGTGTGGGAGTGGTTGTGATTACGCTGGCAGGTTGCTGGTGGTATTCCGCCGCATTGGACGGCGAGTTGGAGGCACGGCAAGAGGAGAAACAGACGAAGGAAAAACAAGTTGCGCAGCTGAAAGAACAGGTCAAACAAGTTCAGGACTTTGAGCAAAAAAAGAAATTACTTGAGGATAAGAATCGGATTATTGATCAGCTTGAACAGTCACGAATGGGACCGGTGAAGGTGCTCGACCATGTCAGCCAAAGCTTAGAGCCGCTCAAAGTGTGGCTGACGAAGCTGGGTGTCGCATCGGAAACGGTCGAATTGGAGGGAAAGGCGCTGACCAACGACGATGTGGTGGAATTCGTGAATAACTTGCGTCGAACGGATTATTTTACCGGTATCAATCTGCAGGAAAGTAAGGCCGCAGTGGAGAACAAGATCAATCTCTATCAATTTCGGTTGGCGTTTCGTCTAAAGGGATAACCATGGCGTTGCCTCAACTTAACCTCGACTCGCTCCGCAGTGTACCGGCTTCTCAAAAGGTGGCCCTCTTGCTGCTCTTGGTCGGCGGCATGATCGCCGGTTTCTACTTTTACATTGCGGAACCCAAGTCTGAAAGTATCGCGGCCCTCGAGGCAGAGAACACCAAGCTGGAGAGTGAAATACAAACGTTGACGATCAAGGTGAAACACCTCGATGAGTTAGTCGCCGCAAGCAAACAGTTGGAAATCGAATTGGCCAAGAAGAAAGAGCGTCTTCCCCCTGAAGAAGAAGCCATTATGTTGCTCAAACAGGTTTCCGATCTCGGGGTGCGACTCGGCTTGGACATCAAGTTATGGCGCCCTGGGGCACAGACGGAAGATCCGTCAAAGCTGTTCATCAAAATGCCGGTGAGTGTGGAGGTGGCGGGAGTGTATCACACCGCTGGGTTATTTTTTGACCGGATCAATCGCTTGCCCAGAATCATCACGGTGTCGGGGCTCAAGATGGGCTCCCCTCGAATGGAACAGGGGCGATTTATTTCGCAAACAACCTTTGATCTCATTGCGTACGCAGCTCCGCAGGAGAAACCAGTTTCCGGCACAGCGCAACCGGGGCATGCTCCAAAAGTGGCGCAAGCTGGTAAATAGAGGATGCTGAACCGATGTATTGCTTAGGCGTTGAGCGAGGTCAGAGGAATGTACGGTGGTATGTGACGTGTGCCGGTGTCTGTGCATTCTGTTGGTGGGGCGTTCCGCTTGAGAGTGAGCATGCCCAAGCCGAGTCTTCTCCCATTCCTGGGCAGATCGCGCCAATAAGGCCAGACTCTATCAAGATGCCCTCTGTCCAGGAGGTTCCACCTCCGGCTGCTCAGGGGATGGAGGCATCAGTACCGACCGAAGCCGTTCAGCCTCCATCCCAGTTGCCGCTGATCGAGGGGATGCCTGGGGTGGGGTATGATCCTTCCGGCCGTCGTGATCCGTTCGCTCCCATTATTCAGGAGCTTCAAATAGAAAAAACTGATAGCACGCTGCCTCCGTTGCAACGCGTGACGCTGACAGAACTGAATCTGATCGCCGTTGTGTGGGGAGCCTACGGATATACAGCAATGGTGCAGACACCTGAGGGACATGGATATAGCGTTCGGCGGGGTACGCGAATTGGTCAGAACAATGGAGTGGTCAGTGCGGTGACCGAGCGTGGCATCATCGTTCAAGAACGATTTACGGATGTGTATGGCAAAAAGCAGGAACGGGAGCACGTGAAGCTCCTACATCCCAAAGAGGGTTCAGAATGAAACCATTATTCTCCGGCATCAAGAGTCTCCTGACGGCGAGATGTTTTCTTGTGCTCTGCGGGCTGGTGTGTGCGGGCTGGATTGCGGCCGGAGAGATTCCTGCTTTGGCAGACGAGAGTGGAGGCAAGGAGAAAGATGTGACGTCGGGTGAAAGCTCTTCCCAGCGATACGTGGCACAGACGTTGACGTCGATCGAGGTTCACCCGGAATCGGATCTGGTGACCGTCGTCATTGCCGGGGATGGTCAATTGTTTCCGGAGACGAACTTCTTGGATGAATCCAGACTCGTGATTGATATCCCCGCTGTGTCTTCGACTCTTCGGCGTTCCGTGGTGCAGGCCGATCACTATCTGCTCAAGAAGATCCGGGTGGGACATCATGCCGACAAGGTGAGATTGGTTTTCGATGTGCCGGAGCGTCCCCTGTATTCCTTGACTCGCGATGAGAACAAGGTGGTCATCACCTTGAAGCCGAGCGAGCGGCGAGTCCTTACGATGGTTGCAGGACAGTTCGAGAAGAGCGAACCATCGGCCGTCGTTCTGAAAAGTCGCAAGAGTGTGTATGAACAGACGGATCGTGTGGTGAAGCGGACGGCGAGGATCATTAGGCCGGCGCAGGCTCAATTCAAAATACAACGCGTGCAAATGGGGGGAGAAGCAGTCGCTCCTGAAAAGGACGAGCGCCCTGATGATCTTGTGGTCGGGCAAACACGATATGTGGGGCGTCGCATCTCACTTGATTTTCAACAAGCGGATATCACCAATATTCTTCGATTGATCGCGGAGGTCAGCGGCTTCAATATCGTCGTCGGCGAAGGGGTCAAGTCGAAAGTGACCATGAAGTTGGTGAGCGTGCCATGGGATCAAGCCCTTGAAATGCTGCTAAAAATGAATGGGCTCGGTATGATTCGACAGGGGAGTATCGCCTGGGTCGATTCATTGACGAATATCGCCAAGCAGCAAGATGAAGAGGCAAGAGCGAGGGACTCAAAGACCAAGGCGGAGGAATTAATTGACCGGGTCTTTTATGTCAGAAACCTTCAGGCGCAGGAGTTGATGACCTCGTTACGACAGAACTTGAGCCCCCGTGGCCTCATGCAGTTTAATGCCGGCAGTAACGCCCTGATTGTGCGAGATACGGAAACCAAGCTGGGCATTATTCGACAGCTTGTCGAAGGCCTTGATCTGGAGGTGCCGCAAGTTCAGATTGAAGCGCGCATCGTTCAGGCTGATACCGTCTATGCGCGTGGCTTGGGAATTCAGTGGGGGTTTCAGGCAGGGAATCGCACACCCACGGATTTCTTCGCGCTGTCGAATCTGACCGGTCCGTTTAGTCAGATCGCCGGCACGGGGAGCAGCACGATTGATCGAAACTTCTTGGTCAACTTGCCGGCTCAAGTCGGTGGGTTGCCGGCCGTTCCGTCGATTGGATGGACTTTTGGAAAACTTGGTGGAGATTTTGCGCTGGACATGCGGCTTTCGGCTGGGGAATTATTGGGATTGAGCAAGGTGATCGCGGCACCCAAAATCACCACATTGGATAAGCGGGAAGCCAAGATTTCCCAGGGCGAATCGATCCCCTTTCAGACCACGTCATTGCAGGGGACTCAAACAACGTTTGTCGATGCAAATTTGGAATTGAATGTCACTCCACAAATTACCTCGCGAGATCCGAAGGAAGAATCGAAGAGGATTCTTATGCGCGTACGAGCAACCCGCAATGCCGTCGGTGCGCGGAGTAATCCGGCCGGTCCCAGCATTGATCGACGGGAAGCGACGACACAGGTGATCGTCAGAGACGGGGAAACGATGGTGATTGGTGGCGTCTTCGTTGATACTCAGGGGAATAATGTGCAGGGAGTACCTTTCCTGTCACGAATGCCAGTATTGGGATGGTTGTTCAAGAATAAGTCTGAGACAGTGTCCAAGCAAGAGCTCCTGATTTTTCTGACGCCGAGCATTATCAAGACTTAATTCACATCTCGGCTCTGTGAGCAATAAAGGCCTGCCGATGCGAGAACGCATCGGCAGGCCTTTGTGTTCGTGCTACGAGGGCATGACGCTCTCTATAGGGTGGCATTCGGGCGGCATGGAACTGTCTTTTTAGTTCACCGATGCTGTGCTACCATGCCGTCTCGTTCGAGACGTCACATGGCGTGTTGAAGTGAACAGCAGGATGGCGTACTTCGGTGTTTCGATCAGTGAGGATACCATATGACTTCAAGGTCAAGAGTTGCCGTTTCGTTGGATGAGAGGAGCTATGAGATTGCCATCCAAGCTGGATTGTTGGAGAAACTTGGAAGGGAGATGAGGCGCCATGGGTTGAAGGGGAAGGTCGGAATTGTCACGGATCGGCATGTTGCGCGACACTATCTCAAGAAGATCGTCGAGACAGCAAGGCGGTCTGGGCTTGAGCCAGTCTCGATCATCCTTGCGCCTGGGGAACGATCCAAGACGCTACACACGGTGGAACACATTCTCAATGTGTTGGCTCGACATCGGTTTGAACGATCGTCGTATCTCTTGGCCTTGGGAGGTGGGGTGGTCGGGGATCTGACCGGGTTCGCAGCCTCCGTCTACCAACGAGGGATTTCCTATGTCCAAGTGCCGACGACGCTTGTGGCGCAAGTGGATTCCAGCGTCGGAGGAAAGACCGGTGTCGATCATCGGCTTGGAAAGAACCTGATCGGGTCATTCTATCAGCCGCGTGCAGTATGGATCGATCCTCTGACTCTGCATACATTGCCCACACGTGAGTGGATCGCCGGGCTGGCCGAGGTGATTAAGTATGGAATCATTGCCGATGAATCATTCTTTACCTATCTGGAACGAAAGATGCCCGCATTGAAGAAACAGATCCCCCAAGTCGTGGCCAGCGTGGTGAAACGGTCCTGCGAGATCAAAGCCGAGGTCGTTGCGGCGGATGAACGGGAATCCGACCGGAGGAGAATCCTCAACTACGGCCATACGATCGGACATGCACTAGAGGCATTGGGAGGGTACAAATCGCTTGTGCATGGGGAAGCCGTCGGCATTGGGTTAGTACAGGAGGCTGATCTTGCATGCTTCCAAGGTTTCTGTACCAATAAGGTCGTCGAAGCGATTCGGCGTGTCGTCACTGAGGCAGGGCTAAGCGCCCGTATGCCACCTGCGACACCAACGACAATCTGGAAGGCCATGCTTCACGACAAAAAGGTGTCGGCCGGACAGGTGGTTGGTGTGTGGCCGACACGTATCGGCGAAGTGCGTATGGCTCCGTTAGGCAGAGTCGTATTCGACAGGTGGCTTGCCAAGTCGCGCGCCGCTTCGATCAACGTACCTGCATTGTCGTGATGGCCTGATCGCATGCCATTCTGGCTGTGTCGGGCTCTCTCCGTTGACTTGTCAGCGAAGTTCTCCCTCACCCGTGTCGGTTGACTTGGAGTGCGATGAAGATCTTACGAATCGCAATGGCGCAGATGAACCCGACGGTCGGAGATTTAGATGGGAATGGTCGTCGGATCCTGAGTTGGGTCCGTGAGGCCAAAAAAGCCAAGGCTGATCTGGTGATTTTCCCAGAGCTGGCGATTACAGGATATCACCCGGAAGATCTTTTGCTGAAACCATGGTTTGTGAAAGAGAACAGACGGGCCTTGCAAGCGATCATTCCAGCCTGTCGAGGACTGGCGGCTATTGTGGGATATGTGGCCCAAGATGAGAGGCGTAACTCGTCTCCCTCGAGATGTTCGAGCTGCGGAGCCGATGCCTCCGTGCTCTATAATGCTGCGGCCGTGATTGCCGATCGTCGGTTGCTCGGGAACTATCGCAAGCAGTCTCTATTGAACCAAGGGGTCTTCGATGAAAGCCGATATTTTCAGCCAGGGCAACGACTCTCGTTGCTTCGTATCAATGGCGTACTGATCGGTGTGACGTTCTGTGAAGATATTGAACGATCGGACGGGCTTATCCGTGGGCAAGTTGCGAGTGGAGCTGATGTCATCGTCAACATCAGCGCCTCGCCCTTTTATCGTGGAAAAAGTCGTTTGAGAGAGCAGGCGCTGGCAGTTCGCGCGCAAGAAAATGAAGTCATCGTTACGTATACAAACATGGTCGGCGGTCAGGATGAGCTGGTGTTCGATGGGAACAGCGTAATGCTCGACAGAGCCGGTAGAGTCCTGGCCCGTGGTGATGCGTTCCGAGAAGAGTTGGTGGTCGCTGATGTAGACGTCGAGGCTGTTTCGCCGAGACGCCTGACTCACAGACGGAAGGTTCGGGTCGCCAAGACCATCAAGGCCGATCGTGATTGCTTGTCGGTGCGGTTATCGACGAGAGAAAAGACGCGGCGTCCGATCAAGCCGACAGTCTCTGAGCCGGTTGAGGAGATTGAAGAGATCTATCGGGCCTTGGTCTTGGCGGTCAAGGACTATGTGAGGAAGAACGGCTTTGCACGAGTGGTGCTTGGGTTGAGCGGTGGAGTCGATTCAGCACTCACGGCGGTGGTTGCGGTGGATGCGCTCGGAGCTGATCGAGTGCGGGGGATCTTTCTGCCGTCTCCTTACACGTCACGGGAAAGTGAGGCGGACGTGTTGGAGCTTGTAGGGCATTTGGGTATCGACTTGAACGTGATCTCAATTACCGCTCTATTTGAATCCTATCGGCGCACACTCGCCTCGACGTTCGGCGACCGGCCGGTCGATGCGACGGAAGAGAATTTACAGGCACGAATTCGTGGGACGCTGCTCATGGCTGTCTCGAACAAATTCGGAGACCTGGTATTGACGACGGGAAATAAGAGCGAGTTAAGCGTCGGGTATGCCACGCTCTATGGTGATATGGCCGGTGGCTTTGCTGTCATCAAGGATGTGCCGAAGACAATGGTCTATGCGCTGGCAACGTTTCGGAATGGCCGTGGTTCCTCGCCTGTGATTCCGAAACGGACGCTGGATCGACCTCCAAGCGCTGAGTTGCGGCCGGATCAAAAAGATGAAGATTCTTTGCCTCTCTATGCCGTCCTCGATCCCATTCTTCAGGCCTATGTCGAAGAAGATCAATCCCCTGAGGACATCATCAAATCCGGATTCGATCGTGCTACGGTCGTTCGCGTTGTCACGATGGTCGATCGCAGCGAGTTCAAACGCCATCAGGCACCTCTCGGCGTCAAAATTTCGCCTCGTGCTCTCGGAAAGGATCGACGGATGCCCATTACCAACGGATATCGGAAGCCGTAGAGGATCTCCTCCTGTTTTTGCCGGCTTGTGCACGGGGACTGATCATGTGGGTGGGGTTCCTGCTTGATGGAGAGTCCTGCGATCGTGAGGCTAGGCTGTGAGCGTTTCAGCGACTGTGCGGCCTTATTCATGATTTCTACATTGAGCGACAGCAATGGATAGGCTATGATAACCGGCCCAAAGTAAGGACGGCATGAGGAGTGGGTGGGAGCGGGTCTGCCAAGGGCTCAGGTCTCTCAGCTCGCCGGAGGGTGTTCCCAGGATGCTCCCTTCAGTACCTTGGTGGAGTGTGAGCTGGTGAAGGAGGGCGCTGACATGAAGCTGGTTGAGGCGATCGTCAAGCCGTTTAAATTGGAAGAGATCAAGGACGCGCTGCTGGAGATCGGTATTCAGGGGATGACCGTTTCGGAAGTCAAGGGGTTTGGGCGTCAGAAGGGACACAAGGAAACCTATCGCGGACAAGAATATACAATTGAGTTTGTCCCAAAGGTGAAGATCGAAATCGCCGTCAAGGATGACCAAGTTCCTCAAGTCATGGAGGCAATCATAACGGCGGCCAAGACCGGTAGTATCGGGGATGGCAAGATTTTTGTGCGGGAACTGAGTGACGTGGTGCGGATTCGGACTGGCGAAACAGGAGACATGGCTCTGTAGAGGGGAATGAGATCCGAGCGGTGAACAGTCATCGCTGGATCTTCAAAGGAGGACGGCAATGAACGTGCGTGAGGTCTTAGAGTTCGCAAAGAAGCACAGAGTGCAGATGGTGGACTTGAAATTCATCGATCTGCCGGGTGTGTGGCAGCATATGACCATCCCTGTGAGCGAACTGACGGAAACCTTGTTTAAAGACGGATCCGGTCTTGACGGATCGTCGATTCGTGGCTGGAAGGCGATTAATAATAGTGATTTGCTGGTGGTCCCTGACCCAGCCACCGCCTTCTTAGATCCGTTTACGGCGGTCCCCACGCTCAGCTTGACCGGCAATGTCGTGGATCCGATTTCTCGAGAAAATTATGAGCGAGATCCTCGGTATATCGCACAAAAGGCGGAGCGCTATCTCCAAAGCACCAAGATCGGCGACAATTCATTCTGGGGACCGGAAGCAGAGTTCTTTATTTTCGATCATGCGCGCTATGATCAGACGAGCCACAGCGGCTTCTATTATATTGATTCAGAAGAAGGCGCATGGAACATGGGGCAGGAGGGGATCAACCTCGGGGGAAAGATTCGGCATAAGCAAGGGTATTTCCCCGTCGCACCGACGGATACTCAGCAAGATATTCGGAGTGAGATGGTCCTGGAAATGGAAAAAATCGGCATTGAGGTGGAGAAGCACCATCATGAGACGGCCTCCGCCGGCCAGGCCGAGATCGATATTCGCTTTGATACCCTCCTGCGCACGGCGGACAAAATGATGATGTACAAATACATTGTCAAGAACGTCGCGCGGCGTCATGGGAAGACGGTGACCTTCATGCCCAAACCGCTCTTCGGTGACGCAGGATCTGGGATGCATACGCACCAGAGCATTTGGAAGGAGGGGAAGCCTCTCTTTGCCGGGAAAGACTACGCCGGGATTTCACAGCTCTGCCTGTATTATATCGGCGGCATTCTTAAACATGCGCCGGCCCTCGCGGCGTTTACCAACCCGACGACGAACTCCTACAAGCGCATTACACCGGGATTCGAAGCGCCGGTGCTGTTGGCCTACTCCAGTCGAAACCGATCGGCGGGCGTCCGTATTCCGATGTATTCGCCGAGCCCCAAAGCGAAGCGAATCGAAGTGCGGTTCCCGGATCCGTCGTGCAATCCCTATTTGGCATTTTCCGCGATGCTCATGGCCGGCCTCGACGGGATTCAGAACAAGATCAATCCGGGTGAGCCGGCGGAAAAAGATCTGTACGATCTCGACCCGAAGGAAGCGGCCAGCATCCCCACCATGCCTGGGAGTTTGGACGAGGCCATCAACAGTTTAGAAAAAGATTATCAGTTTCTCCTCAAGGGCGAAGTGTTTACAGAAGACCTCATCGAGGCATGGATCGGCTACAAGCGAAATAAAGAGATCGATGCAATGCGTCTGCGTCCGCATCCGTACGAGTTTTTCATGTATTACGACGTCTAGCAGGATACTGAATAGTCCGCAAGCGGTGTTCTCGCATCGCTCAGAGGTTGAATGTACCGGAGCGTACGTCTCGCCTCTTCGCTCGCTGCGACCTTGCTGGTATCCGTCGATCATTCGGCATGGACGGGAAGCTCGGAATGGTAACGTGTCAGGGCTTCCCGCAGGCCGCCTTCCAAAGCACAAGATCAACGCCTGGGGATCCAATCGTCTGCCAGTTTCCATTTTCAATGTAGCCGGACCGCGACCGGCCAGAACCCATCTGACGGGAAAACTCGATCACTTGGAGCGTTCGTACTCGTGAGTGTGCACAGTCGAATTCCTTGTGCGTTTTCAGCGAGAGGAAGCGTGTGGTGTTGTTCCACTTGAGATCGGTGAGTTGCCAGAGTGTCGCCACAGAGCCTGTTCGTTGAATCTGTTCGGGATCAAAGTAGATCGTTTCAAGCCCCGCGGGCTGGTGTTGTTTCTCTAATGCCACCCATCCCGCAAAAACAGGATGAGCCCAGATCATCAGCGCGATCGTCAGAACGCAATAGAGACGGGGACTTATTCGGTTCGGCATGAAACGCCTTGTTGAGTGAATGATAGAGGGGATGGACATACGGGGTCCTGAGCAGAAAAATCAAGCGGGAATTTTTGGAACGGTCAGGGGCTTATCCCTGCATCATGGCTCGCTTGAGCAGCGTCCTCACATTAGGGTATCCTCTCATGCACAACTGAGGAGGGAACAATGCCGAAACGGGTACGCACCGGATTGACGCGGAGTGATATTCTCGATCGATATGTTGAGCGGTTCAAACAGCAGCTCGTGAAATTTCAGCCGTTTCTCTCGAGGAAGCGGGGGACAGCATCCCTTGAGGATTTCGACGACGCGGCGGAGGAATTGATCGGTCAAGTCTTTGGGGCCGCCTCTGACGAGGCCGAATCGTATTTTTATGCAAAGACCGGAGAGTCAGCTATCCTGCCGGAAGAAGCGCAGGAAAGCGGAGCGCATGATGTGGAGCGTGAGAGTCTCCACCAGCGACGCCAGGTGTTGGAGAGTTGTCTGGCCGACCTCGAATTGCGTCGTCGATTGCAGGTCACGAGGAAAGGGAAGGGAATCGATCAGACGCTTGTTGAAGACTACATGGCGAATGACGTGCGGAGCATCCACAAGGATGCGACGATCAAGCAAGCAGGGCAATTGTTGCTCAAGTATAAAGTCGGCTCGCTGATTGTGGATGATGGATCCCGCTATATCGGGATCATCACCGACTCCGATCTCACGAGAAGAGCGGTGGCCAAGGGTCTGGATCCCAATACCACGACAGTGATGGCCTGTATGAGCCGTTCCATCGTGACCATTGAAAAAGACGAATCCTTGGTTGAGGCAAGGGTGCTGATGAAGAAACAGGGGATCCGACATTTGCCCGTGACGGCCGATGCCACGATTATCGGCGTGTTGTCCGTTTCCGATCTCCTTCGAGCCTTTGAAGAATTGAAACCGTCCTAACCATCCAATCCGGTTGTCCAGACCATCCTGCAGCGCGTCAGGCTGTTCAAGAAGGTTGCGAACCATGTCTTTGCGGCAGTACGAGCATCGGACTGACAGGGTTGCCATGGAAATGAACGATCGCTAAGCATGCCGCCTGCCATCTTGATCAGTTGTGAGTCGCTTGGGAAGAGCTACGGTGTCAAACCGTTGTTCACGGACCTGTCGCTTGGACTCAGCGACGGTGATCACGTCGGACTCATCGGGCCCAATGGGTCTGGAAAATCTACGCTGCTCAAAATACTCGCTGGACTTGAAGAGCCGGACAACGGTACCCGTTCCGTGCGTCGACAGCTCCGGATCGGCTATGTGCCGCAGGAACCTTCGTTTGCCGAGCAGCACTCAGTCGACGAGGCGCTGGCCCAAGTGCTTGTCGACGAGGGACTGGACCCTCATGAACAAGGCGGCCGTATCGCCAGAGCTCTGAGTCTCGGCGGGTTTGTCCGTGCCGATCAAACCGTCTCCACACTGTCCGGCGGGTGGAAGAAGCGCCTGGCAATTGCACGGTCACTGATGCTGGAGCCGGATGTGCTGCTGCTGGACGAGCCGACCAACCATTTGGACGTCGAGGGGATTCTTTGGCTCGAAGGTCTCCTGAAAGCCGAGCCCCATGCCTTCATCGTCATCAGCCATGACCGGCGCTTTTTGGAGGCGGTGACCACGCGGATCTGGGAATTGAACCGCCAATATCCCAACGGCATCTTTGAGGCGAAGGGGCGATACAGCGAGTTCCTCGAGCAGCGTGACGCAACACTTCAGGCGCAGGCCGACTATCAAGCCTCGTTGGCCAATAGAGTTCGGCGGGAAGTGGAATGGCTGCGGAGAGGTCCCAAAGCCAGGACGACCAAAGCCAAGGCTCGGATTGATCAGGCTGGGCGGATGATCGGCGAACTCACCGATATCGAGTCGCGACAATCGAAGGGGGCTGCCGGGATCGATTTCACCGCCTCGGGACGACGCTCAAAAAAGCTGATCGAGGTGACGGGTCTGGAGAAGACGCTGGGTGCGCAACCGATTGTGCGGCATTTCGACCTGCAGGTCGGACCTGGTGAACGGATTGGGTTGCTCGGGCCGAACGGGAGCGGCAAGTCCACGCTGTTGAAACTGTTGGCCGGCACGTTGTCTCCGGATGCCGGCACAATCACTCGTGCCGATCGGCTGCGCATCGTGATCTTCGAGCAACACCGAGAGTCGCTGAATCAGCAGGTGCCATTGCGGCGAGCCCTTGCTCCGGCTGGTGGCGATGCCGTGGTGTATCAGGATCGGTCCGTCCATTTGGTCTCCTGGGCCAAGCGATTTCTTTTCCGTCCGGAACAGCTGGATCTCCCGGTCTCTCGCCTGTCCGGCGGGGAACAGGCCAGATTGTTGATTGCCCGGCTCATGCTTCAGCCTGCGGACCTTTTGATCCTTGACGAACCGACCAATGACTTGGACATTCCCACGCTCGATGTGTTGGAGGACAGTCTATTGGAATTTACCGGGGCACTTGTTCTTGTGACCCATGACCGATGGCTCTTGGATCGTGTCTCCACCAGGTTGCTGGCACTGGATGGAACAGGTCGTGTCGAATGGTTCGCCGACTATGCTCAATGGGAAGCGGCACAGGAGAGAATCGCGACGGAAGACACAACGGCTCAGCGCCTCAAGGAGCGTGCGGTCCCGGGTGGGCGATCCAAACGGAAAGGCTTGTCGTACAAGGAACAAAAAGAATGGGACCAGATCGAAACCGCGATCCTGGTGGCTGAGGGAAGGGTGACGTCTTGTCAAACCGCAGCCGATGACCCATCCATTGCGTCCTCTCCCGGCGATTTGCAAGAGCGGTATACTGCCCTCCAGGTGGCCCAGGCCGAGGTTGAACGGCTCTATGTTCGCTGGGCTGAACTTGACGAGAAACGTACCCAAGCAATCGACAGTATCCAGTAGGGGTACACCCAGGATCTACGCTTCTCGGTTCATCCTCCCCGCCGCGTCTTGCGGAGCAAACAGCCGGAGTCTCCGTTTGATGACCAATCCTCTACAGTTCCATCCATTCTGAACCGATAGAGAAGGTGAGGACGTATCGAGAAAACCGGGAGGCCTAACGGCAAGGAGTCGCGATCATGCCAACGGCACAAGAACTGGTGCAGTCCTGCACCTCCATCTTTACCTTGCCGGAGATCTATTTCCGTGTACGAGAGGTGGTCGACGACTCCAATTCAACCATGGGGGATCTTGCCGAGGTCCTGAAGCTGGATCCGGCCATCTCGGCTAGACTCCTTCGCATCGTCAATAGTCCCATCTATGGGTTTCCACGGCAGATCGATACGATTTCCCGTGCTGTCAGCCTTCTTGGAACACAGGCGATCATCGACCTTGTCACCGCAACGACGATCGGAAAGACCTTTGCCGGAGTTCCGATCCAACTGATGGATGTCTCAAGGTTCTGGCAACGAAGTGTTCTCTGTGCGTTGCTGGCCAGCAAGATTGCCAAGTCTTGTGAGATTAAGGACAGCGAGCGGTTTTTTGTGGAAGGGCTGTTGAGAGATCTTGGTCACTATGTACTGTATCAATACGCTCCGGAGCGGGCGCAGTCTGCACTGATTGAAGCGGGCTATCTTGAGACTTCCCTCGCTGAGGTGGAGCGATCCAACATCGGGTGTGACTTTGCCGAAGTAGGGGCTGAACTGATTCTATCCTGGGGGATGCCCATGCAGATTGAACAGGCGATCCGTCATCAACTGAGCCCGAACGAAGCCGGTGACTATATCCAGCATGCGTCCATCGTGCATTTGGCTGGAGAGGTCGTCGACTATGAAGAGCAGGATCCGAAGCGGAGACCCGCTGAAGTGCCATGTAGTCCACAGGCCATGGAGGCGACAGGCTTTCAGTTGGCCAACCTACCGACTCTGATGACAGATGCTCAGGCCCAGTTGAACGACATGCTGGCATTGGTCTATCCACAAGCAGTTGCCGCGTAGCGGGTGGAATCTGTCTGAGAGCCAACCCGAATCAAACTCGGATCACGCAGTGTGTGCCTGAGCAATTGGGTGGTCCCGATGTGTCATTGCCGACCGAGTGCAGGAAAGCTCATCGGCTCCGTTCCTGTGCCGTTCAGCAACTCACCGTACGCAGAGAGTGAGATTCGTCGGTTTGTTCCGTCTGCCCCATTCATCTGGTTGGTTTTCAGACTAGAGGATGCCGGCTAGGCGATTCATGCCCAATGTCGTCTGGGTAAAGAACAACTGAAAGGCTTGATAGTCCTCGGGTTGCAGTGGCGGGCCGCTTGGGTGCCGATCACAGTAGACCAACCCGATAGGTCTCACTCCCACTCGCAACGACGCAAGGATTGCCGATGAGGGGTGCCAGACGTCGAGAAATTCCTGCTTCATGGTTCCAGCCGGCTGGTCTGAAAGGTTTGGAACCAGGAGAGGCTCGACACGTTTAAGAATCGATAGGAAGAATGGATGCTCCCGGCTGAGTGAACCTGAAAGGGAGGAGAGGTACGGTGCCAGAGGTGTGACGCCCAACGCCAGTCTTCCGATCAGGAGATCACTATCATTTGGATTCAGCAGTGCCAGTCCTACGCGGCCCAATCCTGCATCCCGGTGGAGCGATTGGATGAATGTTCCCAGGAGACTGTTCAGATCAATCGCGCCTTGCAACGAATCCTGAAATACTCGAAGCGTTTCGAATGGGTTGTTTCGAATGGGTACGGGTGGCTCGTCCTGGATGAGAGAAGCTTTCTGTGGAGCGCGTGCCTGATCTTCCTGGAGTATGATTTCAGGCGAAGGTCGGAGCACGGCTGATTCGGCGGAGTGCGGCTCGTTCAATGGCATTAGGGGATCGTGAAGCGGATCGACAATCAGCCCCATGGAACGGGTGAGCTGCCGGCCACGGTCCATGGCCTGGATCATCAAATCTGAAAACCGCCGTGCAGAGAGTCCGCTTCCGGTCTGGAGCGTTCGCTTGGCTTCTTCAACGGTCGTGGAGGAATCAGAGCTTGTCATTGCGTCGACGAGTTTGATGGAGCCGACCACGAGACCACGGTACATGTGTGACGTGCTCTGCCAGCGCCGAACGGGCAATTCTCCGGCACTGTCGAAGAGGTGCACGAGGTGATCGGGGAGTTTCCATAGTCGAGCCAAGGCGTACGCCAAGGTCAACCGAGGAACACCGATGAGTCGTGTCTCCTGACTGATACGTTCAGCCGGTTGTTTTGTTTTTTGGGAGATTGACTGGAGCGCTTCAAAGAGATCTGGATCCTGGAACGCAATGGCTAAGTCTCCGATCGAGTACAGGAGTGCGGCCGTAAATAATTGGCTCGGTTGCGGGTAGTCGAGCGCTGCTCCGAGCTCATTGGCGTAGGTGGCAGAGACCAGGGATTTGGCGATCAAGGTCCGGAGTTCCTGCTGACGAGCCGGCCAATGTTGCAACTGTTCGACCAGATGTGCAGCGGCAACGAGGGCTCGAACGGTATCGAGGCCGAGCCAGCTCACGGCATGCGGAATGGCGCTGATCGTCTGCCGCGGGCTGTACGCAATGCTGTTGGCTACTTGCAGGACTTTGCAGGTGAGCCCATGGTCTCGGCTGATCACGTGGGTCAGGTTGTCGGAGGTCGACTGTTGATCCACGGCATTCAGAATTTGCTGACAGGTGGATTGAAGAATCGGCAGGCAACGGCCGGATTCATCGAACAAGGGTTTCAGTTTTGGATGGAGTCGCGAGCAGATTGAGTCGATGAGGGATGATTCCGTGGCTGCGTTTGAGAAAGACATAGAAGTATCCAGTGAAAAACTCAATACTGTATCGGCTGGACGCCCGTCAATCTTGAGAATATGGGAGACTGAGATCGGAGAAGAGTCTGCGCAGGACAGCCACGTGAGAGCCACGATGTAGAAACCGACGTCTGAAACTGTGCCGACACCTGTCCCTCGTTCGGTCTATTTTTTCGCCTGAGGGTGCCGCATGCAAGGAATGACAATCTGATAGTCGATTCAGCCCTTCAGGACTAGAATCTACTGTGATGCCGGAACGTACGCAGTTCCTTGGCCTGCCTCATTGGACCAGCGATAGAAGAGTGATGAAGAATGCGGGTTAGCCAGCCTTCACGATAGTTTTGTCCATTTCCAACCGATAGAGAAGATGGAGAGCCGGTCTGCATCGACAGGCAAGAAGGAGGGGCTCCACCATGCCATTGGCGAGTGAATTGGTCCAAGCGTGTACCACGGTCTCGACATTGCCGGAAGTGTATTGCCATGTGCGGGATGTGGTGGACGATCCCAACGCGACCATAGGAGATCGAGTCAAGGCTCTTCAGCTGGATCCGGTCATCGTAGCCAGGCTGCTTCGCATGGCCAATAACCCGCCCTATGGACCGTTGAGACAGGTCGACACCGTGACCGGTGCGATCCGACTTCTTGGGAAACAAGACATCAACGATTTCGTGGCGACGACGACCGTCGGTCAAACCTTCGCAGGAATACCGGTTCATCTGATGGATCTCTCTAAGTTCTGGAGGAAAAGTCTCTTTTGCGCGTTGCTGGCTGAAACAATCGCCAAGTCGTGCGGTGTTAATGAACACGAACAGCCGTACCTGGCAGGCCTCTTACGCGATATCGGCCACTGTGTGTTGTATCAGACCGTTCCGCAGCGGGCTCAGTCTGCGCTGATTGAAGCCGGATATCTGGACGCTTCGTTGGCTGAAGTGGAGCAGTCCAATATCGGATGTGATTTTGCAGAAGTCGGAGCGGAACTTATCCGATCTTGGGGCTTGCCCATACCGATTGAACAGGCCGTCCGTTGCCAACTGAGCCCAAAAGATGCCGGTGAATTTATCAGGCAAGCGTCCATCGTTCATCTGGCCGGTGTTGTCGCCGACTATGAAGAACTCGATCCTGCTCGGCGTCCTCTCGTTGTGCCGTTCAGCCCTCAGGCTGTCGCGGCCACAGGATTTGTGACGGCCAACCTTCCAACGGTCCTCTCGGAAGCCCGAACTCGATTACAGGAGATTCTGGCAATCGTGCAACCCTACACCATAGCCGCGTAGCATTTCAGAAGAGTGTCCGAGAACGAACAACGTCTCGGGATCCTACAGAGGTTATTCCACAGAGTGGCCTTCCAGGAAGATTGTCTGCTCCAGCGCACGAAAGAACTGCTGGTAGGGCGCGGGGTCTTCGACGGCGCGAAGGTAAAACTGTGCGCTGGCCCGCACCACAAGTTGCGCTTCGTTGCGCTTGCGGACGGTAACGGTCAAGCGTACCAGATTACTGCGGTGAGTGAATGGACCCCATGTCCGATCATGACGGTTGAGAATCAGTAATGTATCGGGTTGATACAGCAGGTAGCTCAAGTCGACACCATACGTCCCCTCATTCTCCACGTACTTTTTGCCGGAGACGAGGCCCAGTTCTTCATCAAGTACTTCCACCTTGAAATCCAAGTCCTGCAGGGTGGATACGATGGTCGTCAGCATCGTTCGTCGATCCACAGTATCGAACACACGCGATTGAGCGGTGCGCATCTTGACTTGGCTTTCTTCGGAAAGCCAGATTTGCTCGCGCGAGTCCCATTGACCGCCATGCCGAATTTCGTAGGGTGTGGGGCATCCTTGCAACGACAGGCAGAGGCAGACAAAAAGCCAGAAGTTCAGCCACTCCGACCGTGAACGTGGTGGGAGGTGTTCTTCAGCGCCTATCTGGTGAGAGACTCTGTCCATTAATTTTTGTTTACAAAGAGAGCGCGTTCCAGCGTGGCGAAGAAATTTTGGTACACCTTAGGATCGTCGACGGGCTTGTTGTTGTAGATGGCATTCGCGCGAATCAGCATGCGGCCTTCGGCTTCGGGGCGCACGGTGACGGTCACGCCGACGACATCGTAGAAGTTCGGCTCAGCGAACCGTGCCGCCGTCACCAGCCCCAAGGGCTCATTGGCTCGCTCGATGATGAAACCTAGGTCCTGCAGCGCCGCAATGACACCACGCATGGCCATTTGGCGATCCGTGATATCGAAAGACCGAGTTTGTACGCTCCGAATCTTCATCTGCGCTTCCGTCGGCGCCAGTAGGTCAGGACCGGGTTGCGGGGCGACGCAACCTTGGGTGAGCACAAGGACGGCTGCAAAAACTCCTCCCACGTTCTTCCACTTCATCATCACCTCGCGCTCAGAGTGCGAATGGTTCCAGAAACACGGCCTTTGACAGTTTGGCAAAGAAGGTCTGGTACATAATTGGGTCGCGCAACATTTCCATCCGCTGTTCACCCGGTGGAATCCCCTGGTTGCCGGCAGTGCCTTCTCCCTTCCACACGACCCGGTAGAAGACGACCCTCACTTCCTGACGGGTGACCTCTTGGCTCACCGGCCTGATGACCAGCGTAGCGGCGATTTTTTGATGGAGATCCACGGGTATCACGATCGGAGGCTGTTGGACCAACACCAGTGGGACGCTTAAGAGAAAGACAAAAAAACGAGAGAAGTCCTGGCCGTATTCTCGAGCGCTGCGTTCTTTCGCTGCCCGCAAAAATCCTACCTCACGCACACTTTCCTCGACCTGGAACCCAAGATCCTGTAGGACGGCGGCTGAGGCGGACAGTAACTCTGCTCCATCGTTGGTCTCGAAGAGGCGGGTTTGCATGGCTCGATTGGCTGTGCTTTCCGGCTTCAGTTGAAACAGTTCGTCAGGCTGTGTGTGCGTGACACACCCGATGAGCAGGCTCGATATGGCAAGGCATGTCATTGCGGCAAGCGTTCGCCGAACTCCAGACCAGGAGCCCATGCTAGAACTGTGTGGAGTTGTAGGCAAAGTCCCGGACTTTCTTCTCTTCGTCATATTTAATGATGATCGTGAGCGTCCGTTGACGTTGCGAGCTGGAACTGTCGCGAGATGCGGTGCCGAGAATAATGATGCCTGCAAAGGATGAACTGGACGTATCCACGCGATCGGTCGACACCTTGTCATAGATCCAGACCTCGCGGCGTTTGTCGTCGGTGGTCACGATATTGGGGCTCCCCAGGAGTTCGGCCACCTGGGCGGCGGACATCCCGACTTTGATCTCTCCTTGTACCTTGCCGACCGTCAGACGATCTTCCTTGATCTCAGCCTTGTTGCCGCCGCAGCCTACAGCCACGAGGAACAGGCACAGACACAGCGCGCTCCATCGATAGGGCATTGTGGGTTGTCCTTTCCATTCACGTTGTGCAGATTGGGAGTGATATGAGGATAGGCTACTGCTCCCGAGCGAATCTGTCAACGAGAGTGACAAGAAACGCTGGTAATAGGAGCAGGCCAGCATGCCGTTCTTGCTGCACTGGAATGCAGCGCATGGCTCACCGAGGCAACCACACTCAATCGAGAAGGTCTCTGTCGGATGCTATCAAAATTTGGTAGCTTGTGACTCAGGAGCCTCGAGACGGTTTTTCTGGATGAGGATTGCGCTGCCGGTCGTTCGATGGGCAAGTTGCAAGTTGTATGACGCAGTGGCTGCGAGGGTGTTTCTCAGCGCAGGATGACCGCCGGCACTTCTCGATGGCTGATGCGCAGAAGTACTCTATTCTTCTGCGGAGTGCGAGGCTACATTTGTCGGCAAACAGAATGGAGAGCCCTTTCAACCAGTCAGTAATTCGTAACGTTACAGATTAATCCGGTAATGCGTACTTCGGCCGCCGCCAGTGGGCACGAAAATACCCTTCGCGGCTAGATCCTGTAAGTCACGTGTGGCGGTGGCCTTCGATGTGTCTGCAATCGACATATATTTCTTTGCACTCATGCCACCCTCAAACCCCTTGGGCCCTTCTTCCAGCATTCGCTGAAGAATCTGCATCTGACGTTCGTTGAGTTGGCCTGTAAAGCGGTCGAGCAGCCTGGTTTTTCGTAACGTAAAGTCGATGTGTTCTTCGGCTTGCACTTGGGCGTCAAGTGCAATCGTAGCAAACCAGGTGATCCAGGGGGTGATCTCGTTACTCTGCTGTGCTTGCTGTAATGCGTCGTAGTAGTCGTTTCTCTTGGCCTCAATCGATCGAGACAAGCTGAGCAACGCGGGCCGTTTGAGCCCCTGAGACAAGGCCTTCTCGGACAAGGCACGCCCGACGCGGCCGTTGCCGTCTTCAAAGGGATGGATCGACTCAAAATACAGATGGGCGACGGCAGACCGGACGAGGGCCTTCTTGGTCGGTCTTGTTCCGTCAGGGCCTGTGTCATTGAACCATTCGATGAAACGCGCCATCTCGCGAGGAATAATCGAGGACGGTGGCGCTTCGAAGTGGACGGTCTCATGCCCGATCGGGCCTGAGATGACCTGCATTGGCTCTGCGTGGGTCCGCCACGTGCCTGCCTGGATGTGTCGGCGTCTCGCCATAATCATCCGGTGCCATTCAAACAACGTCTCCTGGGAAAGCCGTGCCAAAAAACTCTGACGGACATCGGTCATGAGCGTCGCAATACCAATCGCTCTTTTATCGCCGGCCTGGGCCTCGTTCCCTATCCCAAGGTTCTTGCGGATGGATGAGAGCACATCGTGCCGACTGAGAAGTTCTCCTTCAATAGCCGATGTCTTGAGGGCTTCGGTCGCCATCAGCTCAATAGCCGTTTCGGTCTGTGTGTCCGACGACAAACCTTTTATCAGGCCTGCGACCTGTCCGGTTTTTTCTGCGAAGGTGAGGAAAATGTCTTCAAGCGCAGATAGGTCGTATCGAAATTGAGGCCAATCTGGCTGTTGCCAGTTATATGACATGAGCCAAGTATAACAGACATTCGGCTCACGATATGAGTTATTCATGAGCCGAATGTGGCAGATATTCGGCTCATACTCTTGATACAAATCGGAATGAATGTGCCCCTGGTGCTATCTGCTCAGCAAGGTCAAGTCCAGTCGGAAGTGATGTATTTTCTACGGGGACATCTCTGTGAAGACCAATCCTGAGCGATAGAGGAGTGTCTTAGAACTCATGGAAGAGTAGGAAATTTGATGCTTGAGAGGTTACAGCCGCCCGAATATCCGTTCAAAAAACTCTTTGGTGCGTGTCATGTGCTGGGCGATATCGGTTTGAAGATGTCGGGCGCCGGCTTGCCAGTCGTCCGTCGTATAGCCGACACGGCGGGCGAGGAAGATAAACTCGTCGGAATCGACCGGTGGAAGAACGCGGTCTTTGGCATTGCCACGGACCATCCGGAGACCGTCGATCAGCATGCGGATGAAAAAGTAGGCCTTGCGTAACGTCTCGCCGTCCGGTCTGGTCACGATTCCACAATCAATCAGCGCGGCTAACGCCTGCATTGTGTTGGGAGTCCGTACAATAGGAAAGCGATGCCCCTGTTTGATCTGCAGGTATTGGATGGCGTACTCGATGTCGACGATGCCGCCTTGACTGTGCTTCAAGTTCACGGTGCCGCGTTCCACGAGCTGCTTCAGCTGTTGACGGCGGGCATCGAGGACGACGTTCGGATCCAAGGGTTTGCCGCTGTACACATAGCGGTTGCGATGGGTTTCGACCTGCTTCCCAAGATCCGGATCACCGGCGACATGGCGCAGTTTGATCAGCGACTGGCGTTCAAACGGTGCCGCAAGTCCTTGGTCGCTATAGTACTTGACGATTTCATCGAAAGGATTCGTCAGCGAGCCCTTCCCGCCGTGAGGTCGGAGGCGGACATCCACATGGAAGATGCCTTCTTGTTTGGCTTCGATCCATTGCAGAAGCTCGTATCCCAGTCGTTCAAAGTATTCGCTGTTGGCGATAGCCTGTTTTCCGCCTGTCCGGCCGGCATCTCCATAGACGAACAGGACTTCGATGTCGGAGGCATAGCCCAGCTCTCTTCCTCCGAACTTCCCCAAACCGAGAACGGTGAACGGGCAGGGCTTCTTATTCGCCAGGCGTGGTGGACCGTATAGTTTGTTCAGCTTGGCCTGGCAGTCTTTCAAGCTTCGATCGAGAATGGTTTCGGCCAGTTGTGTGAGGGCGGCGGAGAAATCCGGCAGGGCGGTGTCCGGCTCGACGATGTGCTTCATGTCGATACGGAACATTTCACGGTCTTTGAAACTGTTCAATGCAACTTTTCGCTCTTCATCGGTTTTGGCCCGCTTGACCAGGCGATCAAGCTCCTTGCGAAGGGTGCCCTGCGGCGTAATGAGGGGCGCATCCCGGTAGTCTTGGAGTAGCGGCAGGAGGTTGCTGTGTTGGCGACGGAGGAAGTCTTCCCAGAGAAAATCGCTGGCGCCCAGCAGGCGGGCGAGAAGAGGAAAGGTTTTCTTGTCGCTGAGAAAGGCCAAGGCTTCCTGCTGCGCCTTTCCTTTCGTCTGCTGGACCGTCAGATCGAGGAATTGATCGAAGGCTTCTAAAGCCTTGGTCGGATCAGGAGCCCAGGTCAGGGCATGGGTAAACTGCTTAATGAGGACGGCCGTGAGGCGCAATTGCTGCTGATCCGTCGCATCGGTGAGTTTCTGACCGTGGCGGTTGCGGACATAAAAACGATCATGAATCTTCCCGTTTTCGACATCGAACTGCGCTTTGGAGACGTACACGTCTCGCATCGCGAGCGCGTTGGCAAAAGCGTACAAAAAGGCCGGTGTATCGTCCGACCGGATGTCCATGACCGTGTCGGTGGGCGATTGACTGTTATCGAAGGTGATTCGCACCGGGTGAAGCAGGCCGCCAAACGAGGCACGGCGTTTGCCGAGTTGCTCGACGAGGCGGCGGTTCACAGCGAAGCGCGCCTCTTCGAACTGTCCCTTGTCCAGCAGAGTAATTACTGAGGAGAGCGCATCAACCAGCTGCAGTTGTTGTTGTTTGCCTAGCTCCACCCCTGAGACCGGACGCACGCGGAACACATCGACGATTTTCTTCTGAGTCAAACCCGGGTTGGTTTTGGGACGGATGCGGCGCGGTCCATACTCGCTCCAACTGGTACGAGATGAGACCGGAGCGGCTTTCTCTGCGAAGGTATAAATATCGCCTTCTTCGATGTTCAATCCAAAGGCGGAGAGCAATCCACAAATCATCGCGAATTCGGAGAAGTAGTCGTAGGCAACGATGGTGATGACATCGCGGTGGTCCGTCCGTTCGGCAAATGCCACTTCGCAGAGGTGTTCCGGCGTCAGCTTGGCCGTCAGTCGGACGTGTTCGGCAATCGTTGGAGGAGGGAACCGTTGAAAGTATTCCTGATCCAGGCGGGCGAAGAAATCCTGCAGCATATCCGATGGAACGTCAGGGCAAAGAGAGCGAACTGCCGTGAGGAGTGCGAGACGGTCTGTTGTGGCGGTCGGCATGGATGTCAGTATACCCGAAAGGTTTCATTGTGCGTAGAGAAACCCGTCAGTATAATGCCGCCCTATACGAAGAGACCGTGAAATGTGAGACGTGAAGCGTGAAGCGAAAGTCTGAGAAGGCGGAGGGGGCGAGAACATTGCCAGGAGGGAGACTCCCGGCCTCGCGGACAGTATCGGGAGCACCGGATCCCACGCCGGTCTTGCTCGCGGTCACGCGGAATGCCCAACAGGTACGAGCGCTCTTATCCGCCTATGGTCTGCGGGATCTTGATCTGGCGGACCGCAATCTCGAGGCGATGGCCGGCGATCCTTCGCAGCGCAAGCGACTGGCTGAGATCCTGCCGATGTTGCTGGGTGCCATCTCGCGGACAGCCGATCCGGACCAAGCCTTGAATCATTGGGAGCGGTTGTTCGGAAGCGTCTCGCGCACATCATTGCTCGACTACTTGCGTACTTGGCCGCGGATGCTTGAGCTGCTGTGCGCAATTTTCGGCAACAGCGATGCCTTGGCCTTCACGCTCATTCGAGACCCCATGTTGGTGTATTGGTTGGCCGAGGAAGAGGTTCTCTCACGCTCGCCGACACGGAAAGACCTTGAGCGGGCACTTCGGGACAGCATCGGGCACCTGACGGCGAAGGAAACGAAGTTGGATGCCCTCCGTCGTTTTCGAAGGCGGGAGATGTTACGCATCGGCGTCCGGGATCTGCTCCGGTCGGCTACGGTGCCGGAGACGACGGCTTCCTTGTCCGACTTGGCCGAGGTATTGATCCATGCGGCCTATGAAATTATCGATGCTGATCTGCGCCAACAATATGGTGTGCCGATGCATCAGGCTCGAAAAGGGCGATGGGTCGAGACCGGATTCACGGTCATTGGGATGGGTAAGCTCGGCGGACATGAGTTGAACTACAGTTCCGATGTCGATCTGATCTACCTCTATGAGGTGCACGGCGGTGAAACCAGAGATCCGAAAGGTGGAGAGGCTCCCGTTCCCCCTGGCGTGGGCATTTCCAATGAGGAATATTTTGAGATTCTCGCCCGTGAGTTGACCAGAGTCTTGTCTGAACCCACGAGGGAAGGCCACATCTTTCGGGTCGATTTGCGGTTGCGCGCGGAAGGATCCATCGGGCAGCTCGCTCGATCACTCGATGAATACCAGCGATATTATGCGGCTCGTGGGCAGGTTTGGGAACGGCTGGCTCTGCTGAAGGCTGCGCCGGTTGCCGGATCACAGGCCGTCGGGCAGGCGTTCCTTAAGATGATTAAACCATTTGTGCTCGGCGCCGGAAGGCAGATAGATCGAGACAACGCGATCGCGATCGTGCAAGACGTACGTGCCGTGAAGGCCATGATCGATGCCAAAATGACCGACCGTAGGCACGAACAACGGAATGTGAAGTTGGGGACCGGCGGGATTCGGGAGATCGAGTTTTTCGTGCAGACTATTCAGGTCTTGGCAGGGCGCAAGGTGCCGACCTTGCTGGATCGGAGCACGCTCGGTTCCTTGAAGCGAATGGTCAGCCAGAAGCTGCTTTCAGCCCAAGAGGGGGATGCGTTGACCGCCGCCTATGTGTTTCTGCGTGACGTCGAACATAAGTTACAGATGGTCCATGACCTCCAAACGCATTCTCTCCCTGAGGAAGAAGACGAATTGGAACGGTGCGCCGTTCGAATGGGGTATGCCGCCGAGGATCGAAAGAAAGCCGTCGAGTCCTTCCATGCCGACCACCAGCGATACACAAAGATGGTGCATCGGACCTTCCAGTCGCTCTTTCTGGAGCCTATGACCTCGCCGATCTTCAATGCCACGCTCAGAACGATTGGCGTACGGTCGTAGAGACAAAATATCGCCTGAAAACACACAGGCCGAGCGGTAGTCGTTAATCTACATTCTATCACCGCATCCAATAGTGAGAGAGCCGTCTCGCCATGTAAGCACATGGCCTGCCTTCCTCATGGCTTCAGGCTCCTCTCTACCATCAGCCACAAGGGTATCCAAAAAAATACAACCTATAAGATTCAGCTCAGTCCATCTCCGCCGCGCCACTGGTGCTGTAGCGTTTTCACATCTACATGGAATTCGAACCATCAGTTACGGTGCGATCTGACATGATAAGGCCTAACAGATCTATCGATATGGGTCCGTAAGTCATGAAGCGTTCCCTTCCTGACTTATTCCTTTGAGGAATAGGAATCTTCCCTAGCAATCCATAGATTACCTCTCGTCGATTGGTAGCCTTGAAGGTAGAACTACGTATGTATCTTTTTAGATTCGAATCCATAGAGATACGCCTGTATCGTTTTGTCTCAGTTGTATCAGTGTATCGAGCAGTACCATCACCAATCCCCATGTTTCTCTCCCATTCATCCACTAGTGAAAGGTGAGATATGTGGGTACATGTAGCATCATTTTTGCTCTAGCGACAGCAGTGCTTTCAGGCTGCTGGAGTTTCGCGAGTTTAGAACCCAAAGAATGTCACACATGTCAGCAAATCAAGTAGGTACAAACAATCATTAAGAAGGCGTAAAGGAGCTGTATCAATGATGGACAGGTCTCGCGCATCCACGGCATTCGATCGTATCAGGTGTTGGTTTGCAATACCCACATTCCTGCTTCTCTCCACCCTTGCCGCCTGCTCGGGGGATGAGGCGGCACCGGTAACCTCGCCACCACCACCTCCTTCTGCAAACGGGACTCTTACTGGTCGTGTGATTGCGTCAGACGGGACAGGAGCCATTCCGAATGCAACAATTGAGGTGGGAACGGTGCAGACGACGTCAGGAGCAGATGGCAGTTACTCGCTCTCTGTGCCATCGAGTGATCGAGCGACGGTTCGTGTTGGTGCCAACGGTTTTGCGGAGAATATTCGTATTGCCCGTGTAGTAACCGGACAGACCACATCTCTCACTGTGCAGCTGGTCAAGGTGGGTGTGACAGAGACGGTAGGTATTGGCTCGGGTGGCACAATAAGGGTGCCGGGTTCAGCGGCTCAGGTTGTCATCCCAGCCAACGGACTCATCCCACAAACGGGTGGATCGCCCGCTGCAAACGTTGCGGTTTCGGTCACTCCTATTAATGTGGCGACCAGGCTGGGAGACATGCCTGGAGATTTTACGGCCTCTTCCAATGGGAGTATCGTTCAGATCGAGAGCTTTGGGGCGATGCTGGTGGATGCTCGTGACAGCAGTAACGTGCGATATAGTTTAGTTCCCGGTAACACGGCCACTATTCGCATTCCGGTCAGCACGCGAACTCCTCCTACCAATAGACCATTGACAATTCCTCTCTTTTATTTCGACAACTCGACTGGGCGCTGGGTACAAGAAGGTCAGGCGACACTCGTCGCGAACGATTCCGCACCCTACTACGAAGGCAGCGTATCCCGACTGAGCTACTGGAATGCGGATCTTGTGACTGAGACTATCGTCGTCACCGGATGTGTGAGAAATGATGCCGGTCAGCCCGTGGCGAATGCGCTTGTTGAGAGCGATGGCATTACCTATTCCGGTTCTTCACGAGCCTATACTGCAACAGACGGCTCATTTCAGATCCCCATCCGCAAGGACGGCCAGGCGACAATCACAGCCTTTATCGGGAGTCAGTTAACTAACACAGCGACTGCTGGTCCTGTAGCGGCGAATATCGCGTTGGAGTCGTGTCTTGTGACGACTACCAGTACCGGCGGTTTCAATATCAAGCTCACCTGGGGTGCGAAACCATCTGATCTTGATTCCCACTTATTTGCACCCAATGCCGGACACGTATATTTCATTGCAAAGGGCTCCTTGACCGCACTACCGTTTGCTCGTCTTGATGTAGATAACGTCAAAGGCTTCGGCCCAGAAGTGGTCACGATTAGCCAGTTGATGCAGGGAAGGTATCAGTACGTTGTGCACAATTTCAGTAGTGTGCCAGGGAACGATGTGTCCGGGAATCCAAATCTTCCTGGGCGCATCACTGATTCACCAACACGTGTTGAGTTGACCCACAATGGTACCACAACCTTGTTTACCCCAACGCCAGGCGAAGGGGCCAATCTATATTACTGGCATGTGGTTGACATTGTCGTAGATGCACAATGCAACGTGTCCGTAACTCCGGTGAATGCGTGGTTGGATCAGGCACCGACTTCATCACCCGCAGGCACGCCAGTCTTCTGTACGGTCAATTAGACGAATGAGGTCTGAGTAGAGATCAACCGTCTCTACTCAGACCCAGTTGACCATCCGATCTAACGGATGTCTTCTGGGTGAATCGGTCGAGCATTCACAATTGGCGTTCGAGGCAATGGAGCTCTCACCTCAAGGAGGATGTGATGATCAAGACTGATGGTATGAGATCGGCAACAATGGTGCGAGTGGCTCTGGTCGGACTGGCGCTGCTGTTCTTGTCAGGGTGTGCTGCTACTCAAACCATGATCAGTAAGCGAAATCTTGATGTGCAGACCAAGATGAGCGAGACAATTTTTCTCGACCCAGTCGGGCCGGATAAGAAAGTGATTTTTATCGATGTGCGGAATACCTCTGATAAAGACAATTTTGATATTGCTACTCCGATTAAAGATGCCATTGCGAAGCGAGGGTATCGCATCACGCAGAATCCGGACGAAGCGCACTATCGGCTTCAGGCGAATGTGCTGAGCGTCGCCAAGACCGATCCGACTGCGGCACAGCAGGCCTTAGCTGGTGGATACGGTGGTCCGATGCTGTCTGCGGTTGGCGGAGCCGCGACTGGAGCGGTGATTGGCGGGCTGGCAGGAGGGTACGCGGGAGCCGGCATTGGAGCTGGTGTAGGCGGATTGGCGTTTGCTGGAACTGAACTGATCACGGGTTCCCTTGTCAAAGATGTGACGTTTATGGTGGTGACGGATGTGCAGGTTGTTGAGAAGGCTCCTGAGGGGGTGATTGTCCGGCAAGACAACCAGCAAAATCTGAAACAAGGCATCGGAGGCACAGAGCAACAGACATCCTCAGAAGTCACGAAGAACAAGAAGTATCGTACAAGAGTGGTCAGCACGGCCAATAAATCGAATTTGGATTATGAAGAAGCTGCGCCCGCGTTATCCCAGGGGCTCACGCGGTCTTTGGCAGGCTTATTCTGACGTTCAAGATAGGGCGGGTTCTCTGGCGAATCGTTCGATTTGCAGACAGCCGTCGAATGGAGGAGAGTATGAGACGGATAACGCTCTCTATTGTTATCACCTGCACCGTTGCCATTGTCATGGGTGTGGGTGGGATGCTGTGGGCTGGAGAGAAGGAAGATATGGAGGCCCTCCAGAAGCAGTTAAATAAGCAAGTACTGGAGAAGCCATTCAACCCGGGTGATGCGGCTGCCCTCGATACCTATCTTCAACAGGCAGTGAAGAACAATACTCAACCGCCTCAAACACAGCCACCAGCCGGGTGGCAACCAGGTTGGACCTGTAATAATTTAATGTATTCGTACTCTCAATATCGAAATTGCCGTCACTATCATCAGTATTACGGACATTACTACCTGTACTAGGTTCTGCTCGATGATTGCCAAGAGGAGAGTGGTTGTTTGCTCCTCTTGGCACGGCACGACTTTCTCGCGATGGTTCAGTGATTCGTCTTCCGATCTGGGATCTCAAGCCTGCGACGACATGGTTGTTAATCCAAGGATGTCGCTTGCAACGAGGCTGATAGGCACTGGCTGACCGACGTGGCCACCAGTCTGAGGGCTTCCTGATTCAGCAACCGTACTTCTGATGCAGTCATCTGCTTCCCGACACGGGCTTTGGCGGTCGCCAGGCAGTGAAGCTTGATCTCCGCCGTATCCACGGCCACGATTTTCAGTGGCAGGGTGACTTCCCATGTCTCGATCTGGTTCCGCAGTCCATAGAGCTCGTTGAGATCCTGGTGGATCGCATCGAAGACGACCACGTAGTCCAACCCTAAAAAGTGCCCGATCTTGGTCAGGGCTTGATCGTTCACCTTCCCACTCGCCTGAAAGCGAAACTCCTTTTCAAGATCTCCGATGCTGCGGCGCTCTACCGCAATAAGACTTGGGACGGCCGCTTTGAGCGAGAACACGGCTTGTTCCATCGCCACTCGCACGTGTCGATCAGCTTCGTCACGATCCTCGTGGAGGAGGCCGACTTTTGATCCGGGTTTCAGTGTGAAGGGAACGGGACGAGAGACCGTCGTCTCAAACGTGATCCCATAGTGATCGTGATTGGCTTCAATCGTTTGCGTGCCTGCTCGTGAAGTCGTGGATTGTTCGGCACACCCGAGCATTGTCAGTTGAAGCATCGTGAGCAGGAAGAGGCCAGGCCAGCATGCGTAGTATGATCGGGATGAGTCCATGATGAGTCAGGGACGTGCTTGTGATTTCACCATATCAATGGCGATGTAGTCGCGCTCGAAGCCCCATGCGGCTCCTGTGACGACGTCGACAGCCAGGCCAACAGGAAAGAAGGGAAGGATATTCCCAATAATGGATCGGCCGATAAGGAATTTGTGCATGATCAGGATCTGTTGCGGCTCATAGCCGTCTTTCTTGAAGGAGACCTGGTGGTTGGCTGACCGTGTTAAGGCGATGGTGTGAGGCGTCACAAATTGGACAGCGCCATCCAGTGTGACGGCAGCGCCTGGGGGTTTTGAATCGAATGTCACCTCTTGTTTCTCACCATGGAGCAAGAAGCCGCATCCAGATAGTGTTGAGGCGGAGACGGCCAGAGTGAGAGCCCATCGGAAGGATCTTCGAGCATCTTGAAGCATTCTCATGTCGTGGTGTTCGTGCAGAGAAAAGGACACCGACGCATGCTTTTCAAGTTATGCTCCTCTCCATTCTGGATGATTGATACTATCGTACAAACCCCGGTTGTACAACTTGGATATATCGAGCGACTGGTCCACTTTGAGAGAGAAAGAGGTAACCGTGCGCGCAGGTTTCCTTCTGCTTCTTACGCTGTCGGCAATATGCCTGGACACTCCCGCATCGGCCGACTATGCGTCAGGATTGGATGCCTATACGTGTGAAGACTATGCGACGGCTGTGCGCGAGTGGTGGACGTTGGCCGATGAGGGGCATGCACAGGCACAAGTCAGTCTTGGCTGGCTGTATCTTCATGGGCGTGGAGTTGCCCGGGATTCTGCGGTGGCTCGGCAGTTCTTTGAGAAAGCGGCGATACAAGGGAGCGTGGAGGCACAGTATAACCTGGCGAGGCTGTACTATAGTGGCCAGGGTGGAACGCAGGACTATACCCGAGCCTGTCTTTGGTATGAAAAAGCCGCTCGTCAGGGGAGCGCAGATGCGCAGGTGAATCTGGGAACGCTGTATTCCAACGGATTAGGATGTCGAAAGGATGATAAGGAAGCCGTCTTCTGGTTTCTGTTGGCCGCAAAGCAAGGGCATGGCTTAGCCTTCGTGAAACTCGGCTCTATCTATGAGAATGGGCGTGGGGTGACGCAAGACGATGTTCAGGCCTATAAATGGTACAGCTTGGGAGCAAGGCAGAACGAGAAGACGGGGGAGCAGCTTCGCGACGAACTGGCAAAACGAATGACATCGGCTCAAAAAGACGAGGCGCAGCGGCTGACCAAGGAATGGATGGTCAAAGGGCCATGAATTCTTTCAGTACAAAAATTACGAGGGGTCATCCACATAGATGGGAACATTTAGCTTTGTTCCCTGCCTTGGATAGCCCGTGAAATGTCGTATTCTCGATTCACGTTCTGCCAATCGGTTGCTCGTTACGGATCTGACAAATCCTGCGAGCAGTGGCCGGTGCTAGGGCGTGTCATCAATTAAGCCACGTGAGTGAAGCGGCGAGATAGATGGCGCC
>CAYSFU010000031.1:0-39134 GCA_964430555.1 uncultured Nitrospira sp. | reverse complement strand
GGTACGGTTAGTGCGGTCAGTAATGTGTCAGTTGACCGAACCTGTACCAGCTATCGTGTCAACTGACACATTACTGACCGCACTAACCGTACCACAAGCGGAGACTCCGCGTGTATGGCCTTGTCTACTGGGACCTACAGGCTGTGGTAAGACGGCGCGTGTCCGTCAACTTGCGGCGACCATGGGGCGGCGACTTGTCAGCCCTCCCTTGACTCAAGGCCTTCCCGAGGACTTCACCGGACTTCCGCGTGTGACGGCAAGTGGCTATAGCTGGCATTTACCGCCATGGGCCTTACACGCAATCAACGAACCGACGCTTGTGTTCTTGGACGAAATCGACAAGGCTTGTGAGGACCACCAGAAGATACTCTTGCCCTTGCTTCATGAGCTGGAACTGCATGGAGTCCCACTCCACCCGGAGACTACCTTTGTATGCGCCATGAATCAACCCTCGGCCTCATGGCAGCGTACGGAGACAGGAAAGGCGTTGCTCGCACGTGTGGTGGTCGTCCCCGTGGCACCATCAATTGACTGGCTAAGTGAAAAACATAAGGTTGATTTGTCGGGCGTGTCGTTCAGTTCGACCTGTGATTACACGCCGCAAGCGCCCTCTATGCGTATGGTTGACTGGTTGCTCGGGTTCTATACGTCGCATAGCCAGCACGCGGACCTGTGTAAGCATGTGGGTGCGTTGGCACTCGGCACGACGATCGCGGACAACCTCTATCAACGCTATACGGAAACGTTGCGCCTGTCCCCGCAAAATGTGTGCGAAGCTCTGAATAGCGACGTGGAACTCTTAACCCGTATGACTGTACGCGAAGTGGTCAACCTGGCAGCGTCCGCGTGTCGCTGGTGTGAAGGTCCGGCCTACAAAGCAGTCCTCAAAAAAGTGATACTAGAAGGCACGGTCGAGGATGGTGAAGAATTCTTCCGTGTCCAAAATGAGTATGTCAGTACCGCCCTGGCTGCGTCGCCAGCAGGTATTAATCTGTTCGGGGACGCGTCAGAAAGCGACATGATGAAAGCGTTGCGGGAGGCGGCGGAGGATATCGCGGCTGTCTGGCAAGCCGCCTCAAAGTGAGGGGACACATGTTTGCAAGTCGTTTAAAATCGAACGTTGTATTTATTTCGGTTGGAATTGGAGTTCGCGTGCCTTTGGTTCCGAGGTGGGTTTGGATTGAAACAACCAAAATTCGACTAATGTCGTCACAAGGCGACGTTGTACGGCCCATCGCGAGGTGAGGGTAGATATGGTTTATAAAAAATCGAGCACATTTTGGGTTGGTCATCGTGAGTTATTTGTTCGAGGCCTCTTGGATTCTAGTTATACGTGGATAAGTGTGCTAAACGGTCGTCCGGCATTTGAGTACTATCCTATATCACGACCGACCAAAGAAAGGACCCACCATGGAACGTGATTGGGTTGCCTTACGTGACAACATACTCGCGGTGATGGCGTGGGCGAAAATCAAATTTGTGCACACCGCAGAGTACCCTCGGCCTTGTGTGTACTGGCGTGAAGGCGCGTTCACCATTGACGGCGGGCAAGCCTGGGGCACCTACACGCCCGCTGAACAATACTTTGTCCTCTTACACGAGTACGCGCATGTGACACGTGGGGACCTGCGTATGAAGAAGGTCGATCATCGACGCTGGAATATCGCCGCCGACGCAGTGATTAACCATAGTTTGCAAGGTCTGACCGAGGGGGCGTTGTGGGAAACGGTCATAACTTATGACAAGCTCCGGGCACAATACCCCGCATTACCTGTTACAATCCCGACAACCCGCGCGATCTATGAGGTGTTACAGGAGGACGCCGATCAGAGCCCCGATGACTACACGCCCTGTGGGGGTGACGAGAAAGACGACAAGGCAATCATACAAGCCACTTTTCGGGCAATCCTCGGCGCGAAGCAGTTACCCGACGGCGCAAAGGTCTGTATAGAAGGCTCTGGGTGGTCCCTGTCGGAAGGTCCGGCCCGTGCCTTAGCGTTGCCTGACGTTGCAGCGTGTACACAGCTCATGGAAATCCTACGCTTGATCCGTAGTAAACCAGTCGGGTATAAACAAACGCGGTCATATATGCGCGAAGGCCGCGTAGCGTCGTTACGGGGGGTTCAAAGGGTCCCTCGTCCGTCCGTTGCCGTCGCCTTGGATGTGTCAGGGTCCGTGAGTGACGGAGATATCCAGCGTGCCCGTAATATTGCGGAGTACTTACACGAGAACGGGTACACAGTCCGGTATGTGGTGTGGGCGTCTAGTGCCGCTATCTGGCCTGGGATCGGTCCGTTACCAGCGGTCGGTTCCACTACCGACATGCGCCCGGCCATTGCGTTGACACAGGACGATGAAGTTGTGGTGTGGTTAAGTGATGGCCTGTGCGCGTCGAACCCGGTCGAAGGCCAGCGTCATATCTGGGTAGGCCCCGCGAGTATCACGCAGCAACCGGGCGAACACGTCGAATGGGCACGGGGGTGAGATGACATACTTTAAACGGAGTCCAGCAGTCTCGATAAAACCGTACGGCGTTATCTTAGTTTTTACACGCGTGCAGTCAGGAGCCGTATGTATCAATATGACGTGGACAGTCAGGCCAGACCTACGATGAGTGAGAAATGACCTATACAGCGAACCATACAACAACGCGGCTTACAAGCACATTCGTACGGGTACTTACTCGAAGCTGTTATACTAGCTTCATTTTCGTGTATAGTGTTCAAACGTTTGACCGTTCCGTTCGTCGCCCAAACTGTTAACATTCACCATAAGGAGGTTCCTATGCGTTGCCCACGTTGCCAAGGTTTACTAGTCCGTGACTCATTCAACAATGTTCGCTTAGAAGACGCGCAGGTACACGCTGCCGTCCGGTGTGTCAACTGCGGGTTCATCGCTGACCAACTCATACTCGCGCGATGGCTGAGTTACCGGCAACAAGCGTCCGCCGAGGTGCCTGTATCCGAGGTGTCCCATGCGTAAGGGCGCAGTGAGCCGATCGAATACGCTTGAAGAATGGTACTTGGACGCGTTGGCGTTCTTGTACCAGCGGTATAGGTACGAAAACGATGTGTTCCTTGACGATGTAGCTGGTCGTTTTGCTGTGCGTGCGACCTGTGCTTGGAAACGCTTTGACCCAAGTAGAGGCAAAGCCTTCACGTTCCTGTGTTGGATTGCGCGTGCGGCCTACAGTGATGCCGTCACGCACAGAAAACGGGGCCGTGACCTCATGGGGGGCCTACACCGGGAGCGTATGACAGAGGAGTGGTTACATCAGTGTGTTGGCAGTGAATGAGCCGGAAAGGAACCATATGACGTATAACCCACTCCGTCTTATCATCGCTGTCACAGGCCGTGGTATTTGGTTCGATCCCCCAAGGTATCGACTAGTTATTCACGCAAACGAGGTGTTAAGTGAATTTCAAAGGACGCCCGTGCGTCGTCCGTGTGACCAGGCGAACGTAGGTGGCACATGACCTACCGCTGTTACCATCGTTGGTTTACCCATACTGCGATGTACGTGTCCATCGCGAAAGAAGACGGTTTATATAGTATTGCCTCGTTTAACGTGCGTTATGGGCATAGTCGCTACGCACTTCGGGTTGAGCCTAAAAAAAGCGTGAGGTGATATGAGGTACGCAAGTGGCAGGAGATTAGCAATTGGTTCGCTTGGGGTATTTAGTTATTCATACAACATTTTGGTGACAGTTACACAGGTGTCTCATGGAAAAGACGGCTACAAGGCACACAAACGCCCGGCACAGGAGGCCGCCTCGAAATGACGTACACCACGGAGTATAAGCGTACAGGGCCTATTATTATAGGCGTTAGTGGTATCTACGTAAACCAACTATGCGATTTATCTAAAACGATATACATATATGCCTGTGGAATGCGTACCTTAATCAAAGTGGGTCATCAGTATGTTTGGGGACCGAGGGAGGGGGATGATGTTATATAAGTACAATCGACGGGTTTTCATCGGTGTCGCCGGTCTGATAACGTATCCACAGTCCTGCGCCATCCCCCATTTCGCGTGTAACCGCGTCTGTTTTCACTCGGTACGGTTGGCGGAGGTGGGGCAAATAGAACGGCCTATGTGCGGGCGAGACCGGAGTAAACGATGATATACCACATGAAGTCGCCCATTATGACCAGCACCAAGGGCGTACGTGTACTGACCCGAGTGCGCGGTTGTACAGTCCTTCTTGAGGCTCCTTGTGTGTTTTGTGCTGGAATGTATGTTGTGGTTCGCCCTGGTACTCGGAAAAAGTTTACACCATGAAATATATACAAGGTTTTATTCACCTGGGAGTCGCGGGGGTACACGTGAGGACTGTACCTGGTATGACTAACATGTCGTTCTTGCATAGCGTTGGCGTGCACTATGTACGGATAGGGCGTAATGGCGAGGTTTTACGCTATACCGGTCGCGACGACTTCGATGGAGACCAAACCCATGACTTATACTAGTAAGACCCTCTATATTGACCAAGGCGGGCTGTTTACCGCTCACATAAGCGTCAGGGTGCAGCTTGTCAGAAAACGAGAGAGGTACCTGTATCGACCTGACCCAAAGCCGCTTACGTCGCCGCGCTCGTAAGGTCTGGTAAAACCCTCAATCCATTATTCCGTGAACCGCGCCGCCAAACAAGCACGCAGGCAACGAGGTAGTAAAAAATGGTCTATACGAATATGTCCGTGCGAATTGACAACGACGGGATCTATTTTAACTCAGAGTTAGACGATGTGGCGTGTAGTATAGCTGTAGATATGTCGATCTTTAACGATAATATTGGATGGGCCTATCGCCCCGACGCCCTCTCAACCCTTCGCGAGACTATCAAGATCCGGTAACACCCACAACCCGTTATTCCGAGCACCTCTCAACATGATTTGATCGGCAAACCGAGGGATCGTATACAAGTTGTTATCCATGAGGCACCAGATTGTCTCCGCCTTCCCGGTCAAGTAACTCGAACCTCGCGCTAGGTCAATCACGCGAATCTCTTCCTTATTGGAGATCTTGACGGTGTGATGTATACCGATGACCGCGCTTGAACCGGTGACACCTAGGACCTTATCAAGTACGGTTTTCATTTCGGTGCTAGATTCTTCCTTTTGCGAGTGAAGTTCGCGCAACACGTCGATGATGATGAGGTCCGGTTTGAGTGTCGAGATAGCGTCTCTGAAGGATCGTTGCACATTATCAGCCATGATATTGCACGGGCGAATCTCATCTTCCGGGTGCACGAAATGGATACGATCTTGCAACACAAACCCATTGTTCTTCATGGAGTGCAAGCGGAGGTTCCAACTATCATCAGCAGCATCGAGGTTCAAGTACAGCACCGAGGATCCAGACTGACACTGACGACCAAGGAAGCGACCACCAGATGCCACCGCATTAGCCAACTGTAAGGCGAAGTAACTTTTGCCCGCTTTGGGTTCACCGATCAGGAGCGCGAAGGAACCAGCAGGGAGAAAACCGTCAATTAACCAGGGCTTCTGTGGTCGTTCCAAGGCCATGTACTCTGTAGCGGATAGCAAGCGCATAGTGAGGTCTCCTATGGACTACGGCCATTATACCGTAGTAACCACGGTATAATACAGGCGAAAGGAACGGTGACACGCCATGCCTAAAGTCTATTCGCCTTCCCAGACCGTCATTTTCAGTGAGTGCCCGTTTAAGTGGTATACCCAATGTGTCCTTCGGTACTCCCATGAGAGCGGTCAGACAGAGCCTCAACGGCTTGGTCAGGCCGTTGCATCCGCTATGGAGCATTTTAACAACGTGTGGAAGGACTCGGGAGTTAAACCAAGCGGTCCTGACGTGATCGCCGCCGCACTGAGCAAAGCGGAGATCCCTGAGCTTGTGGATAGCCCGGCCTACAATGCGATGCGGAAAGTGCTGACAAAGCACCTATCCGCTGAGCCGACCCCGGATAGCTGGCTACCTATAGCCGTAGAGACTCCGCGCCCTGACCACGGGCACTGCCGCGCGGATGTCGTGTACCAGACCCCGAGCGGGCGTGTGGTACGCGACTACAAGTACACCACAAGCTGTGAGTCTCGGTATGTGGTCGGGCGCTTACAGGGGTACGGCGACCACCCACAACGGTACCACTACGCGTGGTCAGAGGACGCGGCATTGTTTCAGATCGTACTCATCAGCGGGCAACCCGTCAAAGTGCATGAGCAGGTATGGAGTTGTGATCCGGCTGACGTGACACGTTGGCTTACGTCACAGCAGGGCAAGTGGGCCGTCATGGAACAGATGGAGCGTGGTGAGATCGCACCGTGGCTCTCTGACCTCCATAGCACCAAGTACGGCCCGTGTTCTCTGTATGATTGGTGTCAGAATCACAAAGGAGACCACACATTACTTCCGATGCTCGGGTATGTGCAACGTCCAAAGTCCGATGCAACCACCTCACTATAAAAAAGGAGACCAACGTATGCTCGCACCGTTAGACCTCGCAAATAATGAGTCCGCGTGGGATGCTATGAGGGCACGTATCTTGCTCGTGGGCGGCCCTAATACTGGCAAGACCGCGTCGCTTTCTACGTTCTGTCTAGAGGGGGAACGTATGGCGTACATCCAATTACCGGGGGAACAAGGCTCCGGTTCATTCCCGGCAAAGGCCCTTGGTGATCGCGTAGTTGTGTTCGTGGATCAGGGGGACGGCGGGGCCTCCAACACGATCGACTACGCGAAGGAACTTGCCACCATCAAGACCGTAGTGTTTGACGTGATCGCCGGGAAGTACGGGAAGATTGATGTCATCGCATTAGATGGTCTCCACAAAGGCTACGATATCTTCCTTGCGAAAGTCACAGGCGGCGTAAGTGCGCGTACCCTGGAGTTTGACGCGAAATTGTACGAGGACGCGCGAAAAGAATTCCTCGGGTTCCTTCAGATCATTTTCAGAGCGGTAGCAGCAGGGAAGCTGAAACGAGTAGTGGCGACGATATGGGACGGACGCGAAAAGGATGACCCTGACGACAAGAGCAAGAACGCAGCCTCCCATCTGTTTCCTGAGCTACCCGGCAAGCTCGCCAAAGGGATCGTAGGCGAGTTCGGCGTGGTCCTTGCCACCAAAACGCAAGGCATGGGGAACGGCATGAAGTACACGTGGCTCACTCGCCCGTTTGGCAAGATCGCAGGTGTCGGTGTCAAGGCTCCGATCGATGTCATGACCTCGGTTCCAATGGAAGTTGAGCAGTCGTGGGGGAAGCTGTCGGTATTGTTGAACGCTTAACCAGGAGGAACGTATGAAATCGTCGTTAAAACATTACGTTGTTCAGGAAGTTGAATCTGAAGTTCGCATACCATACAAGCAGTTACTAACGCTGTGTGGTATCCCCAAAAAAGCCGTAATTCTTAGCGTCAAAGGCGACGAGGAAAACGGCCTCACGATTTCATATTCACGGTAATGCGGTATAATGCGGGCATAGTCACTTTTTTAAACCTTTTTGTTTGGAGGATCATATGTCAAATTCACCTTGGGCTGCAGAAGAAGTGATGACGGAAGAGGACGTGCGTGAGATCAGCGCAACGGACTTGATTCCGGCTGGCAACTACGAAGGTCAGATCATGCCGTTGACAGATGAGAGCTTCCGCGTGGTCCAGACGGACAACGGAACGCACCCACTCGAAGGCAAGACCGTAGTACGCTTGCATGTGGTCCTGTACACGGATGCTGGTGAGCGACACCTCTTCACCGACGCGTTTCCAGGTACCATCAAGGCTGTCAGCAAGAAAGGCAACGAATACGTCCGGCCAGAATCGCGTATTGCATCGATGCTCTACAAGGCAACCGGCATGTTCGGTCAGGACTTCTTGGCCGTGTGCGAGTTCGCTGCTGCCAACCGATTGGAGTATCGAATCACCGTGAGCAAGGAAAAGGTTGACGCGGAAACCGGCAAGGTGTACGAGGCTCAAAACAGGATAGGAGGTATCACCGCTATCTAGTCCGTGTCAGCAGTTCACATGCGGGGGTCTTCTACGGCCCCCGCTCACCCCCTTCGAGGTTTTCCCCAATGCTACAAACCAGACCGAAACCCGCGACATGTGCCGCGTGTCCTGCCGCGAAACTAGGTACACCTCTTATCACAATCGATCAACAAGACCCTCATGCCGTCGCCACAGTTGTCCATTTCACGCCGGTTGCGATCCATGCGGGTCTTGAGGCGATGTATAAAAAGCAGGTGGCACCCACTACCGCTGTCAATCATGCGTGTCTCTTAAGGTGTGCGGGTGCGGCGGGACTCAAAGGGACTACTCGAGATGCCGCCGTCCATGCGTGTCGTCAGTATGACCACTGGACTACCAAGCTTGTCATGATTGCCGGTCGTGACGCCTGGGGGGCGCTCCACGCCTCACACGTCAGGTACACCGATTGGCTTGGCTACGTGTCCCCGAATGTACTCAACGGGCGTGCCATGCTTGCGACCATCGAAACGCGCGACTTGTATGACACCGACCGCATTGTCGAAGCCCGCGCTCACCTTCGCCGTGCCCTCTCATGGGTAGCGGGGACTTGGCCCGAGCAACTTCCAGAAAGCACACGGCAGCACACCGCGTTACAAGACCTACACGCCCTGATACACGCGGAGCCCTGTACTATCGCGATTGACACGGAGTTTAACTGGTCGAAGGATGCTGTACCCGGCCACCACCCTTTGACCTTGCTTGGCCTTGGATGGCGTTCACAGACCGGTGTGCATCTCACCCAGTTCACTCCTGATGATGACTGGTCAGTTGTCCTCCCTCTACTCGCCCGTGTCGTCGGTCGCCATACCATAGTCTTTCAGAATGCAGCGGCGGACGTGCCTGTCATTGCGTTCAATGGTGGACCGGTATGGGAACAATACACGCACGTTGAGGACCTCATGTTGGCACATGCGACCTTGTACGCCGGGTGGCCGCATGACCTCGGCTACTTGCGGTCGATCGGTGGACACCTCAATATGCCGAAGACCTTCCGAGAAGCACACGAGGGCGGGGCGGCATCCTTCGCCAAGTACAACGCGGGCGACGTGTATGAGACACTGTGCCTCTGGGAAGACATGAGCCCTCAAGTGTTCAAAGATAAAGGGCTCACACACACGTACCACACCCTTGTCAAGTTGGTACCGGTGCACACTCGAGCTACACAACAAGGTGTAGCGGTCTACAAGCCCGCTGTCGTGAAGGCCCTGGATGAATTACTCGCGGATGTCACGGAGTCCTTGCGTATTGTCGAAGCGTACACGGGTACCCCACTCCCGATGACCGGAAAGCCGTTTGTCACCTGGCTTGTATGCGTGGAAGGGGTCAAACCTGTGATTCACAAGATAAAAAAGCGTGTCACCTGGGATAAGGACGCGTTGGTAGTATTGCGGTCGCGCTACTTGTCTGTGGACGCGGAGTATGAACAACGTAATCCGCTCACGATTGACGCAGTACGTGCCCGTATCGAGCAAGGCGCACACCCCATGTTAGAGGCACGCGCTCTCTATAACCGGGCGTTCCAGGCCTTCACGCACTATGTCCTGCCGCTTGTAAAAGGAGACTCAAACGATGGCGACGATCAAGACACTGACGGAACTGAAGGCGAGACTGGATCGTGACGGTGAGGACTTGTGTAAGGAGGTCGTACACCCGCGCCACGGCACCCACGCCCAGGCCACATTGCGCTGGTCTACGACGGACCCCCCAATGGCGCAGGTTCCCGGTGCTATGGAAGGTATGTTTGGCCCGGCAGAAGGCTACGGGTTCTTCCGTTACGATTGGGCCGCGTTGCATCTCTGGCTGACGGCAGCGTACGCTGACGATACCAAACTCCTCACCTTGCTCCGTACGGGGGCCGACCTCCACACGGTCAACTGTTGTGACCTGTTCGGCTTACCGTACCCCGCGAACCTCGTCAACCCCCACACGTCCCCGGAGTGTGCTGAATGGCGGACACTCGTCAAGTGGGAAAAGAAGGATGACCCTCGGAGAACGTTCGCCAAGCGGTTCCTGTATCGGGTGCTCAAGGGAGGCGACGTGAACAGCCCACCCGCCGGTATCCCGATGACCTTGTTCGGTGGCTCTGCAACCGGTTTCATCAAGGCTAGTCGTGCCTGGGCTTTGGCAAACGCGAAGGTCATGCAATGGCAGAACAACGTCAAGGCGCAAGTGCTCCGGGATGGTGCCGTCCGCACGGCCTGGGGTAAGATACGCCGGTTCAGTAAGCGAGACGCAAAGGCACAACGGGGCGGGATTGACTTCTTGTGCCAAGGGACGGAAGCGGAGATCTTGAACGAGACGGTACTACTCACAACCGCTGCGTTTGACCCGGCCCATGTACGCTTTGTGTACAGCCGCCACGACTGTATCATCTGGGAAGTCGCACACTCGGTGTGGTCCCCAGCGTTCCTCAAACAGATCGCGGACATTGCAACCCGACCTATCACCATCTATCAACACACGTTCAACCTGGAAGCGTCCTTCCATACACGGTATAATGCTGCTACAAAGAAACAAGATTGGACTCCCACGCAATCCTAGAAAGGACCACTCATGATTATCACCCATACAGAAGTGCCCTTGTCGCGTAACCAAAAGTTGATCGTGGTACCCATCGGCGACATTCACTACAATGCGAGTAGCTGTGACCAAGACCGCTTTGCTGAGACGGTCAAGTGGATCGCGGAGACGAGCAAGCGTCCTGATCGAAAAGTGGTCACGATCCTCATGGGGGACTACCTTGACACGTTCAGCCGTAGCGAACGTGCGCGTCTGTCGTTCGGCACCGGCCTCCACGAGAGCACCCATGAATGGTTTGAAAAGCAGGTCCAAACTAACATTCTCGAACTCTACAACGCTCTCAAACCAATCAAGCATACCATCGGGTGTGTGCTTGCGGGCAACCACACCTACAAGTTCCAAGAACGCGCGATGAAGTCGTTGGTTGGTAAGACCTCTGATATGTACCTGGCTGAGCTGTTAGAGGCCCCGTTCATGGGTATGTGTGGGGTGTATGTGTTGAACCTCGCATCGGGCTCTGCACGGTTCCCCTTCAAGATCTTCATGCACCATGGGTTTGGTTCCAGCAGCAGCAAGCCTTCGTCAGTCAAGCAACTACTTGACTTGCGGGCGAAGTTCCCTGCGATGAACTTGTATATCATGGGACATAATCACGTCAAGATCTGTACGACGCAGGAAGGAATCGACGTACGTTTCAATAACAAGAGCGGTGAATGGCGTATGGTATCGCTGGTACAAGGGTTCTTGCGTTCTGCGTCGTTCCTCAAGGGGTATGTCGAAGGCGAAGTGGTAGACGGCTACAGCGGGTCCTACGCAGAGGAAAAATGTCTCGCGCCCGCTTCACTCGGCGTTGTGTCCGCGAACATCCGCTTGAAGATCAACAAGGACACCAACCAGGCTGACGGTTATGTGCTCCACGTTCAAGAGTAAGGGGGATACCATGGCGAAGAAACCAGCACGAGTCATGCGGTTAGTCGCGACTGATGGCGCAACCTATCTCATGCTTCAACGGCTTCCGAACCAAGCGCATTACGAGATCACGTTACAAGCGATCCCTGGTGAACCTGACATGATCCTCGGCGCGAATTGTTATCGGACGTACCCCGAACTGGAAACGTACACACAACAGCTCATCCGCAACAAAAAGGAGGACCTCGTATGAAACAATCGAAGCCCGCGTTCCCGGCAACCCTCACACCAATGCAACGGTTCATACAGGAGGAAGCGGACCTCCACGCTCGCAAGGCTGCTGACTACAGCGGCGGGAAGGACCCTCTCGGGAATTTCAAACGCGTGTCAGCCCTCTTCGCCTTGTACCCAGGGCTCAACCCAACGGACCCACGCTTTGTTGCTATCGCGTACATGTTGAAGCAGTTTGACGCGTACCTGTTCACAGTCGCCAACGGGCATCAACTCAAGGTCGAAGGGGTACATGAGCGACTGAAGGACGTGAGTATCTATGCCAAGCTGCTCCGGGCCATTGAAGAGGAGATGAGCCTGTCATGAGAACATTCGGTGTGTTACTGGTGATTGCCGCACTCCTATTCATCGTGTGGGACATGTGCCAGTGCGATAAGAAATAGGGGGTAGTATGGGGTGGGAATTTGTACACATAGTTATCGATATCGCAGTCATCTACATGTTAGTCGTTGTGTATCGTTCGACCTATCACTAACAGGAGGTGTTCTATGACGGTTGTAGAGTTACGGGAGAAGTTGGCAGATTGTGCGCCTGGTGCCACGGTATTCTTTGGTACCGAACACCTAGACGAGACTGAAGTTCAAACGGTACTCTCACATGAGGTCGAGGACGAAGCAGGAGAACCAACGCAGATTGTGTCATTGTACTAGACAGGCATCAACACTCGGGGCTCACGGTTTGACGTGGTGGGCTCCGAGTGACGCAATAGCCACCCACGCCGCCCCAAGCACCCACTTCAAGTAGTTCACCGCCGTATGCGCTTCAACAGCTTTATCCAACTTCTTATCAATGTTCGCAAGGAGCCTGTCTTGGTTCGCGAGTACCGCGTCTTGCCGGGCCAGGCGTACCAGTATCTCTGTCACGTCCGGCATGTTACTTCCCTACCTTTGCAATATTCTCTTGGCCTCGAGTCCACGCGGCTACACCCAGCACCGCCATAATCATAATCCAGACTTCAGATGGCACCTCTATAGGGACGATCCCCACGGGTTTCAAGTACGGAAGGAGGATGTAGTTATTGACCAGCACACCACAGGCGGTATAGCCAAACAGCGGTCGCCAGCTCCATTGCATCCAGTGCTGAGAGCCCGCCTCAGCTCGCATGGTCTCATTGACCGCGGTGATGACCGTCTGCTGATACGCGACGGTGGCTTGCGCAATGGCGGCTTCCAGCTCGAGAACCTTCGTCGGGTCCGCTTTGAAGGCTGAGACAGCATCCTTGACCGCTTCCCCAAGACCCTTGACTGCGCCTTGCGCGGCATCTGAAAACGGATTCCACATAACCGAAGTCCTTTACTGTACCGTCCAGAGAATAATTTCAGACGGCTCTGAGCGTTTGTCACTGGCAATCGACTGGACGTAGGCTTCGTACGTCGCACCCACTTGTACCGACGCGAACACCACACGTAAGTCTGACCCGACTAGGACCGGGCCGAACCACGCCGATACCGTCCCACCTGCTGTAGGTACCTGACGCCAGAATACCACATATTGTACAACCTGTCCTTCAAAATCAGGCACACGCGACCACGAGAGGGTGGTTCCAAACGGGACCGGGGTTCTAAAGGGTGAAGGACGGTCAGGGACCGGTTGTGGAGGCGGTGTTGCAGCCTCAATCAGCATACGGGTTTTGCCCCCAGGGTTCGGCCAGCTCTTCCCTGCAAAGGTCCCTGAGTGACACTCGTACACATTGAGCACGGTGTTATTATGACACCCGTATGAGTCCGTGGGGTACTTATGCGCGTCTGCTTCGACACACACCAGCACCGCCGCTAGTACTAGACCAGCGAGCTTACTGCCTGTACGCATAGATCCTCCGTACGTCGTCTTCGTCAAGTTCGTCGTTCTCCCACCATCCAAGCATTTCGTCAAGCCACCCCTTTTCCGGCATACGTCCCTCCCCTACGCGGTCGTTTTACTCGTATGTATACATTGCACCGTGTAATCAGTACCGGGGTACGTCTTTTGCAACGACTTGTACAACGCGTCGGCAGCTGGGGCACACTCTTTATACTCGTGGTACTTCGCGACTTGGTACGCAGGGTACTGTCCTTGCGGCGTTGTCACCAGAATGATGATAAAGAGGACCCACATCATGACCCCCTCGTTAGTACAGCCAGAGAACCGATTGCGGATGCGTCGGACTGGTGTCCATATGCACGAAGGTCTTGGCGACCCCGACCCGTGTGACACCGTGCGCCAGGGCCCACGCGACAATTTTGAACCGGGTCGCACTGTCCGTGCACGCGATATCCACGGCGTACCCGAGTGTGTGCGCTGAGCCCTTGACACCACCGACCGCCATATTCTTTGCGGGGTCTCGGTAGCCACTGGTCACAGTAATCTCAGTACCAAGATACGCTTCGAGCTTCTTCGCGACTTCAAGAATACAGGGTTTCAGCTTGTCCAAGTTACCTTTCATGATGCTCCTTCTGGTGTTGCCGGTCCAGGTACCACGCGAAGACAGCCGTACCGACTTCACCGATACACACGACCGTGACAATAATCCCTAACGCAAGTAACGAATTAAGTACTAAGTCTTCTGTCATTAGTAGGTCTCCGCTTCCGCTAACCAGTGCAGCCCGTTCATTTGCTGTTCACTTGATCCTGTGGCGGACTCGAACGCCATACGAAAGCCCTGCTCGCCGACGATGCTTTGCGAGTTCACAGCCGTGTCAGCACCGAGGATGACGTTTCGAACCAGCGCGTTTGTGGCAGACGGGTTGTATGTCGTGATGATGGGCACCGCTCGTTTCATGACTTTGAACGGAATGTACATATAGGTCCCGACGTTGCCTGGAACGCCCTGGATCTGCATGGAGCACGCCCCAATGTTCCCCGCGTTCTGTGCGGGTGCCACATTGTACGGGAAGGACTTTTCGCAGTACCGTAGACACCGCAGAAGGGTCTGTTCAAAGGGCTCAAATGTATAAGGGGTCGCTAGGTTCCCTGCTTCTAATTTCACGTTGGTCAAAAGGAATTGGTTCGCAACCGTGTCCATGACATTCACCTGACCTGGGACACCTTGGAAATTGCCGTCTTGCCACACATTAGGCGTACCGATCAAACTGCTGCCAGTCAACAAACTGAAGATGATATTAGCCCCGCCGCCGTCGGTGTAATTCCAAACACCGGTTGACGGTGACGCTGGAATGGAGACGGTTTTGTACTCCCACGTATCGGCGGCAATAACCGTGAAGCCTGCGATAAAGCTCTTGGTTGCCGCGTTATTACTGACGGCTACCCCGTGCGTTCCGGTCTTTGACGACTTCACCCAGAAGGACAATGTTAACGGACGTTGGGCAAGCTGTCGCCAGTTAAACCCTTCGATCTTTTGTACGATCTGGACAAACTCGGTTGCACCGATCGTATTGTCAAGTGTGGTGACAAGGACCCGATGGCTGTAGTTAACAAGCATACCCGCTTGAGCCACCGTAGGCACGTCGGTGCTTCTGGATACCGTACAGACCGCCCCACTACTACCAATACTAAATATCCAACGATCCGCAAAATAGCGAGACCCTGGGTCAGCAGACGAACGGTTCGGGAATGACGTACCCCGTTGCCATACGTCAAAGTTCCCGTTAATGATGCTGTTTGGCACAGGTAACGAGATTGCCGTCCACGCAAGCCCGGTGCCCGCGACACTAGACGCACTCAGGACTTGGCCGTCTGTGCCGACAGGTAATCGAGCCGCAGCACTGCTAAAGGTGTACAGGTCGCCTTTTGTCGTGAGTGGACTTGTGACCGGCGACGTTTCAATGTTGTACAGGTCAAACCCGGTTCCGTCGTCCTTAATCTTGAGGCCCTTTCCGTAGTTCGCCGGGTCTGACACGTCAGGGAATAAGGACGTGGGGAGTGTAGAACTGACTGAGAGCTGAATCGACCGATCGAGGCCTTCCTGTATTTGCTGAATCGCCATCGTCGCAAGGTCAAAGTTTTTCTCGACCGTTTTCGCAGGGAACGCGCCGCCTGTGGCATACGTACTCAGTTGAGTCACCGGTACCACGCGTTTAATGGTCAGTTTCACGCCGGACGCAGGGGGAACCGCGAACGTGACAGTAGGAAGCGCCCCTTCGGGTGGAATAGAACTCACAGTAAAACCGGTTAACGTGAGAATGTCGTCAAGGTAGACTTTCACGTGTTCCGTGTTGTAGGTCAGGTACGGGAACGAGAAGACTGTCGTAACACTATCCCCGATATGCTGAATGGTATTTGAAGATGACGGTAAAGACATAGTGTTTCCCTTCTATCGTACTATACTGAGTTCTGAGGCCCCCTGTCTAGGCTCGCGAATGCTTTGTTTGTACTGGTGCGCTCGAAGCAGGGGTTCACCGCTTTGTTCGGCTAACCAGGCTTTATTTCCGCGAGCTTGCGCCTTGCGGATCATACTGGCAATGAGTTCCTTTTTGTACGGATCTTGTAGCGTTTTGTCAGTCATCACCTCGGCCACCTGGCCCGAGTCCGCGAGTTCCTTGACGGCTTTTCCTACGTGGATCTGCCGGGATTCATACTCGGCATCCGTGAGGGGTTGGCCTTGGAACATACGGGTAGGACCGGAGATCGCAATGCCCAGCGTGTTCGCCGCGTCAAGGAACGGGTCCGCCGAGCCGGGCACATATCGGAGGTGCATATCGACCGGCACAGGTTCGCCGTAGAGGTCGCGCGAGGTGATGACGTTACCGCGTAAGTATGGGATACGCGCCATGAATTTCTCAAGGGCCGAGTTCGCGTCCTTCAAGGTAGTATTGAAGAGTTGTTCATCAACTTTACGGAGCGATAAGGGAACCAAAGTCCCTGCGAACCTGCCGAGCTTATCCGCGAAGTTCTCAGCCGTGAACATGCGGGCCTGGTCACTCGCAAGGAATGAGAGCAACGTGGTGCTGTCTCGGAGGAAGCTGTAGTTCAACAAGCCGTTCACACTGGCTAACGCGAGGTTCATGCCTTCGTCTAGGGTCGCATTATCTTGTTCTGCCAAGTTGAACAACGCGGCTACGTTGGTACTCATGCGGAGAAAGTTCCCCATCACGCCGAGGTCGTCAAACTTGACATGTGAGCCGTCCGCGACTGTGATGCTGTAAGGTTCAAAACCGCGTGCTTGAAGTTGTTTTTTGAGTGTCGGGTTCGAGGGCGCGGCACCATTGAGCACGCCGTTCATGGTGAGCCCGACACCGCCAGCCACCAACGACGCCCCCACCATTGCGCGGGCATGGGCGAGTTGACGTTCAGCGGGATCGGTGGCCTTGAGGCTCTCCTTGAAGCGGTGCGTGAGGAGGTGAAGGCCGGGGGAGTACTCGATTGTGCGCGTCGCACTGTTGGCGAGTGTACGGAAGAACGGTTGAACCATGACGCGAGCGACAGGCCCCCCTTTGTCTACCAACTCCTGCAAGCTCTGACCAGTCGGCCCGAGGTCATTGTTGAACGTGAAGTAGTCGGCGAAGTCGTTACCTTGCTTTTCGATATCACTCGCAGGGTTCGTGAGGTACTCTTCAACCTTAGCTGAAAGGTTCTTCTTGAATTGAGCGGTGGTGTGGCCGAGCCGCACTTGTTCCTCGTAGGCGTCACGGTAGGCCTTGGCGTAGGTCGCGCCCCGTTTCGCCATCAACGCAATGAATTGGTCTCCGGCTAGCAAGAGCCGGGTAGTCGATCCGGTCGCTTGCCCGATGAAATCCACGCCCTTATTCAGCCAACTGGCGGGATCACTTAATAAGCGGCTTGAGCTTGGCGTGACCGCGTTCGGAATTGTACGCGCGTTCAACGCGTGTTCAATCGGAAGTTGGTTAGCAGCGGTCCCGACCTCACGTTGACCTGTGCGAGCCACGCGACCTGCCACACCCAACGCTTCCCACATAGACGCCATCGCACCGTAGACCGCCGCATTTGCCTCACCTGGGGCGATGGAGCCCGGTGCGGGGGTTTTACCAGCGAACTGCTTGAGCGCGGTGTAGCGGCCAGCTCCGAGCCTTGCCGCGTACTCTAACGGGGCCATCGTGAGCGTGGTACCCAAGTTGACCAACGAGGACCCGTAGTTAATCATTTGGTTAATGGTGTACCATTGGAACGCTTCACCCATCGTGGCACCCTTCGGGGCCTGGGGAAACGCGTCTTGCTGAGTCCCTTGCACCGAAGACCGCTTTGTTTTGGCCTTCGGGTCAACTGGCCTGAACTCCTGGGGGAACGCGTGTTGTTGAATACCGGACATACTCGTTCGCTGTGGAGGTGCGGTGTCAGGAGTCGGGAACTCCTGGGGAAATAGTTGCTCTTGAGTCCCTTTCACAGCGGTACGCTGTGGAGGCGCTGGAATGTCAACATGCTTCGCAGTCTGTGCCAGAATGTTCGCCACTTGGCCGGGTGTCGCGTCCGGTACAAGCGTCAAGGTATCGAGAACCATTTCAGGGGTGACAGGCCGTCCAATGTTCCCAGGCTGCACCAAGGCCTTCAATCGCTCGAAGGACTGAGCGAAGGGTTCACTTGGGCCAGACGCGGCGGTGTCGAGTTGACCGAGGAGTTTGCTGAGATGGGTCTGCGTCGCGGCGGCATCCTTTGCTGCCACAGCCTCTTGTATGTCACGAATGGAGGACGCGAGATCCGGTACCATTGCAGCGTCGTTAGTCAGCTTACCCGCGAGGTCCATCGGTTCGTGTGCGGTGAGCACAGGTAACGCGGTGTCAGGGTTCTTCAGGAGGTCTTGCGGGGTCTTGAGGGCCTTCAACGTGTCACTGATCGCGTTCATCTGGGCAACTTGCACCGCTTGCTTGGCCGTCTTGCCCTCAGCTACCAAGGCCTTCAAGCCAGCTTTCTCTGCGTCACTCAAGGCATGGGTAGCGGGGGTGAACACGTGAGCCGGTAATGTAGACTTTCCGGCTCGCATGGCACCCTCAAGGCGACCGTTGCCCGAGAGTACCGTGAAGGAGCCATCAGGATTCGCTTGGACAACGATGTTGTCTGCACCTTCACCAGCCTTGAACGCCGCTTCATGCTTGGCTGCCGACTCCTGGCCTTTCGCGGTGTCAAGCGCGTGCCCTGGCTTCGTTCGTGACAGCGGTACCATCGTCGTACCGGCTTCCTGTAACGTCGGGTCGGCACGGAACAGATCTAACGCGCGGTCAGGTCGGTCTGGTATCGCTTCGTTAAACTTTGCGAACGTGCCCGCGTCAGTCGAACCGGTCAACGCTTTCTCTAACACAGCATTCATTTGATCTGGGGGAGCTGCGTTGATGTCCTTGGCAAGGGCCTGTAAACTTGGTGATAACCGCTCTTTCAAGAATGTTTTACTGTCGGCGAATGACTTCGACCAAGCGTTGATGCGGGCCTCGATCGGGGCGTCAGGGGGTAACGCTTGGAGTCGCTGTAACGCCTTCATACCCGCCTTCACGCCGTTCAATGTCACTTTCTCGGTCGACAACTGAGCCATCGCAGACTGCCGTGCACCACTCATCAAGTGGGGGGTATCGAGTATAGCGGTATACTGTTTCAGGGCTTCCTGTGTCAGTGCGGGGCTCTTAGTGGCCTTGGCTTCTTGCGCGAGGCCTTGGAAGTGCTTGACGTTGCTGGTCATTGCAGTCGCGACCGCCGCTTTTGCGACAGGGGGCGCGTCTTTCTGACCGGTCAATACGGCCGCGTCGTCAGGGGTCACACCACCTTTCTTCACATCGGCAGCGGACGCTGCTAGCACGGCCTCTGCATCTTGCCCGGTCTTCGGGGCACTATGAACCGCTGACTGGATATCTTGCGCGACGGTCTCAGGCGCTTTACTAAAGGGGTGTTCAAGGGGGCCTTTACCGGCCACCTTCTGAATCGCTTTGATAGGGAGCTTCATGGCGGCACCGAGCACCGGCACCATAGCGAAGGCCGTCGCGATCGCACCAAGGCCTGTGTTTGATGACGCAAGTTCTTCTTCCGGTAAGCCTGTCACAAGACTAGTATACTGGCGGGTGAAGTCAAGACCTTCCTTGTCAGGTACCCCTAGCCCCGCCGCTTGCATCCCTTTGAGAAGCCCTTTCGCGCCTACTTCGGTCGCGGCGGCACCTGTCTCAGCCACCGCACGAATACCGGACGCAATGGGAGGCGCGGGGTCAACAGAGCCTACCGTGCGGTCGAGAAGGTTCTTAAACGCGGTACCCACCACGCCACGCTCAGGGCCTACCGGCTTCTCCTCGATAGGAGGCAAGCCGAACTTCTCTCGCGCGGATGCTACTTGAGCTTGGTCAATACTTTCCTTGGCATAGATACTGAGGTCGTCCATAGTGGTAGGCTACTCCTCTAAGTTATCACCCGATAATTCAAGCGTAGGACCGAACGAGAACGGTTGTAGTTGTCCGACCGCGGAAGGGGGGACATCAGACAACGGGGTCTTGCTTACTGGTGCATCCTTAGACTGTAGTTTACCCTGTTTATCAAGTGTAAATCCAGCCGCATTTGCGCGGTCTTCAAGCGTGGCGAGAGCCTTCAGGCGCTTGTTTGCTTCTTGGATAGATACCTTTCCTTCACCGGCGGCTTTCCAGAGATCCTGAGCGTTCTTATACGGTTGTGTGTTCATCTCGAGCTGAATCGCGTGCTTAGTGGCGGGAACCACGCGCGCGTAGGCTTGCTCTGTCATCTCCGTAAGCTTCTTGAAGATATCTTGTTTCGGTAAGGTACCCCGCTTCCGTTGTTCCATGTACCAGTCAAGGGCCTGACCTTTGATCGCGGCGACCGCTTGACGGTTCTCGGCCGCACCGAACTGTGTAAAGGTTGCCAGGCGTCCATCCATGTACTGAAGGCCCCGTTGAAGGTCTTGCTGTTGTACACGATCTTCTTGGCTGGCTGCTGTTCGTGTCTCCTGAATCAAATGAGACATATCAGAGATCGACAACTTGGACGAACTGTTAATGATGTCCGTGGGGTCCGTCAGGTCTCCCACTAACACGCGACTGAGGAGCGCGTTGTACGTCGGTCGGTCTGTAGCAACGTCGTTCCCTTCTTTCGTCATGAGCCGAGCGAAGTCTACGGCGGCTCTGTAGTGTGACCCGAACACACGCTGGTTCTCAGGGTCCGTGATGAATGTGAGCCCCTTCGTCGGCGACCATCGTTTCTTCGGATCAGGGTTCGTCATGTCACCGAGGAACTTATTATAGGAACCCTCGGACAACTGCTTATGGTCTCGGTCATCTTGTTGCACGCGCTCGCTGTCTTGTGTTCGTTCTTCCGCCATGACACTCTTCGCGGTTTCCAGTAAGGCGTTCTGCACGTCAGGCCGAGTGAGATACTGTTGGTACCGCTTGTCACTCAGTTCACCCGGTAGTGCCGAGGACTTCCCGCGTACGTAGTCAAAGAAACCATGTGGGTCTCGCATCACTGAGGCCTTTGCCCGCCCGATGTACACGTCGTCGCGTACCTTATTCATAGCGGTGGTAGCCGCGCCTGGGGTCACTCCATCCAACACGTTCATACTAAAGGACGAGAACACCGCTTTCAGGTGGGTCTCGGCATCGTTCAAGGACGGCGCACTGAGCGCATTCGCCTTGAAATCCTCCACTTGCTTCTCACGGGTGAACACTTGGAAGTCCTGTTGGGCTTTCAACTTTCCACGTACGTACTGGTGATAGCCTTCCCCTGCGACCGTCGAGCGGAAGGCCGTCGCAAAGTACGCGTCAGCATGTGGTCCAAGCTTCTTCGCTTCTTTTGAGAAATCCGTGTACGCCTGGTTGATCCCCTCGGTATACTTATTGACCGCTTCGTTCGGTGTGATGGCCGGTCGAGGGCGGCCTTGGTCATCAGGTGTCGGAGCCGTCATCTCCTGGTCAAGGGACTGTTGAAGCTGTTGCGCGTGCTGTTGCGCTTTGATGACAAGTTCCTTCGCACCGAGTTCTTCTTGGAACTTCTGTTGACGTAAGTTGTCTCGTTGCACGGCGACGTAGGCCGCTTGAGCCGACTGTGACAAGTGGTCAAATGCGGGGCCGAGGCCAAGTGAACCCACAGCCGGGTTCACAGGCTGTATCCCCTGATCGGCTAACGGACGCTGACTGATGAAGGTATCGAGTTGCGGCATGTCTTGCTCCTCTAAGTCGTACGCTAGAAGATGTCGCTCAAGGCGCTACTACGGGCACGAGCACCTGTCGCAATGACGTTGAACCCACCAGACAACACAGATAACGGTAATTTCGTCGCCGCACTGATGGTGTTCATCCTGGCTTGGTACTGCATCATGTCTGCTTGGTACCGGGCATTCGTGGCTGACACAGTGCCATTATATACTGTTTTCGCGGCTTCGTACTCATACTGTAGTTCCTGTTCTCGCACATGGTCAAGGACCGAACCGGTCTGTGCAAGGCCGGACGCGCCGTAGCCAGCTTTTGCCCGACCGATCGCCTTGGTACCCGCTATCGAAATCTGACGCCCTTGCTCACGGGCGGAGAATTCCATCATGTCTGCTGAGCGTCGGACTTGCCCGGCGTTCTGTCGGAGCACCTGAGACTGTGATAAGCTGTCGAGGAAGTCGAGCGAGGACCCTACCAAAGAGGTACCAAGGGACGCTAATTGAAAGGCTAACGCCGGGAGTGCCATGTTAATCCTCCACGTTCATTTGACCAAAGTACGCGCGGACATGCGCGGACAACGGTAAGGTCTGTCGAATAGTAAACGTCTTAACCCGGTCATTTCCCAGGATCGTGATAAGCTTTTCACCTGTGAAATACGGTACGGCGGTATCCATAGCGTCACCTGGGGTGCGATACGGTATCTCGGTCTTCTCTATCGTCAAACCCATCGTGTCGATCAGGCTTACCCACAACTTAGCCCATTGTTTCCGACGCCCCCGTGTTGAACCAAATTGGTCGTCTGGAACTGGTTGCACAGGTACTAACGTAGGGGTCGGGATCATGAGCCCGCACTCAACGACGGTAGCGGCGGGTCCTAACGTATTGCCGTACGCAACACTGACATTACCTGCGGCGACGGTCTGTCGGTCATACACCGCGTTATCGCCGATAACCGCCACAGTCCCGCCTTCCAAATGCTCGAATCCGCTCAAGGCTGTTGTGTCAGGGGGCCCTGTGTATACAAGGTTCGAGTCGGTATTCGTTGAGACTTCTTCACGTTCGATGTACCGGTACGTCACGGAGTTGACCACACGTTCGACAACAAACCAGGCCTGGTCCGAGGTACCATTCGCGTTCGCCATGACGCCCACATGTTTATACAAGCCGTTCGTGGTGAACCGGGACCATGCTTGCACTTTCTCGATCGGGTAGAAGGTGAATACGTTACAGGTGCCGTCGGACATCACAAAGTATGCGACGCGGTATGGTCGAGGTTGATATGCGCCCCATACGACCGTTGCGACACGGAAGTAATGTTCAGCCGGTAGCGAAGACTCCGTTGTCAGAAAGTTATCAGAGGCGAAGTCGTATTGAACCGAGCGAATCTCCCGGCCTGAACGCTGGACAAACACTGTCTGATTACCAACGCGAAAGGCGGGCACGTCAGAGCACCCTTCCGCCGAGTTCAAGCGAACCAGCGGTGGGTTCGTCGCGCTGATCGCTTCGGCATTCGCACCGGTCAAACTGAATTCCTCACCGGCTGTTCCGATGAGAAGCTGTTGCCCGGTGACAAGCCAGCGGATCTTATTGACGCGGCCTGAACCGAGCTGGTACGTCACCGCATCAGACGCGCTCACGGTACCTGTGCTGAGTGAGGGGGAGAAGTCCGTGAATGAACCGGTGGTACTGAACCACATCTTCTGAGCTTCCGCTGCTGTGGTGGCATACACAAGGCGCTGTTGGAAAAAACTGATGACTGATGGATAACCAGGGCCGGTCCCGAACGCGCCAAGACGCCACGTGAGTTTTGCCGCCGTCGAGGTCAGCGAATTCACAACCGTTGCGTTGACGACGGTTGACGACGTGAACCCTGCGATCCGAACGTATCCCCACGCCGTACCGGTCTGCATACGGATCAAACGGCCCACGTCGGACGCAACGAATAACGCGGCACTGGCGGTCACTGTGATTGCGGCGCCGGCAGCAAAGGCCGAGGGCGTGAGGGTGATGGTGGAGACAGGCTCACCTGGCGTGACCACATTCGCGTCATAGTACGGGCCGTCGATGAACACGATCTGTGTCAAGGTCCACGAGGTATCCGACGCGCGTGTGAGACGTTGCGGCGGTACACTCGGGTGCACAAGATACAACGCGTCACTTGACTGAGCCCAGCGAACCTGCGAGAGTTGCGCGGCAGTGTACGGGGAACCAATTTCGACAGGGCGCACCCACACACCACCTGTAGTCCACCCACCGTTGTATACTGAGCTGTTCAACGTGAAGTTATTCGCGTCAATGACCGTGATGACCCACTCCTTATTGAGTGCTTGTGCGCCAAGTGCCCCACTAATAGACACGTAATGACCGGTGCTCAAACCGTGCCCTGCGCTTGTGATTTGCACGAGCCCCGCATTATTCACAACCGCCGTAATGGTGCCAGAGGACACGGCAATACGTCCATTCGGAGTGTAGAACCTCATGTACTGGTCGCCTAGCTCGATCATGTACGGTTGAAGCGTACTGTACTCGAACGGAATGAGCACAGGCGTGCCATTGTTCTTCGCAGGTGCGACAAAGCGAGTACCGGGGCGTGTCTTGGCACCACCGAACGGCAGCGGGATAAAGTTCTCGCAGACCTCAAGCCGATTCGTGTACCCTTCGAGGTCACTACGGGTTGCTAAGTAGGGTGAGAGTACCCCACCGTTCAAACTGTTCTGTACATACAGCAGCCGACCCATTAGAACGTCCCTTCTTCGTCATACCATCGGCGCTGCGCGGCCAAGGGGTTATCATCTTCGTAGCGAGGCCCTTCTTCCTGGCCGTCGGCGGCTTTGGCTTCTTGGAGCTTCCCGAAGTACTGCTGAGTGAAGTTCGATGTATGTGTATCTCGGGCGCTGAGTGTGGTGCTGAACTCCATCGCGAGCCGGTACACCAGCGCCATTGAAAACAACGGGGTGAACATGGTGGTATCGGATTCACGGCGCATGTACGTTACTACGGCAGGTGGAGCCAGATTACATAGGAGTACCCGACCGTTGATTTCAAACTGTGCGCCAAGTGGCTCAACACTGTGCACCCGAAGACAGTCATTCGGTAACTGATAGGCATAGGTCCACGCGTCACCAACTTGTGTGTAGGTCAACTGTGGCAAACTCACACGTTGGTTCGCGAAGTTCCACGGGTGCGCGGCCAACATATCGTCAAGGCACAAATCGTACACAGCACGCGCCGTAACCGCCACTTCGCTCTCGTCAAGGTCCAGAGAAATCAATGGCCCGTGACCGACTTTCAGCAACGCCATATTAACAATTTGTGTGGAGGACGCCATAGATACCTCTTAGACCACGACGTAATTAATACCGAGTTGAGGGTGCATTTCGGCAATTTGCGGACTCAATTTCGCTTCAACTTTTGCCCCCGCGATACCGCCCACCGACCGTATATCAAATGTGTACGGCATGTGCTGGTTTGAATCCGCTTCAATATCGTACACGCCTGGGTCTCGAACACCCGACAGCCGAAAGTACTGCTCGATCACCGTCAAGTTTGACCGTAAATGTTTTGACGAGGCCCGACCACAGACCACTAACGACCGTGTAATGTTCCCGTACAGATCCGCGTCAAAAATCTGAATCCCGCGCATCGTGGTTGCAAAGCAAGAATTCAATTCGATCGCGCCGCCATTGGGTATCTCAAAGTTCACGTCTTGAAACGCGTTCCCGTAGATCCAGTTTGCTGTATGTGTACACCCTATACTAACACAAGGAGCCTGGGGCGTTCCATTCGTCTGAAACCGCATTTTTGACCACGAATTGTTATTATAGAAAGGGCCGTCAACCGACACGAGGACGATAGGCGTTGTCATGCTGGACGGCTTCGACCATTCACCGCCTATGACATGCGTGTCATAGCACTGGTTCGATCCCACACATTTCCAAAGGGACTTCGCCAACATCACACCGCTGCACCACACGTTCAACACCAGGCCCATACTTGAATTCACGCATTCAAACAGGTCTCCGGTTTGCGCGTGAAGTTTTCCACCAGCGATGGTCCAATGTCGTCCGTTGATTTGTATACCGGGGGCACCGAACAGGCGAAGTGTTTTATCCCTCAACTGCAAGGAGGACATGTCACTGACGAGGATGGTCTCTGTTATATCGATAACAGTATTAACAGAAATATCGATCAAGGCTTGTACGGTAGCTGTTGTGACCACATCGACCTACACGCCAGGCTTCCGTTGATAGCGTTCATGCACGTCCGCGTCTAGCACGCCGACATAGAGGTCGCCGATGTTGATTTGAAGCAGTGTGAAGACAAGAGGCTCTGGGTACGTGCGTAAGGTCAATGTCCGTTCGGCTAGCGCGGCCCAACCCTCGATCACGCCTTGGTCAACCCACGCATGGGAGAAGGACTTACACCGGATGCGGCCCGTGTGCACAATGTCAAAGCCGTCAAATCGGCCTTCGACAAACCGACGAGTCATATGCAACGACGGCGACGGTTGACCAAGCTGTTCCATCATGCACCTCTTGTGACGACACGGAGAGCCAGGGAAGATCACTAGGCAGTCGGACGATACCGATACAACCGATGATACTGTGCCCGCACTTTGTCAAGCCGATGAAGAACACGGCGGAGGTCTTCTTTTGCCTCTACCGTGTCCTTCTGACTGAGCACCCCTGCTTCTTTTGCAAGCATATCTACTTGCCGTCGTAGATCACCTGATCCGGCACGGTCAGGCAGCGGGGGTGCGTACATCCTTCAAACCTCCTTGTTAGTCAACCACGTATTCAATGTAACCACGGAACGCAGCAGCCGTCCACGCCGCACCTGCGTTTGTCGCGATGATGGTCTCTTCAGTAGAGATTTCAACGCCATGGTTGTTCGTCAGGTTGATCCGATCTGCAAAGGTGAACGCGGTCGTGGCGTTCGTGAGACTTCCACCCATGTACTTAATCGTATTCGAGGCAATCCCAATCGCGGTTGTGGCCGCTGCACCTTGAGCCACCGAGTACACGAATTGGCCTCTCAGAATTCTAGCGCCTTTCGGGATCTTACACAAGGTCATCGTGTCGCCAACGCCGGTCGTCGGCACAGCAGGGACTTCGAAAAACGCAGCGCGAATCTGGCCATGTGATTCGTTTGAACCGATTTTAGACGCCGCAACGATCGCTGCAATCTGAATACTGTTCGTATTTGCCATGTTGTTGCTCCTGTCCCCTCAGCTTTCCGCAGTCAGAGACGTGAGGCCTGTGTAGGCCGGTGAAAAGTGGGGTCAGTTTAGGCCGACCCCTGCGCCTACGTTACTTACAAGGCACTGTCAATACGCATCCGGCACACACCGTTACCGAGAATACGCGTTGCACCGAAGGTACCACGGGCATAGACCTGAGTGCTGTAGTTCTTCCCAGGCAGCTCGCTCATACGGCCCGTGATTTCTGCATTGATGGCAAGGCCGATCGCCGACTTATGCCACGCGTAGCAGTACACGTCCGTACCAGCAGCCACAGGCACCAACGTGCTCTGAATCCACTTGAACCCAACCCATGTATCGAGATCGCCCTGCACCAAAGCCTTCACCGTATTGTAATCAGACGATGCAGCCAACGGAGCAGAGGTTGCACCGAGGAGCTGAGTCACAACGGCAGGGTGCACAACGATGTATCGGTCTTCCATCGGAACTTCTTGGACATCCAAGGCTTTCTTGAGTGCGAGAACGTTCGCAGTCGTCACAGCAGCAGCAGACGGATCGGTGTCAGCAGCAGCTTCAGACGCGAAAGTAATCGCGCTTGTTCCAGACTCACCGCCAGCAGCATCCGCATCAAAGGCCGTCAGGATGACCCGGTCGAGTGAACGGTTCAACGCACTTGAGGCTGCAATGGCGTACTCGCTCGCAGCACTGATGATGTGTCGCAGCTTATCGGGGTCCCAGACCTTCGCAGACCACGCATAGTCCTTGGGGACCACCATGCGTCGGCTGTGGGCCGGGTCAAGCTGGGGGGTATCTGCGTGTCGTGCAACCAACTCAACGGCATCTTCAGCGGCCAACCGCTCGAAGAAATGCGCCTTACCCTTCAATGACTCTTCCCGAACCAACCCGCGCAATTTTGAACCCTTCTGTTGAAACAGATGGGTCACATTCGCGGCAAATTGTAGAACTCTCGCCTGGTCAATCGATTCAAACGCCATGATAGCACCTATGAAAATTCGCCCATGTGAACGGTTAGGAACGGCGGTAGGTTCCCGGTATCCGGCCCACCATGGGCTGTGTCGTCGCCCTTACGTCACGTTCGAGACAGGCTTTGTGAGAAGTTCCCTGTAGGAGTCACTATACAGCGGGTGGTAGTAGGGAGTCAAGAACCCACTACGCGAGCAGGCTCTTGACTCTCGGGTAACCGGGGGAGGTGCCCGGTTATGCTTGTTTCGCGATGAACCGGCGAAGGTCTAGCGCACGATTGATGGTTTCCTCGTGCTTCGGGTGCCGGTCATTAAAGTACGGACCCTTGGCGTCACTCATGATCTTGTCGAGTTCCTGTTGGGCGGTGAGAGCCCCTGTCGAAGTGTCCAGCTCTTCACCCACGAGGACATTATCCTCAACCAAGGCGCGGCCCATTTTGTACATACCTCGGATGAAGTTCGGGTCGTTAAAGAACCCTGCCTTGTCCAGTGCGCCCTGGACTTCCGGTGAGAAGTGCATGTCTACTGCTCGTTTTGCCAGCGCAACGAACTTCGGCATAGTAGAACCCCACCCTGGGTTCAACTCGTCACCGGTCTTCAAGGCCTCGACACAGCTAGAAGCGGCAGCGTGTCTGTCCGGCTGTGCGGCGACTTCCTGTTGCGCTTGCCACGCGACGATATCACGTACTTGGTCATTCGTCAGGCCCATCTTATGCGCGGCTTCTTTGAACGCGGTCAACTGCGCTTCGTTCGCTTGCAAGCCAAGCTGCTCGTACGCGGGTAAGTCAAATTTGTAGTCAGCGGGGGTTGCCGGGCGACCAAGCTCCTGTTGTAGGCGCTGTATTTTGGCCGCGCGTTCTTCCGGTTTGTCCGTCGGTAAGGGTACCGGCAACCTGCTCCCGAATGACTTCTGCGCTTGAACGTAGGACTCGACAACGGCTGAGATCGGCTTCCCCTTGAAGGTCTCCAAGGTCTTCTCAGCCTTGAGCCCGTCTGGTAAGCCGTCGAACCAGTTAATTTCTAGATTACCTGACGACGCAGCAGCACTACCCCCACTAGCTGTTCCCTGTGCGGGGGCTGAAGTAGAGGTGCTGTCGGTCGCTGTCTGGGCTGGCTGGCCCGCTAGAATACTCGGTGTCGTACCTGCTGGTGTCACTGGATCCATTGCGATTGTCCTCCTGGTTAAGGGTCGTGGTTCTACGGATCATATCGAAAATGCTTGTCACCACATGACGCATACCTTCGTTAAAGGCGGTCGCGTGGGGGTCGCCGGGTGTAAAGGTTGTCTTGTACACGAAGCAGCTACGCGCGAGGTCTTCTAGTACCGTTTGCCCTGCCGGGGTACTAAACGCCTCGTTGTAGCTGTTCACGATGGCTTGGAACTTTTCGTCTTCATCCATAGTGACTACATTATACCGCGTGTGCCCTAGGCCCCACCTCCCGCCGCTTGTGGTCCTATCTCCGAGGCGGTCTTCATCGCCTTGAAGGACGACTCAGCGGTGGACGCATTCGAGGACGCTAAGGCAGCTTCCTCGGCCTGTGCTTGCCGGGCGGCGGCTTCCTCACGTTTAGCGTCACGGGCCTCGATTGGCACCAACCAGCGGGAAGGAACTCCTGTGTTGACAGACGCCTCTCGGATGATCGCGTCACCGTCATAGTTATCCATCAGACCTGGATTACTCGCTACAAGAGTCTGTGTCGCGGCAAGGACCTGCTGGAACGCGCCGACTTCGTTTGCCCTCTGCGATCGGGTTAGTGGAGACGTGTACACCACCGCGATGTCCGTGAAGCCCTGCGAGACGGCTTCGATCACGGGTTGCGGAGGTGGAGGAAGAACACCCGCCGTCATCAGCGCATCAAAGGCGTAGTCAATGAGAGGGTTGAACAACTCAACCTTGAGACGCGTGGTGGAGGGTGCTAGCATACGTTGCATCTGCTCGATATGCGAGGATACCTCGAAGGCCGTCATAAAGCTTTTGTTCGGGATCAAGAGTTGGTCACTGAAGAAGTAGTTCCTGATGGCTTGTCGGATCTGTTCTTCTTGAAAGTTCGCCACGTCAAACTTTGCGCCGGACTCAAAGGGAGCGACCGCATCACGGCTACGAACAACCGTACGCGTGCCTGACATCAGACGCAACTTCCCGATCACGCCGTCGTCAATTGTAAGCACAGGTGGATCAATCGCCTTTGCCCATTGGCGTAAACGCAACTCAACAGCGCGGTTCAAGGTCGCCACGTCCGGGTAGGCAATGTGACCTCTGCCGGTCCCATACACTTCCTCACTGGCTTTGTCCCAGCGCGGGGCGAGCACACGTAACTGCTTCAAAAAGGACTCCCGCAAGAGCGCCTTTGATTCCTTCTCAATGAACAAGAGGCGGTACTTACGACGCGGGGTTGCCTCGTTCGGGGGAAGGGGTTCAACAAACCGTACGATGCTCAACGGTTGGTCCGGGTTCTTTGCGGCGACCTTTCTCGTCTGTTCACTGACGGCAGAGCCAAACTGTTCAATAGCCGACGCGTGAGACATCGTGATTTCGCTGCCGACCACATTCGGGCGACCTTCGTGGTCCTCGGCAAGGACGTAACGGCCCGGTGCGATCGTCTTGAACACGAACCCGTTGAACTTCGTGGAGCGAATCGGCCTTTCGTCCATCCACATACACGCGGTTCCGAACACAATGAGGTCCTGGTACAACTCGTGAATCTCAGAACCGAAATTGCTCTGTTGGAAGGCCAGGTAGATCCGGCGTGAGCAATCCTCAAGCCACGTACGAACTTCCCATATCTCATTCAAGGGTTCAAAGCCCATTTGTAAATTGAACCACTGATAGTCCACGGAAGTCATAGAGCCGCTGAGCGCCGACGCAAGATCATTAATCGACTTGAGCGCGGTTCCATCAAAGACCTGTTGTGTACGCTGTTGACCGGGCGACCGCTTCACGCTCATATCCGCACGTAACGGGCGCATCAGCTCGGCCATACGTTGCCAACCCTGCTCAGTCGTCATGCGCTGTTGCACCAGGGTCTCATAACGCTTCACTACGCCTTCAGCACGTTTATCAATCGGGGGCATACTAGAACCCTCCTAGAACAGAGCGGCTTGCAGTTCGGTTTTCAACTAAGGCCGCCGTGAGATCTTCCTCACCTGGGCCCTTCTTGCGGAATGACCCGGCAACCTTACGCGCACGATCCGTACGGGCTTGTGATTCAGCAGAAGCACGGTCCTGTTCAAGCTGCTTGGCGATTTCGTCCGGTGTGGGACCTGCGTTTATGTCGGGGGCTGAGGGTGCTTTCTTCCCGGCGTTCATGAGGGCGGGGATACCGGCTGCAAGGGGCGCGACAGCACCGAGCGTACTCAACACAGACCCACCGCCGCCACTCCCGGCAACACCTGCTGTCAATGCACCGGGGGCGAGCCCTGCACCGGCTGTCCCACTTGCACTACCAGCGGCACCTGCGGCGGCACTGCCAGCACCAAGCGCACTGGACGCGACCCCGAGGCCTGTTCCGACACCAGCAGCGGCACCGATTGCAGTTCCCGCTATTTTCGCTGCCTTTGAACCAAGTACCGAGTCGATCTGCTTATCGAGGAGACCGCCTGTCAAAGCCTTTGCGTTATTACCCGCGAGAGACCGCACCGCACCGCTACTAAACGGCACATTAATTCGCATCTTGTTGATGTCCACGGAGCCGCCCGTGACTGTAGAAACTGCGCCAGCCGCAATATTCTTAACGGCTTTTCCAATCCCTGACGCTACTTTTCCCATCGTGAATCCTCCAACGAACCTGTATAGGCGAAGTACCAGTTACACGGTAAGCTCTGATGCCATAGTTTAACACTGCCGTTATGACCGTGTCCATTATGTTGCGTGTACAAGTGCGGACCATACACGGGCTTGTGGACCGCATGGAATAACGGACCGTACACCGCGCACAGGAGGTCCAAGTCGCTGTCAAGGGGCACGCGGAGTCCGTCACATAGCGTGACAAACCAGGCCAGAGCCATGGCTTCGTCGTACTCAGTTGTCATACAGAGGGTTCTCGTCCTCGGCAGTGTACACAGCCTCGACATCGTACAGCGGATTGTAGGCCGTTTTGTACAGCGTTTCCAATGTGGGCTTTGCGATACGGCTGAGTCCTACGCACAGGTACCGCAACGAGTCGGCGCTATGTGAGGACCAATCGTGCAGCGGTTTATCGCTGAACACATGTGTCTCGTCGTCCCACTCTTTGTGATAGTTGACGATGGCGTCGAGTGCGGTGTGTCCGGCCCACTTGGTCTTCCCGACGGTGTGCTCATCGAATCGGAAGCGAGGGAAGGACCGACGGACGATCTCGATACCCTCGTTGATGCTGAGCTTATCGACCACTGTCACACCGATGTTCCGGCTCCTGAATGCGCGAGTGACAAGTTCCTCTGTACTAAGGCCTGACTCCCACTGTCGCTGCTTGACATCGTGCGGGAAAAACATTCGCTCGTAGGTGTACGGCTTCTCCATCACATGCTTAAAGTAGTGGTCGAAGGATTGCGAGTGTCCTTGGTAGTAGTCTATGATGTGCACGTCGTCACCCACCAACTGCGCGAACCATATGGCGGTGCTGTCTCGTACGCCGATGTCCCACGCGGTGTAGACTGGAAGGCCTGGCTTGTACGCGACGGGTTCGATACGGCCTTGACTGTACAGCGCGTTAACAAGGTGCCCGTAGTACGAGCCCTGCATGGGAGCTTCGAAAGAACAGTAGTACTCCTGCTGTGCCAAGTCAGGATCCATGCCGTCGTAGATTTCCTGCTCGACTTGGGCACGCGTGACAATTGGCGTTCCGTCGTGTCGTCGCGAATCCTCGATCGTAATCAACTCGGAGTACCATACGTCCGGGTTTGCTTTCGCCCGCTGGTACAAGTCGTACCCATGATTACGTCCGCGTGGAGTGTACACGAACATCGCCCACCCGCCATTTGCTGTGAGGATCGGACGTGTGAGTTCCCACGCTTGCGGGTCACACAGAGCGTACTCACTGAAGATGACGCCACGGGGGTTAATGCCGACAAGGTTCTTCGAGATATTCTCGGTACCAATCACGTTGATGATGGAACCCATCTTGAGTTCAATACGTAGGTCTGACTCGTTGATATCCTTGATAATCTCACGCGGGATGTAATCAATGAAGCGCGTGCCTTCGTTATCCATGCCCTTGAAGATGACGGACTTACCGAGCTTGAACGTCGGCCAGTAGTAGTTGTATGTGCCTTTCTCTCGTAAGGCCGCTAACCACATCATGTTCCATGCGCGTAGGTCCTTGCCCCAACGCCGGTGAGCGACCGTGACGAGACGCTTGTACCCACGCAAGAACGCGTCGATAGCCGCTTGTTGGCCGTAGCGTGGTTTAAAGATCGGGACTATATCGCTCATTCGGTAGGTCCTTCAAGCTGTGGGGTCACGTCGATTGCGGCTTGTTCAGCGGCGGCAGCGGCGACCTGCTTTTCCTCCGTCGTCATGAACCAGTCCGGCATTTTAAACGTGTGTTCAACGGTGACTTTCGTGGAGGCAGGTGGGGCCAGTACGCCTGTCATACGGTCGATGGCTTCACAGGCCCGTAATTGGATATCAAGAGCGGGGTCGGTCTTCGTGTCCACCACTGCGCCCTCGAACGCAAAGTACTGGTTCTTCTTCGCGTCAAGGAGTGCCACTTTCTTGTCGAATGAGGCCTTGATAGCCTCGGCTTGCTTTTCCATTGTTACTCGAGCCAAGCTCAGGAGTAGCGAACGGGGATCGGTGGCCGGTGCACCCACAGTTCCGGCAGGGCGCGCTGCCTGTCGGGTGGATGTAGTCAAGGGTCGGGTCTGGGGTATCGGTGTACGCGGCTGGGTCACGATAGTAGATCCTTTGTAGAAAGAGTACCTCTGACGCGAACAGGACACGGGCGCGGATGTTGCGAGTTACACGACGGTACCGCTTGGGAATCCGGTACTTACGGCACAACGCGCTGAAGTGGTCACGGGTGCATACTACATAGTACGTGTAGGCCGTCTTGTAGTCAATAGGGACATCAGGGACAGGTGGAGGCCAGGTCGTCGGCGGTTGCAGTGTGCGGACGTTCGGCGGGAACGTGTTCAACCATTCGATTCGTTTCGCAGCCTTCTCAGCCGGTGTCAGCTTCTTGTACTGCTTGCGTGCCTCGGCTGCCTGGCGTGGTGAATTACTCATATGCGTCCTTTACATGTGGGGGTCTGGGGTACGCTGTCGAAGGCCAACGTGCGCGTTCAGTTGTGATGTCAAGGCCAACGAGAGCCGCTAAGTCCTCGTATGGGACACGCTCGTACGGGAACGTCTTCAGTCGGCGGGGGTCTGTCTGGAACACTTGGAGGACGCCGTTTCGAGTCGCCGTGAGTTTCAAGCGAGCGATGCCTTTTAAGCCTGTGAGGGCCGGGGAGACGTCCGCCACACGCCCACCCTGCTTTTCAACGAGGTACCGCACAGGCACCTCTACCGCGCCGACACGGTACCACGCGTACGGCGGGGGCATCACGGGACCAAGGGCGTAGTAGCGTAACGTGTTGCCGTAGTCGTGCCAGGTGTAGCCATTGTACGCACAGGTGTAGTAGATGAGGTTGAGTTGTTCGACTGTGGCGATGGTGCCGGGTGGGTACCCTAGCTTATACAGAAGCTCGCGGTAGTGAGCGTGTGCGGTCCGGCCTAGCGAGGGTTGTTCGGTGTGAAAGATGTACGCACGGCCGGGGTTGGAGGCGCGGCCCCAATGAGCGGGGGACAGAGGGGTGATCCACTTCGGCGTGGTGGCCTTGGTGCCGTCATTGAATACGACGAGGGACATAGCGAGAGACCTCCTGTGCAAAGATTATACCGCGTGGAGGCGAGGCGGGTCAGGCTGTGGACAGACCGGTGGGGAGTACCGGCATTATACCGTGCGTGCTAGTAGGTCTTTCGGCCTATCAGATGGCATAGGCCTAATGTGACGCACACGGAAAAGTGTTGTGGGGGTTGAAGTTAAGGGGGGTCCATACCCCTCCCCAGTAATAAGAAGAGTTAAGATCTTAATTAAGAGTGTGTGGGGAGGGTCAAACCACCCCCCTAAGTGTAGGCGCCATCAGCCTTTTCCGCGTGTGTCGGGTAGGGGCGACAAGGGCCCGGACACACTCCACGGTATAATCACGGTACCTACCCTCCGTCTGTCTTGAGGGTGGTGTGCGGTGGCGCACAGTGGGGTACGCGGCCCACATGCCCAGGAAGGCCCCTAGCTGGCCTCAGGTGCGACGAGGGGCCCTCATGCGGGTCTTCGGTCGGTCTGCGGTGGGATCGCGCTGTGGCGGGCAAGGGCGTGCGGGGCCTGGGGTGGGCTGCGGTGTACTAGACAGATTCGCTGCGCTCATCTGTCGGTCCGGGGTACAGGTAGGTACAGGCAGGTAAAGGGTCAGCCAAGGCAGGGGGTAGCAGGGTACGCAGCCCTCGAACCTTTAGGAGGGTCAAAAGTACCTGTCCATGGCCGCACGCCTCCCTCGCCCTGGCACGCGAATTGCATTCCATGGGTATACCCCTCCCCTCACACTACAGGTAGTGGTCCAACAGGGTCCCCGGCCACTACATGTGGGGGTACGCCGGGCACAAGCATTGCAGGGCACGACACACAAGCACCCACGCTTGCAAGCATGTGAGGGGTACGCACTGCAAGCATGGACACGCTGCATGTGAAGCTTGGACAACACTGGACACGCGCACCCCTCCACTAACGGACACTAACAGACATGTGAGGGGTTTAGGTGCAAGTGTGGTAAAAAGGAGACAGGGGCGTGTAACCAATGGCTACTCCACTCGCCCCCACTTCCGCCCACAAGCTACCACGGCTCCCCTCTCACCTACGCGCCTCTGCTAACCTTCTCAACCACTTACACCACTCCGCACCCCTCCCCGGTAAGAGAAGAGCCCCTCTTAACTCTCTCTATTATCAGGGAGGGGTACCGACATACCTAACTCCTTGTAATCACACACGGTAGCGGCACTGTCACGTCATCCCCCATTTCAACCCTGTGACACATTTGCGCCCCACACCGCACACAATCGCCCCACCCCTCTCACTCCTAACCCCCACCCAACGTGCCCGGCAACCTCACCACCACAACCTATAACCGCCTCCCCTTGGCCTGTCGATTGCAATACACCTTATCAACGACGGTAAACAGAGGAGCCCACAATGACGTACAACGAAGCAGCAGCCTTAATAGGGAAAGTTCGAGAGATAGAAGTGAACGGGTTAGCGGTCGATGTAATGGTCAACGATGTGAAACAGGCTTACGGCCGTACACGGTACCTTGTCAGCCCTGTAGCCGGCCGAGGGCAAGTGTGGGTCGAACGGTTGGTATGAGAAACACAACAGTATAACCGGAGGAACCAATGCACACACCGACACCTTGGAAGGTAGACAAAAATTGGATGGGGCCTGAATCTTACGGGGATGGAGACGGTATTCCAATTTTCCCAACTAGTGGCGGAGTAGCAATCTGCGATATTGTCGCGAGAAATGCACACGGCCTTTCCCGCCCTGATATTCAGCAACAAGCTGAAGCTAACGCCGCCCTCATCGTCAAGGCTGTGAATTCGTATGAGGCGATGCTCGAGGCGCTGAAGGGTGCGCAAAATGACATCAATTTCCATGGCGGGAAATTATCCGGAGGAACGATTGATGCAATTAAGAAGGCTTTTACCCTAGCAGAAGGAAAGTAATATGAAGCAAAAAACGCGTCCATATGATGAACTTGAGGCATGGCTCCGTAATTACCTACGTCCGTTCCCTTTCACCACAGAGGAACGGCACGCGCTGTATACAGCGTACCTCCGTATCGGTGTCGACGAAGGCTACTGTATTGAGAACGGGCGACTGTACCTCGGCCCAGGTACGAACCATACAACAACAAAGGAGCACGCACAATGAGCAAACCTTACGCACGGTATAAGTTGCCAGCGAACATCGGTAACGGCAAAACAGTTTCCTTATTCCCCTCGTATGTATCCAATGGACACTGGGCCGTCGCAAAGGCACGGCTCACTAACGCACCCTTGTTCGCGGATGAAACCAGTGTGAAGGCCTACCTTAAAGGCAAGACTCTCATACACACCCAAATAGCAGACGAATGGATCCACCAGATCAATACGGCCATACAGGCACCAAAAAAGTACACGGCGACCAAGTTTGTACAGGTTTTGGGGAGGGTTGAGTGCCGTATCTTCCGGTGCGCGGAGACTGGCGACCTTGCTCAATTTGATCGGAGCTATCTCGCGTTATTTGAGTTAGATCAAGTAGATAGCGTGTTGTGGGGCACGTCAGATAAGACTGCATTTCGTGACACCGAAGACGCAGAGGACATGTCTTTAATCGTCATGCCCGTTCGCATGGACTTTGCACATGTCACAAGTATATTCGGCAAGGCAATAGAAACCTTCACGAAGGAGTCAGCAAAATGACAAACAGAAAGTTAGGGCTCGCAATCATTGGCGGGTTTCTTCTTGGTACCGTGTTAGGCGTTGGCATTGGAGCGGTTGACGTGAGTGTTCACGTGTACGTCAGTGAAGGACCTACGACACAAGAGGACTTCTCAGATGAAGGTGTCGGTTGCATAGACGATTGCCTTGACGCGGAGCTGAGCACCGATCTTGCAACCCCTAGCGTACCAGAGGAGGGTATCTAACATGCGCGTCGCTGAATTGATGGAATACATGGGGAAAGTAGGCCTTGTGTACTACGGAGATATGCAGGTAGAGGTACGTGTGAAGGACATTCAGTACAAATTTGGTCGTCCTTCGTTCCTGGTCGAACCCGTTGCAGGTGAAGGGCAAATGTGGTTAGAGCATGTCATGTTTAAAGGAGATGTGTTATGAACCTGACGCAATTTGTTCGCGCTCAAGGCGAGCTAGTCGCATGGTTACGCGATGGCGGCACCATCGAGACGTACTTAGCAGAACGACAGAGGCAAGCGTACAAGACAGGCAATCTAGAGTCTGTCCGATGCGTGCACCCTACAGACGCGAACACCCATTGAGAAAGGAGCCGCCATGTTACCTATAAGCCGATTGACCAAAGACCAGTCGTTAACTGAGTTCAAAACTTGGACAGAAAATAAGCAGCGTTACAAACTCACAGTGACCATTCGCTACGATGACCGCTGTGGAAATGGGCACAATACTTTTTCGGTCACTGGCGTGTTACACGTCAACGGGCGCTGGGATTCATGCGGGTGCTTGCATGACCTGATACAAGAGCGGGTTCCTAAATATAGTCATCTCATTAAATGGCACCTTGTCTCGTCTGACGGACCGATGCACTACATCGCTAACACCCTCTATCATGTGAGTGACCGGGATTGTTGGGGACTCCGTAAGGGCGAACGGCGACAAATACGCAATGGAAAGACAGGGAAACTTTCGTGGAGGTCTGCAATACTCGATAGTCAAGGCCAGGAAGTAGAACCCGATAAGTACTTTGACAGTGACACAAAGCCGCCCATTACGTACACGGTCGAGTATGTGCCGTGGGAGCACATCGGCGAAGGCAAGGCCTGTGAGTTAGACCTTGCTAGATCAACGGCAGTTTGGCCGGACGCCACGGACACGGAATTACTCGCACCGGACCTAGAGGCGAAGCTTACCGCGCGGTTGCCTCGGCTACTAGACGAGTTCAGACGAGACATTGAAGCACTGGGTTTTACGTACTAAGGCCCTTACACGAGGAGTCACGATATATGAGCTGTCAAGACTGTGCCTATTGGGATCGACAATCAGAGGCGTACACACAAAAAGGCAAGCATGGAGCCCCCGATATTCAGCTACCGGCGTCCGGCTTATGTACCTATCCGGTGCCGATATGGATAGGACATGGCCTGACAGCTGCGGAGGACGGCGTTGCGTGCCCCACGTTTAAGGAAATGGAGGACTCAATATGAGCTTACCGGACCACTTGCTAGACATTGATGAAGTGGAGTATGACGCCTACTGTGACCGGCACGGTCAAGCGTACTTTGAACGGCAAGGGTGCGTAGAGTGTTACGCAGAGCTGATCGATGACGTGGCGGATGAAGCAATAGAGGACCGTAAACTAACCAGAGGAGTGTGAACTATGGCGAAAAAGACAGCATCCACAACAGCAACCGTAGAACCGACCGAACCTGTACCAGCTATCGTGTCAACTGACACATTACTGACCGCACTAAC
>CAYSFU010000030.1:0-39758 GCA_964430555.1 uncultured Nitrospira sp. | reverse complement strand
GGAGACTTCAACGGCGACGGCACCGACGACATTCTCTGGCAACATGTCTTCGGCCAGGTACATTACTGGCCGATCCAGAATGGGCAACGCCAGGGCGGGATCGATATCTTCACGCCCGTTGGGGCAGACTGGAAACTGATCGGCGCAGGTGATCTGAACGGTAACTGATCTGGAGCAGGCAGGTGAAGTCAACCGACTACCCTGCCTGCTTCAGGTAAGGTCTACAAATGCGAGAGAAATCTAGATGAGAAGCCTGAAAGCAAATTGCATGGATGAATTAAGGGCCGCACCCAATTGGCGATAGTGGAGGCTCGATTGTCAGCGGATCGATTCGACGTGAGACAATGATGATTGGGACCGATACAAGTCAGATTTGTCACCTAGCATCGGCGTCATCGAGCGCCTGTGTCGGGGAGCCGACTGATCCGTGGTCGGTCGAGAGGGAGGAACTCAAGATCGGCTACCACGCCGCGATGGTCCGATGGCCAGAGGGTGTCGCCGTTTGGAAGACGGCCGGGCTGGTCAAATGCCAGTGTGCTTGAGTGCACAACGGGACTGCTCTCAGTGCCTTCGTTCAGGACGAAAATGAAATCAACGCGACGATCGGTGGTGGGCCAATCGACGTAAATATTTTGCCAGACCGTTCCGCCTGATACGCCTGGATTGGCGGCCCGAAAGACGTCGATGAGCCCCGGTTCTTTTTGCCATCCCATGAGGACCGGGGATTGCTCTCCCGCATTCAGGTCACCCATGAGAATGGCGCGTCCTGTTCCTTGATGGTCACGGAACAATTCGCCGATTCGCTGGAGCTGGCAGTCATCCCCTTTTGTGGTATGGGCGGAAAAGATCTGCACCGGCCCATCCGGCGCGGCAATTTCAGCGCGCAAGAGGATGCGGGGATCCAACCGACTCTGGCAGCGGGGCAGGTCATAGACTTCCGAGGCACTGATCGGATACCGACTCAAAATAGCGGGGCCTTCCTTGAAGCCGATGGCTGCGGTGATGAGTTTATCGATGAGACTGAGGCCGAAGATTCGTTCTGTCGCAGGCGCGAATACCAGCTGATACCCTAGGGTCTCGGCGATCCGTTGCGGGATATTGCCATGCTTTCGACTGTCTGATGCTTCTTGGAGTGCGATGATGTCCGGCTGTAACCGTCGCAATTCTTGAATGGTCATCTCCAACCGCTTCCCGAGATGGGTACCGCTCTCAAAAAATCCAGACCATCCCCCATCGTGCAGCAGGTTGTACGTGAGGACGCGCAATCGAGATGAGGTATCTTGGCCCGGTTCAGCTATTGCCGGCGAACGGAAGAGCCCAAGTAGGGCAGTCAGCCACAGGAGGATATGGAAGAGATGGTGAAACATCTCTCAATACCATACGCCGATCCCACTAAGCTTTCCAGCGCTCAAAGATGGTTGACGATGAACGGTCAGCCAACAGCTTGCGACGTTGCTTCGGCGAGCGCAGCAGGAATAAAGGCTGGATATGTATAAGATGAAGTCGCCTGTCCGGAGCAACGCGAAGCGTCTACCGCGAATGCAGTACCGAAAGGTGAGATCGGATCATCCTTGCACTGACTTTTGAGCAGGTGCTAAGATCCACCCTGACACAGGCTGATGGTTCAGCGCGAATATTGGTTGGACCTTCACCGCCACATCATTTGTGATATGGTCTGCCGATGCCTAATATTACCTTACTCGTCTCACCCAGTTGTGGAGCCTGTCCTTCGGCCAAAAGCCTCTGGAAGCAGCTCCGGGTGAAGTACAGTTTCTCTTATCGTGAAGTAGATATCACCACCAAGGATGGGCAAGAATTGGCGGATCGCCATTCTGTGCGAGCCGTGCCTGCGACGATCATCGATGGGAGATTGACCTTCGTCGGTGTGCCGGGCCGTGAGAGCGCGGAAAAGGCGCTTCAACTGAAAATGAAACAACGAGAAGAATAACCATCATGGACGAAGACGATATCGAACTGCCAGATCTTCCCCGCATTGATAAAGGTCCTCCTCCGGATTGCCCCATCTGTGGCGATCCTATGGGATTTATCGATGGCGATTGGGCTTGTGTCGATTGTAACGGAGAGCTCTTGGGGCCGGAGACCGGGTAGCGTACAATGACCCGTCATGTTACGGGTCATCACCGGTCGCTTCCATCCCTCGCTTGAATCTGCGCTTGTCGATCAACTCTGTCATGCAAAAATAGATGACCCCTTCGCCCCGGTTGCGATTCTTGTCCCATCGAGAACGCTGCTCGATCGACTCAAAGATCTGCTCGGTCGTGAGCGACAATGCACGTTCCTCAATGTACATCTCCTTACCTTTCATCAGTTCGCTCTCCGTCTCGCGGGTGAGATCCATGGTCGTGATCGGGCGACGGGCATGCGCGTTGTCGACGATCTGTTCTTCGAACAACTCGTCCGCTATCTCACGCGAAATCACCCATCTGGGTTGGCGCCACTTCAGCGAATCGGACATGCATCTGGGACATGGGCGGCCCTCTGGTCGACCATTCGCGACCTGAAGGATGCCGGGGTTGATCCTGCTGCAGCAATCCAAGGTGTCACGGAGGGGTATTTCGGCCAAGATGAGTCCGATCAGCTCAGAGCTCTGTTCTCCCTGTATGTGGCTGTGGAAGAGGTGGGTCAGGCACTTGGAGTAGGGACAGCTGATGATTTCACGGAGTCCTTGATCCCGTTCATTCCATCGTCGCCCTTCCTCGCGTCACTTACGCACCTCTTCTATTACGGATTTTACGATCTCACGCAGGTGCAGCTCTCATTGCTTGAGGCAGTGCGCGCCAAGGTGCGCACCACACTCTTCTTCCCATTGGAGGAAGATCCGTCCTATGCATTTGCACAACGCTTTTTCGATCGACATATCAGCCCACTGGTCGCAGGTCCCAACGCCTGTGTGACATTGCCGCGACCGGATGTGACTGGTGGCGCCACCCCTGTGACATTGTCGATCTCCAGCGTCATCGGGGCAGAAGAAGAATTGGCGTCCACCTGTCGCCAGATCCTCGATCTCGTCGAGACGAACGGGTATCGATTTCATGAAATCGGCGTTGTGGCCAGAACCTTGGATTCCTACAGCGGGTTGTTGCGACCCGTATTCGATCGGCACAGTGTTCCCTTCGTGACGAATGGAGGCACGCCCTTGATCCATGAGCCGCTCTGCAAGCTTCTGCTGCAGATAGCGTTTCTGCCGATCAATGATTTCTACAGCACGACGGTGCTCGATATCATTACCTCGCCGCTGTATCGATCGTCCAAGCCATTTGAGGAGAGTCCTCACTATCGACCTGAATTATGGAAGGCCATGGTCTCCGCCCTCCGTATCACCCATGGCCGTGCTGAGTGGGAGCGAGTGAAACAGGTGAGCCGGTCGGTGTTGACGTTGCAAGGTGAAGGGGATGAGGAAGTGCCGGGAGGCGCTTGGGATGTGGCGCCGGAAGTGGCAGCTCTGTGCTGGCAGGTTGTTGACGAGTTGCTACAGGCCTATGAATCAGTGCCCAAACAGGGGACGATCCGAGAACTCTTGGATGCGCTTGAACAATTGCTTGGTCATCATCTGGCTCGCCCCGAGGAAGATGGTTCTGAAACGGAGCACGCGAGCGATACACGAGTCGATGTGATTTGGCAGGTCATCGAACAGACCTGGGATAGGCTGCGAACGCTCGACATGCTGGAAGAACAGTTGGTGTGGACGCAATTTGTCGAACTGCTGCAGCATGCATTGGAACGTGGGTCTGTGCCGATCAGCTCTACCCCCAATCAAGGTGTGGTCGTTCTTGATGCGATGGCGGTACGCGGGGTTCCCTTTCGGGCGCTGTTTGTCATCGGGCTGAATGAAAAGCATTTTCCCCGGTATATTCGCGAGGACCCTTTCATGCGAGATCGTCACCGGGTGGTGCTCGATAGCACGCTCGGGTTTAAGATCGATGAAAAGTTGGTCGCCTATGACGAAGAGACCTTGCTGTTCGCCCTACTCTGTCAGGCTGCAACGAAGCGGCTATTTCTGTCGTATCAGCGGGCCGATGAAAATGGTCGGGTGTCCGTTGTCTCGCCCTACGTCGAACAGGGGGCGTGGCGGCTTGGTCAGCCGGAGTGTCCACTGGAAACGGTTCCACGCCGTCTCACGGATCGAGTCACCCACCGGCCTGGGATACGGCAGTATCTTTCTCCCTGGGAACTCGCACGATGGATGGTGCTGCAAGGGCAGGATCCTGCTCGGCTCTTTCAGGCCCTGGGACACGATGCCGAGTTGTTCTGCCATGCGGTGACGGCGGTGGCGATGATCGAACAGGATGTGCCGTCGCTCACGTCCTTCGATGGCCGGGTCGGTCCTTTCCCATCTCATTGGTCGCGGGTGATGCGACGCGGATTGGCTCCGACTCCCCTTGAACGGTATGCCCGTTGTCCGTTCCAGTATTTTGGGACGGACGTGCTACATCTTGAGCCGGTTCGTTTGGCGATGGAGAAAGAGCCGGACGCGTTGGTGCTCGGCATTCTGCTCCACTCGGCGCTCCGCCTGGGATATGAGGCGCTTGTTGGAAAAGGATGGCCTGCTGCCGCCTTGCCGCAAGACACGATTCGTCGAGCCGCTGAGGAGGCCGTGGGAAAGGCGGCGGTGGAGTGCGAGCGAGAGCATCCACCCGGACATTTTCTCTTATGGGAGCTAGCGAAGGAACAGGCCGTTACCTTAGTGCTCGCCGTGATGGCTTCGGATCAAGCGGCCTATACGGAGGTGCCTTATCAGCCGATTGCTTTTGAGCAGGAGGCGACCGGCACCCTGTTGCTTATGGTCGAGGAGGAATCAGTTGAGCTGAAGATTCAAGGCCGTCTCGACCGTCTCGACCGACATCGGGACAGTGGTGTCTTGCGAATCATCGATTACAAATACAAAACCGGCAGCGCCATGAAAACGGAAGATCGGAATCTTCGCCAGTCGGCGGTTCGAGGCTATCGGTTGCAACCACCGCTCTATGCTCGCCTTGATGCTGCCGGGTTAGGAGCGACCGAAGACGTACAATTGCTTTTTGTGGCGCCTAAGTGGCCGCGCCCGATCGATCGCTCGATGTTCACCAAGCGGGATTGGGCTGGAACCGCCGGCTCATTGATTCAGGACACGATCGAGCGGCTGGTGACCGGCCTCAAGGCCGGTCAGTTCTTTATCCTGCCGGGTACCTATTGCCAGACCTGTGACTATCGTGCGGCCTGTCGGCGTGAGCATCAGCCGACCTGGTGGCGGTCGTATCGCGCAACGGAGTCCAAGGATCTGCGATCCTTGCGCACGATGAAGGTGCAGGATGAGTAGCCACCACGAGATGTCCGATCATGCCGCCCGTGAGGCTGCCGAGACGACGTTCGATCGGAACGTCGTCGTGATTGCCGGGGCTGGAACCGGCAAGACGACGCTCTTGGTCAATCGTCTTGTGCATCTGGTGATGAAAGAGCCACGTCCCGTGCCCATCACGCAGATTGTCGCCCTCACGTTTACCAACAAAGCGGCGATGGAGATGAAAGTACGCTTGCGTGAGCGGCTGATGTGGTTGGCTGACCCCAGGACGGATGTCGCAAGAGCTCAGGACAGTGGCGCCGTCTCGGCTCACGACCTACAAGAACGGTATGGGATTACCAGGGATGAGATTGTGGTGCGCGCGCGTGCCGGATTGGTCGATATCGAGAAAGCCCAAATCGGGACGTTGCATAGTTTCGCCGCCCATCTGTTGCGGTTGCATCCTCTGGAGAGCGGCATCGATCCCGATTTTCAAGAAGACGACGGCTTACGATTCGAAGAGCATTTCTCGCAAGCGTGGGAGGTGTGGATCGATCAGGAGTTGAGCCGACAGGGGTCGAATCATGATCAGTGGCGCCGCCTGTTGCAGGTGACGACTCTCGAAGAGATTCGAGTCTTTGCCCGTACGCTCTGCAGCGAGCTTGTGGACCTCAGCCTGTTGCAGACACAGTTGACACAAGACGTGATGAGTTCGAGCGTGGTTCGGTGGGTCGGTGAGTGGGCCGACCGGGCTCATCTGTTACTGAAGTCGTATGACCGTCCCAAACGACGAAAGATCGAGGAGATGCTTGGGGCCAGCGTGTCGTTGTTGACGCAGGTGGTGAATGAAGGCCCGTCTGCACTCCAACGGGTGGATGTCTCGACTCGCGACTGGCTCAGCAAGGATGTGGGAAGCAAAGTCAAGGATTGGGATGAGGCAGAGTTCCAAGAGGCCAAGCGCCTCATCCAGGCCAGCCAGTCCCTCTTGGATGTCGACCATGTGCTGTTTGAGGATCTGCTGAAGCTCCTTGTTCCGCTGGTGGCATCGATCCGCTCATCCTTCGCGGACAAAGGGTGGTTGTCGTTCGATGGCCTGTTGGCGAGGGCGAGAATCCTCCTTCACGAGCATCCCCGCGTCAGGGCAGGGATCAAGCGAGAGTATCGAGCGGTGTTGGTCGATGAGTTTCAGGATACTGATCCGATTCAGTATGAAATCATTCTTGCCGTGTCGGAGCAGCTCGGCTGTCATGAGACTGCATGGCAGGATATGAAGCTAGATCCCGGAAAGCTCTTTATTGTGGGCGACCCAAAACAATCAATCTATGCATTCCGTCGTGCAGACATTGAGGCCTTCGATCGGGTGGTCGAGAAGATCACCCAAAGCGATGGTCGAATCCAAACCTTAACGACGAATTTTCGAAGCGCTGCGGACGTGCTCAACCCAGTCAACGACATCTTTGACCGCCTCTTCGTTCATCATCCGTTGGTGCAGCCGGCCAATGTCAGGCTCGAAGTGCGTCCCCACCGTCGCCCTACAACGATGGAAGCCGGAGTCCAGCTCCTCGTGACGACTCCAGTGGACGGAACTGAACCGTTTGATGCGGATCTTGCCGTTCGTGCAGAGGGGGAAGTGCTGGCACGCTGGTTGAGGGACGAGATTCTCTCGCGGCCCAACATTGTGGCTGGTCAGGTGGCGGTGCTCTTTCGAAAGCTCACCCAGGCCGACGTCTATCTGGATGCCTTGCGTCGACACGACATCGCTTATGTCATCGAAGGAGAAAAGCATTTTTATCGCCGGCAGGAAGTGATCGATCTGGTCAATGTGCTTCGAGTGCTTGATCATCCGCATGATCGCATCGCCTTGACCGGACTGCTGCGTTCCCCACTGGGCGGTCTGACGGATCGAGAACTGTTTGAATTCCATGAGGCCTCTCAATTGGAGTATAGGCTTTGGACCAGTCTCGACTCGTTCGACCACCCGAGGGCTGCGACGATTCGCCGTCTCTATGAGCAGTTGGCCTGGCTCCATCGCGCGGTCCCTTCGGCTCCATTGGCTGATGCGATTCAATTGATCTTCGATCGGCTCCCTCTTCTGGAAAGCGCCGCGGCCTCACTCCACGGTGAACAGGCTGTTGCCAATTTGTTGAAAGTGAAACAAACAGCCGCCGCACTATCCGATCGGGCCACCATGACCCTGAGTGCGTTCATCGAGTTGATGGTGACACGATTGGAGGAACAACCGGAAGAAGCAGAGAGCCCTTTAGCGGAAGAATCTTCCAATGCGGTGCAAATCTTGACGATCCACAAGGCCAAGGGCCTGGAGTTTCCTATCGTGGTCTTGCCGGGATTGCACCAGGGAACGGGGCGGGACCGGACTGTGCCGCATGTGGTTCATGACTGGTCGAGCGGCGTCTATGGATTGTCGCTCGGGTCCAAACGAACGATTGGGGCGGTGCTGGCTCAGGAAAAATTTGCCGTGCGGGAGGAGGCGGAACGGCGGCGGGTGTTCTACGTCGGGATGACGAGGGCCAAGGAACTCGTGGTGTTATCCGGAGGGCAAGTCGCTCGATCGGCCGGAGAAACCACATTTCAATGGCTGCAACAAATCGGCGAAGGGCAGGTCGGCGAGGCGGCCACGCCGCAACTCTCGATCGGAGCGAGTATCATTCCCCATCGCGTCGTGCACGCACCGGAGCGAACCTGGCAACGCCGGCCACGCACAACGGAGAATTCGGAGATCTCGATCGATGTGCCGTCACTGGCTCGGTTATGGGAGCAGCGGAAGCAGCGCAGGACGGTCGTGACAGAAACTCCATGGCATGTGACACCCACCGCGTTAGCTCGACAAGAAAAGCCGCGCAAGCGATCTTCACCTCACCACTTTCAGTCCCGCGAGGTCGGGCGAATAGCGGGGATTGCCGCGCACCGACTCTTAGAACGGTGGAATTTTTTATCTCCGTCGAGCGAATTGCGTGAGCAGATCGGTCCAGTCCTTCAGGAGATCCTCCCATCGGAAGAGCGGTCGCTGTTACCGGCCGTGACAGACTCGCTCCATGAACTGTTCATGGTGTTTGGTGCCTCGCCTCTCTATGACCGGCTTCGGTCATCTCAGATTCTGGGTCGTGAGGTGCCGTTCATCATGCCCTGGGAGGATCAACAGGTGATGGAGGGGGTGATGGATGTACTCTATCGATTCGATGGAGACCTCTGGATCGCGGACTATAAGACGGATGTCGTTTCACCTGATCAGGCTGCGGCGACAGCTGAACAATACCGCGTGCAAGGTGAAGTCTATAAGACCGCAGTCAAGCGAGGGATGGAAGGAGCCCCACGATTCCACTGCCTGTTCCTACGGTGCGGTGTAGCCGTTGAATTGTAAGAAATAGGAAACCATACAGCATGACCGGTCATGTCCATATTTCTTCCGAGGCCTTTGCCAAACTGGTTCAACAGGCCGTTGCCGACCTGCCGCCTCCCTATGCCAAGTTGATGGAAGGCATCGCGCTTGTGGTCGAGGAAGAGCCACCGAAGGACGTTCTCGAGGATCTAGAGCTTGAGAACGCGGATGAGTTGCTGGGACTCTATCAGGGCCAGTCACTGGCGGCTGATTCATTTTTCAGGTCGGGAGGGGAATCGCCTCCTCAGATTTCTATCTATCGCGGGCCAATTCTCCGGCTCTGCGAGAGTCCGGAAGAAGTGGTTCAGGAAGTGTACGACACCGTTGTCCATGAGCTCGGCCACCATGTGGGGTTGGATGATGACGACATGCCGTACTGAATACAGTGCCGAGGACTGAAGAACGAGCGGGATGGTTGGAGTTCCGAGGCTCCCGTTGCTCAGCACTCAGATTTCAGCACGTTCATGAGTACGCGGGGTTCTGTCTGGCCCGGTAGTACCCTACGATGAGCATGAGGGCTCCGACCAAGACCATCGGTACCGAGAGGATCTGGCCCATGGTGATCGGCCCAAAAATGAAACCCAGGTGTTGATCCGGTTCACGAAACAGTTCAGCGATGAGTCGACTCATGCCATAGCCGGTAATGAAGGTCCAGAAGAGGGTACCGGGTGGAGTAGGCCGACGGTCGATCCACCAGAGGACGGTGAATAAGATCAGCCCTTCCAGCGCTGCCTCATACAGTTGAGAGGGATGGCGGCAGGCAGGCCCTCCCCCGGGAAAGACCATACACCAGTCCACATCCGTTGCACGACCGAAGAGCTCACCGTTGATAAAATTCCCAATTCGCCCACATCCCAAGCCGATCGGGGTGACGCAGGCCGCGAGGTCTGCAACGGTGTAGGCGGGAATACCCTGCTTTCGGCTGAACCAGATCAGAGCAAGGATCGTTCCCAGGAGCCCGCCGTGAAAGGACATCCCTCCTTCCCAGACTGCGAGGAGTTTCAGCGGGTTTTGGCTGTAGTACGAAAAGTTATAGAAGAGGGTATAGCCGATCCGTCCCCCAAGAAACACGCCGAAGGCGGCATAGACGACCATGTCATAGACCTGGTCCGGTCTGATGGCCAATTCCTTCCGGGCGACCTTCCGGTGAATGAGAAAATACGCGGCGGTGAGGCCGATGAGGTACATCAGCCCATACCAGCGAAGTTGAATGGGGCCGAGGGCAACAATAACCGGATCGAGATTGGGGTAAGGGAGCGCGGCTGGAGGACCCATCACGCTATTTCCAAGAGCGTCCGTTGCAAGAACATGCCTTTCTTCATATAGGAACACGAACCAGCAGTCATGTGCCGACCCCTCAGGGGGCTAGGCAAGACTTGCCCGTGGATAATACGGAGGCTCACGTGTCAATGCAAGTGCATCGGTGATGAGAAGTTTTTAACGTTCCATGGCCGGTAAATCGGCTTCCATGGCGGTTTGGAAGGGATAGGCACGAGACAGTTGTTGGATTTCTGAGACGGCTGTGCTCAAATTTGTTGAGTAAATGAGACCAAAAATTAGTCATCTCTCATTGACAAAAAATGCGCTCCGCGATTTTTCACGGAAATCCGCCTCTCGAACGTATGTCTGACCCTGGCACGGAGCATGCTGATCCTTCTTGCAAGGAAACGGGATGCGAAGCGATCTTCCGGCTCATTCACCATCATGAGGAGGTTCATCATGTCGGAGCAGCAGAAGCAGGTCGCCAGAGTGGCTGCATTCATCGCCGGTGGGGCGGTCATCGGAGCAGGGCTCGGGCTCCTCTTTGCCCCACAGACCGGTGTCGAGACCCGTCGAACGATCAGTCGCTATGCTCGAAAGGCACAAGCACAGACGAATCGATGGGGACGGGCCGTCAAGTCGGGGATGGAAGAAGTGCTGAATCGCAAGCATGAAAAAGAGAAGGGTTGCGAGGAAGAGCGGCCGCAACTCGTGGCGATGATGAACTGATCGGCCCGACGACCATCGGTAGCAGCTCGGCCTGGCGCCTTCCTCCGTCGGCGCCGGCTGCCTGCTACCGATGGTCCACGGGAATTTGAATGCTGATCGCTCCCGCCAGCTCTCCTGCCCGAGCGCCTTCTCGTGGATAACCGGAAATGTCGAGGATTCCCTTAGGGTTCCCGTGACAGGTGAGGCAATCCTCCGCATAGTAGATCGGCATCATGGTTCTGAGTAACTGTCCGCCATTGATCCATTCAACGATCGGAGTAGTCACGGCTGTCTGATGCGCAAGTTGCCTCAGGACCGCTTCTTCGTATGGATCCGGAGTGTTTTTTAGGTTCCTCGGGGTGAGGGTTGTTTGTTTGATTGTCACGTGTGATCGATTGGAAAATTTCCGCGCGGCCTGGCTGCCGAAGGTGGCCGGGATGAAATTCTTATATCCGATTCCGCGCTGATTGATCACGAACTGCGCATCCCCTACCACCTCTTTGCTTGCGAGAAGCAGCGCGGCCAACAGTTCCTTGGCATGAGGCGTTAACGACGAGGGAGGCTGTTTCAGATCGATGCGGGTCTGCTGGAGAAACCTGTCACGTAGCAGATGTTCAAAGACATCGGGTGTGAATCCTTTATCACCTTTGCTCGGATCGTTGATCAAGGTTTGGTTCTCTTCAACGACGACACGTCCTGCATTGAGCAGGGTGGTCAGAAGCTGTGCGGTATGCTCATGCTCCTTGTGCGAATCCTCCGCCCAGCCGATCTGAGGACAGAGCAGCGGTAGGATCAACCCGAGCAATCGCAAACTGTTCGACAAGACGATCATGAACACCTCGACTGGTTCATTGCCTCTCCGCATAACGGCACTGTCCCTGATCATAATGCTGAGGGACTTGCGTGATCTCCAGAGGTAGTCCTTCGCTCGTTGCCCGCCGAGTAGGCGCGTAGGGCGCGTCCACCCATCTCCAGCGCATATGTTTCAGCTGATTCGACTCTTCCAGGCGAAACAGAAGATTATTCAGTAACCATTGCAACTGTCTATGGTCGTCGCTGGTCACGATGGACAGATTCTCATGGGTCAGGATCAACGGGGTGCCGTCGAGTTGTGTCAGCAGCCGCCAATCTTGCCAGACACGTTTTGTCACATACTCGAGAATGGAATGGTTGGTCAGGATCACGTCGATATTGAGATTCTTGGCTTCGATCGAGGCCGGAAGCGAATCGCAGATCACCAGGCGGGCCTGCTTGAGATTCGCGTCGGCATACAGTTGAGAGGATCGTCCCTTTTGAACGGCAACAGTCAATCCTGCAAAACTTTCCCTGACTGCAGCCAGCGTATCCACCTTGCCGTTCTGTGTTTGAAGTTGTTGCCATACTCGGTCCGCTACGTCCGGATTTTTGATGATGGCGGCTATGCCGTCATTATAGAAATACGGAAGTGAAAACCACAGGCCGGTCGGTCTCGTGCCGGGGATTGTTCCGCTGACGGATGAGACAAAGAGATCAAGTTGCCCTTCGTTCATCTTGATAAAGAGATCGGGAAACCGCGTGACGTGCAACGTCGGGACAATAGGGGTTTGGCTGCCGCAATGAACAGTGAGTGCGTCGGCGACCTCTCGGATCAGTTCGATGTCCAGGCCCGTGACACGAATACCTTCATCCGTGTAGACGGCGGGAAAGACAAAGGGACGAAACGGCTCAACGGCGATCCCGACACGCAATCGTCCACGCGCGCAGATTGCGGACAGTTCGTCTCGAGTCAAGGGATGGACCATTGTGACGGCATCGTAGATCAGGCCGCACCCTTGCAGGAAGAGAAGGCCCAATCCCAGAAGAATGCCATGCCACCAATGGTTGCGCGTCTCGTGACTCAACCAGATCGTCGTTTGTGCGATGGGGCGACTGGATTGCATAGAGAGTATCCGATTACAGGCGAATCCCAATTGTGAATAGCCATTGCTGGGAGAGGTCAGACTTGCCTTTAAAATCGATTTCAATTCGAGAGTATTGGAGTCCCATATCAACCGAGAATCCACGAGCAATCGGGAATCGTACACCTACCTGACCGCCGTACAGATAGCCAGGCGAGGTCTCGCTCCGTCCGGGGAGCGTGCCGCCGATCAGTGTGCCGACGTAGGGGACCGCTCGATCCTCAAGCGGTCCGAACAGCACATGTCGGATGATTCGGTTGATCGGCATGGTTCGAGGGAAATCCAGCACATCGATAAAATTGTTCCAGCGTGGATTCAGAAACAACGAATGCTGATCAGTAATAAATGTCGGTGTGTGTTGACTGTAATACTGGTACACCGTCCGCAGCTCAAGCGGCCCATAGCGCAGGGCGGTGATGCCGGCCTGTGCCGCGATGACTCTGGTTTGCGGAGCGAATGTACGTTGATTGAACGAGATATCAAAATTAAAGGGACGAAGCGGGAGAATGTCGAGCACCGCTTCTTGGCCGGCGGCTGTAGGTGGTAGCGCCAGGGCCAGCGTGAAGAAACTGGTTAACAAGAGAGAAACCGCTGTGCTCAACGGGCCATCTCCGCTCAGCCCCCCCGCTTCTTGACAGTTGCATCATTCATCCGCCGCATTCTACCCTATTCCGCCCCGGTTTGTTGAAGGCCCATAACCAGGTTCGAGGTGCTTGGTCATCGGAGTGGGTGCTGGCCTCATAATGCAGAATCCAGAGAAAGTGGCTGTGGGCCGCCTTGTGGCTATGCTAAAATCCGCCCTTCGCCGGAGTGGCGGAATAGGCAGACGCAAGGGACTTAAAATCCCTCGGGCTCAAAAGGCCCGTACCGGTTCGATCCCGGTCTCCGGCACCATGGTGAGACAATGAGCACGGTTCTTTCCCAAATGGGTCGGCCGGCGCTTCGAAGTTCAACGTGCCAAATGAGGGATTCATGAGCGTCAAGACAGGAATGATAGTCGTCGGTGGTGCGGTACTGCTTGTCTCGGCTTTGATTGGGGGGGCATGGGTCGTCACCGCACCGCCGGACAATGTAGAGCCCTGGAAGCAGAAGCAATGCGATGAACATGTGGAACAGTTGGACATGCTGAATCGGTACAAACTATTTTGGTCATTTGTCCAACGTCGACAGGGATTCAACGACTGCTTGAAACGAGTCGAGGAGCTCGGCCTGAAGCCACCATCCGAGTGACGCCGAATTCCCGTGCTTCCCACACGGCATGTCTGTCAGTGGGTGCTGCCTCCGTTGGCACTATATTTCTTCGTGGTGCCATCCAACATGCGTATACTGAGGTTGTGTATGCCGTCCGCGCGTAGTTCATTTCGGACATCTCCTGGAATTCTTCTCGCATTGATAGCTCTTCAGTTGTGGTGCGTAGCAGCTGTGTGTGCGGAGTGGCTGTTGGTCGATCGTAACGAGAAGGATGCAATCTACGTCGATTCGGAGAGCATCAGCCGGAACGGGGTGATCGTGAGAGCCCTGGTTTTAGATGATCTCAAGGCCGCCAACACCAGAGGATTGAGCACGTTCTTATCCACGCGCAACCAGGAGGAACACGATTGTTCTAAGGAACGGTTTCGTCTTGTGGCGATTGAGAGATTTGCTGGAAATATGGGGACCGGTCAGTCGATCTACAAGAAATCGGGTGAGTCAAGCTGGGTGCCCATCACCCGAGGCACACTCGCGCAGTCAGTATGGAAATTTGTGTGCGGGAAAAAGTAATGACGTATGCGCATGCCGGTTGGCTGAATCATGGTGCTGCGCTGGCTTGTCCACACTTCCAACATTCAGAAAATTGGCGTTCGTGTTGTTCGCCACACCCGGTGCATACCCAAGCGCCTGGATTTGATGGCTGAGTGATCAACTCTTCGTCGAGGACTTTTCGCGCCCGATAGGCGTCCTCGTCTTGGATGACCCACAGTTCAGGGAAGACTTCGGTAAAGGGAATCTCTCCGGCCAGGCCGGATGAACGTTGATTCTTGATCAGGCACCGGATGCCAGCTTGCTCAAGCCGTTCCTTGTGCATTTCAACTTCAAATAAGTGCTGAGAGACGAAGACGTTTTTCATCGAGAATGAATCCACCTCTTTAAAGAGGGTGCATAGCCACTGTGGCCCAATAGGGAAGTTGAAAAGGGAGTCTAAGCTGCTCAGGTTGTGGATTATATCTGGACAGGAAGGTCTTCCACCCACATTACCCTTCTCCCATACGGTCCATTTATAAGACTGACAAAGAACTTGTGGTCAGCCGTCACCATGATGCCATCCACAGTTTCAGCCAGGGCGAGATAGAGGCAATCATAAAGACTTCGCCGAGTGTCTAGTGCAAGCTGATAGGCTGCGGTAAATAAGCGTTCGTCGGCATGGCGTTGAAGAGGGAGATGCTTGAGCTCTTTGAGAATGGTCTCTCCATCTCTGGGTGTCAGTTCGTTCCGCCGAATCTTTTTGGTGAGGACGTTGCCCAACTCCAAGACCATAAAGGCAGGGATGTGGAGGTGTGTTCCACTATGCTGAGCTCGAAGGGCTGCGTCTGAATGGATTTCTGGGACAAACCACTTGATGGCCACACTGGCGTCGATGACATAGCGTCTCACTGATCACGGTCCTCTCGGATCAGGTCGGCACTGTTGCTGAACGTTTTTCCGGATCGTTTAAGTTTGTCTCGCAGTGTATCAATTCGTTTCCAGGCTTGCTCATAGTCAGGCACCGCTTCTTCAAGAATCGTTTTGACTTCCGCTTGTAGTGACCGACCATGCTCCTTCGCTCGCTTCTTCAATCGATTGACAACCCGGTCAGACAATTGCCGAACAAGTACTTGTGCCATGAGGTTCCTCTTGTTAGTCTGATATATTCAGTGATAGCAAAATGATATCAACTCGGTGTGGGAGCGTCAAGAATCACCTTCGTATGGACAATGAATCACGTAGCCCGATTGTTAGGCTGCCATGACGGGCTGAAGATACGATGCATGATTCGAGATTAGCCCGAAGGTGAGGAGTCAATGTGAGACCTGCTGATTAAGAGTCCCGCTCCTATCCAATCTGAGAACACTCAGGATACTCAAGACACAGAATTTCCATCTGTCAGCGAGGATGAGGCATGAAAGTACCTCATCTCAGTTGGCCTGGTTCAGTGCGTTTGGCACCAGCTTGGCACCAAGACAATCATATTCTCCCTACTCAGGCTTACATCTTGCTCTCGATTTCTTGATACGCCAACGTCTCCATCAGACTTTCCTCACTCCCAAATAATGAGAAAGCAGTGACGTTCATGCGGTGTAACTGTTTCAGCGCAATTCTTCTTTCACTGGCAGGGAGAGTGTATTTTTTCAATGGTCCCAGCTCCGATGTAGGGTCAGAAAAAGCCTCTTCATGGCTACAGTACTCGCGACCATTCGCGACCGCTTTCACGCAAACGGTATATTCACATTGCTGTGCATAGTGCCGCTTATGAGTCTCAACATAGGGACCCAATCCATGAACAGTGGGCGTTTGCTCGCAATATAATTTTCCTTCCTTAGTAAACTCCACATAGGAATAGATAGCGATCTTTCTATTCTCTTGTACTTGTAGCGGGTGGAAGGCAAAAAAAGCAGCAATGTATGGTGAACGTGTCCAATCAAGCAAGGGCGACGGGAACCCGTGATGTCTGAGGTAGACCATGAAGTCATAGCCAATAGTGGTAGGAAACAATTTGTCTTCAAGAGATTCCTTAAATCGTCTGAGCCCCCACTCTTTCTCCGTGATAGAAACAATTGCCGGCTTAACTCTTCTTATGATCTTATAATAATCATGCGTGCTGAATGTCTGTAATGTCTGTTTGGTAAAACGCTCAAGGGTGGTTTCCAGCTTCCAGGAAGCATTCGACTGGCCTCGAAACAAGGGAGTTGAGCCGTTGAGCTTATTTTCTTGATCAAAAAATGATGGAATCTTTTTCTCAAACTCGTCCCATGATTCAAAGTCTATGGTCTGCACTCCTCAATACCTCCTCGACTAAGTGGGAATTTATCGTTCGCGTGCACTGCCCGGAGATTATCAGTCTCATAGGCAAAAGCAAGCTAACCAGTAATCCGCTGATTTGGAGGTAGAACGTCCCCGCCAGAGCCGACGTGCATCCCGTTGATTAAGAGCCGGATCAAGGCCATTTTTACAAAAGTTTTATCGGTCAACGGTTTTTCTGTTCTTTCGTGATTTCAGGTGCTTGTGACTTGTCTATAGATTCTATGGGCTCTGTAGAGTCTGTGATTCCTAGGGCGTGTCATCAATTGTTGCCTGGGTTTACGGAGCCCTCAGGGTGTGACTCCTCCCCAGGCCGAAAGAGGGGCCTGCGGATGGTGAGACGGTACGGGTTGCGGGATGACCAGTGGGAGAAAATCGAAACCCTGTTGCCCGGGCGCGAAGGCACAGTGGGAGTGACGGCGAAGGAGAACCGGTTGTTTGTCGAAGCGGTGCTGTATCGGTATCGCGCAGAGATTTCATGGTGGGATTTGCCGGAGCGGTTCGGGGATTTCCGAGTGATCCACACGCGCCATACGCGCTGGAGTCAACGCGGCGTCTGGAAGCGGGTGTTCAAGCATCTGGCCGAGGCTCCCGACAATGACTATGCGATGAGCGATTCCTCCATTGTTCGCGCTCACCAGCATAGTGCTGGTGCCAAAGGGGGGCATCGTCGTCATCCCACTCAAATCCAACAGAACAACCCCGCGTGAATACGATAAAGACTTGTACAAGGCGCGGCACCTGATCTCGAACTTTTTCGCCAGACTCAAACAATTCCGGGCGATTGCCACACGCCACGACAAACGTGCGACCAACTTCCTCGGCGCGATCTGCCTCGCTGCTTCAATGACCTGGCTCAATTTATGACACGCCCTAGTTTCTCCATCACAAATTTTCACGACGAACGTCTGCCGATTTTCGATTCCAAAACAGATGGATGTATTTGTTAAATAAAATTGACTAATTAAAAATTGTTCTGTATCCGTATAGGAGTGGCACGTAATAAGAAGTCTGTATATACGTCACAAAATAATTTACGGAGGGACACCATGAAAGCTGCTTCATGCGGGTTGGTGGTATGTCTACTGTTTCAGTTAACAGGCTGTGCAGCTATGTTCCATGGAAGCTCTGACCAGATCACTATTCAGAGTGCTGACTCAGATGCGAAGATATTCATGGACAATGTGCTCATAGGAAAAGGTTCTGCTATGGCATCTGTAAAAAGAAACACTCAGTATAGCCTGGCAGCTAAGAAAGATGGGTGTTCTGATCATGTAGTTCAAACGCAGAATAGCTTCGATGCAGTTTCACTCCTCGGAATATTAATTGATTTTGGGTTAATCACCATGCTCGTAATCGATTGGGGGGCGACTGGAGCAATGTGGAAAACAGATCCACTTATCTATCACGTGACGCCTATCTGTGACAGGCCAAAGGCTTCGTACATGCCACTTCTTTTGCTGCCAAGATCATAACATTGAAAGCCACTTACAGATGAGGCCGGAGAAAATAGTGCCTTCCCGTCTTTCGACGCGCTCATGGCGAACGGGCTTCAGCGCTACCGTTCGTGGTGAGCTTGTCGAACCATGAACGGTAGCATACGCACTATTCTAGGCATACCCAATAGAAGGGCGCGAGTCTAGGTGTTTAGTCCCAGCATTTGATGGGTTAGGTTAGAGATGAATCGTTCTGGCTCGTGTGTCCATATGTTACTGATGTATTCGAAGGGTGTGAGGCCTTTGAGAGTTTTGAGCCGCCGCCCATAATTATAGGCGTTGATGAAGTCGTGAAGGTGGGCGTCGAGCTGCCGAGGGCTCTCGTCATGAGAGCGTGTGACGGTGGCATCCTTGATCGTCCGGTTCAGGCGTTCCACCTGGCCATTGGTCCAGGGATGCTGGATCTTGGTGCGGCGGTGCTCAATCCCGTGTTCTGGGCAGCGCAGGTCGAACAGATGGGTGATGTACGTGGCGGTCGGGCCATCCGCGTAGCGCGGCGGAAACGTGAACTGGATGCCGTTGTCCGTCAGCACGGTGTGGATGGTGTAGGGAACCGCGGCGATCAGCGCGATCAGGAAGGCGGAGGCTGTGCCCCTGTTCGCGTGGCGCACAAGCTGGACGAAGACGAACGTGCTGGTGCGGTCGATCGCCACAGACAGGGACAGCTTGCCTTCTGTCGTTCGGACCTCGACGATGTCGATATGAACGTAGCTGATGGGGTAGGTCTTGAATTTCTTCTTTAGTTGCGTGTCTCCAGTCACGTCAGGCAACCGGCTGATCCCGTGGCGCTGCAAGCAACGATGCAATGATGAGCGGGTCAGGTACGGGATCGTGGCGTGCAAGGCGTAGAGGCCGTCATCCAGTGGCCGCAGTGTCTGTTGCCGGAAGGCGACAATAATGGTTTCTTCCTCACTCGATAGCGTGGTGGACGTGGCCTGCTTAGGACCGGTGGGGAGATCGTGGACAGACGTTCATCTCTTCCCCTTCGCTACCGTTTTAGGGTTGATCCCGTACCGGCTGGCGAGCATGATCAGGCTGTCTTGACTCTGTTGGATCGCTCGACGCACCGCCGCTGTCGTGCAGGCGCTCCCGTGAAGTACTTGTCCCATAGCGCCTCCTTCCATTGATGGCTGAAGAGTACACCAGCAAATGCTGGGACTAAACACCTAGCCAACCCGCTGATTGCATATTCTGAATGTCAGGGAGAACTTCAACGATTCGGTACTGAAGCCGTTTCGACTCCTGTGCCGTCACTGCGAATGGTTGTCCGATAAGAAGCAAGGACCCCAATGTGCTGAGGCTCAGGCCAGTAATGAATCACGTGATTGAAAGTCGTACCTTTCGCATAGCTCACCCCGTTTTATTCGGTCTTGTAACCCGAGCATGCAGCAACGCTGGAGATTGAGCGGTATGGCTTCTTACGGCTTCACTATCATAGCCGTTCTCGTTGTAAGAGAAGAATGCGGCAGTAATAAACATGCTTTGCCAACATAGAACTCTTATGCCTTACGACTAACACCGTTAGGCAAAGACCAAACGACCCTTGGGTTCAGGAATAGGGCGGCCGAGTTCTTTTGCTGTTTCGATCCACTCTTGGATGATAGTCTCGACATTCGCCAGCGCTCCTCGGTATGTGGCGCCATCTGCAGCACAGCCTCTTAACTCCGGTACTTCAGCAATGAAGGCTTGGTCATCCTTACTCCAATAGATGATGACTTCATGCTTGCTCGGCGGTTTCTTCATTTGGCAGCTGTAGCCATTTGTATATAGTACACCAATTGTCTCAAGCAACACTTCTTGGCCGCGCCTCACGTTTATGAAATAATGGCTTTGTGGCGAAATCGTTTCGATATACATTTGAGTGGCATCCGGTCAAGGCTCGGCAAAATGTTCGCAAACATGGAGTTACTTTTGAAAGAGCTGCCACAATCTTTCTCGATCCGGAAGCCCTATCAGAATTTGACGACCAGCATAGTGATCATGAAGACCGATGGGCAACATTAGGACTGGATACAGCCGGTGTGTTATTGGTCGTATGTCATACCTTCGATGACATTCCTGATGGGGCCAGAGTCCGTATCATTTCAGCGCGTAAGGCGACAGTGAACGAGATTAAGCAATACAGGAGGATGTAAATGAAACGAGAATACGACTTTTCAAAGAGTGCGCGGGGAAAGTTTTTCAGAAAAGATGCCGCCCTTCACTTTCCGGTGTATCTGGATGCCAAAATTCATCGGCAACTCGAACGGATTGCCAAGCGAAAGCATACAGAGGTTGGAGAATTGGTCAATCAGCTTCTCAAGAAAGATGTGGAACTGTTGGAGGCACTTTCCTAATCTGGTTATGGATGAGCCACGCGCCAGTTTTTGCCGACGCCAAGATCAACTTTGAGCGGCACTGAGAGGCCCAGCTGTTTACCAACTCCTTCCATCTCCTGTTTCACCAGCCGCTTGGTTTCTTCCAGATCGTGGTCAGGCACTTCGAAGATCAACTCGTCGTGGACTTGAAGGATCATCTTCACGTGCGGGAGTTCCTTCTGGAGGGTCTTGTGGACGTTGATCATGGCCACTTTAATTAAGTCTGCGGCTGACCCTTGGATGGGACTGTTCACCGCCATGCGTTCGCCGAAGCCCCGCTGAGTCGGATCGCCGCTTTGGAGTTCAGGTATGGGCCGGCGACGACCGAGGATGGTGGTGGTGTAGCCCTTCTCTCGTCCTTCGGCGATGTTTCGATCCATCAGGGCCCGCACGGCAGCAAACCGCGAAAAGAATGTCTCAATGTATTGTTTCGCCTCGGGTTGGGGCACTCCTAGATTCTGGGACAGGCCAAACGGGCTGATGCCATAGACAATGCCGAAGACGACGGTTTTGGCGGCACGACGCATCTCTCGCGTAATCTGGCCGGAAGGGAGGTCGAAGATTTCCATGGCGGTGGCCATGTGGATGTCCTCTTCCTTGGCAAAGACCGAGAGCAGTCTGGGGTCCTGCGACAGATGGGCGAGGATACGCGGTTCGATCTGGCTGTAGTCGGCACAGAGCAGTTCATGGCCTTTAGGCACGATGAATGCTTCACGAATACGCAGGCCATAATCGCCTTTGACGGGAATGTTTTGCAGATTAGGATCCGTCGATGAGAGCCGCCCTGTCGCGGCGACGGTCTGGTTCAACGACGTGTGGAGCCGCTTCGTCTCCGGCCTGACGAGTTCCGGTAAGGCATCCACATAGGTGGACTTGAGTTTGCTGAGGCTGCGGTAGCTCAGAATCTGTGCGGGCAGATCATGCTGCGATGCCAGTTGTGTCAGGGTATCTTCATCGGTGGAATATCCGGTCTTGGTTTTTCGAAGCGGTTTCAATCCGAGCTTCTCGAACAGGACCGTCGCCAGTTGTTTCGGTGAATTGATGTTGAACTCACCTCCGGCCGACCCAGCGATCGTTTCCATCATGCGGTCGAGTTCTCGTTCGAGCTCCGTGCCCAATGCGTGCAACCCTTCGACATCGAGCAAGAACCCGTTCCGTTCGATGTCTGCCAGGACCGGAACGAGTGGCATCTCGACATCGGTAAAGAGGGACAGGCTTCCCTGCTCCGCCAACTGGTTTATCAGGATGGGCTCGAGCGTGACCAAGCACGAAGCGGCTTCTGCCGCTTGATCGCGGGAACCGGCATCGATTTCAAAGAGCGATGGGGGTTGGCTCTCCTTATCTGATCCAAACCGCTTGCCCAGCCGTTCCATTGCAATCGTTTCGAGGCCATGATCGCGCCGGTTGGGATTGAGCAGATAATCCGCGACCATGGTGTCGACATAAGGCGGTGCCAAAGTCACCCCAATCCGGTGAAACGCGAGGAGCGTCGATTTGAGATCATGCACCACTTTGGTTCTCCCTGGATCGTGAAGGAGAGCCATGATCGGGCGCATATAGGCGTGGGTATCGATCGGAATGAAGGCGGTATGGCCGTCACTTGAGAGGGCAAGTCCTCTCAGGTCGGCTTGGACTCCCGGTTGTCCATCGAAGAGGCAGTGTCCAGCGAGCGGCGTGTTGTGAGGTAGACTGTCGGCGAACCGCTGTGCGGCTGCTTCATCTTCGATCATGAGCGGCGCAGGAGTCTTCGTTTCCTGCTGTTTGGGCGAGGGCTGTAGACTCTTCAGCAGCGACGTGAACTCGAGCTCACGCAGCAGATCGGCGAGCTGTTCGTGATGCGCCGGCTTGATCCGATAGGACTCAGGATGGAACTCCACTGGGCTGTGGGTATCGATGGTTGCCAGTTTTCGGCTCAGTCGCGCATTGTCCGCCTGTTCCGTCAAGAGCGCCTTGATGCGTGCGGGTGTCACCTCGTCAAGGCGGCGAAGCAGCTCGTCGATGGTTCCAAACTGAGAGATGAGTTTCATGGCGGTTTTCTCGCCGATGCCCTTCACCCCGGGAATATTGTCGCTGCTGTCGCCCATCAATCCCATGATTTCGACCACACGCCCTGGTTCGACGCCGAACTTGGTGAGACATTCCGCATCGCCGGACCATTTGTCTTTCACCGGATCGTAGATACGCACGTGGGGTGTGATGAGTTGGAGCATGTCTTTGTCACCGGTGACGATGACGACATCGTGGCCGGCCAGCGCTGCTTGCCGAGCCAGGGTGCCGATCAAGTCATCGGCTTCGTAGCCAGCCTGCTTTACGGCGGAAATATTCAGCGCCTCGACCACGCGGTGAATGTACGGGATCTGAGCCTTCATTCCGTCCGGCATCGGTGGACGTTGTGTCTTATACTCCTTGAATTCCTCGTGGCGGAGTGTCGGACCCTTCTCATCAAAAGCCACGACCAGCCCATCTGGCCCATGTTCACGGATGATCTTGAGCAACGTGGTCATGAATCCATAGACCGCGTTGGTCTGGAGACCTTTGGAATTATTGAGGGCAGGCAGCGCAAAAAAAGCGCGATAGATATAGGCGCTGCCGTCAATCAAATACAGAGTGGGGCGTGTGCTGGTGTGCGGTGATGGCATAGATGTTTGTACGAAGTGCTGAGTATCGAGGATTGAGGACTGAGTGACGGATTTGTTCTTGGAGAAGTCTCGACACTCAGCACTCTTATCCTGCTTCGGTTAGGGATCCGGCGCGATCGTGAGCGGAGGCTTCCCAAACTTCTGGCGCATGCCGTTGATGGTGTTCAAGACGGCCGGTTGGCCGATCATCTTGGCTTCGAGTGTGCGCTTGCCGGGAAAGTCCAGCATCGTGATCCCGATCAACATGGTGAGGATGCCCTGACCCGGGAGGAAGAGCATCAAGAATCCGGCGAATACAAAGATCGCGCCGACCATGTTCTTCGCGAGATAGCCGAGGAACCGAAGCATCGGCTGATGATTCTCCATCCAGCGCCGTGGTACACGCGTGTCAAAAAAGTCCGTCGGCAACCGGACCAGAATAAAGGGAATGGCGATCAGTGATCCGACAAAAAAAACGACCGAGAGCGCCGTCAGAGTGACGAGCGTTTCGGTGGAGATGTATTGTTCAACCGTTGAAATGAGTCCATCCATCGGGCGGCATCCTAACATGGGATTCCGCGCCTCTCAAGGTAGACGAACGTGATCTCCCTGGTTTACGGAGATGCCTCTGCTCGCTATAATCGTTCCGTATGGAATTCCTGTCGCGGCGTGGTGTCAGTCAAATCCCATGAGTGCAACGCTCCGCATTGTCATGGCGGCCGTCATGGGGTCTATGTTGGGTGCAAGCGGGGCATGGTCATCCACGGAACTACGTGATGCGCTTCAGATTGAGATCACGAGAAAGGGAGCCGGCAAACAGGTGGTGATGTCACAAGGGGCTAAAGAATGGTTTATGCTCATCGAGGTGACACCTGAGAATGCCGTTATTTTGAAACAGGAAAAGGATCAGGATCGATATCTCGTTGATGAAAGTGAAACGCATGATCGTCCGATGACGGCTGATGAAGTGGATGCTGCGATTCGGGACTATGTCAACAGTGTACGAACCAGGACACAGAAGAAGTAAGCCATGACGACCAAACCGAAGTTTGTCATTTTCGCTCACAACGCCACCTACGATAAATTGCATCAGGTTGCGACGCTCGGTATGACGGCGTCCGCGATGGGCAAAGACGTCATCGTGGTGTTGTTATTTTGGACGATCAAAAAACTGGCCGAGGGCAAGATCGATCAGATCGACTTTCCTCCGGAGTATGCCGAGTCAGCCGAGGAGGTCGCCCGACTCCTCAAGGAGAAGAATGTGCCCAAGATTTCAGAAATGTTTCAGGACGCCAAGCACGTTGGAACGTTTCGGCTGATCGCCTGTAGTGCCGGCCTGGAATATATGGGCGTGGATGCTGGCGCGGTCGAACGGAACGTCGATGAAGTATTGGGGCTGCCCGCGATCCTGTCGCTAACGGCTGAGGCGGAAACGAAGCTCTTTATCTAGCCCCTTACCCCTCACTTTTAACGAGACTTCGTAACTCCCACTCGATCGCACAGGTCCGTCAACTTGCAGGTGCTGCACAAGGGGGACACTGGAAGACACAAGTTTTGCCCATAGGGAACGAGAAGATCGTTGTAGATGATCCAGTACCGTTTCGGGAGTATACGGCGGAGGGCGTTTTCAGATTCTTCCGGTGTTTTCGTCTTGATGTAGCCCCAGCGGTTGCTGATACGGTGCACGTGAATATCGACACAGATGCCGGGTTTTCCGAATCCGATCGTAATCACGAGATTTGCAGTTTTCCGCCCGACTCCCGGTAAGCCGACCAGTTTATCGATGGAGTCCGGAACTGCTCCACCATAGTCGTCGAGCAATCGACGGCAGATCTCGTGGATTGATTTCGCCTTGGTTCGATAGAACCCAACCGGATAGATTGCCTGTTCGATCGTCTTCAGCGGTAGCTGCAGCATCGTGGCTGGGGTACGAGCTAAGGCAAAGAGTCGGTCGCCTCCTTCTCTGGTAGTTTTATCTTTCGTTCGTAAGCTGAGGAGTGTGGAAATAAGAATCAGGAAGGGATCGCGGTTTGATTCCTTGGCAACCACACCGACGACCGGCTCTTGCCAACGGCGAATTTCCCGTTTGACGATGCGGACGGCGGCATGGATCTGCTCCTGACGCATAGAGGCGTGGGTGCGAGCGGGGGGAAGCTACTGCAGGGGTCGATAGAACCCTGAGGGGAGGCTCTACTCGGGTTTCCGCTTTGACAGCCACTTCTGACGGCGTCGTTGGGCTTCGCGTTGTTTGGCCTTCTTCCTTACGCTGGGCTTCTCATAAAAACGACGACGCTTGAGCTCACGGAAGAGGCCCTCACCTGCCAGCTTCTTTTTCGCAACTTTCAGGGCTTTTTCGACGTTGTTATTAAAAACTTTGATTTCCATCCGATTGATTTTCGACTTTCTCAGGCCAAGTGAGCCTGTTTCATAATGTTTTTAGGGGCTCCACAAATCAGCGGCGGAGTCTAACACAACATCTTGAGTTCCTCAAGGATTTCGGTCGCCTTGTTGACTCTGTCTTGCAATTCATTGGCAAGTGACTGATTTTTCTGTAATTTCAGGTTTGTCTTGGCAGTCAAAAGACCTGCCTGTCCAGCTGCAATCGCAAAAATGAGACCGACCGTGAGATCCGAGTGGATCGGCGATTTAGCGGTCTCTCGTACTGTCTGGAGGAACTGCGCGACCTCGCAGGTGAGCTCCACGATTTGGAGTGGAACCTCAGTGGCCCGTTGGAGTGCACCCGAAATTGTCTGAGCACGTTCGGAGTTATGTTTGGGAAGTTTGTAGGCCTCCATCAGCCCGGTGTAGGCCACGACATCGGCTTGAACAAGCGCATGGAGATTCCGGCTTAGCGCAAGGAGCCTCTGCTCCCCGTCCAGTTGCTGGCCGAGACGAGTTCCCATCACGCCTAATGAAGCCACCAAGGCTCCCACGAATGCGGTGACGCTCCCACCAGCTGGGGTTGGTTTGGAATCGGCCACAGCGGAAAGAAACTCGGACAAGGTTTGATCGGGTGCCGTCTGGCGGCGCATCGTCTCGTTGATTCTTGTTTCTAAGACCTGGTCGGCATCGATGTCATCGAGTTGGAGCACGGTCATGGCAGTGTGGTGCAGCGCTGCCTGTGGAATCAATCCGATCAGTTCGCTGCCAGCGATCTCAATTCCAAGCCGTGCGGCTTCAGCCTGGACGGCTTGAAACGCAGTGAGGATCGGTGTTGCACGATAGTCGGTCAGATTCATCGCGACCTGCACGATTCCCCGATAAGGCAATGCAACGCCAATTGCCTTGACATGGGGGAGGCCTCCGTTCGAGAAGCGGACGGCTTTGGCGATAGAACGAGCTTTATCCACGTCGGTGGAGCGGAGGTTGACGTTGTAAGCGATGAGCGGTGGCCGGGCACCGATTACGATGGCTCCGGCACTCCGATGGAGTCGAGGCGGACCGAAATCGGGAGCCCAATTCGGATCGGATGCCATTCGGAACGCCAACCCTTCGAGGCCGCCACGCCTCACTGCTTCCAAGGGGATGCGGTCGGTTCGACTTGCGGCCTGTTCATACAAGAAAACCGGGATCTTCAGCTCACGTCCGACCTTTTCTCCGAGTTGCCTTGCAAGCCGGACACAATCTTCCATCGTTGTCCCTTTGATCGGAATAAAAGGCACGACATCCGTTGCGCCTATGCGGGGATGCACGCCGGTATGGCCGTGAAGATCAATGAGAGACGTGGCGGTACGGATGGCACGGAAAGCCGCCTCGACGGCTGCTTCCGGGGTTCCGCAGAAGGTCAGGACGGCTCGATGATGGTCTGGATCCATCGAGTGGTCCAAATAGACGACATCGGAGGTCGAGGTCACCGCGTCGAGTATGGCTTGAACGGTGGCGTGATTCCGGCCTTCACTGAAGTTGGGCACGCATTCGACGATTCGGTCCATGGCACTCGTCCGAGCTCAAACGAAAAAGCCGGAGGACGTCGTCTGGTCCTTCCGGCTTCTAATCCGAGTGGTCTTGAACAAAGGTCGGGCTATTTCGTCTTTTTGACGAAAGCCTTATAAATTCGCCCAGACTTCGCCTGCTCCTCTTCAAGTCCCATCATCTGATGGCCCGTGGTTTCGCACCAAGCCGGCATATCCTTCTTGATGCCTTCGTCGTCGGAGACGATCTCCAGCACTTGGCCCAAAGCCAATTCTTTGATCTTTTTCGACGTCAGAATGATCGGCATGGGACAAAAGTACCCTAAGGTATCGAGTTTGACATCGGCCTGCATCATGAAGATATCCCTCGCGCTCAGCTGAGCGTTGTCGGCTTAAATGAATAGATTGACGCTACCTTGCTTTGCTTCCGCCAGATACGTTGTGACTCCGGCGAACTGATCGATGCCATCGATCAAGGTGTCCTTGGTAATACCCATGAGGCCCATGGTCGTCGTGCACGCGATAAAATGTACGCCCAGATCCAGGGCGGTTTGCATCAATTCCGGCACATCGGGCATGCGATTTTGCTTCATCACCTTCTGCATCATCTTCGTGCCCAAGCCGCCCATATGAAAGCGGGATAATGGAAGGCTGTCGGCGCCGCCTTTATTGAGCAGTCCAAACATCCGGCGAAGCCAGTCTTTTGCCGAACTGGTGGCACCTCTTCTTCGGATCGCGTTCAACCCCCAAAAGGTAAAAAACATCGTCACCTTCATGCCCATCGCAGCGGCGCCCGTCGCGATGATGAAGGCGGCCATCGCTCGATCGAGATCGCCGCTCAGCAACACGATCGTGACACTGTCGGGCTTGGATCCTTGGAGCTGCGCCAACGTCGCCGTCGGCTCGACCTGTGTGGCAATCATCGTGTCACCTTACACTATGTTAGGCAAATGCCGTGTTCCCAGTAGTTGAACAGAATAGTATGTGATCCTTTGGAGTGTCAAGGAACCGGGGCGTCTGGCAGGGGCGTTCGTTGCTTGACCTGGTCTCTGCCTCCCGTTATAGTCTCAAATCGATGGTATAACGCCTTCTTGTGACCCTCCTGTTCAGCAATGACCCAACCACCATCACCTGAACTGCTTCCTTCAAGAAGTGCACCCCTGTTCGGCTTCTGGTATCCAGCCGTTCCGAGCCATCAGCTCCGTCCGGGAGCGATGACCGCGCTCCAGATGTTGGACTTACCGATCCTCCTATGTCGGGATCGAGCGGGTAGGCTGGCCGCGATGCGTGATATTTGCCCGCATCGAGGGATGCCGATGTCGTTTGGTCGATTCGACGGTGAGCGAGTGGAATGTCCCTATCACGGGTGGCAGTTTGATATGAAGGGACGCTGTCAGCGGATCCCGGCTCTTCCCGAAGGCGGGAGTTTCCAATGCGACAAGATCGGCGTCGCGACTTATCCGGCCGAAGAAACGGACGGGATGATCTGGTTGTATCTGGCCGATGAACGAGGGAACATCGATCCGTTACCGCCGGTTCCGCGTATGCCGCTTCCATCAGAGCCTGGACAATCTTTCCACATTTCGCTGACCTACACATGCACGCCCGATGACGGTGTGATCGGGCTCATCGATCCGGTCCATGGGCCCTACGTCCATTCTTGGTGGCGTAGCGACGCCCGGATGCATGAAAAGACAAAAATCTTTGAACCGATTCCCCATGGCTTTCGGATGACAGCTCACCGGCCGTCGAAAAACAGTGGGCCGTTTCATTGGGTTGAGCGAATCTATGGAGGGCCGTTGACCACCACGATTGATTTCCTGCTCCCGAACCAGCGCGTGGAACTGATGCAATGTGGAAGGGCGTGGGTCGCCAATCGGTTGATGGCGACACCTGTATCCGATGGGGAATGTCGCATTGATTTTTCCGCCTATTGGCGAGGTCTGCATTGGCTGCCCTTCGGCAATTTGATTTTTCGTACGCTGACCAAGATGTTTCTGGGCCAGGATGAACGGGCGATGAAGCATTTGGCGGTGGGCCTCCGGCAGAAGCCTTCAACAATGTTTCTGGGGGATGCCGATATGCCTGCGCGATGGTACTACAAGTTGAAGGCCGCCCATCTCGCATCGGTTCAGACCGGGCGCCCCTTCGAGCACCCACTCAAAGAACGAGTCACGCTTCACTGGCGAAGCTGAACGCATTTCGTCGAAACGATAAGACAGCAAGGAGAGAAGGTTATTGGTCAGGTTGATCCGTGACGATGAATTCTACTGCGCGGCGAATCTCATCGCGCGACCCGAGTAGGACCACGATATCGCCGGGTAAAAGCTTCATCTTGTCCGACGGGGTCGATTCCGTCACCCCGCCTCTGGTCAGGGCAATGATCGAGGCTCCCGTCCGTGGACGCAGCGCCAGCTGGGCGAGCGTTTTCCCTGCCGCCGGTGAGGCTTCTTCAATTCGGCAGGTCTCGACTTCCACATCAGTGAGAGTGCCGCCGCGCAAGTGGTGCGCCAGTTCAGGCAATTCGCTTCGACGGAGGAGCGCATAGCCTTCTCGACGCACCTGTTCCGCTTTTCGCGTGACGAAGTCTTGCGGCATCTGATAGGTACGGAGAACGAGCGCGAAAATCTCGATCGAGGTCTCAAATTCTTCCGGCACCACATCGTCAGCTCCGAGCTGGTGCAGCTCTTCCAATTCACGCAGATAACGAGTCCTGACGACGATGTGAATCTTCGGATTCAATCCCCGAGCGACTTGCACGGTCCGGCGTGCCATAAATGGATCGGCGATCGCCACGACCAGGACTCGAGCTTGTTCGATCTTGACGTGCCGCAACACCGTCGGATTGGTGGCATCTCCATAATAGAGCGGCAATCCATGCGCGGATTCACGGCGTACGGTTTCACCGTCCAAATCCAATGCAATATAGGGAATCTCCGTCTCGCCCAAGACGCGAGAGAGGTTGCGGCCGTTCAAGCCGTATCCGACGATAATGACATGGTCCTTGATCCGAAGGTGCCGCCCCTCCGCTTCGAGGACATGCGCCGTGGTCTGTCCGGGAAACCAGCGGTGGAGGCGCTGGACGGCTTCGACTCGTCTGCCAAGATGTGGCGACAGCTGGATAAGGACCGGGGTAATGATCATCGAACAGACGGAGACGGCCAAAAATATCTGATATTGCGTTCCGGACAGGAGGTGATCCTCTTGGCCGACTTGGGCCAGGATAAAACTGAACTCCCCCACTTGCGCGAGCGCGATGCCGGTCATCACCGCAGAACGGGGAGGCATGGCGGCGGCAAGTACGGCGCCGGCACCCGCGAAGAATTTCACCAAGAGGACGATCAGCAGCAGGCCGGTCACGACGAACGGATACTCCAGCAGGATATGCCAATCCATCAAGATGCCGATGGACACAAAGAAGAGGCTGTTGAAGCTGTCACGAAAGGGCAGCACTTCGGCGATGGCTTGGTGGCTGTATTCCGACTCGGAGATCACGAGGCCGGCGATGAAGGCACCGAGCGCCAGTGAGAGCCCACCGAGAGAAGTCAGCCAAGCGATGCCGAGGCAGAGGACGATGATGGTCAATAGGAACAGTTCTCGGCTTCGGCTCCTGACGATGTGTTCGAGCAGTATGGGGACCACGTACCACGAGCCGACCAAAATGCAGGCCACCACGACCAACGATTTGCCCAGAGAGAGCAACACTGGGGTGAGCGCTCCATCTCCGGGGTTGGCAAGAATAGGTGTCAATAAGATCATTGGGACGACCGCGATGTCTTGGAAGACCAAGATGCCGATTGTCGCCCGCCCGTGCGGTGAATCGCTTGCTTCACTGGCAGTCAGCGTCTTGAGCACAATGGCGGTGCTGCTGAGTGAGAGCAGAAACCCCCAAAAGATTGCTTGAGCGGTCGGTAATCCGGCGAGCGTGCCGCCGAGCCATGTAATGGCGATGACCCCTCCCACTTGGATCGGGGCGGCAATCAGCAGCAGGCGTTGAAGCGAGGCGAGTTGGACCAACGAGAATTCAATGCCGATGGTGAAGAGGAGGAGCACGATGCCGATTTCCGCCAAGACCTGGACGGTTTCGATATCGGAAATGAGATTGAGCCCATGGGGGCCGATCAGCGCGCCGGCGACCAAAAATCCGGCGATGGAGGGAAGTCGGAACTGATGAAACAGAAACACCACCGCAATCGATACGGTGTAGATGAGGAGCAGATTCGTGAGGACATTATAGTCGGTCATGCTGTGCCGGTATCAACCGTACGCCGTCGCGTGATGAATTCGTCTCGCAGATTGCTAGAGACTGCTGATGATTTGAGGTTCCGAGTCTGCGCTGTTTTACCTAACCACCTGTCGAGAATCTCACGGCAGGATACCTGAGGTTTCTGTCTTGGACAAGGTAATGCAGGGTGTGAAACAGCAACCGTGTGGGATGAAGGAGTCTCTAGCTGCCGAGCACCGGGACTCTCACTAATTTGAAGGGAGTCGCGGATCATGCCACGGTCATCGCCATTCGGTCCAAGGTTCTGCAGGTTGTGGATGCCCCCTCGAAAGCTGCATAGACGGGAAATAAGGTATTGAGTAGGGTGTGCGCACCAACGATAGAGAGTGATCACGGGTGCCCACGCACCGCGTGTCGTGGCTACATGATCTGGAGGTGTCTCATGCGGCTGATTCAAGGAGCGTTTCTCTCGGCGACAATCCTGGCAATTTTGTCTACGGGAATCGCTTGGGGAGACACAGGAGCTAGTCAGACGACCTGGCAATGTCTCGAAGCAGATGGGAGCTCGATGTACACCAACAAGGAGCGAGCTGGATGCCAAGCCATGGATCTGAAGCCGATTTCCGTCGTGCCTGATTTGGTGAATATGCCGACCATTCCTCGCGCGCAGCCCATGAGGGATCCACAGCTTGAGCTGTTTCCCGCGCGAGATCATGAGCCTGTGGGGGCAGGACGGCAGGTACCGGAATGGGCGCGTGACTGGTATGCGAGTATTACGGCATCCGGCTCAGTCCAGGCGGAAGCCTGTATGTTGTATATGGAGTGGGTGCATCTCGTGCAGAAGACCAGGGGAGGGATGTTCTTCGGGTCCGATCCGTCCTATGGGGGGGATATCATAGGGAGGAGTCAGCGAGGCGCCAGCCATTCGTTCTATGACAATACGCGCTACATCGCGTTGTCGAGACTCTTTGGGACCGGATTTGTGCCGATCGGGTGTTTCTAGCCCGATACGGTCAGTTCTTCATACTTCGTAGAACTCTCGGTACCACTTCACGAAGCGCGGGATGCCCACCTCGATCGGGGTGTTTGGCCTGAAGCCGACGTCTTTGGTGAGATCGTCGATGTCGGCATAGGTGGCTGGGACATCGCCCGCCTGTAGCGGCAACAGCCGCTTCTCCGCTTTTTTGCCCAAGGCTTGCTCCAGTATTCCGATGAAATGAAGAAGCTCCACAGGCTGGTGGTTGCCGATGTTGTAGATGCGTGCCGGGGCGGAGCTGGTTCCAGGGTCTGGTTGTTCTCCCGACCAGGATGGATTGGCGGCTGCCGGACGATCGAGTGTCCGGATGATGCCTTCGACGATATCATCGATATAGGTGAAGTCCCGTTTCATATTGCCCTGATTGAAGACATCGATCGGTTTGCCCTCCAGAATGGCTTTGGTAAAGATGAAGAGGGCCATATCGGGCCGTCCCCAGGGGCCGTACACGGTAAAAAAACGCAGGCCAGTGCAAGGCAGCCGATACAGATGTGCATAACAATGAGCCATAAGCTCGTTGGCCTTCTTACTGGCGGCATAGAGCGAGACGGGATGATCCACATTGTCATGAATCGAGAACGGCATGTGGGTATTGCCGCCATAGACAGAGCTTGAAGACGCATAGACCAGATGTTCGATCTGGTTGTGGCGGCAGCCTTCGAGGATGTTCATGAACCCTTCGATGTTACTCTCGGTGTAGGCGTGTGGATTGACGAGCGAATAGCGAACCCCGGCTTGCGCGGCCAGATGTACCACCCTCCGGACTGCTCGGCCGGCAAAGAGGTCTTTCATGCCTTGCCGATCGGCGAGGTCTAATTTGACGAAGATAAACCGTTCACGAGACGTCAGTTGTGCCAGACGAGCTTCCTTCAGCCGGACGTCGTAGTAGTCGTTGATGTTGTCGAGGCCGATGACATGATCGCCTCGGTCCAAGAGGCGCATCGCCACATGGAATCCGATGAATCCTGCGGCTCCGGTGACAAGAATCGTCGCTGGTCTTTCGCTCATAGCTGCTCCTCAAAAAAATAACGGCCTATCGCGGCTGCGCGGTTTTCATAAACGGCGGATCACCATGATCCGCCCGATAGAGAGTCAGTGGGTCGAGGGATTCTCTTGCCGCGTGGATCTCGATCGTTCCTCTATTCGTGGGGCGATAGATGTCCAGTGCGTGGGCATGATGATAGCGACATCCCTGTAAAGCAAGAAGGTCTTTCAATTTTTCAGCCGGTTCCCAGTGGGCTGTCAGCAACGCGGTTCTGGCAGGGTTCCGGCGACTGAACATGAAAGAGAGATGGTCCGGATACCAGTCGGCACCGCCGGTCGCGTACGAGACGAACAACCGTGCGCGGGCAGTCGTGCAGAGCTCGGCAAGATAGGCGTTCGTGAGATAGCCGTTCTCGCCGACATCCAGCCATTTGCCGGGGTGAGAGAGCGGGGCATGGGCGGCATGAGTACGGATCTCAAGCAGTTGTTGCTGTGAGGCCAAGACCAGGGGAATGGGTCCGTACTTGCCGACCACCTGTTGAATGACCGAATCCTTGAGGGCCGACCGTCCGTCGTTGGTCGGACCACTGTCCGCATGAATCAGGACATTGTGCCCGCGATCGGAAATCAGGTAGCAATTCCTGGGCATGTTGAGATCACAGGGATCCTCACCATAGAACGGGATCGACACGACGGCTCCGCCTTCGAACGGCCAGCTTTCCCCATGCGCCAGTTCAATCACCTGTTCAAACCCAAGTTCTGCCAGGAGCGAACGATAGTCGAAGAACAGTTGTGTACGATTGCGCCGGCTGGGGACAATGATAGGGATTTCTTTCGGCAGATGAAGCAAGGTGCGGGGATCCACATGGTCATCGTGATCGTGCGTCAGAAACACTGCGGCAGGCTTGGGGACGAGCCCGCCCCAGAGTGACGGCAAGGGTGATTCTGCAAACCAGGGTAAGAGCCATGGATCAAAGAGCAATGCCGTGTCGCGTTGTCGGTAGAGCAAGGTCGCATGTCCAAGGTGTACGGTATCTTGATCTTGAACGATGTCGAACCAATGGCGGCGCAACGATGCTGTGGCCGATGTGGTCAGACATCCATGACGCTGCAAGAGTTCCATGAATGTGGTGACCGGACCCTGGGAATTGAGAGGCATCGAAGAGACGACGTTGGCGATGTCGTCAGTCGTACGGGTGCCGTCGAGTAGGCCGAGCAGTTTGCCGATGGATGGACCCAGACGGCGATTATTGAATCCGAACGGAAGCATCTGGTGGTTGACGGCATGAAACATGCGGAGACCACCGTTTGTGACGATTGCGGATTGAGTCGGATCAGTTGGGAATTCCCAACGGAAAATGCCGTCCGGTCGACGGCCACAGCGAATGTGTCGCTGAAGATGGGGGCGGGCGTTAACCAACTCTGCATAGGCATCTTCAAGCCGTCGCCGACGTTCCGGCTCGTCCAGCGGTGCCCGTTTCGAGAAGACATCGCTGATCGCGGTATCGATCGCACTTGCCAGGAGACCGTGCGCCTCCTGGAGACCGGCCACGACGTCAGGGGCGATGCCGCCGACGAATGGAAACGGGCCTGGAGGTTCCGCACTTTCCAGTTGGCCCCAACACCATGGGACGAGGCTTAGGTAATGGCGACGAGGGAAGTTGTTCCAGACGCTCATAGCTGTGCAATGTGAAATGTGAATCGTAGGTACCGATCGGTCACGTCATCTCTCACGCCTTCTCTTTTCTCCACTCCAGAGTGCTGATCGTCGGTTCATAGAGGGCTTGAATGAGGTTGCCGTCGGGGTCAGAGAGATAGAACGAGTAGCTGCCGTCACGATGGTGTTTCGGTTCCTTGGTGATTCGTCCACCCAACGATTCAATCGAGGGCACGATCTCACGGTACATCTGGTCCACGGCCTGCGGGCTTTCAAGAATCACGCCCATGTGGTCGAGTAGCTGGGTCTTTGAAGACTCGTAGGAGTCCAATTCACGTTTCGAGATCTGATGGAGTGCGAGGTTGTCGACTCCGGAACTGAAATAGATGTTCTCGGGGTCCGGTTCCCAGACGACTGTCATGCCGAGGATCTGCTCATAGAACCGACGTGATCGAGGAAGATCTAAAACGCGAAGCGCCAGGTGCCGAAGTCCGCGATGAAGAGGTGGTGTTGTCATAAGGGATATCACGCATTGGGTGAACAAATTTGTGTCCATATACTAGGGAGACCAATGATCGGCCGTCAACGGAAAACCCGCTCTCCCTCTCATCGGTGAGTGTAGTATGATTGGCCCTTGGTAGATGGAGGTACTGGAGTCTATGCCATTCAATGGAATGACCGTGGCCGCATTCGAAAGTCGGATGATGACGGAGTTGGCCGGTCTGATCGAGCGCTATGGAGGTCGTCCGCTCATCGCTCCCGCGCTGCGAGAAATCCCGCTGGAGAACAACACGGCGGCCTATGAATTCGGAACACGCCTGATGGCGGGTCGAATCGATATGCTTGTCCTGCTCACCGGCGTCGGCACGGAGGCGCTGTTTGAAATCCTGAAAACGCGATATCCCTGGCCATCGATCACCGGGGCGTTACAAGAGATTGTGGTTATCGCCCGAGGAGCGAAAACGGTTGCCGCTCTTAAGTCTTTGGGGCTTCTGCCGACCGTCACGGTGCCGGAGCCCAATACATGGATCGATCTGATTTCCGCTCTGGATGAGTACAACCTCGAGCCGGGGGTGCGGATCGCGGTGCAAGAATATGGCATTCCCAACAACGCGCTGGTGAAGGCGTTGGAACAGCGTGGGGCAGATGTCTTCCCCGTGCCGATCTATCAATGGGCGTTACCTGAGGATCTTGGACCGATGCGTGCCGTTTGCACAAGCGTTATTGCCGGACAGGTGGAGGTGATGCTGATTACAAATGCCATGCAGATCGATCATGTGATGCAGGTATTGGAGCAGGACGGAACGGTTCTTTCGTTTCATGACGCGGTGCAAAAACTGGTCGTGGCGTCGATTGGGCCTGCCGCCAGCGAACGGCTGCGCCACTTCGACTGGCCGGTCGACTTCGAGCCGTCCCATTCCAAGATGGGAGTCTTAGTCAAAGAAGTGTCAGAGCAAGCGGAGAGTATTCTGGGACGAAAACGATGAATTCCGTTCCTGAACCCAGAGTGAGGCGCGTTGCAGCGTCAGTTCTTCAATCGCTGTAACTCAAGATGGAGCGTCTGTGCTCCATCTGCAATCCAGATATGCCCGTCTTGAATCGTCCATTGTAATTGCATGGCGGGTCTTGCCATCTCCGCCAAGGCACGCACCCTTTCCAGGGGAAGCAGTATCACGGAAAGGTTTTTCAGCCGGTCGAGCGACGGACTCTGATTCGCCCACCACGCTTCGGCGCTGCGAGCTCCGTAGGCATATACGAGGACCTGGTTGGCGCGGCCGCAGGCCTGACGCAGGGTCTTCTCATCCGGTTGACCGATCTCGATCCAGAGATCAATGGTGCCGGTATCATCTCGTTGCCACAAAGCCGGTTCATCTTCGGTGCCGACCCCGCGACCGAACGACAAGGCGTCGTCTGCATGGAGCGCGAAGGCGAGCGTCCGCACCATCAGACGCTCCTCGGTCTCGGACGGATGGCGCGCGAGCGTGAGCGCATGGTCCTGGAAGTACTGGCGATCCAGGTCGGCTATCTGCAGCACGGCTTTATAGATGGTCGCGTTCGAAGCCATCGGTCCGATCTGGCGGTGAGGGGCGTCCTTCAAGAAAGATCTGTTCAACTCTGGCACGCGCCCACGGCGTCTTGCGCAGAAAGGTCAGACTCGACTGAATCGTCGGATGATGGCGGAAACAGCGAATCGGCACGCGCGCACCCAACGTCGCCCATCCGTGTCGTGCTACCAAGGTCCTGACGATAGTTTCCAATGTGATTCCGTGCAAGGGGTCACGGGGATGCGCCATGGTGTGGGACTGGTTCATGGATGACGAAGACATAAGGGCATGCAGAGTACCGATTGCGGGTGAGTTCCACAAGGGGGGTGGCTTGCGGAGCAGGTGCGTGGTAGATCCCATCACGTGCACGGCAAGGCATGAGATCTGATGCGGCTGGACTTTGCGGAGCAAGTGAGAAGTTGTGCAAATAAAAGACTCCCGAGTCCCATATATCATATCGAAGGCGACGATCGTTCCATGCACGTGCTGAACGCAGTCTCTCCGGCCTTTACCTGTTCACTCTCCTTTGCCAGCTACGTCTGCGACCATATCGACAAAGCAATCGGGTCATAACACGGCGCCACAGGGTCGACAATCCCAAACCAGGCGGCAGCCTGTCTAACAACCTGCCCTTCACGATCGTCAACGGGGTACTGATGCTGGTCACGCGGTTCTTCTACGACGCGCGAGGCTTGTTGACCGAAACTCGCGATGCGCTCTATCCGACGAACCCGGCCACCACGTTCACCTATGACACGCTGGGGCGGCTGCTGACCACCATCGATCCATTGAACCGGACCACGACGTTTATGACGGCAACGGCAATCTGCTCACGGTGAAGGACGCGAAGAACCAGATCACCACCTTCGCCTACGACAGCCGCAGCCGGCTGATCAGCACGACCGATCCCTTGGGCAAGGTCGAAACCTACGAGTACGACGGCAATGACAATCTCACCAAGCGTCAGACGCCCAAGGGGGCAGATATTCTTTTCGCCTACAATGCGGTGAACGAACTCGTGAGCAAAACGCTCCCCGGGCATGGCCTCACCAGTTATCAGTATGATCTCGTCGGCAACTTGACGACCGTGACCGATCCCGATAGCGTGCTCACCATGACGTATGACCTGGCGAATCGGCTGACGACGGTCAAGACCGACGGCTCCTCGCATCAACCGGCGGTGAGCCTTGGCTATGCCTATGATCCAAACGGCAATCGCACGTTCCACACCGATGGGGTGGCCCGGCTGAACTATACGTATGATGGGCTGAACCGGCTGACCCGAGTGACGGCGCCACTGGTGGCGACCTGTCCGGCGCCGGGCGCCAACCCCGTGAGCTATTGGCCGGCTGAGGACTCCGCCGGTGATGTGTTCGGGGGCAATGCCGGCACCTTGCTTAATGGCGCGACGGCGAGCGGGGTGGGCCGGATCGGCCGGGCCTTCCAGCTGGACGGTCTCAATGACTATGTGCGCGTCCCGCATAATACCAACCTCGATCCCACCGGCTCGTTTACCGTCATGGCCTGGATCAACACCACCCTTATCCCTGGGGCGACGCAGTATATTGTGCAGAAGTATGAGTGTGCCGGGGCCTGTCCTGCCACAGCCACGGCGCTCTACCAGTTGGGCGTGGGCCCTGACGGGAAGCTCGGCGGGTTTGTCACTGAGGCGAATCTGGCTCCAGGGGGGGCGGGACAAGGAATCAGTGGCACCATATTGGTCGCAGACGGCACGTTCCATCATGTGGCCTTGGTGCGGGACAGCGCGGCGGGTCAGCTGCGCCTCTATGTGGACGGCCAACTTGATACGCAAGCCGCCTTGTCAACCGGTGCGGATGGGCCCCTCGTCAATGGAGATGGGGAAGCAGATCCGTTGCTCATTGGCGCCCAGTTCGAGGCCGGCCAAACGGTCCCGGTTCGCTATTTCCAGGGGCTGATCGATGAAGTGAAAGTCTTTCTGCGCGCGGTGGCGCCGGGCGAGCTTGAGCAGGAAGTCGGGTGTCGCCCCGGGGATATCCAGTTCACCTACGACGCCCTGAGTCGCCGCACAGCCATGACCCTGCCGAACGGGACACAGACGACGTACACCTATGATCCCGCTTCGCAAGTGACGAACATTCTCCATCAGCTCACGGCCAGTTCGACTCAAATCAATAAGGCCGAGTATCTTTATAACGGTGTGGGCAATCGAACCAGCCTCACGGATCGGCGAGGCGCGCAGACGTTTGGATACGACAACTTGGACCAGTTAACCAGTGCCAGCCATCCGCTCTTGGGGACGCCGCAATCATTCGCCTATGATCCGGTTGGCAACCGGACGACGGCGGGCAACGTGACGAACGCCGGGAATCAGCTCACGGCTGACTCAACTCATTCATATCAGTACGACGACAACGGCAACTTGACGCGCAAGACCTTGCTCGCGACGGGCCACTATAGCCAGTACACCTACGATGCGGAGAATCGGCTGATGAAAGTCGAAGACTTCGCCGCCGGGAATCCGACTCCAGCGTTCACCAGCACCTATCGCTACGATGGCCTTGGTCGTCGTATCGAGAAAGTCGCGAATGGCCAGACGAAGCGGTACATCTATGACGGCGAGGACATTCTCCTGGAGTACGATGGTGCGAACGTGTTGCAGGCTCGCTACACGCACGGCCCCGGCATCGATGAGCCGATTGCGGTCACGAAGGGCAGCAATACGTTCTTCTATCATCAAGATGGGCTCGGCAGCGTGACGGATCTGACCGACTCCAGTGGCGTGACGGCCAAGAGCTACAGCTACCTCTGACAATGTCAACCTGGAGGGACCTG
>CAYSFU010000029.1:0-40422 GCA_964430555.1 uncultured Nitrospira sp. | reverse complement strand
AGCAGGGAAACACATCGGAGTCGTTAAAGCGAGGGGTTTTTCAGCAAACTGCTAGCGCGTGGCGGCGGCTTGGGATTCTTGGACCGCCAAACTCTTACGACGATTCTGGGCAATGGTGCGGTCGATAATGGCGCCGCAGTTGAAACACTTCCAGGCGTAAAAGACGAGAAAGAAGTCAGAGAACCGCTCCAGCATCATCGTTCCTTTGCACTTGGGACATTCCATCCATTCCTCCTCAGGTGGTTATGTGCGTAACTGATCATGAAAAGAAGCAAGAGCCGCGCCATGTTCGGATTGCTCAATTCCTTAGTGATTCTTGAATTACGTATTTACACGTGAATCAGTAGTTCAAAGTTTTGACGCGTTGCAGAGGACGAAGTGTCAATGAAGTGACATGTTATGAGTGAACTATAAATAGTAGCTAGAAAATAGTAATTAATAATATTTGATAGCGGCTGAGGACGTACGATGGACTCTGTCAGGACCAAGAGGCGGCGGTGCTATCGTAAGGGAGACTTATGCCGCTTTCTTGTCAAGGTAATCGGTAGGGTCGATTCCCGCTTGTTTCGGGTCGAGGATGGCGGTGATCTTTCTGTGGGGTGTTTCGATCTGTGCGACGAGGTCAAGCTCGCGCGGATTTGAGAGGAGAGTGTTTCCCGCAGTTTTCACCAAGAGCACCAACGGGGTAAGTGGCACATGATGGTGGATCTGCTTCACGATGCCGGTCTCGCCTGTGTTGAGTTCCACCACTGATCCCACGGGGTAGATCCCCACGACTTGGATGAACTGCTGTACCAATGTGGCATCCAAGTGCCCTTCGATCGCGAGGCGATAGAGAAATTGGAGGGCCTCATGGGCTGCACGGCCTTTGTGGTAGCATCGGTCGCTCGTGATCGCATCATAAATATCGACGACGGCAGCGATGAGGCCGAACTGACTGAGTTCGTCTCTGCTCCGCCGGTGTGGATAGCCGGTACCATCGACCCGCTCATGATGTTCCAAGGTTGGGCGGAGGTAGGAATCGCCCAATCCAGTCGTGGTGGCCAGAACCTCCACACCGCGGAGCACGTGTTGCTTCATGATCTCCATTTCATGTGGTTCGAATCGTCCTGGCTTATTCAGGATTTCCGGCGGGATCTGGGTTTTCCCGATGTCGTGGAGCAGGGTGCCTACTCCCACCTGATGCAGCGCATCTCGTTCGAACGTGAGATGGCGGCCGAGAGACATGGCCAAAATCGAGGTATTCACGGAGTGATAGAAGGTGTACTCGTCGAATTGTTTCAGCCGGGACAGGCTGGTGAGGGCATCGGGATTTCTGAACACGCTGTCTGTCATGTCGGAGACAACGCGATTGACCTGATCCATATTGATCGCCCGTCCGAGTCTGGTGTCGTGCATGGCATTCTGTACGATGGTTTTGGCGTCGCGATAGATCTGTCGAGCAGCCGGGAGTTCCTCTTCAAATGGGGCCATCTGAGGCGCCGGTGCTGACTCTACGACTTCGGTGAGCGCAGGATTTTCCGCGATATCCGGTTCAGCGCGTGGTTCGGCTTCGATGGTTTCTTGATCTTCTCCATCTATCCTCACAATCAGGGTTTGTACTCCGGAGGCTTTGAGCTCTGCAATCTGGGCTGTTGAGGTGATCATCATCTTATGCCGAAAAAACGGCGTGTTCAGCCAGGACCGATCCAGCTGTTCCACCAGCATGCCCGGCTTTAATTCGTCGATTCCAATCCGTTTTTTCATGGCAAATGTTGGTTCAATCGGATCCTTCGATAAGCGATATCGGAGCGCCGCTCATAAACCTTGAGGTACCATCAGCTTCCCGTGGTTCCGGTGTGACGGTTATGCGCAACACGTTATGCACCCGCTTATGCGGCTTTTTTATCGAGGTAGAGGGCTGGGTCGATACCGGTCTGGTGAGGGTGGAGGACAGTTTTAATGCTCCACAGGGGCGCCGCTGTCTGCTGAGAGAGATCTGCCTCCTGCGGATGTGAGAGGAATGTATTTCCTGCGCTCTTCACGAACAGCACGACGGGTGCCAGTGGCGCATCATGGTTGATCCGTTTGACGATGCCGGTCTCGCCGGTATTCAGCTCCACGACTGATCCGACCGGATACACTCCTACAACTTGGATAAATCGTTGAACGAGCGTGGAGTCAAGATGGCCTTCGAGCGAGAGTCGATACAGCAGTTGAAGGACTTCATGAGCGGGCCGTCCCTTGTGGTAGCATCGGTCGCTTGTCATGGCGTCATAGATATCGACAATCGCTGTGATGAGACCCACCGTGCTAATGTCGTGACGGGCGCGTTGATGTGGGTATCCGGCACCGTTGACTCGTTCATGGTGCTCCAGTGCAGGCTGGATGTATGGATCGCCGAGGCCGGTCGTGCTGGAAAGGACCTCAACGCCTCTGAGGACATGTTGTTTGACAATTTCCATTTCATGAGGCTCGAAGCGACCGGGTTTATTGAGGATTTCGAGCGGCACCTTCATCTTTCCAATATCATGCAAGAGTGTGCCGACGCCAGCTAAATGGATCATCGACCGATCGAAACCAAGGCTCCGTCCCAGGGACATCGCGAGCAGTGCGGTGTTCACGGAATGGTAAAAGGTATATTCGTCAAACTGTTTGAGCCGTGACAGGCTGGGTAAGGCGTCCGGGTTTCTGAAGACGCTCTCGGTCATATCCGTGATGACGGATTGGACGGCTTCGACATTGAGTGCTCGTCCATGGCGTACGTCCTGCATCGCGTTTTGCACGATCGTCTTGGCGGCCTGATAGACCTGCTTCGCCATGGACAACTCTTCCTCGAAGGGAACTTGTGTGGGGGCAGGAGGCGAGACGGGAGCGGTGGGTTCGCTCGTCTCATTGACAGGGGTGTCCTCAGGGGTCGATTGTGCCGAAGTTTCGTCACGGATCGCGTCGGCCTCAACGCGGATGATCAGCGTCTGCACGCCGCAGGCTTTCAACTGGGCGATCTGTTTCATGGAGGTGATCGTCATTTTATGGCAAAAAAACGGCGTGCTTAGCCAAGACCGGTCGAGCTTTTCGATCACCATGCCCAGCGTCAATTCATCGATTCGGATGTGCTTGTTCATCGGTTGTTACAGCGGATACTGACTCGCATTTTTCAGCACGTGTCTGCGGCAATTGTCGATCTGTTGCCTCTGTTCAGGATGATAAGCCTGCCGAGTCGGCTTACGACGTTGGAGAGCGATTTGGCAACGAACCGTCATGAATATGCTGGGATAGTATGTTACTGAGCGATATCGGACAGGACATTGCAAATCTTGAGATTTTCCGATCGACAGCGCGATCTCCTCAGGCAGGGCTAGTTCTTTCCTTCCCATGCTCCATCCATTAAGATAGCCAGTGGGTCGAGTATTCGCGCGAGGTTCATCATTGAAGTCGAAGGTGATCTTTTCCTGTCAGTCCTGCGGTCATCAATCGCCACGGTGGCTTGGTCGCTGCCCCGACTGCGGCGGCTGGAATACGATGAAAGAAGAGCGGCAAGCGGCGACCGGCAAGGGCCGGCCTGCTGACTTGAAAACGGCTCAAGCCAAAGCCACGCCCATCGCAGATATTGAGGTGGTGGGGGAAGATCGTCGGTTGACCCAGATCGGCGAGTTTGATCGGGTTTTGGGAGGTGGGGTCATTCCCGGCGCGGTCATCTTGATCGGCGGTGACCCTGGGATCGGGAAGACGACGTTGTTACTCCAGGCCTTGCCGCGGTTGGCGACGAAGGAAGCCCCAGTGCTCTATGTCTCAGGGGAAGAATCGCCTCGGCAGATCAAAATGCGGGGACAGCGGTTGGGGATCGAACACCCGCATCTGTTGATTTTGGCTGAAACGTCACTCGAACTGATTTTGAAGGCGGTTCAGGAAGTTCGGCCTGTTGCGGTAGTGGTCGATTCCATTCAGACGGTGTACACAGAACAGATCACATCCGCTCCCGGCAGTATCAGTCAGGTGCAAGAAGTAGCCGGGCAACTGATGTGGCTTGCGAAGCGCGCCGGCATACCGGTCTTCATTATCGGGCATGTTACGAAGGAAGGGGCGATTGCCGGGCCGCGGTTGTTGGAACATATTGTCGATACCGTATTGTACTTCGAAGGCGACAAGGGGCACAGTTATCGAATTCTCCGTGCCGTGAAAAATCGTTTCGGATCGACAAATGAGATTGGGGTGTTCGAGATGAAAGACACGGGGCTCGAAGAGGTGAGTAACCCGTCCGAATTGTTCTTGGCTGAGCGTTCGCAACGGAGTGCGGGATCGGTGGTGGTATCGAGTCTCGAGGGGACTCGACCGATTCTGGTTGAGCTGCAGGCCTTGGTGTCGTCCACGAGCTATGCCATGCCGAAACGGATGGCGAATGGAGTGGAATTGAATCGAGTCTCCCTGTTGCTTGCGGTCATGGAAAAACGGCTGGGTGTGCACCTTTCTGGACAAGATGTCTATGTCAACGTCGTGGGTGGCATGCATATCGACGAGCCGGCTCTCGATGTGGGGATTGTCGCGGCGGTTGCCTCGAGCTTGCGAGATGCTCCGATCGAACCGGGGTTTTTGCTGTTGGGCGAGGTTGGTCTCGGTGGGGAAGTGCGTGCAGTGAGTCAGGCTGAGGCGAGGATTCGTGAAGCGGCGAAGATGGGGTTCAAGCGCTGTCTCTTACCCGAGCGAAATGTGAAAAAGCTGGACCCCATCGAGGGGATGGAGTTGATTGGGATTCAAGAGGTCAGAGAGGCGCTCGACGTGGTTCTGGCCTAACCCATTAGCGTGGATTGAGAGGTGATGACAGATGATCGCCATGCGTCGGCTCGTGGTGGTTCTTCTTCTTCTTGGGTCGCTGACCCTATTGGCCGGCTGCGCGGTGTTGAGCCCAAAAGAAGAACGACCTCTCAAGCGTGTCACGGTTGAGGACTTAACCGGGCTGTTGCGCCAACGTGATGCTGCGGTCCATTCCATGAAGGGATTGTTCAGTGCCAAGGTGCGAGGCGGGCTCATTCCGATTCTGTCCCGAGTTGAGGGGACGGTCTACTATCGGCGGCCGAACGCTCTGAGATTGAAAGGGTTTACTCCATTCGGAGGCGAGCTGTTTGAATTCGTTCAGGCCGATGAGTGGTATAAGCTTCGGCTCCCCACGGAAGGGAAAGTCTATGCCGGTTCTCAAGCGGACTTAAAAGACCAGGGAAATCTCGCTCGTTTTTCTCAACTGAGTGTTTGGGCCATCGGGGGACTGTTGGGGGCGAATGCGCTGACTAGAGACGAAACCGCCAAGCTGATGCTGGAACGGGATCGGTACCGGCTTGATGTCTACGGAACGGTACATGGAGTCGGTCCGTCGTCGCGGTCACTGATCCGTCGGCTCTGGTTTGATCATCGGTTGCTGGTGGTCCAGGAGGATCGGCTCGGTGGGGATGGGGAGATTGAGGCCAGGATTCACTACGATGATTTCCGCCCATTGGATGGGGGAGGGAGAGTATCGCCGCAGGCCATAGCCGAGGCTGAGGCTCGGTTTCTGCGTCCGTTCAAAATCTCGCTTGAGGATGGACGGGGGAAGGGAGCGGTGCAGGTCGTTTTTCATGAACTGCATCAGAATCAGACCATCACAGCGGAGGACTTGGGGCAGCCCTTGTAACGGCCGATGAAGATTCTTGCGGTTGAAACGGCTACCACGTGGCAGAGTGTGGCGATTCTTGATGAGCGCGGGGTTCTTGCTCAACATGGGCAGGAGGCTGGTGGAGCCCATGGTGCATTGCTTCTGCCGACCATCGAGCAACTGCTGATGCGCGCAGGGATGCAACTGCGCGAGCTGAATGGGTTGGTTTGTTCAGCCGGGCCTGGTTCCTTTACAGGAATTCGAGTCGGTCTCGCCACGTGTCTTGGACTCCGGGCTGCAACCGGACTTCCTTTGGTCCTTGTTCCAACCTTGGAAGCCATGGCCTGGAATGTGGAGGCCACGATACCAATCTGTCCCCTGTTGCCCAGCCGCCGGGGAGAAGTGTATTGGGCGATCTTTCGCCGAGGTGTAGATGGGCGTATCGAGCGCGTGCTCGATGAACAAGTCGGGACGGAACACGCGTTTGTTCAGAGCCTTCAGGAACCGACAGTGGTATTTGGAGCGGGCTGGGTGACGATGACACCGGAGTCACGCAATTTTCTGGTGCAGGCGGGCACGGTGACGGTCGACGCAGAACCTTTCGCCACACCGTCGGCTGTTTCTGTTGCGCATGTCGGGATGGGGCGGCTTCAACGAGGGGAGGTTGCGGGAGAGGTGGTGGCTCCACTCTATGTCCAACGGGCTGAAGCAGACATTCAATATGAACGGTCGGGAGGGCTTTCATCGGTCGCGAGGCGTCAGAGCCGTGTTGAGCGGAAGACGTCCGCGCGATTGGCGAGAAGTCGGACACGGCCGACAGTGTGATTCATCAGTGCAGCAATAGAGTGATGGTGGATATGCACATTCTTCCTGCGACCTCGGACCTGTTACCAGAGATTGTTTCGCTAGAAGAGGCTTGCTTCTCGGCGCCGTGGACGCGCAAAATGCTGGAAGCTGAATTGACGGGGAATCCCTTCGCACATTTTCTTGTTGCGTTGCATCGAGATGGGTCGGAGACAGGAGCGCAATCAACGATTCTCGGCTATCATTGCTTTTGGATTGTCTTTGAAGAGCTGAGGCTGATGAATGTGGCGGTCCGAGGGACGATGCGCAGGCAGGGTGTAGGACGGGCATTGGTGATGGAGGCCTGCCGCCTAGGGCTTGAACAGGCTGCCACTCGGGCAGTACTCGAAGTCAGAGCTTCGAACGATGCTGCGCGGTCCTTATACACACAGATGGGATTTAGGCAGGTCGGCAGGCGCCCTCAGTATTATACGCATCCCACCGAAGACGCGCTCTTGATGGAAATGACGCCGCTAGTGCTGCCGGATGCACGGCTACGAAATCACACATGCCGCTCAGGAGGTACTCCACTGTTTCCAGAATCACTCTAACCAGAGGAGGTGTCGTATGTTGACGGAAGATGCGATCATGGAACAACTTCGCCACACCAATACCGAATTCCGAGAGCTGGAAGCGTCTCACCATCGTCTGGATCTTGAACTCAACGAGTTGCAACGGCGGCATGTGCTGACTCCACACGAAGAGATCGAGAAAAAACGGCTTCAAAAAGAAAAATTAGTCAAGAAGGACAAGTTGGCAGAAATCGTTCGCCTCTATCGAGATCAACAGCAATTGGAGCCGGCACGGTAATCAGCCACTCTCCATACGGACGTCGAACCTTCGGCCGGTCTTATGCAACACATCGTTCATCCGCTTGCTTTTCATATCCAAGCCGTCAAGCGGCGATTGCTCATCATCGGAGCGACGATGGTAGGCGCATTGGTGCTGACGTTCACCTTTTCATCGGACATGGTGGCTTGGCTGAATCGTCCTTTTCCGAATCAATTGGCATTTTATGGGCCGACCGAGGCGTTGTTTGCTTCGATTAAGGTCTCGTTGTTGGCGGCAGTGATCTTGAGTCTGCCTGTTATTTTCTACCAATGTTGGAAGTTCATTGAACCAGCGTTGTTGCCGACTGAACAACGCTGGGCCATCCCGTTGTTCATGATTGCCGGTGGGCTGTTTGCCTTAGGATTGGTGTTTTGCAATGCCGTGATTCTGCCGCTGGTGATCGAGTGGTTTGTAAGTTTCGGGCTGGACCGTGATATTACCCCGCAACTCAGCGTGGGGACCTACATTGATTTCAATGTGAAGTTCTTGCTGATCTTTGGCTGTGCATTTGAATTACCGTTGGTTATGACCTTGGCCGCTCTCACGGGACTCGCTTCAGCGCACACGTTCGCCCAGTATCGCAAGCATGCTATCTTGCTTTGTCTCATCGTTTCCGCAGTCGTCACACCCGATGCCACACTGTTTACGATGCTGCTGATGGCTGTTCCGTTGATGGCGCTGTACGAGATCGGGATTCTCGGCGCCCGCCTGTTTGGGAGGGATCCGGCTCGCAGTGATGTCGATTTGCCGCTTGATCCGGATCTGCCGATCAATACCGCGGGAACGAGGATGCGATGACCGCCCACCGTATGACGGTTTGGCAGACCGCTTTTCTCGCAGCAATTATACTCGTGGGTAGTGGTGTGCAGTATTCGGTGGGGGGGGCGGTCTTGCCGGTGGCAGATTCCTCGCCATCAGCTGGTCCGTTTGAACAATCTCTCGCGAGCGTGCAGGCACTCGCCATGGACAGCCATGGCGTGATCTATGCCGGGTCATTTGGGCATGGCATCTTTCGTAGTGCGGATCGGGGTTCATCCTGGGCTCGCGTGGGACAAGGAGTGACCGATCCGTTTATTTTGAGCTTATGCTCCACGAAGGATGGTGCGGTCTATGCCGGGACGTTTCGCGGAGGGGTCTTTCGTTCGCGTGACGACGGTAACTCTTGGCAGGCAGTCAACGGCGGGCTGAAGCGGTTGGAGGTGAAAGCCTTATTGGCAGTCGATCAGGAACTCTTTGCTGGCACCGGCGATGGGGTCTATCGTCTGCGACGGTCTGACGAGCAATGGATTCCCGTCACGACAGGATTGGACGATGTTCTGGTTCATGCTCTGGCTCGCTCAGCAGAGGGAACGTTATTTGCCGGAACATCGGGAAAGGGCCTCTTTCGCTTCAGCCCTCGTTCATCAGGATGGGTGCGTATGCAACATGGGTTGAAGGACCATGAGGGGATGATCGAAAACTTCATCCGCGTCCTTCTCATTGATCAGGATCAGAACATTCTCGCCGGAACGTTTGATGGCGGTGTCTTCCGCAGTGCCGATGGTGGTCTGACCTGGCGACCGATCAGTCGGGCATTGCCCAATGATTCCATCCGAGGTATTGTGTCGAGCGATCGGACACTGGTCGTGGCAACGGGAAACGGAATTTTTAAGACAGTCGATCAGGGGAAGCAATGGACTCCCGTGAATAAAGGACTGACCAACCAGGCGATCCAGGTCTTGATCGGCTCAAAAGAGACGGGACTGTATGCTGGAACCAGTTCTGGGGTGTTTCGTAGCGACGATGGCAGTTCCTGGATTGCCGTGAACGAAGGGTTGGATGTCGGAGTTGCGCCACCACCGTTTCGTTTTCAATAACATGAGAAAGGATAGGTCGAATGGCTGAGGGAGATGAGAAGGTACGAGCAACGATTGCTGTGACGAGCAAGGGGCAGCCGGTAGGCGACATTGTGCTCAAGCTGTTTTCCGATGTGGCACCCGGCCACGTCTCAAACTTTATCAAGCTTTCCAAAGAGGGATTCTACAATGGGACAACGTTCCATCGAGTGATTCCTGGATTCATGATTCAAGGTGGAGATCCGAACAGTAAGGGCTCGGATCGTTCCTCGCATGGTATGGGTGGGCCTGGGTACAAAGTCAAGGCGGAGTTCAACAGCACACCCCATAAACGAGGGATCGTCTCGATGGCTCGGGCCAATGATCCGGATAGTGCCGGGTCACAGTTTTTTATCTGTGTCGCGGACGCAAACTTTCTCGATTGGCAATATACGGTCTTTGGAGAGGTGGTAAGTGGCATGGACGTGGCCGACAAGATCGTCGGTATGAAACGTGATGGTCGGGACAATCCATTGGAGCGTGCTGAGATGACCATCACGATCAGTGAGGGGTGAATGGGAAAGGGAGAGGAGGGGTGAGTTGTAGGAGGACTCAAGCGCGAAGATCGAACATCTGCACGGTGATCGGTATTGTGCTTCTGGCGTTTTCTCCCGTTGTGCTGGTCGGATGTGCGGTCCCACACATCCCCTCACGGATTGTGTACGAAGATCCTGTGAACTATGTGCGGCTCGAAGAAGATGCCGAGGTGCTTGCTGAATGGCCACCGACTCACCATGCCCACCCATTTGCGATAGAGCCAGATAAAATACGGACAATCTTGACAGGAATGAAGGTGCAGGAACACCGAACTGTGTTGCAACGGTGGTTTCTTGGTGAATCTCCATTGGTCCCAGTATTCACGGATGAGGAGATCACGCTCTTGTCGACCCAACTGGCGGAAGCGTTGGGGGAAGCCGCCTATAACGAGCGGGTCACGTTTTATCTCAGCCAGCCGCAGACGTTTGCCCGGCGCATTATTACAACGGGTGGATTGTATATTCATGGAACGGCGTTGCATTTTCTTCTGGGGAACTGGCGGATCATTTATGGTATCCCGGCCTATGGCATGATCTACGATCGCCGCTATCCCATGAGACCGACGGCGGCCAAAGGCGTTGACCTGTTTTTTGAGCCGGATGATGCGGTAGTTCTCTTACGAAACAGTCTCATCGACGAGATCTTTGCCAACGCTAAAGATGAATTGGTTGTTGATTTAAGCAAACTCGAATCTCCTGCGAGCCAGTCCCCTTCCTTCTAAGGCGCTGAGTGCATGGTCAAGCGCGGTACTCATTATCGGTCTCCTGATCCTCGACCATACATCCTGGGTACTTCAATCAGCCCTTCGATGATGGATGGCCAGCCAAGTTTGCTTTGCCCTAACACGCGGTCGCTGAATCGAATGGGGAGTTCGCTCACCTTCGCTCCAAGCCGTACGGCTCGCCAGGCTAACTCGACCTGAAAAATGTATCCCTTGGCCTGCACGGTCGATAAGGTCATCTTCTCTAACAGGCCACGGCGATAACACCGAAAACCACCGGTCCAATCCCGGATCATCGAACCAAGGAAGAAGCTGACGTAGGCATTGCCGAACTGAGATACAAGGCGTCTGCGGGTGTTCCAGTTTTCGGTTCCACCGCCTGGAACGTAGCGACTGCCGATGACCAGATCGGCTGTGTGGCTACGGTGGACCAAGCGGGGAAGATCCCACGGGGCATGGCTGAAGTCACAATCCATTTCAACGATCCGGTCATAAGGGCGCTGAAGCGCCCATTGAAAGCCTGCGATGTAGGCCGGACCGAGCCCTTCCTTTCGTGGTCGATGGAGTACATGGATGTGGGAAGAGCGAGAGCTGAGCTGATCAGCAAGGTCGCCGGTTCCATCCGGAGAGTTGTCATCCACGATCACAATATCGGCGACGAGATATCGACCGATTGCAGTGACAAGTGTCTCAAGGTTGGCACGTTCATTGTAAGTCGGAAGGACTACCACAATGGATTCGTCAAATGTGAATGGTAAGGCAGGCACAAGCTGCAGTTGGCCAGCTACTTGCGAATATTTCGGATCATGGTCCTCAGCCGAGGCCGTCTCACTGATTGCCACACGGGCGCTGTTGACCCCTTGGGCAATCAGTCGTTCGGCCTGTTCAAAATCCGATACGAGGTACGCTTCGCCTGGACGTAGTTGTCTGGGGTGGGATGGATGGCCATCCTTGAAAACTGAATGGTAGTGAATAGAAGTGGACTGAGAGCCAGGTTCTGATGGGACGCTTGCATGATGCGAGGGCATGAAGAATGCTACCGAACCCAGTGGTTGTTCTGGAGCTGCCTATCCAGAACAGGCATCGGAAATCATGCATGGTTGGGAGGCCATGCCGAAACGGATCTGTCTTGCGATTCCCGAGGCCTCCTTACTGAGAAACAGCTGGATTGTAGACGACAGATGAGAGCCATGCAAGTAACTGCAATGAGTGGTTTCTCTCTTAGACATCAATACCTTTCCTCGTTTTGACAGTGCGGGAATTGCTATGCTACAGTCCGCGAATTATTGATAATCAAGGATTTTCTACGTATATATTGAAGGACCATTCACTATGAGCGGATTGCAGGCACATGTCGTTATCGTCGCGGGTGCTGGACCGGCTGGTATGGCGGCCTCGGCTGCGCTTTCAAAAGCTGGGCATGAGGTGATCATTCTGAATCGTGACATAAAATTCGGGGGGTTGGCTGAATATGGCATTTTCCCCTCTAAGCTGAAACTCCGTGGTGGTCTTAAAAAACAGTACGGAGAGCTGCTTCAGCAGAAGAACGTCCATTATTTGGGGAATGTCACGATTGGAAATGGAAAGGATCTGACCGTTGCAGAGGTGTGTGGGTTGGGGGCGAGCGCGGTTGTCTTTGCGATCGGTGCTCAGGGAACCAAGGCCATTGGCGTGGAAGGGGATTCCGCACGAGGCGTGTTTCACGCAAAAGACGTTGTCTATCACTTCAATCGGCTCCCTGGATTTGGGGACCGCCCGTTTGACATGGGACAGCATGTTGCCGTGATCGGGGCAGGGGACGTGATGGTTGATATTGCCCATTGGTTGATCCGCTACAAGCAAGTCGAACGTGTCACCGCGATTGTGCGGCGAGGGCCGGTTGAACGAAAATATAATCCCAAGGAGATTCGGAGCATCTGCGCCAATATGGATCTTGAGGGAATCACAGCCGAGTTCGCCCGTATCAAGGACCGTCTGGCCAAGGTCGGACAGAATTCTGATGATGTTTTGAAGGCGTTCACCGACGAGTTTACAAAGTGTGAACCTAAGGTATCCGAGACAAAGATGGGCTTTCGTTTCCTGGCTTCGCCGAAACGGATTCTCGTTGACGGCGCCAATCGAGTTCGTGGACTTGAAATGGAAGACAATCGGCTCGATCCCAAGGGAGCGGATACGGTTGCGGTAGGCTTAAAAGAGTATTATGAGTTTCCTTGCGATTCTGTGGTGTTTGCTGTCGGCGATAAGGTCGATGAGACGGTCGGGCTCCCCTATAAGAATGGAGTGTTTACGACGAATCCCGCCAAGACCGGGAATGATCCTGATGATGCTTTGTTCCAGGCCTATGATGAATCAACCGGGAAGGTGATGGAGGGAGTATTTTTGGCCGGGTGGGCTCGAAAAGCCAGTGAAGGTCTCGTGGGCGTTGCAAAACGTGATGGAGATTGGTGTGCGGAGGTGGTTGAGCGGTACTTGGGAACAAAGGCTGTCGTGGGAGATGCGAATCTCGTACTGGACCGGTTGCACGCACGACTGAAGCAACGGCAGAGTCATCCGGTCGATGTGAGTGGGCTTCGGGCATTGGATGTGGCGGAGCGGTCGTTCTCTGGGAAGACCGACTGCATTGGTGCGTTCAAGTTTTCAGCGAATCAGGATATGCTGAAATACATTGAACAGGCGAGTACCTAAAGTCGATTGATTGCAGTCGCGTCCTCAACTATGTCCCCACTTTAATTTTTCTCGTAATACTTCATAGTAGTGACTTTCTGGAAATCTGATGAGCTGAGTCCGGCTCTCCGAGGCTTGGATGACAGCGGTGTCTCCCTGTGTGATGGCCACGCCGACTTGCCCATCTAACGTGGCCATGGATCCATCATCCTTACTCGTCAGCGTGACTTCAATCATGGCATTGCTCGGCACAATTAGCGGGCGATGAGTTAAGGTGTGTGGGCAGATGGGGGTGAGGATCAGCGCTTGGAGAGCCGGATTCATGATCGGGCCCCCGGCGGAGAGGGAATATGCGGTAGAGCCTGTGGGTGTTCCGATAATCAAGCCATCTCCTCGAAACTTTGTCACGAATTGGCCCCCGATCGCGATGTGTAGTTCAATCATGCGAGCCAAGGTGCCCTTGCTGATGACCACATCATTGAGCACAACGCCTTGTGCGACGGTTTCTCCATGTCGGTGGATATGCGTCGCGAGCATCAGTCGTTCATCAAGGGCAAAATCGTTGGCGAAGACTCGTTCGAGTGATGGATAGAGGTTATCCAGCCTGACTTCCGTCAGGAATCCGAGCCCTCCCATGTTGACCCCCAGAATCGGAATGCTTCGGTTCGCTGAAAGCCGCGCTGCGCTTAGAATGGTTCCGTCCCCTCCCAGCACCAGCAGAACATCGGCTTTCTGAACAAGTTGCGTTTTAGGGATTCCTCCGGCCTCGTTCAGCAGCAGTGCGGAAGTCGTGTCGAGCAACACGTCGATGTGACGCTCACGAAGCCAGTTCACCACGCCGAGCAGGGTGGTTTTGACTTCGGGGAACTTTGGTTTCGTTAAGATTCCAATGCTTTTGCTTTTCATGAATACCAAACAATGATGGTTGGAGGGATGGAGCGTGCAATTGTATCGGGATGCGTAATTTTGTGTCAACGAAAAGGCTGTTGAGGAGCCTTCTACCAATGAAGCTTTCGTCAGATCCGCATACGCCATGAATAACACATAGAGGCACGTTCATGTCGCGGATATCTCTAAGCGGGGCAATCAAGTTCTTCCGTCGTCAGCTTGGACAGCCGAGTGTGAAATTCATGAGTCAGGACCTTTCTTTACCGTTCTCTACCGTCTCGTTCTCCGCTCAATCTTGACTCTCAAACATACTCTGGTTAGAATCAGAGCAAGGTTTTTCAAGGGTTTGCTTGAGTGCAGCCGGGGTCACACTCACCGAGAAGGAGGCAGGATGTTCGAACGATTTACGGATAAAGGTCGAAAGATCATCATCCTTGCGCGTGAGGAGGCTGAGCGGCACCAGAATGATTATCTGGGCACCGAACACCTGGTCTTGGCGATTCTTCGTGAATCCGACGGGATTGCGCTCATGATCCTGAAGAAGATGGGATTGTCGACGGAACAGATCAGATTAGAAATCGAACGAAACTTGCCCGGTGGCGGAACGACCATGACGTTTGGGGAAATCCCCTTTAGCCCACGGGTCAAGAAGGTCATTGAATATGGGGTTGAGGAGGCGCGTTTGCTGGGACACAACCACATTGGGAGTGAACATCTGCTCCTGGGGTTGTTGCGGGAAGAGGAGGGAATTGGTGGCAAGATTCTCCGCAGTCTTGGCGCAAACCTTCTGACTGCACGCCAACTGACGGTAACGTTTCTGCGGAAGTCTGCTCCCCGTGAACGTGATCGGAAGAGCAATACGCCGGCGTTGGATGAGTTCGGCCGTGATCTGACTCAATTGGCGCAAGAAGGTCAATTGGATCCTGTGATCGGTCGAGCTGATGAAATCGAGCGGGTCTTGCAGATTCTCAGTCGACGAAGCAAGAATAATCCGGTGCTCATCGGAGAGTCGGGGGTCGGGAAAACCGCTATCGTTGAAGGTCTTGCCCAACGAATTATCCAGTCTGAGGTGCCCGACAACTTGCTCTCGCGTCGGGTCATTGCGTTAGATCTCGGGTCGCTCGTCGCAGGGACGAAATACCGTGGACAGTTTGAAGAGCGCCTGAAGGTTGTGATGAAGGAAATTGTTCAGGCCGGCAACATCATCATATTTATCGACGAACTTCATACGCTGGTGGGGGCTGGGGCGGCCGAGGGATCCATCGATGCATCGAATATGCTGAAACCGGCACTCTCGCGAGGAGAAATTCAGTGTATCGGGGCCACGACGTTAGATGAATATCGCAAGCACATCGAAAAGGATGGGGCATTGAAGCGGAGGTTCCAGCCAATTTACGTTCAGCCACCGAACATGGATGAAACCGTCCGCATTATCCAAGGACTGCGAGATCGCTATGAAGAACACCATGGGGTAGAAATTACAGAGGATGCGATCGTCGAGGCCGTCAAGTTGTCCGATCGGTACATCACCGATCGGTTTTTGCCCGATAAGGCGATCGACTTGATTGATGAAACCGGGTCACGCGCCAAGCTGCAGACGTATGCGCTTCCTTCCGAGCTGAAGGCTATGGAGCAAGAACTGAAGAAAGTGGCGCGTGAGAAAGAGCTCTCGATTTCCACACAGAATTTTGAAGAAGCGGTTCGGCACCGCGAAGAAGAGGAGCGGTTACGCAAGTTGCTGGATGAGTCCAAGCGAGAGTGGAAAAAGAACCAAGAAAAAAACAAGCCTGTGATCGGGAAAGAAGATGTTGCCTACGTAGTCTCAAAGATGACGGGTATCCCGCTCTTCAAGTTGGAAGAGGAAGAGTCGAATAAGCTCCTAAGGATGGAAGAGTTCCTTCACAAGAGAGTGGTTGGTCAAAACGAGGCGATTTCAGCTGTCGCCCGGGCGATTCGTCGTTCTCGAGCCGGTTTGAAGGAGACGAAGAAACCGATCGGCTCCTTCATTTTCCTTGGACCGACGGGTGTTGGGAAGACAGAGCTTGCTCGGACTTTGGCAGAGTTTTTGTTCAACAGCGAAGATGCCTTGATTCGTGTTGATATGTCGGAATATCAAGAAAAATTCACCAGCTCTCGACTTTTTGGTGCCCCTCCCGGCTATGTGGGGTATGAGGAGGGGGGCCAGTTGACGGAAAAGGTTCGTCGTCGGCCGTATTCCGTCGTTTTGTTTGATGAAATTGAGAAAGCGCATCCCGACGTGTTTAATGTGCTGCTCCAAGTGTTGGATGACGGAGTGTTGACCGACAGTCTCGGGCGAAAGGTCGATTTTAAGAATACTGTGGTTATTATGACGTCCAACATTGGGACGAAAATGATTCAGAAAGGCGTGTCTCTTGGGTTCCAGAGTACGGAAGGCGAAGCCGCACGTCGAAAAAAAGAAGAGGTGCTCGGAGAGCTTCGCAAGTCGTTCAGCCCGGAGTTTTTGAATCGTATCGATGAAATCGTTATTTTCCATCAGCTCGAGAAAGAGCAGCTCTACAATATCTTGGACATTCTGCTCCATGAGTTGAACCTCAGGCTGGTTGATAAGGGGATTGAGATTGAAGTTGATGACGAGGTCAAGCAATGGCTCATTAAAGAAGGGTATGAGCCGCTTTATGGGGCAAGACCGATGCGGAGAGCCATCCAGCGAGCCATCGGTGATCCTCTTTCTGATGAGCTGATCAGGGGGCGCTTCAAGGAAAGCCGCAAAGTGAAGGTGGTCTTACGGGATGGGGCTCCAGCGTTTATCGAGCAGGAGGCAATGGCTGGGGTGTAGTGCGCTTCTCTGGTCGTTCAGTTATTCAATCGGTGGACAAGGCCTCTGTAGCATTCGGCTGCAGAGGCCGTTTTGTTTCATTGGGGCGTGAGGGCGTTCTTGTCACATGAGGGTTGGTCGTCCTTTAGGACAGAAAGGTCCTCAGTAGATGGTCTGGCAATCTGGGCCGATCCTCGGTATTGAATCCTCGTGTGATGAAACCGCCGCTGCGGTTCTGGACTCCAATGGAGCGGTGCTTTCCAATGTTGTGGCTTCACAACACTCCGTCCATGAAAAATTCGGCGGAGTGGTTCCTGAATTGGCAGCTCGGGCTCATCTCGGAAAAATTGATGTGGTTGTGATGCACGCATTGAAAGAGGCTCAGGTTAAGAAAGATCATCTTCGAGCCCTAGCGGTTACTCAAGGACCGGGGTTGGCCGGGGCATTGCTCGTCGGGGTGAACTATGCCAAAGCGTTGAGTTATGGATTGGAGATTCCTCTCATCGGGGTCAATCATTTGCAGGGCCATATTGCATCCGCATGGTTGACTGACCCGACCTTTCCTCTTTCTTGCATTGTTCTGGTCGTATCTGGAGGACATACGCATCTGTATCATCGTGAACCGAATGGAGAGTGTCTTCTCCTTGGGCGCACTCGTGATGATGCGGCCGGTGAAGCGTTTGATAAGGGAGCTCAGATGCTTGGCCTCGGCTATCCCGGAGGCCCGGCAATTGATCGCGTGGCACGGATGGGAGATCGACAGGCCATTACATTTCCTCGGTTCCGTGGGGCAAGAAATAGCCTTGAGTTTAGCTTCAGTGGTCTCAAAACATCGTTACTGTACAAGTTGCGCGGAAGAGCCGTTCCACTCAAACCGGAGGAGATTGCCGGTCTTGCAGCCGGCTATCAAGAGGCGATCGTGCAGGTTCTGGTCATGAAATCTTTGGCTGCGTTGAAGCAGGTGAATCTATCGGCGCTTGCGGTGGTCGGTGGTGTATCAGCGAACTCACGGTTACGTGCGGTATTGAGCGAACGAGCGGAGCGTGAGCAGATCCGACTGTCGCTTCCTCCGATGGAGTTCTGCACGGACAATGCGGCCATGATTGCGTTGGCAGGGCGTCAACAGCTGATGCGCGGAGAACCCTATTCTTCGAGTCCGGATATCTATCCGTTTGATCGTTCCGTGACGTCGAAGGAGGCGAGTGTTGTCATGATGGGTTCCTCGAAACAGAAGGAGAAGAGCCATCGCTGATATCCGTGGGCACATTGCTGGGCTTCGTGCGAGCCAGCTCGTCGCGCTCGAACGGCTCTATCGTCGTCGCGTTGCGAGTGACCTGATCATTTCTCCTGACCTGGCCAAGGTGATGGGCCAACTCACGCTTGAACTACGTCGATCGATCGGTGTGTTGCTGACTCGGCGAGGGCAGGTTCAAGAAGTACTCGTGGGAACGGAGCTGACGCTCTCTTCTGCGACCCTTACCTTGTTCCGGGCCGGCAGTCGAGCCCTTCGGGGTTTACGATTCATTCGAACGCAATTGCATGATCAGCCGTTGAATCAGGAGGTGCTCACCGATCTTGCTTTCCTACGACTTGATCTCATCGGCGTCCTCAGTGTTGCTGCTGATGGTCGGCTGGGACACATATATATGGCGAGTTTGCTGCCTCCCAACGGCACCGGCCAATTGTTCAAGGTGTGGCAGTCGATTCCCTTTCATAGTCTCAAGGGCGCGTTCGACGAGTTTATTCAGGATCTTGAAACGGAACTTCAGCGGGCTTGTGCGCAGTATTCGGTTGCACATGGGAAAGAGTCTGCAATCCTTGTGAGCGCGTCTGCAAAAAGTCGAGCGGAGCAGGAGGAACGTCTCACGGAATTGGCAGAATTGGCGGCGTCGTCTGATGTGACGGTTATCGATCGCATGGCCCAACGAACCTCGGATGGACATCAGCGATATTTGTTGGGAAGCGGAAAAATGAAAGATGTCTTGATTCAGACCCTTCACCGCGGAGCCGACATGGTCATTTTCGATCAGACGCTCTCGCCGGCTCAACTACGAGCCATTTCGGAAATGACGGATATCAAGGTCATTGATCGTACGCAACTGATTCTCGATATTTTTGCTCGTCGTGCGCATAGCCGTGAGGGGAAAATTCAGGTCGAATTGGCGCAACTCCGCTATCTGTTGCCGCGATTGTCTGGCCGTAGCACCCAGTTATCGCGTTTGGGTGGAGGCATTGGCACACGGGGCCCAGGCGAATCAAAACTTGAGACGGATCGCCGACGGGTTCGGGAGCGGATCACGCATTTGGAGAGAGAGTTGGCGAGGTTTGCACGGCACCAAGATCGACGACGATCGAAGCGAGGGCGATTTGGGCTTCCTGTGATTTCGCTGGTCGGGTATACCAACGCCGGGAAGTCTACCTTGCTCAATGTCTTGACCAAGAGCCAGGTGTCGGCTCAAAATCGGCTGTTTGAAACATTGGACACGACAAGCCGACGGTTGCGATTTCCCGAAGACCGTGAAGTCATTATTACGGACACTGTGGGCTTTATTCGCGATCTTCCACAGGAATTGGTCGGCGCGTTTCGGACGACGCTCGATGAGCTTCGCGAGGCGGATCTCCTGCTCCACGTCGTCGATGTCAGTGCCATCGATATTGAGGTGCAGATTACTGCTGTGGAATCCATCTTAGCCGATCTCCAGTTGACTGCGATTCCGAGGGTGCTCGTATTCAATAAATGTGACAGGGCGTTGCCGCAACCGGTGGAACGGCTCTGCCGACGGTATGATGCCATCGGGATTTCCGCACTCCAGCCCAACACTCTTCGTCCCCTGCTTGCTCGGCTGGAGTCACACGTGAAAGCCTTGTTGTCGGTCGATGATCAAACGGTAGAAATGCCTCAGGGACAGGATGCCGTTGCGCTTGCAACCTCTGAGTAGGCGTCGCACAATCGGGCCTCCATGATGCCAACGAATCACAAACGGTCCGGATCGACATCAGGTCGCGCAGCGGACATTGCGCGACGGCTACGGCGCGCTATCCCAGCGGCAAAGATAGAGTTGGCGCACCGCTCTCCCTGGGAACTGTTGGTTGCCACGATTCTTTCTGCACAATGTACGGATCAGCGTGTGAATCAAGTGACACCGGCATTATTCCGACGCTACCCCAATCCACAATCCATGGCGATGTCGGAGAAGGTCGATCTGGAGGCGCTCATCAAACCGACGGGATTCTACAAGAGCAAGGCAAAGAACTTAGTCGGCTGTGCGCAGGCCGTCTCGACCCGCTTTGGTGGTCACGTGCCGAGTACGATGGACGAACTGACGTCAATCCCCGGTGTCGGACGAAAGACCGCAAACGTGCTTCTCGGAGGAGTGTTTGGAAAGCCGGGGATCGTGGTTGATACCCACGTGAAGCGGATGGCGAACCGTTTAGCCTTGAGTCGTTCGCAAAATCCCGAGCAGATTGAGCGTGATCTTCAGGCGATCTACCCGCAAGCGGAGTGGACGGCTGTGTCCCAGCGCCTGTTGCTTCATGGACGATACGTGTGTCTTGCGCGAAAGCCTCGTTGTTGTGCCTGTCCGATCTATGATGTGTGTGAGTGGGAAGGAAAATTGACGAAATGATTACGAGTATGACCGGCTTTGGTCGACGCCAGGGAACGTGTGCGGAAACGACTGTCACGATCGAAGTGCGATCAGTCAACCATCGGTTTTTGGAAACCTCCATTCGTCTGCCCAAAGCAATGGGAGGACTGGAGGAAATCCTGAAGAAAACCATCCAGCAACATTGTGCTCGTGGACGAGTCGATCTTTCCGTTGTTCTCCAGGGTGGGCGGGGGAATGGGCGTGTGCCTCAATTTGACGAAAGTCTAGCAAAGCACTACCATCAGGCTCTTCGAACCCTCCAACGCAGGTTGAAGCTGAAAGGATCGATTGACATCGCCCTGATGTCGGGATTTCGTGATGTTATTGTGCTTTCCGAACAGCCAGCCGATGATCCACAACTCTTTAAGTTTGTCGAGCAGTTGGGAGCGAAAGTGGTGCGTGATATGGCCACGATGCGCAAGAAAGAGGGGGCGCTGCTTGCAAAGGACATCCTGAATCGACTGACCTGTGTCCGGACCGGCACAACCGTGATTGCCGGCCGTGCCCCATCTGTTGCGCGGGAAACATTTGATCGGATGAAACTGCGTGTGGATAAGCTGCTCGGAGAGGCCATTCCAGACCTTCCTCGACTCAACCAGGAGTTGGCCATCTATGCCGATCGGTGTGACATTACAGAAGAATTGGTCAGACTGGATGCACATATGGTACAGTTTGAACAGGCTGTTCAGCACACGGAGCCGGTTGGGAAGACCTTGGACTTTCTTCTTCAGGAAATGGGGCGTGAAGTGAATACTATTGGCTCAAAGGCAAATGATTCTGTGATTGCTGCGGAAGTTGTTCGCACAAAAGCAGAGTTGGAACGGTTACGTGAGCAGGTACAGAACGTTGAATGAATAGCTCATCAACCACATCCCCATTGTCTTCCGATCAGGCTGTGCAGACAGGTACTCCAGCGCGTCGAGGTATTCTGTTTATCGTTTCAGCCCCTTCAGGAGCTGGAAAGACGACGTTGTGTAAACAAATTGTGGCGTCGATACCCAGAGTGTGGCATTCCATATCTGTGACAACGAGAACGCCTCGTTCCGGAGAAGAGCATGCCCGAGAGTACTTTTTCATCGAAGAACACGTGTTTCACGACAGGGTAAAGCGGGATGAGTTTTTGGAATACGCCAACGTCTATAACCACTGGTATGGAACTCCTCGGGGCCCGCTTATGGGCAAGATCGAGCAGGGGGTTGACGTCTTGCTTGAAATTGATGTTCAGGGCGCACTTCAGATCAAGAAGCAATTTGTCGATGCAGTTTCGATCTTCATCCTACCGCCATCCATGGAGAGTCTCCGCGCCAGGCTTCAGAGTCGAGCCTCGGACTCTCAAGAGGAAATCCTACGCCGGCTTCACAAGGTGAACGACGAAATCCGGTGTGCTCGTGAATATGCCTACATTGTTCGAAATGATCACCTTGAGCAGTCTCTTCGTGAACTGCAGAGCATTTTTCTGGCTGAACGTCTGAGGACTCAGCGGATGGACATGCAGTGGCTTGAGCAGAGCTTTATCATTGAGGCGAACGTAGCATCGGTGGATTGAGAGCCGTTACTCACCTTTTATCGTCAGGGAGAGAGCCATATCATGATTGACATGCTGAATTTGTTACCACAGTACACGTCCAATGAATTTGACTCCAGGCACCGATTGGTGATTGTCGCCTCACAAAGGGCCAAACATTTGACCCAGGGCGCCAGGTCCGGTGGACCGTCTCGGTTTACGAAGGAAACGACTGTTGCGCTTGATGAGGTTCTGAAAGGGCAAGTGAAGTATCTGACCGGCAAGGAAGCGCGCGATGCGATGAAGGAAGCGAAGCGTGGGAAGGAAGGCGAGACCGAGCGTATTGCAATGATGACCGGGGAAGATGCTCGAGAGATCAAAAAAGAACTCAGTGTGTATGTTGATGATACGACTCAGCCGGCTGTCGTCCAAACCGAGGAGTAGATGGTGGATGAAGCGAGGCCCCTTGCGGCTCTTGGCGGCAAACACCTTGTGCTGGGAGTGACAGGGAGTATTGCCGCGTATAAGGCGGTCGGTATGCTTCGCGCGTTGCAGGATCAAGGAGCGACCGTCTCGGTTGTCATGACACGGGGGGCGACAAAATTCATGACGCCCCTGACGTTTGAGGTACTCTCAGGTCATCGCGTCGTGACCGATCTATTTGAGGCTCATGAAGCCATGCCGCATCTGACCATGGCGGAGCATGCCGATGCGGTCCTTGTGGCTCCGGCGACCGCGCATTTTCTGGCGAAGGCGGCGCTTGGTCTTGCGGATGATGTGTTGACCGCGATGCTGCTCAATGCCCGATGTCCTGTCATTGTGGCTCCCGCGATGGACGGCGATATGTGGACCCATTCTACGGTGAGCCAGCATGTCGATATGCTCCGGGCGCGTGGGGTGGTTGTGCTTGACCCTGACGTAGGGCCGCTTGCATCAGGTCGGGTTGCACAGGGGCGGCTTCCTGCAGAAGCAACAGTGTTGGACGCAGTTCATACTGCGTTGTTCCCTCGAGCAGATTGGCGAGGCCAGCGGGTCTTGGTATCCGCCGGACCGACCCAAGAACCTCTCGATCCGGTGCGATTTCTTTCCAACCGTTCGTCGGGGAAGATGGGGTATGCCATTGCAGAAGCGGTATGCGCCCGTGGTGGGGAAGTGGTCTTGGTCACGGGACCTTCCGCATTAGCGACTCCTTCTGGAGTCACGGCCGTTCATGTCACTACCGCGAGCGAGATGGCAGATGCCTTATCTCGACACTTTTCTGCGTGTACAGTCCTGATCATGGCGGCGGCTGTCGCCGATTTTCGTCCGCAAGTCATCGCGTCAGAAAAACTAAAGAAACAGGGAAAATCTGAGATCGAGCTTGTACTCGAAGCGAATCCGGACATTCTGACGATGCTTTCCGCAAGGCGTACGTCACAGGTCATTGTCGGATTTGCCGCAGAAACGGAACACGTCTTGTCTCATGCCAAAGACAAACTGAGAGGAAAGGGATTGGATCTTATTGTCGCCAATGACGTGACGCAAGCAGGTGGCGGGTTCGGTAGTGATGACAATGCGGCGGTGATTCTATCCGCTACAGGGGAGCAGCGAGCGTTCGGCTTGATGTCGAAGCGGCGTCTGGCAGATGAGATTCTGAACGCGGTGCGTGAATTGTGTCTGATGGCACCGCGCGGTGAGTCCTGCGTGGAGTAATTCTGTGTATGGCGTCTGGTTCTAAAAAGACGGACAATGCCGCCGAAATCGATCGATTGGCCGTGGCGCTTGCCAAAGAGCCAGGATCGAAAGTCTTTATCCCTCTGGCCGAAGAGTATGGAAAGGCCAGCCGGTGGGAAGAGGCTGTGATAGTGCTGGAAGATGGCCTGAAGACCTATCCCAGCTTCATTACGGCCATGGTGGCGTTAGGGCGTGCGTATGAGCAGGTGAACCAGCCGGTTAAGGCACAAGCTATTCTTGAAGAGGCCATCAAAGTCAGCCCTGATAATATTCGTGCACATCGAACATTGGCCAAACTCTATGCGGCCCAAGGGGCAAGGGATGCCGCCATCCGTTCCTGTAACGCGATTTTGACGGTGAACTCACAGGATCAGGAAGCGTTGGCACTGAGGGCAAGTTTTGACCAGACGATGGTGCAGGAAGATGTTCCGGTTCCGAACCAACCAGCAGTGGAATGTGAGAAGGCTGAAAAGTCGCAGGTTGATCGCCCTGAGCGAGAACTCATGTCATCGGTTCAAGGGCGGGCGGTTCAGATTATAGGAAGTGGTGACGATTGTGTTGCCCCAACCAGACCGGATGTAGTTCAACGCGCTGTGTCGGCAGACGATGTTCCACTCGTGAGTCCTCGAGGAACGGGCCGGTCCGCCGTCGCACGACTTGAGCAGTGGCTTCAGTTGATCCAAGTGCGCCGCCGCAACAGTGCTGGTCCTCATCAAACTCTCCAGAAAACTTCTGCGTGACTTCAACGGTTTGACCCTCTGAAAGTAGGCTGCTAGAATGCCGCCTTCAGCATGAGAGTGGTCTTTATTTGGTGTAGAAGGGGGCAGGCGCACCATGCTCCGTATCTTGGTTCTGCATGGTCCTAATTTGAATCTGTTGGGCAATCGCGAGCAGTCTATTTATGGGGCGACATCCCTTGAAACGATCGACGCCTCTCTCCATCGATTGGGAGGCGAACTGGGAGCAGAGCTTCTCATTCGGCAATCCAATCATGAGGGAGAGTTGGTGACGTGGATTCAGGAAGCCGGCCGAGATTGTCAGGGTATCATCATCAATCCGGCAGCCTATACTCACACGAGCATTGCGATACGCGATGCATTGGCAGCCGTCGATCTCCCGACTATCGAGGTTCATCTGTCGAATATTTATCGGCGGGAAGTGTTTCGACAACATTCCTATGTGTCCGGCGTGGCAGTGGCGCAGGTGTCCGGGTTTGGCCCATCCGGGTATTTGTTGGCGCTGCGCGGACTCTGCGAGCATGTCGCGAAGTCTTCTCCGACAGGTTCACGGCCGGAGACTTCATCTGCGGTTAGGCGCGGGACCGGTCTGGCATAAGTCTGTTTGTAGGCGAGATGTGTTTCTTCTCATCGAAGGGAGTTCGGAGTGATTTCCACGGTTGATTTTCGTAGCGGTGTTCGTTTGATGGTTGAAGGGGAGCCCTTCTATATTGTTGAATTTCAACACGTCAAGCCTGGAAAAGGTGGAGCATTTGTCCGTACCAAATTGAAGAGCTACCTCTCGGGCAATGTGTTGGATCGTACGTTTCGGTCTGGGGAGCGATTTGAAGAGCCCGATCTCGAAGAACGTGATATGCAGTTTCTCTACGCGACCGGCGATGCTTATACACTCATGGACACGGAAAGCTATGAGCAGCTGACGTTTGAGAAACAGCAATTGGGGGAGAATGCCGACCTCTTGAAAGAAAATATGGTCGTCAAGATCCTCATCTATGAACATCGCCCGATCGCGGTGGAACTGCCGAACTTTATTGAACTCAAGGTCGTCGATGGGGAGCCTGGTGTGCGAGGAGATACAGCCTCCGGAGGAACAAAGCCGGTCATCGTCGAAACAGGCGCCACTATTAAGGTCCCGCTCTATCTGGAGGTCGGCACCGTGATTCGAATCGATACTCGTACGCGATCTTATGTGGAGCGTGTTCGGTGAGGGGTCGTCGGTCAAAACCAAAAATGCGGCGCATTGTGTTACCGGAGACGCAAGGTCCGATGCCCGGTGAAGCCGGGCCCGCCATCGGTTCAAGCAAACACCTCCAGGAGCTGATCGATCTCCTTCGCCGTAATAATCTGGCCGAGCTTGAGCTTGAGCATCAGGGTGTTCGAATACGCCTGCGGCACGAGATCATGACCAAGGCTCCTGTGGCGATTCATCAGGAGTCGGCACCGACCATTTCTCAGCAACCGTCGCATACCGTCTCTCCCACGACACCGATGATGGAAGGAACTGCCGGGTTTGTGACGGTCACTTCGCCCATTGTCGGGACGTTTTATCGCTCTCCTTCTCCGGATGCCGATTCGTATGTAGACGAAGGTGATTTTGTCAAAAAGGGCCAAGTGCTCTGCATCGTTGAAGCGATGAAGCTCATGAATGAAATCGAGTCCGAAATAGATGGTCGGATCGTAAAGATTGTAGTGGAGAACACGAAGTCGGTTGAATACGGTCAGGCCCTGTTTCTCATCGATCCCAAAGCCACCCCATAGGTCATTCTCACGGTGATTCTCTCCATCGTGTCGGAGCCACAACGTGTTTAAAAAAGTGTTGATTGCCAATCGTGGAGAAATTGCGTTGCGAGTGATTCGCGCCTGCAGGGAGCTCGGCATTCATACGGTCGCGATTCATTCCGAGGCGGATACGAATGCCATGCATGTACGGGCGGCTGATGAAAAGGTTTGTGTCGGGCCGGCTGATTCCGCGCTCAGTTATCGTAATATTCCCAATGTCCTGAGTGCAGCGGAGATTACCGGAGTTGATGCGATTCATCCTGGGTATGGATTTCTCTCCGAGAACGCCCATTTTGCCGAAGTTTGTGAATCGATCGGGATGAAGTTCATTGGGCCCAGCTCAGAAAATATCGCCATGATGGGGGATAAAGCGAAAGCACGAGAGATCGTTGCCAAGCGGGGTCTGCCTGTCACGCCGGGAAGTCCCGGCGAAGTGCGGAGTGAGGAAGAAGCGTTACAGGCTGCACAAAAAATCGGGTTTCCGGTCATCATCAAAGCGACGGCTGGTGGAGGCGGGCGTGGGATGCGTGTGGTCAATCGAGCCGAAGACTTGGGACGAGCCTTTCAGGCCGCTCAAGCCGAAGCCAAATCGACGTTTGGGAACGACGGCGTCTACCTTGAACGCTATTTTCTTGAACCGCGTCATATCGAAGTGCAAGTCTTGGCCGATCAACAGGGTCATGTGATTCATCTTGGGGAACGTGACTGCTCCATCCAGCGACGACATCAGAAACTAGTAGAAGAGACTCCCTCGCCTGTCGTCGACGACAAGCTTCGACGGGAAATCGGACGAGTGGCGGTGGAAGCCGTCAAAGCTGCGCATTATCGCAATGTGGGGACAGTAGAATTTCTCCTTGATAAGGAACGAAACTTTTACTTCATGGAGGTCAATACGCGGATTCAAGTAGAACATCCGATCACTGAAATGGTGACAGGTGTCGATTTGATCAAGGAGCAAATTCGGCTTGCCGCCGGACATCCACTCTCACTTCGCCAGCAGGACGTTGTCTTAGCCGGTCACAGCCTGGAGTGCCGGATCAATGCCGAGGACCCTGAGAGATTTACTCCGTCTCCCGGGACGATTACCAAATACAGTGCTCCGGGAGGATTCGGTGTTCGGGTAGATTCTGCGATGGAGTCAGGCTCGGTCGTCGTGCCGTATTACGATTCGATGATCGCAAAGCTGATTACGCATGGTCGTGATCGACAGGAGTCCATGGCACGGATGCGGCGAGCCCTGGGCGAATTCGTGATCGAAGGAATCAAGACGACGATTCCGCTACATCGCCGAATCCTGGATGACGCGGATTTTCAAAAAGGCCATGTTTCAACCACATTCTTGGATCATTTTTTGGCACGATAACTTTTGACCGTTCCTTCCTGGTTTGCCTCCGTTTGGATTCTCATTAGAGTGTGTGCTCATTTTCTTGGCCCGTCACAGTCGCCATGGTAACCTAGTTGAATGGGTGTGCCTAAGATCAGATATCTTGGGAGGCGGAGACGTGATTCTTTCCAGGCTTCTTGATAGGATGAAAAGATATCTCAGGGTGAGCGTGTGAGGCCAATGCGACGAATTGGGTTGATTCTTACCGTTTTAGCGGTTGGTATGGGTATCGGGGGCTACGTATTTTTCAACGGAGAGCGAAAGGTCCCTATTCGTTACCGAACGGCGCTGGTTGAGCGCGGGCAAATTATTTCCGTCGTCAGTGCAACCGGAACCATCAATCCGGTGGTATCCGTCCAGGTCGGCACGCAAGTATCAGGCATGGTCAAGAGCCTTCACGCCGATTTTAATTCGCGAGTCAAGGTTGGCGATGTCGTGGCCGTGATTGATCCGGAGCCGTTCAAGGCTCGTCGTGAACAGGCAGCGAGCAACTTGGATATGGCGCGGGCAAGCGTCGCGCGTGCGAAAGCGGATTTCGCTCAACGCAAGCGCGAACTGAGTCGCGTGGAAGCGCTGTTGCCGGATCAGTTTGTTTCACAAAATGATGCAGATGTTGCCATCACGAATTATCAAAGCGCCGAGGCACAGCTCCGAGTCGCTGAGGCACAAGTGAAACAGACAGAGGCGGCGGTGAATGCCGCGGATCTTGACCTGAAATATACGGTGATTCGTTCGCCCGTCGAAGGGATCGTGGTGGCGCGCAATATCGAGGTCGGACAGACGGTTGCGTCAAGTTTCGCCACCCCCAACCTGTTTCTTATTGCGTTGGATTTGACCAAGATGCAAGTCGATACCAATGTCAGCGAGTCGGATATCGGGGGGATGGCGGAGGGGAAGGAAGCCGTCTTTAGCGTCGATGCCTACCCAGGGATCTCGTTTACGGGTATCGTGAAGCAGGTTCGCCTCGCACCGATCAGTGTACAGAATGTTGTAACGTACAATGTCGTGGTTGGTGTGGATAATGCCGACTTGCGGCTCAAGCCAGGCATGACTGCAAATGTCTCGATTGTGGTCGCGCAGAAAGACCAAGTCATCAAAATCCCCAACGCCGCGCTTAGGTTTGTGCCTCCAAAGAGTGAAGGGAGTCCGCGAGACGTTGATGGAGGATCGACGAAGGAAGCTATTGCGCATCCGGTCATTCTCGACGGGAAAACCATGGCGACGAGAACAATCTGGAAGCAAGTAGAGAATGGAGAGCTCGTTGCGCTGCCCGTCTCTGCCGGTATCTCGGATGGCGCTTCGACGGAGATCACGTCCGAGGGGCTGTCCGAAGGGGATGTGATCGTGGTCGGGATTGAACAATCGTTAGGCGAGAGAAGGGGCAACGAGCTTCCTCCGGGGTTTGGGAGCCCAAAACGCCCTCGCAATCGATGAGCCTCCGCGCTTCCTACGACCGTGTCGGGCGGATTTGTGGACCAGCCTGCGGGCACTTGTGCAACGAGGTGAACCGATCGATGGTTCAGCATGGCTGTTGGATCACAATGGTGTTCTCTCAGCCTGCTAGATGGTGAAAGAAGGTGGCTAAGAAGCTCCTCCTTGATGCACAAAGCAAGGGATGCTGACCGATCTGGTGGCGTCCCTTCTTCAACTTTTCCATCACGAGTAAGATAGGATTATGTAGGGTATGGTCCCGCTCATCGTCTGTGAAGATCTCTGGAAGGTGTATCGAGTCGGCGATGTTGAGGTGCAGGCATTGCGGGGCCTCAGTGTGACGATCAACGAGGGTGAGTTTGTTGCCATTATGGGAACAAGTGGTTCAGGGAAGTCGACGTTCATGAATATTCTGGGCTGTCTCGATCAACCGACGAAGGGCGGGTATCGGCTGGGCGGTGTTGAAGTGGAACGGTTGCAATCGGATCAGCTGGCGGAAATTAGGAACCAGCGAATTGGGTTTGTTTTTCAAAGCTTCAATCTCATCCCGAGAACCAGCGCATTGGAAAATGCTCAATTGCCGCTCTTGTACCGAGGACTGTCCTTGAAGGAACAGCGAGCTCGTGCCTCGGCAGCACTCGAACGGGTCGGGCTTCAGGGCCGTGAGCACCATACCCCCACGCAATTATCTGGTGGCCAGCAACAACGAGTGGCGATTGCTCGGGCACTGGTCACCGCACCATCGTTGCTGCTCGCCGACGAACCCACCGGAAATCTTGATACGCGGTCAAGCCATGAAATCATGGCGATTCTTGAAGGATTGAATCGTGAAGGGATTACGGTCATTCTTGTGACTCATGAAGTTGATATTGCCGCTCATGCGGCACGAGAAATTGTCATCAAGGACGGCCAAGTGTTGAGTGATCGTGCAAATCAGAACCGGATTCATGCGTGAGAGGTGCCGGTGTCGACGTTTGTGTGGCTGACAATCGTGACTGCGCTGCGAATCTTGCAACGAAACCGCCTGCGTGCGGGATTGACGATGCTAGGGATCATCATCGGAGTCGGTGCGGTCATTGCCATGGTCAGTATCGGCGAGGGGGCAAAACTGGCCGTGCAGAAACAAATCGCATCCATGGGGACCAATAGTATCCTGATTTGGCCAAACTATACGATGGTCAGCGGGGTGCGTGGCTCGCAAGGGGTCGTGGTGACTTTAACGGTGGCTGATGCGATTGATTTGAAAAAGAAGATTCCGCTGTTGGCTGAAGCCGGTTGGTCTAGATCGGGCTCGATGCAGGTTATGAGCGGAGGGCGTAATTGGAGTACGACGGTGATAGGGGCTTCGCCGAGTGTGCTGAAAATCAGAGACTGGGCTTACAGCAGCGGAGGGCCTTTTACACAAACAGATATGGATACCGCGGCTCGTGTCGCGTTGATTGGTCAGACGATCGTGGATAATCTTTTTGAACCTGGAGAAGAACCGGTCGGAGCGGTCATTCGCCTGAAAAATGTTCCAATCCGAGTCATCGGTGTCTTGAGTCCAAAAGGACAGAGTCCGTCTGGCAGTGACCAGGATGATGTGGTGATCATTCCCTTCACCACTGCGGAACGAAAAGTGTTAGGAGCTTCATTCCTTGGGTCCGTCGGCGGCGTTCATGTTGCTACGGATCGGACGGAAGACGTATTTGATGCGGTCGAGCAAATCCGCGAAGTGCTGCGGTCACGCCATCGGTTACAGGGAGATCGACCTGATGATTTTAATATTCGCACCCAAATTGATATTGCAAAAATTCAAGAAGGGACCAGTGAGACCTTGACTGGTATGTTGCTTGCGATTGCGTCCGTCTCGCTCCTTGTCGGGGGTATCGGCATTATGAATATCTTGCTCGTGTCGGTGACCGAGCGGACGAGGGAGATCGGGATACGTATGGCGGTCGGTGCCAAGCGGCTCCACATTATGATGCAATTTCTGATCGAAGCCATGACGCTCAGTATGGTTGGAGGAGGGGTCGGTGTGGTTCTTGGGGTGACCGCAGCGAAGCTGACGTCCATTATCGCCGGGTGGCCGACCGTCATCTTAGGAAACACGATCGTCACTGCATTTGGCTTTTCTCTCGTGGTCGGTCTGTTCTTTGGACTGTACCCTGCCAATAAAGCGGCCAGACTGAATCCGATCGAGGCCTTGCGCTACGAATAGATGTATCGGCGATCACGTGCACGCCGCTTCGGCTTCATGGAGTGATGACTGCTTCAATGGTACGAGTTTGTGGCTTATCGGATTGATCCGCCAGGTTGACGGTAAATGGATCCGGGTAGGTCGTGCCTTCTGCCTGATGCGTGATAGTGATGACCGGCTGATGCAGTGTTTCCTGGTTCAGTGTTGTCACCACGCCTTGCTCCTTCGTGTTCAGCCTCACGTGGCTATGCACCGGGTAAATGCCCACTAATCCGATGAATGACGACAGAAGCTGTTGATCGAGCTTATTGTGTCGAGCCTCGTGATAGAGCCGCTGGAACGTCCGGTGTGATGGCAGTGGTGGTGCTCCGCCGAACCCACTCAGTAATTCGTCATAGCGATCGACGATCATGAGGATCCTGGTACGCTCCGAGGTAAACTCTCCCCGTGCTTCTTTGGGATACCCGCTGTCATCGAGATAGGCATGATGATTGGCGATGAGATGGAGGACGGCCGCCTCGATGCCGCCTGCTTGTTGCAAGGTGCGCACGCCGAGGCGTGGATGGGTCTCAAACTCGCGCTGTTGAGCCGGGGAAAGGTGTTGATCGGCGTGCGCATGCCGAACGAGCGAGGGGGCAATCTGCAGCAGCCCAATGTCATGCAGGAGTGCGGCTGTCGCCAGTTCTTGCAGCTCCAAGGGATTGAACTGAAAGGCTTGCCCGAGGATGAGCGCCAAGGTACAGGTTGTGAGGGCATGTCGGCTGAGCATTGGATCGCCGGCTTGATTGTGGCTCAACGCCATGAAGATGGATGAAGGGGTGAGTGTCCTGGTTACGATCGTGATTTCCTGGACTGCATCGGCTGCATGTTGAGGATCGACCGTTCCAGTGCGGGCAATCTGTGTGAATACAGATTGAACAGACTGAGTGAGTTGCTGTTTCGCCAGCGTAGCTTGAGCGTATTCTTCGTTGAGTTGGGCGAGCGTTTTTATGGGAGGGGCGGCCTGAACCGGCTGTGCATGGAGTCTCGACGACTGTCGGTCTGTCGCGTCTTGTCGTGGGCGAGGGGCGATCCCGCGGTCAAGATCGATATCGATCGTCTTGACCCCGGCGCGGAACAATTTCTCGATTTGTGCTTGGCGTTCCACCTTGAAGGAATGACGAAGGAAGGGAGAGCGGAACCAGGGGAGGTCCAGGGCTGCAACGTACATTCCGATCCGAAGTTCACTGATGGAAACGCGCATGGTCGGCATAGGAAAAATGGCTTCGAGACCGGGCTCGCTGGCGATGGCTTCTTGATATATCGGCAGAACATGGACAGAAGTGTAGAGGAGTGAGCGAGAATGTCCCCTGTCAGGGTTCGTGCGGTGCGCGTGGGAGACAGGAAAGAGAGACTTCAATCCGGGGGTTGGCTTTGTCGACGTGTTTGTAGAGATGTGTCTCGATGATCCGATTGTCATTGATGCCGAGCCCTTCACAGACTGCGTCCTGGGCGATCTTGAGTCCTCCGTCGAGATCACGCCGCAATGATGTGGCAAAAAAGAATTGGATCGAGAAGGCGAAAGAGCCGGACCGGAGGCGGTCTCGAAAAGGTGAAGCACAGGGTGACTGAGCCAAGGCCACCCATACTTGTCGGCTGACTTGTGCCTTATACGCGCGGGCTGTGGAAGAGAGCAGACGCCGTCCATTCACCGTGGCATATTGATGATTGATGCTGGGAGGAACCGGCAATGTTATCGTCAAGCCGTCCACAGTGACCACCGCGTGGTGTGATGGTCTGTGATGAGCGGTACTGGCGTTTGAGAGAATGGGTTTGGGAGAAATGGTAGAGGCCTGCACGGAAATGGAGGACATGAACCGTGCGTGAGGTCGCGCCTCTCGATGCCGGATCGTTTTTGAGCGGAGAGTGTGGGAGGAGACTGTGAGGACCCGTCGCCGGCGTGATGGCATAGGCTCGACTTAGAGCAGATTCATGATCTTAGCCATGTTCTGTTCATAACGATTTTCCGTACGGGCGATGTACCGACGCCAGTCACTTGGATTCCAAAGTTCCATGCGGTGGTAGAGGCCAACCAAAATGATCTCCTGATCCTCATCCACCGAGACGAGTTTTCGTAAACGGCCAGGAATCAGGATCCGTCCGGTCTTATCGATGTCTGATGAACCCGCTTCCGCAACGATAAAGTGCATGAACAGCCGACTTTGGTCTTCATCCAAAGACGACTTCGTTCGGTCCAAGACCTTCTCCCATTCCTTCATCGAATAGATCAGGAGCGACTCCTCTGGGCCTTTCAAAAACATCACAGCCTGGCCTTCGGCTTCAAGCTGTTCGCGGATCGGAGAAGGGACGATAAACCTTCCTTTTTCATCTACTTTGCAATGATATGTACCGGCGAACATCATCATGGTCTAAGTGAGGAATTGATGAGAAATCCGGTTTAATGGCCTTGCCCCCACTGTTCGAGATCCGCACGAATGAATCGTCATTCGTGGCCGAGTTTGAACAAGGAGATGTGCTGGTGCCGACGATATCGATGGAGAGTATACTGTGGAATTTTGAAAAAGCGGCAGGTTCCCGTGGCCATCATCAACTCGCTCTTGGGAGTCGTACCCATCACTCCACCTCGCCCTAGAGCGCATATCCTGCATACGGCCTCCAGTATAAAGGTATTCTAGAGAGCGGTGTAAGAATGTCAAGTGAAAACTATGGAGCAGAGCGTGTCAGCAGTCGTCGGTGTGGTTGGCGGACAAGTTGTCTCCACCCGGTTCGTCCAGCATGGCTTCGACGTCACTGACATCTTCACCCAATTCCCGCCCCATTTTCTTCATGAACCGGGCGACACTTTTCGGATTCGACTCATCGAGTCCGTCAAGGGTTGCGGGGTCGGCGAGCGACTCGAGTCTGGCTTCCTCTGACTTGGGAGCGGAAAATCGTGAGAGGAGACGGTTCATTCTCGATCCTCCACAGCGCCGGCATTGAACGGGATCCAGTCGATGCGCGGTCAATGTCAGGATGGCACTACGGATATTGCAGTCTTGACACATGTATTCATAGATGGGCATGACGGTAACCTTTCATTGACTTGAATATGGATAGGGCGCTGGAGACTGCGCGCGATCAGGAATCAAATCCTGCTCGATCGTTCGTGCCAAGGTGAGGACGAAGACGTCGCCCGAGCCGGATCGACGCAGAGTCTTGGCGCATTCGTTGACGGTCGTACCGGTGGTGAAGACATCGTCAATCAATAAGATACGCTTGTTCATGAGCTGAGCAGGATATCGTACTGCAAATGCGTGGCGCACATTCTTGAGCCGGCTCTTACGAGGGAGAGACGCTTGCGGTGGAGTGGCAGTGGTACGGATTAGGTTGGTGTAGGAGATGGAAATGTGCAGATGTCGTCCGATCTGGTCTGCAAGCAGCAGGGCTTGGTTGAACTCTCGCTGGCAGAGCCGCTCGTGGTGCAGTGGGACCGGTACGATCAGGTCGATGGCATCCAGCCGTGGAAGTATGCTGAGGATGAGGTTGGCGAGGGGCATCGCCAGGGAGACTTTGCTCTGGTACTTCAGCAGGTGAATTGCGTCTTTAAGTGGAGGGGTATAGGGATATAGTGTCCAGGCTCGTGTATAGGAAGGCGGACGTTCGACGCAGGGAGCGCACAGATGCTGAGGGCTGTAGGCGGTAGCCACCGGAGAAATAAAGGGCCGATCGCAACGGGCACATCGAGGTGTGGGTATCGGTTGAAGTGTGCTCCAGCAGCCGGTACAAAAATGAGGGATGGGGTCATCTGACAAAGGGGACCCACACCTTGCACACCGAATCGGAAACAAAAACCGCGTGGCACGGCGTAGAAGTACTGGAACCAAGGGAAAAGCAGCCATGACAGACAGAGATGAATTTGTGCGCTGGTTGCATTATGGCGAAGCGGATGTCTCTGTCAAGGTTGTCCTGTTCCGAAAAGTTGTGCTATAGGAATACGCGTTTTAGGGGATTCTGTACGAGGTCCTTCACGCGCAATGGGGAGTCGGTGGTCAGGATCAGGCAGCTTTCAAAGACCTACGCTCGTGGTGATGCCATGGTAACGGCCTTGCACGAGGTCAATCTGGAGGTTCGACAAGGCGAATTCTGTGCCTTTGTCGGCCCTAGTGGGTGTGGGAAAAGCACTCTCCTCAATCTTGTGGCTGGGCTGGATGACCCGACTTCTGGGGAAATCGTGATCGATGGACGATCCACGAGCACCTTGAATAGTCAGGACTGGACGACCATGCGGCGTGAAACAATCGGGATCGTGTTTCAGGCGTTCCATCTTGTGCATGGCTTAACGGCTGAAGAGAATATCGCATTGCCACTGATGTTGCGGGGAGAACAGGGACGTGATATTGCTTCACGAGTCGACGAACTGTTGCATCAGGTCGGCATGAATCATCGGCGCCGCCATCGTCCAGGTGAGCTTTCGGGTGGAGAGCAGCAGCGAGTGGCGATTGCACGGGCCTTAGCCCACCAACCACGACTGCTCTTGGCTGATGAACCGACCGGTAATGTGGATTCGCAGCAAGGCGCAGAGATTATGGCGTTGATTCGGGGGCTTGCTCAGTCGGGAGGACAGACGGTGTTGTTGGTGACCCACAGCGCACAGGCCGCGATGACAGCGGACTATACATGGGCGATGCGTGACGGCAGGCTGGTTGCACGCACCACCTCTTCGACTCAATCGGTTCTTTCATCATGAACCTCTCGACGACGATCGCAGGCGTGACGTTCCCCAGCTGTTTTATGAACGCAGCCGGTGCGTTGTGTGTCACGAGGCAGGAACTGGAGGCCTTAGGACGGTCTGCCGCAGGGGCGATCGTCACAAAGTCGATGACGATCGAAGCGCGTCAGGGGAATCCAGAACCGCGGTATTACGGGTTTCCTGGAGGGTCCATCAACTCAATGGGATTGCCAAATCTTGGCTATCGGGCCTATGCCGAATTGATTCCGCAGCTCAAACGATGTGGCAAACCTATCATCGCCAGTGTTGCGGGATTGACGGAAGACGATTTTCCGACGATTGCTGAAATAATTAATGCCGCACAGCCGGATCTGATCGAGGTGAACTTATCGTGTCCCAACATCCCGGGTAAGCCTCAGATCGGGTACGATCTGGATGCCTCTGAGCGGGTCCTCAAAACGGTGCGTCCGAAGATCACGGTTCCCATGGGGGTCAAGCTGCCGCCGTACTTTGACCCAGCCCATCATCATGCGGTGGGGACCATGCTCGGGCGATGCGGAGTGGACTTTCTGAACTTGATCAATTCAGTCGGTAATGGATTGGTGGTTGATCCCGATCGGGAAACGGTCGTAATCAAGCCGAAAGGTGGATTCGGTGGGTTAGGCGGACGGCTGATCAAGCCTGTGGCTTTGGCGAACGTCCGCGCCTTCTATAAGTTCTTTGGAGAGAAGATGCCCATCATTGGCACGGGCGGCGTGATCGATGGTGGTGATGCATTTGAACATATTCTCTGCGGGGCATCGGCGGTGCAAGTTGGGACAGTGCTCGTGGAGGAGGGAGTGGACGTCTTCCGGCGTCTAGAGGCAGAACTTGGGACGGTGTTACACCGGAAAGGATATCGATCGATTCAGGACTGCTGTGGACGCCTCAAGGAACTCTAGATTTATTTGGTGCCGAAATTGCGCGGCAAGAGGTTTTGTTGCAAAGCTTGGCGTAGCAGCTGGGCCACGTTTCGCACGTTCAGCCGACGCATCAAGTTGAAGCGATGGACCTCAACCGTCCGCACGCTGATCTCCAACGACCCAGCGATTTCGCGGTTGGTGTGTCCAAGCGCGACAAGTCGCAAGATTTCACGTTGTCTGGGTGTGATGTGCAGCGATGATTTGGTGTGGCGGGTGGTTTGCGCAAGATGCTTTGTCGTTTTTGCTGCTGTCCTAGAGGGTCTTGCCATTTGTACTCCTTCTCTATAAGTACGCGTCAGTCTAGCAAACGGTCTTAAGCATGTAAACGAAACTCACGAAATTTGCAGAGAGGTTGGACTGTCCGCTTCGGCCGCGCAGTTCCCAGTGCATGTCTTCCGCTAGTGCTTTTCTTCTACTTCCATGCTGTCCTTCATGAAAGTCGTTTTTCTGATCCTGCTCTCCCACCTGCGACAATGGCCGTTGCGGACCGCATTGACGATCGGTGGAGTGGCCCTTGGGGTCTCAGCCTCTGTTGCCGTGCGTACGGCAAACGTGGATGTACTGAGTTCATTTGCGCAAGCAGTGTTGACCGTGGCTGGTCCCACGACCTTGGAAGTGGCAGGAGGTGAGGCGGGTCTCGACGAGCGACTGATTACACGTCTACGCACTGTGTCCGGCGTAACTTCCGTGTCCCCGGTGATCCTTCAAACCGCCGTTCAGATGAGAGATGAGCAACCTGGACAGGCGATTCAAGTGCTTGGCTTGGATCTGTTAGCCGAATTCAATACGAGAGGGTTTCGTGTGAGCCAACCGGCTACGGAACGCCAGATGCTCGATATGATCCACCCACACGCGGTGTTGATAGGAGGGAAGCTGGCGACCGACTGGAATTTGTCGGTAGGGGATGATGTCCATCTTCTCATCGGGACCGGCAGTTGCCGCTGTCGAGTCGTGGGAATTCTTCATGATGAATCAGACCGCCGTTCGTCCTGGGAACATGTGGCGGTCATGGATATTGCCGCCGCTCAGGTGACCTTTGGCATGGTCGGTCTGGTCGATCGGATCGATCTGGTGACTGCTCCGAGTCTGTCGGTTGATGAGGTGGCAGACAAGGTTCGAGCGGTACTGCCTCCGCATGTGACGGTGGAGCGGCCGGTGAACCGGACGAGTCAGGTCGAGCAGATGATCAGCGCCTTTCGTCTGAATCTCACCGTGCTCAGTTGGGTGGGTCTGTTGGTTGGGATGTTTTTGATCTACAACACCATGGCGTTCGCGGTGGCACAGAGACGACGGGAAATCGGCATCTATCGAGCCGTGGGGATGACTCAAGAGCGGGTGGCGTTGCTGTTTCTCATTGAGGCCGGACTGTTCGGGATCGTCGGAGGTCTTGTCGGAAGTGTTGCGGGTATGGTGTTGGCGCAACAGCTGATCGCGTTGTTGAGTCGAACCATCTCAGATCTCTATGTTCCGGTGAGTGCCGGGGGAGGAGATTCGTTGTGGACGGGGCCATGGCTCACAATGGGCTTGGAAGGCGTCCTCGTCGGCTGTGTGGTGTCTATGATCGGTGCAATCGGCCCCAGTGTGGATGCCGGACGGACGACGACGGTTCGTGCCCTCGCTCCGGGAGATTATGAAGCCAGTCAGCAGTTGCGAGTGGGTCGGCTCGCTGTCATGGGATGTGCCGTGCTTGGTGTGGCAGGACTCCTGAGTTGGCCAGGTCCGATTCAAGGGGTTCCGGTCTTGGGTTATATGGCCACGCTCTGTCTCTTAGTCGGGCTCGCTTGTATGGCGCCGTTGTGTGTCACGAGAGGGGGAGGTCGTCGCCGATCGATCAGTTCGACAGCCGGATTGCCTGGAGTGATGAGAACGATCGCGGTAGAGCATGCGTCCAGAAATCCAGGTCGAAACGGCGTCACCGTTTCAGCCTTCATGGTGGGGTTGGCGATTATGATCGGGGTATTGGTCATGGTTCGCAGTTTTCGCCATACGGTAGAAGTCTGGGTTGCCGACACTGTTCTGGCCGATGTGGTTGTGGCGCCGTCTCTCTGGCTGCGAGGCACGGAGATCGGGACCGTCGGACGGAGCCTGCCGCAGTCCTGGACGACCATGCTGTCGTCGATTCCTGAGGTGGCGGCTGTTGATACCTACCGCGATGTGCGGATGATGGTGAATGGCTATCGCGTGGCGGTCGTCTCCCGGGATCTGCGCTTACATGCCCAGTGGAGCCAGTATCTGGTTCGCCGCGGCGATTCGTCGGAACAGCTCAATCGAGCGGCTGAGATTGGTGGCCTTCTCGTTTCAGAAGTGTTGGCCAATCGCTTGGGTGTGCAGGAGGGATCACTCCTTGAGATCATGACGCCGAGTGGTGTGAAGCCGTTTCCTATCGTGGCGGTGTTTTATGACTATTCGACGGATGGGGGCAAGCTTTTGATGGATCGTGCCCTTTATCAGTCGCTGTGGCATGACGAGATGGTGACGGTTTTCCCCGTATATCTTCGAGAGCGAGCCAGTCTGGATCGTGTGCGAGCTCAGATCACCGAGCAATTGAGCGTCGCGACGAAGGGAGGGCTTCCACCATTAGTCATCAGTAATACGGAGCTGCGCGAAGAAATTCTTGAGATTTTCGATCGGACGTTCCTCCTAACCTACGTCTTGGAGGCCATCGCCATCATCATTGCCATGCTGGGGATCGTGAATACCCTCATTACCTCTGTGCTGGAACGGCGTCGAGAGTTCGCCACTCTCAGGGCCATCGGCGGCAGCTCGGGGCAAATTCAACAGTTGGTCCTCTGGGAGGCGATCTATCTTGGTGCGATAGGGATTGTATTGGGACTACTTGGAGGAGGTTTGTTGGCGCTGTTGCTGATCAAGGTGATCAATCGGCAGTCGTTCGGATGGACCATTCAAATGATTCTTCCAATCGGCTCGCTCCTCCAAGCCGTGGCGCTTGCGGTCGTTGCAACATTGGTAGCTGGCTACTTTCCGGCCAGATGGGCAGCGCGGCAACCAGTCGTTGAGGGACTGAGGGACGAATAGCACGTGGGAGGATTAAGTCATGGTCATTGAAATGAATGAAGTCGTTACATGATGTTTCTATAAATATTTATTTCTTGCTGTTACATCCGTATTGATCAAGTAACACTTTAAGTTCATGAGGAATAGACATTGACTTGAAAGGAGGTACTCGAGTGCCTCCGGTATTACCAATGGGAACCCAGATTCTTGAGAAGAGTAAGGCTCCCAGGATCCGTGGAATCTGACCCATAATTTCCACAATATCTCGATTTTGCAAACCAACCTTCAACATCCACCAGTGGGTTCTCGCATGAGCAATCGAAAACGATTGCCCTAAGATATGTGCTCGTTCGAGGTGAGAGAATGCGAGCCGGAGATCTCCGGCATCGTATCGTCTGGCTGCAGCGGTCATTTCTGCCTGGTATGCTCGTCGAAGCTTAGGGTGCATGAGGTGTTGGGCTGCGCAAGCGAGGTTTTGAATCGAGGAGGGTCGAAAGGTTTGATCTCGTCGCCAAGAGTCATTGGAAAGGCTCCTGGTCGAGCGAGCTTGGTTTGGTGGCGGTGACCCGGATTGAACGGGTGACCCGCGGCTTATGAGTCCGCTGC
>CAYSFU010000028.1:0-40562 GCA_964430555.1 uncultured Nitrospira sp. | reverse complement strand
CCCTGCACGGGCACGGAATTCAACGCCGTGCTCCCGTTGTCATACCCGATACGACGTCCACGGCAATCTGGCCACGGTGACCAATGCCAGCGGCACCGCGACCTACACGTGGAACGTGCGCAACCAACTCACCGGGATCACTGCAACAGGGTTTGCGGCCGCGTTCACGTATGACGCCTTTGGCCGAAGAACCGGCAAAACGGTCCAAGGCACCACCACCAACGTTCTCTATGACGGGCTCAATCCCGTGCAAGAGAAGAACGGCGCCACGGTGACGGCGAATCTGCTGACCGGCCTGGGGATGGATGAGTTCTTCACGCGCACCGATGGTGGAGGCGTGCGCGCGCTACTCCCCGATGCCCTGGGCTCGACGGTGGCCTTAGGCGACAACACCGGCACCTTACAAACGCAGTACATCTATGAGCCGTTTGGCTATGCGAGCCAGACCGGCGCCGCCAGCACCAACAGTTACACATACACGGGGCGCGAGGAGGATGGCACCGGACTGCTGTACTACCGGGCACGCTACTATCACCCCCGGCTCCAGCGGTTTATCAGTGAGGATCCGATCGGGTTCAACGGCGGGGATGCGAATCTGTATGCCTAGGCTTTCAATAACTCACTGCGCTACGTCGATCCCTATGGACTTGAAGTTCAGATTTGCAGGCAACCAGCTCTCGGCTGGTTGCCATTTGATCACCAGTGGATTAAGACCGACACATTAGAACGTGGTATGGGTCCGACACGCGGGAGTGCCGTAGGAAATAGCGGCGACTGGCCAGGTGATCCGGTGCAAATCAGGGAACACCTCGGAAGAAGCAATGAACCTGGAGCGAGTTGCGAGCCGGTGGACAATGTTAACGAAAACAAAGTGAATGAATTGCTTGAATCGGACCGCCCGCTTGGTCGATGGACTCCGATAAATCAGTGTCAGTCTTTTGTGCGAGATGTTCTAAAAAAGTCTCGCAACTCACCCGGCGCGTCAGGGGGGTGGTAGGGGCCACAGACAACTGGTAACCAATCGGCCCATGGAGGATAAATGAAAATGAACCTACTGAAAGCATATTCGTTGGCAATTTGCTTAGTGGTATTGGGCTGTTCGAATCAACAGAGCTCACGCGACAAGTTCTTTAACGAAACGTTGTCATGCCCGAGTCCTGCTTTGGGTGAATTTGAGGGCTGGGGGGAATCGGGCTCTATCCATATTTGTAAAATCAAACATGGGCCATTTGTAGCTTGGGAGAATGGTTATGTTCACATCCGAGGCCAGTACGAGAATGGGAAAGAGGTGGGTGAGTGGCTCTGGTATGACGCAAGTGGCACCGTCATTAAAATGATCGATTATTCAAAAACTCAAACGGACAAGTAACAACTGAGAAAGGACAATAAATCGATTGAAACCAATTCCAGATCATCTATGGCTTTGACAGCCAAGACAGTTGCTGACCCCATCACTGTCTTCGATTGTTATCGCCTTGATTACATACGCTGAGAAAGAGTTGAGCTTGCTGCCCGAGAGCTCACGCTCAAGGCACCCAGACTTCTGTCTCTTACCATGTGAATCATCTTTTCTACGGACATATGCCAAGCGATTGCACAGACCCATGAGAGGCCAATCACGCCAATTGCGAACGGAACCGTCCCTTGCAGAGGGACCCAGTGCAAGCCGATCGCATAGATCAGAATGGTGTGAAGCAGGTAACAGGCATACGAAGCATTTCCAAGAAGAATAATCCAAGGTGACGTGACATCAGCACCGGCTTGAGCAGATACCACCGCGAGTGCGAATAAGAGCGTCACCGCAACAAGTGGATTGACTCCCCCGAATACAATAGAACCGGCATACACACTCATTGAGATTGGGAATACGCCTCTCCACATTGGAAGATTGAACTCTTTGATTCGTTCGGCTCCATACCAGACGACAATACCGAGGCAGAAACACTGGACGAAGTCATGCGTGTAATAGAAGAGGTACGCCGGGTCGCTGGTGACCAAGGGAAGCCCAACCTTTATTCCCATAATCGTCAGTACGACAAGGATTGGGGCCAGCGTGCGATTGATGGCGATCGCTACGGTAAACATGGCGTAAAAATACATTTCCATATTGAGCGTCCACCCAACAACCAGCACGGGGTAAAACTGGTCCACTGATTCGTGAGGTACAAAGAGAAGACTCAGTATGGTGTGCTCAACAGACATAAGGGGTCGGATACTGTTTTATGTCCTCACTCCTCGAGTATGAAAGTCTGTCCTTGTGGGCGGCAGACCTCATGGATAACCGAAGTGCTGCTACGTTATATATAGCTAGAAATAACTACAGGCAATGCGTATAATATTGCCTGCCGATTTTCGCGAATTTAGACAGCCGCCAGGAGAACCTATGGCAAACCGTTGGCCTGGGGCTCACCAGTAGTCCAGTCTTGTTCTGAAAGGATCGTATCATGGACATGAACCTCTCCTACGTCGGTGAGTTTGTCACGACGCACGTCATCCCGTTCAGCTGGACCTTACTTGGTGCGATCGCAATTTGGATCATCGGCGGGTGGGCTATCCAGGTCATTCGGGGAGCCAGCTCAAAGGCGATGATCGCTCGCGGGATGGACCATACGCTGGTGGGATATCTCGACACCACGGTCGGGGTCCTTCTCAAGGTCATTTTGCTGGTTGCGGTCTTGGGCACGTTAGGCGTGGCGACGACTTCCTTCGCCGCGATTATTGCGGCAGCCGGTGTGGCGATCGGCATGGCCTGGTCCGGTTTGTTGGCCAATTTTGCCGCAGGAGTGTTCTTGATCGTGCTGCGCCCCTTTCGCGTCGGCGATATGATTGCTGCCGGTGGCACGACGGGAGAAGTACAAGAAATTGGAGTCTTTGCCACAACGCTGCATACTGCGGATAATTTGCGGGTGGTGGTCGGTAACAATAAAATATTTTCCGACAACATCGTGAACTATTCGATCAACGCATTTCGCGGGGTGGATCTGCGCGCGCAGCTTGCCCATGGGGTCAACATCCAGGATGCGATGACACGGCTGAAGCAGGCGGTAACCAACATCCCGAACGTTGCGACCGAGCGGCCGCCGCTTGTGGAAATTCTCGAATTCAACGCCTATGGCACACTGCTGGTCGTCCGTCCATTTTGTCATAACCGGCACTATTGGCAGGTCTATTTCGATACGAATCGGGCGATTCAAAAAGTCGTTTCCGAGGCAGGCTATCCCGTGCCGGAAACGCGTCAGTTGATCAGGACGATGCAACCAACCGATGTGCCCTTTCGGTGAGAGCAGAGGAGCGAGTACATCGGAGGAATGATCTGCTCGGCCACGGAAAAGGTACTGCGAGTGTTGTATTGTCCCAACAACGCATCTGGGGGCGGATCTTGAATCTGGCATGACCTAGGAATGACGACGCAGCCTTTCCCACTCATGCCACAGTAACCGTCACGCCATCTGGTCGGTTCCCCTCCACCCCAGTCAGACATTTCATCGTTACGGCTGCTCTTGGCCTCTGGCCGCTTACGAGAACAGCTTGACTCGATAGTCGTGCACTGCAAGATATTCCAACACCCTCGCGTGTCGTCCACACTGCTTCTCGTTGACTCACTTGAGATCGATTTATATACTTATGGATCACCCGGAGGCGATTGACATGAAAATAGCCATTGGCTTGCTCGTCCTCGTCGTGCTTCTCGTCGGTGTGGTGCTCGCGCTTCCTTTCCTGGTCAACCTCAACAGCTATCAAGATCAGTACAAACCGCCTATCGAAGAGGCGTTGAATCGCAAGATCCAGCTGCAAGACATCCGTCTCACCGTCTGGCCAAGGGTCGGGGCGCGCGTGGGGGGATTCGTCGTGCAGGATGATTCGGTGTTTAGCTCGGGTCCGTTTGCGTCGCTCACGTCGGTGGATGTGGGTGTGAAACTCATGCCGTTGCTGAGCGGAAAGGTGGAGGTCGAGGAAATCACGCTTCACGACCCTGTCATTACAGTCATCAAAAATAAGAACGGGGTTCTCAACGCATCGACGATCGGCCGCGCAGGCGTCCCGGTGCCGGAGAAGCCGTCCCGCGCGCCAATTCCCTCGACGGAAGGCCCGCTCAAGATTCTGGCGCTGCTGGCCGTGGACCGGCTGTCGATCGACGGAGGCAAGCTCACCTACCGTGACCTGTCGGCTGCCACGCCTACGGAGTATGTGTTGCAAGATCTGGAAATGCTTCTGCGTGAAGTTCGCCTCGGACACACACCGAACCTCCATTTTGCCACGCTGGTGCAGCCTTTCAACCTTCCGGTGAAACTCGACGGCACGTTTGGCCCGCTGAAAGAGGACATTGACATTGACGCAATCAATTTCCAGCTGCTGGTGGGAAAGACGGATTTTGCCATAACAGGACATGCTGCAGGAAATGATGCCACCATCACTATCAGCTCGCCGGTGATCAATACGTCGAATCTGCCGGTCGCGCTTCCTTTGAAAAAACCGGTTGATATCAAGGATCTCACCATCACTGCGGAGATCAAAGGGCAAGAGGCGAAGCTCAGCTCCTTGTCGTTCCGCCTCTTTGATGGCGAGGTGAAGGGACAAGGGAAAATGGTCGCTGGGTCGGACGCGCCCCCTTTTAAAGGGTCGGTTGCGCTTCAAGGACTGCAGCTTGGTCCGGCGCTCAATGCCGTCGCGGAAACTCCTGTCTTAATCAGCGGGACCGCCGGTGCCGATCTTTCATGGCAGGGCAAGGGGTTCTCGATGCCGGATCTCACAAAAGCCTTGGAGGGCACGGGGCACCTGGCTGTGAAAGATGGAAAGATCGAAGGGGTGAATATCCTCCAAGAAGTGATCGATGCGCTCAGCGTTGCCGGTATTTCAATGGGTGAGGCAAAGGCCACAGCCTTTTCGACGATCGAGACGGATCTCGCCGTCAAGCAAGGTGTGATCAACGTCCAGCGGCTCCTGATGGATAGCCATGACTTCCAGGCGACGGGCGGCGGCACCATCGGATTTGATCAACGGCTGAATTTGCTCGTGAATCTCAACCTGTCACAAGATGTGAGTCAAAAGATTTCGGCTGCGTCGCCCGTTGTTAAAATTGCAATGAAAGAGGGTCGACTCAGCCTTCCGCTCACGATTACCGGAACGACGCACGCGCCATCTTACGGAGTTGATGTGAAGGGGATTGCCGGGAAGGTGCAGGAACAGGTCAAGAAAAAGGTTGAAGATGCGGTCGGAGGATTGCTCAAAGGGACAATGAAACCAGAGGACTTGAAGAAAGAGGGGCAAGAACTCCTCAAAGGCTTGCTGGGACGATAAGAACAGACATGGTATGAATGCCGTGGATACGCTCACTTAATATGCCGTGCTCTATGGGTTGCAGGCGGCAGTCGCTCTGGGCATCGTGGTGGCCGGGATGGGGTGTCATTGCCGGTGGAATCGTCGATCGCGATGTCGGTGGGCGTCCGGACATCTGTGGGCGATGACGGCTCAGTTCAGAAAAAATGAATCAGTTGATTCGGGAACGATTCTGAGCGCGTGGTATCGAATTGCCGTCTTCTCACCATCTCGTTCATCTCGTGGCAGGCTCGTCCTGAACGGAGACCCTGACGGCTCGGCCCCGCTGGTGTTTCTGCAGCCTTTCGGATCGCGAACGTCCGATTTTTCTATGCGCGGCAGGATCTGTTCACACCCATGAATTCGGTCTTGTTGGCGTCAGCTTGCCGGTGCTAGGATGTTCGCTTGTCATCGGTAAACAGCGAGGAAAGCGAATCACCGGAAAGTAATGGCGTCAGCGTCATGTGACGCAAGCCGTTGCCTTGTCCATCGTGATTTCCTTTAAGGTGAGGTTATGAGTCGATCAACCGCGACAGACCAATCTCCAGTTGCTCATCGAGGTCCAGCTGAAAGCCTGGCTCGTGAAGGTGTCATCTCGCATGCTGACGAACCGTCAGCCAGTGGGAATCTCGACAAAATTCGAGATATCCTCTTCGGCGCACAGGCTCGGGAGCATGACCGCCGGTTTGCTCAACTCGAACAACACTTGCTGCGGGAAGCCACCGATCTCCGCAATGATCTCAAACGGCGCTTTGAGAGCCTCGAGCTCTACATCAGAAAGGAAGTTGAATCGCTGACCAGCAGGTTGTCGAAGGAACAGGACGCCCGAGGAGAGTCCGTGACGGGACTGACGCAGGACCTTGCGCAACTGGCCGCAACCTTGGAAGAGAAGGCTCGTCGACTTGAGCAACAGACGAACCAAGCGCAGTCCCATGTCTTGTTACAGTTGACAGAGCGTACCAACGAGCTGGCCGATCATGTTCGCGCTCGTCATGCCGAAACGACATCGGTCATCGACGGGGCCGTTCGAGACCTGCGTGCCGACAAGACAGATCGCGCGGCGCTCGCAGCCATTTTTCTGGAGGCAGCGCAACGACTCTCCAACGGTGAGGCACCTTCCAGTCGAGCCTGAAGCCGGTTCGAGTTCTCACAGTCACCGTAGAAGGGGCGTGTCCTGCGGCTTGCGCGAGTCGGTTTCACGGTGCTGCTTCGGTCAAATCTTAGTCAGGACGGTGGTGTTGCGGTATGTCAATTAATCCACGCAGACTCAGCCGAGATTCTCACTCTCCTGAAGGACTCGTGTCCGTAGATGAAGACTGGACACAATTGCGTCAGTTGTTGCTGGCTCCGGAACACACGCAACTCGACGAACTTCGTGAGCGGCTTGATACGCGATCCGTGGAACCTCGTGACGTCAGCCAAGTCCTTCCCGAGGCATTTGCCATTCGTGGGGAAGGCGACCAACAGATGTCGACCGTCCTGACTCCCTATGTTGAAAAAGGCTTTGTCTCAACGGTGCGGAAATCGCCGCAGGCGATCGTTGATGCCATTGCGCCCATCATGGGCCCGACCATCCGTCAGGCGATTGCACGTGCCTTACAGAGCATGACAGAAGCCTTCAACCACTCATTGGATGAAAGTTTCTCCGTGCGGGGGATTCAGTGGAGATTCGAAGCGTGGCGGACTGGACGGCCGTTTGCCGAGGTCGTGTTGCTTCATCGGCTGCGATATCGTGTGGATCAGGTCTTTCTGATCCATCGTGAAACCGGACTGCTGCTTCATCATGCGGCAACGAGTGGGGCTGTCGTACAGGATCAGCATGTTCTGTCCGGCATGTTGACGGCCATTCAAGATTATGTCCGGGAGTCGTTCGGGGCTTCACCGGATCAGATGCTCGATCAGTTTCACGTCGGCGAGTGGACGGTATGGATCGAACAAGGATCCCAGGCCTATCTGGCCTGTGTGATTCGTGGTACCCCACCTGCAACCCTGAGGGACGATGTCCACGATGTCTTGGATCGGATTCATGCCGAACAGGCTGGTGCCTTGGCTGCGTTTGATGGGGATGCAGCCCCATTTCAGGCGGTGCAGACTCATCTCGAGCACTGTTTGCAGGCTCATTACGAATCACCACAGCCGCCGAGCAGATTGAAGTTGTGGATTCTTACCGGAGCCGTTCTGCTGGCATGCTTATGGTGGGGATGGACGGCCTATCAAGCCCATGCTCGATGGACCCATCTCCTGACGCAGCTCAAGAGCGAACCGGGAATCGTCGTGACGAATGCCGGCTTGACGTGGGGCACGTATCACCTCGAGGGGTTGCGAGATCCATTGGCCAAAGATCCTTCGGTGCTGGTGAGAGCGGCTGGTATTGATCCATCAATCATGACGGCCCAATGGGCTCCCTTTTATGCGCTCGACCCTCGCCTGATCGTCAGGCGAGCGGAGGGGATGTTGGACCCTCCCGAGACCATTCGGTTCCATATGGACGGGGATACGCTGGTGGCCACCGGTTCGGCGTCGACTGAATGGGTCAAAGAAACCAGACGTCTGGCACTTCTTGTTCCGGGAGTCACCCAGTACCGAGACGCAGACCTCATCACGGTGACCATCCCCGAGCTGCTGAATCAGGTGAACCGTACTATGATTTCCTTTGCTTCCGGTTCGGCCATGGTCGAACCGGAGGGGCGAGCTGCGTTACGGGCTCTTGTCGATGTACTGCGAAGCCTGGACCAAGTCGTTGCTCATTCCGGTAGCCGCGTGCGGCTCGTCGTCATCGGGTTGGCCGATAACACCGGTACGCCTGCGCGGAATCTTCAGCTCAGCCAGCAACGGGCTGAAGCCGTTGCGGCGATACTTGGAGGCGTGCACCTTGGTTCTTCCACGACGGTCACGACCGGTATCGGAGGATCTCTCGACAAGCGCGAGGTCCCTACAATATACACGGCCGGACGCGTTGTGACGTTTCACGCTTCGATCGAGGTGCTCGATAGTCAATCTGGTTTCTCTCGGCCATGATACAGAAAAAGATCTGCATGTTGGGAGGATTCGCGGTCGGCAAGACCAGCCTCGTTCGGCGATACATGACCAATGTCTTCTCGGAGCACTATCAGACAACGATCGGTGTGACGGTGGAGAAAAAGTCCGTCATAGTCAATCACCAGGATGTAATGCTCATGGTGTGGGACCTCTACGGCGAGGATGAATTCCAACATGTCCGGGAATCCTATTTGCGTGGATCATCCGGGTATATCCTGGTCCTGGATGGCACGAGGAAGGCTACTCTTGATACCGCTCGTATCCTTCAGCAAACCGTCGTGCGAACGGTTGGCCCGATTCCCTTCGTCTCGATCGTAAATAAAGCAGACCGTCGATCCGAATGGGAGATCGATGAGTCGGCAATCAACCAGTTGCAAGAGCAGGGATGGCCGGTCTTTTTCGGCAGTGCCAAGCTTGGGCAGGGAGTTGAAGAGCTCTTCGGACATCTCGCCACGATGCTCGTGACTCCGGCGCCTCTGTCACGGATGCGTCCATGACGAGCTCATCCCCTCTGTCTCCACCTGATGCGCTGTTCTTCAATCACGTGCTCTCAGCGCTGGACATCGTGGTTTTTGAATGGGAAGACGCGTCGGGAGCGTTTCGGCTTCAAGGCGTTCCGCCTGCCTGGTGGACGCAGTGGTTGGGGCAGGCGGCCGATACCGTGTTAGACATTTCCCGCTGCTCCCCTTTCTTGCAGCACTATCTTGCCGACATTCACTCGGTCTGGGAGGGCAAGCCAGACACGCATGAAAACTCCGGTCCGTGGACGGAGTCCGATCAACAAGGTGGCACGATGACGCTGGAGGCACGAGCGTTGTCTCTTGGGTGTCGCAAGCTGGTTCTCATTGAACGACTCGGCTCGGACTTTGAGGGCATGCGGTCCATTGTCCAGCGGGCCCGAGAACAAATGTTGGCCGAAGAGGCATCCGTCAAGTCGTATCGGAGTGCGCAGACGCGCTTACTCGGCCAGTTAGAAGCGAGTGAGCGTATAAAAGATGATGCGCTGGCGCTGCTGCAGCAGCTTGGGCTTGCCGCGATGGTCTTGGACGAGTGTGGGCTGGTCACCTTCGCGACCGATCGCACGCTTACCATGCTCGGTTGTACCGCTCGTGAGATTCTTGGTCGATCATGGGACCAGGTTTTTCCATTTCGCAAAGACGATCGCCTGCTGATCCAGCACCTCCTCGAGGGGTCATCGAAGACACGTGCCGGTGGGCCGTTGTGTCTTGAGGGGGCTTCGGCGCAATGGATTGAACTGGAGATCCACAGGGACGTGCGTCATTCGGCGCGACGTATTCTGATCATCAATGACCGTACCGAGCTCCAGGCCCTCCGCCAGGCGCTGAATGAACAAGCCTCTTTTCACGACTTGATCGGGAAAAGCCCGGCCATGCTTCGCGTCTATCAACTGGTGCGCGATGTGGCGCAGGTCGATACTACGGTGTTGATCGAAGGAGAGACGGGGACAGGGAAAGAACTGATTGCTCGAGCGATTCATTCATCCAGCGCTAGAAAAACGAAGCCGTTTCTTGCGGCGAATTGTGCGGGGCTCACGGATTCCATTCTGACCAGCCAGCTGTTCGGACATAAACGTGGAGCATTTACCGGGGCCATCCAGGATCAACAGGGCTTGTTCGAAGCGGCGGAGGGAGGCACTTTGTTCCTGGATGAAATCGGGGACATCCCGCCTCAGGTTCAAACGGCGTTGTTACGAGTCTTGCAGGAGAAAGAAATCACCCGTCTAGGAGAGGCCAGGCCTCGCAAAGTGAACGTTCGTGTTGTTGCCGCTACCCATCACAACCTCAGTGAAGACGTCCTGCGAGGATCATTTCGCGCTGATCTGCTCTATCGAATACGTATTGCCAGGGTCCAACTTCCTCCTCTTCGAGACCGGCGTGAGGATATCCCGTTGTTGGCGCAGGCGTTGCTCGGTCAAATCTGTACTGCCACCGGAAAGAGTGTTGAGCGGTTGCATCCGGACGCGCTTCGTTTCCTGATAAATCATTCCTGGCCCGGCAATGTTCGTGAATTGAAGAGTGCGGTGGAATTCGCCGTCATTAGTTGTAAGGGGAACGAGGTGCTCCCCGCTGATCTTCCTCCGGAGATTGCCGGAGCTGTTATGGTACCAAGCCGCTCCGGTTTCATCCCGCTGTCGAATCAAGATGAGAAGACTCGATTTTTAGCGGCTCTTTCAGACACAAAAGGCAACCGGACTGAGGCGGCCAAACGGCTCGGGATCAGCAGAGCGACGTTCTATCGACGCCTCATCGAACTGGAGATCCAATCCCGCTGACTCGCTCAGCTTGCAACCTGTCTCATGTTCCTCGCCACGACGCAACGGAAGATTCCCTTCTGACGACCTTCAGGCATCTTCTCTCTATCCGGTAAAACCCATCAGTCTCACGGACAGATGACTGTCTCATGGCTTCGACTGATTGTCTCATGAGACATGATCTTGGATCAGTTGAGACGCTTCCTCTGAATCGGTAAGGCATGGGCATGCCGGAATCATCCGATAATCAACGCAGATTCATGCGCCAGAACACTGGCACGAGGATTGTTAGTGCATAAGGGCATGAGCCCGATATCTCGGCTGTCTGTTGAACGGATGAACGAGATGGGAACAATGCCGACGGACCCTTTTCACTATTCTGAGAGAAAGAGGAAACATCAATGACTGCACAAGGCCTCCTTGTCAAAGGGCCAAACGGTGAAGATTACTTGCTCACGACCGAACTTAATCCTGGAACAGGCACCCATCGGCTGATGGTTGTGGGGAAAGTCAAAGGTCAGTGGAAACCGGTGGAAGGTATTCAGGAGTCGGCCTGTCGAGAGGCGTTGATCGGTGCGTTCGTCGACTTCGTCGTCGATCTCTGCAGAGTACTGAATTCCTCTGACCAGCAACAGGCATCCGAGGCCGTTCCGAGTCAGCGGCCGTCGCCAGGGAGGCTGCAGGCGACAAAACCAACGCTGCTCCTGCAGAGAAGAAAGTGATTCTCGTTCATCTCACAGGCGAGGGACAGGAGGAGGGATAGGTATATGCACTGTAAACGATGCAGCGGCTTGATGGTGGTGGAGTGGGGCGTCGAAGACGAACTCGAAGAACAACTGGCAGGGCGAGGCATGCTGCGCTGTGTCAATTGTGGAGCGATGGTCACAGTCCGAATGCTCAAAAACCTTGTGGCTCGACAAACGGAGGAGATCAAGACGTCAAGTGTGTACGCACGACACGCGAAGCGCACGATGGGCTTCGCGAGAGCGTATTGGGAGCCCTGAGGAGAGGCCCGGGGAGAGTACCTTTCTGGGTATCCGCATGGTGTCGAGGCTTGCCGATGTTCTGCCTGAGATGCGGGGAGGCATCATGTAGGGGATAGAGGTGGAGTGGAGGCTGGTAAACCAAGAGGCGAGGAATCAGGTCATGAGTCTCGTGCAGAATCAGGAGTGTTGTCCGGTGCAATCAGAGGGAGTTCGACAGCCGATTCGTGTGCTCATTATTGATCGTTCCATCCTGACACTTCAGGGGGTCAAAGCTTTTTTCTCCGGAAGCCCTCATATCGACGTCATTGGTATGGCTGGGACTCGACAGGCGGCGCTCCAAGTCATTCATGCAGAACAACCGGATCTGGTCTTGATGGAGGTTCGAGTGGGTCAGGACAGCGGGATCGAACTCTGCAGGACCGTTCGACAGCTTTATCCCCGGGTACGAGTCCTTTTCTTTACCACGCAGGATGACAAGGATGTCTTGCGGACTGCGATTATGGCCGGAGCGCACGGATATCTCCTGAAAAGCGCGACAGCTGATGCCATCACAAGGAGCCTTGAGATCGTGGCGAGCGGACGTGCCATCATGGATCAGCACTTAACGGAGCAGTTGATCCAGTGGCTCCGTGACGGCAGCGCGCGAGGGCACAAACCATGGGAGGAGGTCTGCTCAAGAGAAGAGTGGCACTTGCTGTCTTTAGTGGCATCCGGGAAGACCAATAAAGAAATCGGACAGACGCTGAATGTCGCTCACACGGTGGTCGCTTCTCGTCTGCAGAAAATCTATAAGCGTCTCAAAATTTCCAGACGGTCTGAAGCGGCTCGATATTATGTCGATCTCGAACGCAAGCGATCGCATTGACCGGATCCTTTCGCAGTATGTGCGGATTCAGACCGGTCCTGAATATAGCGAGGAGATCGTCGGTCTTCGTCGTCTTGTGGGCGTCCATGGGGCAATGGAAGGCCGAGATAGTTGAGATGGCGTTCCGTGCGTGCGAGATTCCGAGGTATAGCTTGCAGCGCCTTTGCAAACGCGATATATCCGTATAAATGCGATATATCCGTAAGTCTGACTCATGCTCGGTAAATACGTATACTTGAAAAGGAGGATCAATGAGGTCAGTAATAGTCACGGTTGGGTCGATCGTGGTGTGGTGCCTGGCAACCATGGTGAGCGTTGCGTTTTCTGCTGATGACGCAACGACAGTGGCGCAGCCTACTCTGATACAGGATGTTGTCTCTCTAAAAGATGGCAGTGTAATACACGGAGAAGTGATCGAAATGACCGGTGGAATGCTCTTGCTCAAAAGCCCCCTGGCCGGAGATCTCATCAAGGTGAAGTGGGCGGAAGTGAGCAAGATTGCGGTCTCCCACCCACTCCCGTTCCACTTAAAAGAAGGAACGGTTCTCGTTGGGACTGCCGAAGAAGGGGAGCCTGGAACGATAACGCTCAAGGCTGGACCGGTCGGAAATACCATGACAGTTCCGATGGATGCGGTCACTCAGGTCAACCCCATCGTTCAGTCCCCGGTCATCTACATAGGCAGTATCAATGCCGGTTACTCGCAGTCCACGGGAAACAGCCATCTACGGAACATCAGCGTACTCGGCGATATGGTGGCTCGAAGTGAGCAATTGCGGTTGACTCTACTGGGGCGCTACGTCTATGGCGACAACAGTGGGAGCCTGAATGTTCGGAATGCCAGGGGAACAATCAAGTTGGACTTTTTTATCACCAAACGGCTCTTCTGGTTCGCATCGGCCTATGTCGAGAATGACTTTCTCCAAAACCTCAAGCTGAGAACGGCGATTTCCAGCGGACCAGGATATCAATTTATCGATCGTGGAGACTTCAATGGAATTTTAAAAGATATGACGTTTTACGCCGAAGCCGGTCCGGCGTATTTCAATGAGGATTACCGAGACAATAGTGTCACCGGTGATCGGTCGAGCTTCCGCGCTCGTGTGGCGATGAAATGGGATTGGCCATTGTTCGACGGTCGTGTCGCTCTGTACCACTACAACGAGATTTTTCCCTCGGTCCAAAATGCATCGGATTTCTTCTTTACGATGGATAACGGGGTCCGTCTGAAAGTATTTGGTGGGTTGGCGAGCGGATTCCAAGTGACCACACGCTACAACAATCGGCCGCCTATCGGCACGGGCGATACCGATAATCTCTACCTATTCACGTTGGGCTATGTATTCGACAGCACGCGTAAGCGCTAGCGTCCTGAGCGGGATCGCAGGGCAGCGGGTTTGTTGAGAAGGAGAGCGTCATGCTGAAAGAGTTCAAAGAATTTGCCATAAAAGGCAATGTCCTGGATATGGCGATTGGGGTCATCATCGGTGGGGCCTTTGGAAAGATCGTGTCGTCACTCGTCAGCGATGTCCTGATGCCTCCTATCGGATTGTTGATGGGCAAGGTCGATTTCTCCAGCCTCTTTGTCGACTTATCGAATACCTCTCCCGCGTCATTAGCCGCGGCAAAAGCTGCCGGCGCACCCACGCTGAATTACGGAGTCTTTCTTCAAAGCGTATTTGACTTCATCATCATTGCCTTCGTGATCTTTCTCCTTGTCAAGCAGGTCAATCGATTCAAGAACGAGGCCCCGCCACCGCCGCCTGCGCCACCGGAGCCATCTCATGAAGTGAAACTGTTGACGGAAATTCGAGATTTGCTTAGGAACCGGCAATAGGTTGAGCTATCCGGCAATGTTAGGATATGTTAGGAATATGAATCAATTGAACGTAGCAGCCTTGGATCACTTCCGCCAGGCGCAAACACAGGAGGTCTCATGCGACTAAGCAAAGGCGTCTTATTGATGATCGGGCTCGTTGCCCTCACCGGATGTTCCTCGTACAAACAGTCTCATCCTGATGGGTATATCAAGCAGCCGACTGTCTGCATTGATAAAAAATGGTACGGCTATCATCAGGCCAGTGGGTGTCCTTCAACGACAAAGGCGGTAGCGCCCGATCCGTTGCAGCAAATGGCGGTTCGTTTGGCAGCGCTTGAGCAGGAGCGCGACCGGTTGGCCGGCGAGCTCGAGGCTGCACGGAGAGAAAATGGATCGCTCAGCAGTCGAGTTCGAGACCTGGAGCGTCAGTTGGCCGAGCGTGAAAGACAGCTTTCGGATGCCAATGCGGAGCGAGAGCGATTCTCGTCGAATCTCGCGGCGGTACAAAATGACACCGACGAATTACGTGCCGCGAAGCGTCGTATCGCCGAGCTTGAAGCACAACTCGCCGCTGCACGGTCCGATGGTGGAGATAAAGACAGGCTCGCTGCGGAACTTGCGGAGGCCAGACAGCGTCTGGCCGACTTGGAGGGGCAGCTTGCGGATCGCGAAAAAGAACTTGCCGGACTTCGAGGCGACCTCTCTGCCGAAATGGAGAAACTGAAAGAGGCTGAGCGTGGACTGATCCGCGCATTGCGGCCTCAAATCAGCAAAGGTAATATCGCGGTTGACCTCAATGGTGAGCGCCTCTTGATCAAAATGGCGTCGAGCTATCTGTTCGGGTCAGGCCAAGATCAGTTGCAGTCCGACGGGGTTGATGTGCTGAAACGAGTGGGAGAGATTTTGAAAGAATATCCCGAATACAAAGTGGCCGTAAACGGACATACCGATGACAGGCAGATCCGTGGAGCACTGAAAGAAAAGTTTCCAACGAACCAGGAGCTGTCTGAAGCGAGAGCTGGCAATGCCGCCAAGGCCTTAGAAGAAGGCGGGCTCAGCGGTGTGACGACGGCTGGATTTGCCGATACAAAGCCGGTTGCTCCAAACAGCACTGACGCAGGTCGAGCGAAGAATCGACGGGTAGAAATCCGCGTCACCAAGTAACCGGTACTCCAGTACTGCAGATAAGAGTGTCGTCTCGTCGGCACGGGGGCTTCTCCCAATCGGAGAAGCCCCCGTGTGGCGTAAGAATCTTTATCTGTACCAGTGTGAGAAGGTGTGTTCTACAGCTGGTGAGGGCAGCCGCCCTCACCGGACGTTGTGTCAGAGACCGACAGCCGCTCAGTAGGCATCCGCGTTATTGCTTCCGCGTACACACCAGATGTTGTGACGTTCCGTCGTTTTGATATCGTGGGTCATGCCCATGATGAATCCGACGTTCCATGCATGGGTCGACTTACCCGCAAACGCTGTCGCCGTCCAATAGTGAGCTGCTTGGACATTGGCAAAGGGATGGCCCGGCGGAATGGTCGGTCCAGGAGAGACGGTAGGATCCAGCAAGCTTGCCAGTTCGTGCAACGAGGGAAGTCTCCAGCCCATTCGGCCGCTGATCACCCGTTTGGCGCATGTGAACCGTGCCGTGGACCAATTCATTGTCTTCGACTCCGGCGATTGTTCCCACACCAGGCCGGTCTCGTTGTCCCTCACGGCGGCGCCGTCAAAATCCGACAGGACGGTAAATCGGGCATTGTTCGGCAGTTTCTTATCCCAGCTTTGGGAAAAGTTCTGAGAGCTGCTTGGAGAAGCGAGTTCTTCATCGAATGCATGCCCCAGGTCTCCACCCATGGAGACTAGGCTTCCAAGTAGCACACCTGCCAGAAAAATCTTTGCATCAACTCTTTTCACGCGGTCCCTCCTTTAGCATCACGAATGATCCGTTGATGGTACAAGCTATGGTGCTGTGTTTCTAGCCCTTATCCGCCTCACGAGGGCCATCATGCATGGTCGCCAAGCGCATGGCAAGAAGGTCGTGCGATGTTCCTCATGACGTTGGCGGAGCCGTGGAAGGTCGGCCGGTGATTCGATATCAGCAGGTCAGCTGTATTGATCCCATGTGTCACATTGCTTGATCGACCAGAACACCGCTTCCTTGAGCTTTCTCAGCGTCACGTTGTCCGGATCTCGAATCGCCTGAAGTTTCTTGTCCAGATCGTAGAGCGGTTGTATCGATCGCTTGTCCGGTATCTTGCCGAGCGCCCACGCCACTTCCGTCAAGACCGTCCAGTCTGTCTTTGAGTCTTGCAGTTTTGTCAGTAACGGCAAGACAACGGAAGCGTCTCCATGGATGCCTCCGATTTGCCCCAAGGCTTTTGCAGCTGCGGTCTGAATTTCCAACTGAGGCGAGGTGTTCATCATCTCAACGAGTAACGGAATGCCGTCTCTGCCAAGATTACCGATCGCGGCGAGCGCTTGCCCGGCAAGATCACGGTCCTTGAGCGTTTCCTTTAGTTTCGGCATCGCTTCATCGGCCTGCATGTCTCCAAGAAGCGACATGATTTTCACTTTCCGAGCTTGGCTGGTGTCCGGAGAATCAAGGGATTTCACCAGACGATCGGCGTGGCCCCACTCCGCCGCCAGCAACAGGGGAAACTCATATTTCTCCAAGGCTTCCTGCAGCTTTGCCATCGCGTAACGACCAGCATCCGGCGCCTGTGCCGTTTGGGCGGCAACCACAGCATCGTCAAAATCAGTGCGCACTTCTTTCTGCCACTTGATCTTCATCCCTCCGAGCAGGTAGGTGAGTTGACAGGCCGGTCCTTTCCAGAGTCGAGATGGAGCATCAGGGAGATCGGCATCTCCACCCGTCACCGCCACGCCTTCCCAGGTTTTGCGCTGTTCGCATTTTACACGCACAACGACGTCATGAGCCGATCCTGAATTTCGAACGGTCGAGTAGCCAACTTCAACCAGTCGTTGAGCGACGGCGTCGAGGAGGGGAGTGGGGTCCGTGGTGCCTTGGTCTGTCAGAGCCAGAACGTCGACGAATACAATCTGGATCTTCTCGAGTTGAGTCCGTTGCTCCGGGGTAAAGTGCTCCCGGTAAGCCCATCCTGGAGGCGTGAGTAGGCTCAAAACAAAAAACGAGGCGAGTATCGGTCGAACACTACCACGGAATGACCATCGCATCTCTTCACTCTCCTCCCGCTTGTGCCACCGGATGCAATGCAAGAGGCGCTTACTAGGCGCATCGGAATCTGTTTCGCGGTCAAATTTTAGTATACACCCGCTCCCCCGCCAGAGAATGGAGCGCTGTCGATCCCATTGCGGAGAGAGTGATATTGACAGTTCCTCATCCTCAATGCTAACTTCGCGAGCTCCGCTTCGTGATTTTCACGAAACTTTAAGGTACGTCCAAATAATGTAGGCGAGTCGAGAACGGTGATTAAAACAACAGTTGCGCGACGTTACGCACAGGCACTCTTCGAACTTCTTGACCAATCCAGCATCGAAGTGACGCGAGATGCTCTCGATAGCCTGGGACAGGCTATGAAAGAGTCCGACCAACTTCGACATGTCATCGCATCACCTGCGTTCAGTGTGGAGGAAAAGATCGCGGTGCTACGGGGGCTGGCTGAAAAATTGAATTGCCCACAGGTTGGTCAGGCGTTTCTTGGGCAACTGGTGAAGAAGACCCGGGTCGGGTTCTTGCCAGAGATTGCCGTGGCATTCGGCAAGCTGGTTGATCAGGCGAAGGGTACTCAGCCGGTGACGGTGTCGTCTGCGACGGCACTGCCCCTTACGGAACAAGAGCGGATTAAAGCGCGGTTGCGGGACACCCTCAAGCGAGAGGTGGATGTCACGTTTCAAACCGACGCGAGTCATCTTGCCGGGCTGCAGATCCGCATCGGCAGCACGGTGGTCGACAGCACCGTCCAAGGTCGCCTGCGCGACCTGCACGTGGCGTTGACACGAGAATAAAGGAGTCGTCATGCAGATCAGGGCTGAAGAAATCAGTGCGATCATCAAGGAAAAAATCAAGGGCTTCGACAAGCAGGTTGATGTCAAGGAGACCGGGTCTGTCATTCAGGTCGGCGATGGCATTGCCAAGGTGTATGGGCTGGATGGGGCGATGGCCGGAGAGATGCTGGAGTTCCCCGGTGGACTTTATGGCATCGCGCTCAACCTCGAGGAAGATAATGTCGGCGCCGTGTTGATGGGTGACGACGTCGGAATTAAAGAAGGCGATCCAGTCAAGCGCACTGGGCGTATCGCGGAAATTCCGGTCGGCGAAGCACTCGTCGGTCGCGTCGTGAATGCCATCGGCCAGCCGATCGACGGCAAGGGACCGATCCAGTCACAGCATCATTCCCGTATCGAAGTGGTTGCTCCCGGCGTGAATACACGTCAATCCGTTCGTGAGCCGCTACAAACCGGCATCAAGGCAATCGACGCCATGATTCCGATCGGTCGCGGTCAACGAGAGTTGATCATCGGCGATCGCCAAACCGGCAAAACCGCGATCGCGGTTGATACCATTATCAATCAAAAGGGCTTGAACGTTTTCTGCATTTATGTCGCCGTCGGCCAAAAGCGCTCGACCGTCGCTCGAGTCGTAAAGACGCTCGAAGAAAACCATGCAATGGAGTACAGCATGGTCGTGTCGGCAAGCGCCAGCGACCCGGCTCCGATGCAGTTTCTGGCCCCCTTCGCGGGTGCCGCCATCGGAGAATATTTTCGCGATAACGGCAAGCATGCGTTGATCGTGTACGACGATTTATCGAAGCATGCCGTGGCGTATCGCCAGCTTTCGCTCTTGCTTCGTCGACCACCTGGACGCGAAGCCTATCCGGGAGATGTGTTTTATTTGCACTCGCGCCTGCTTGAACGGGCAGCCAAGCTGAGCGAAAAACTAGGCGGGGGCAGTCTTACGGCGTTGCCCATCATTGAAACGCAAGCGGGTGACGTGTCGGCCTATATTCCAACGAACGTCATCTCGATCACGGATGGGCAGATCTACCTCGGGAGCGATCTGTTCTATTCCGGTATCCGCCCGGCCATTAACGTCGGACTGTCAGTCTCTCGTGTCGGCGGATCAGCGCAGATTAAAACGATGAAGCAAGTGGCCGGTACGCTCCGGTTAGACTTGGCTCAGTACCGTGAAATGGCTGCGTTCGCTCAGTTCGGCAGTGAGCTCGATAAGGCGACTCAGCTACAGTTGGCTCGTGGCGTGCGGATGGTGGAGTTGCTCAAACAGGGGCAGTACAAACCCATGCCGGTGGCCGATCAGGTGCTCTCTATCTATGCCGGTACGCAAGGATTTCTCGACGATGTGGCGGTGGACAAGGTTCAGCAGTTTGAGGCGGACTTCCTACATTACATTCAACAGAATCATCCCGACCTGAAGAAGGAAGTGGCGACGATCAGCAAGATCGACGACAAGGTCGGTAGCCGGTTGAAAGAGATTATCTCGACTTTCAAACAGAAAATGGGATACGGAGCAAAAGCCTAAGCACAGGACTGAGTTTCGAGAACCCAAGACTGAGACGGGCGGCAGGGAACCGGGTTGCAGTCTCAGCACTCAGTCCGCATCCTTAAAAGAACACGATGCCAAGCCTTCAATCATTACGTCGCAAGATTTCAGCTTTTAAGAATACGCAGAAGATTACCAAAGCCATGAAAATGGTGGCGGCGGCCAAGCTCAAGCGGTCTCAAGATCGTATTCTTGCCGCGCGTCCCTATGCCCATAAAATGCGCGGGGTGTTGCATAATCTCAGTCAGCGCGTGAACCGCTCTTCTCATCCTCTTCTGCAGAAACGCGAAGGGAAGAAGGTCGAAGTCCTTGTGGTGACGAGCGATCGAGGGCTCTGTGGTGGCTTCAACGGCAATATCGTGCGCAAGAGTTCCGAGTTCGTTCGGCAGTGCGAAGCGCGCGGACTGCAAGTGCATTTGAGCATTATTGGTCGTAAGGGGCGCGATTACTTTCGGCGCCGTACATGGCCGATTCGACAGGAATGGACCGGTATTTTCGATAAGTTGACATTCGAGCATGCCATCGATATCGGTGGTGATCTTACGGATAACTTCATCAAAGGCACATTCGACGAACTCTACGTCGTCTACAATGAATTCAAATCCGCCATTCAACAGCGGGTAATCGTCGAAAAGCTTTTTCCGATCGACGTGCAGGAGGAATTCAGTGCCGCTTCCAGTGAAGGTTCCATGAGCGGTAGCTATCTGTACGAACCAGAAGAGGCAGAGCTGCTGGGCATCTTGATCCCGAAGCATTTTCAAATCCAGGCCTACCGGATTTTGTTGGAGTCTGGAGCGGCCGAACATGGGGCCCGCATGGCCGCGATGGATGGCGCGACGCGTAATGCCGGCCAACTCATCAAGAAAGTGACGCTGTATTACAACAAGACCAGGCAGGCGGCGATTACAAAAGAGTTGATGGATATCGTCGGCGGTGCCGAAGCATTGAAATAAGTGGGCTGTACTGAGTGCTGAGTCATAACGGGGTCTCTGTTCTCAGCACGACGCACTCAGAACTTAGCACTCGAGAAAAAGGGGTGAACTCGTGAGTACAGGAAAAGTGATTCAAGTCATCGGACCAGTTGTGGACGTGGAATTTCATCCGGGTCAGCTACCCAATATTTACAATGCGCTCAAAGTGACGCAGGAAGAGAACAAGGCTGCAGGTAAGCCTGCGGTCAAAATCACCCTTGAAGTTGCTTCGCATTTGGGAGAAAACCGAGTCCGCAGCATCGCGATGTCCACGACCGATGGTCTGACCCGTGGAATGGATGTGGAAGATACCGGAGCGGCGATCTCGGTGCCGGTTGGCCGTGAAACGCTCGGTCGCCTCATTAACGTGCTCGGCGAACCGGTTGATGAACGGGGCCCGATCAAGGCGAAGAAGACGTACCCCATTCATCGTCCCGCTCCAAAACTTGAAGACCAAGAAACCAAGACTGAGGTGCTGGAGACGGGCATCAAGGTCGTGGACCTCCTCGAGCCCTACAGCAAGGGAGGGAAGGTTGGACTCTTCGGTGGCGCCGGCGTTGGAAAGACCGTCATCATCATGGAGCTGATCAACAATATCGCGTTACACCACGGAGGATTCTCCGTGTTTGCAGGTGTAGGCGAGCGGACGCGGGAAGGGAACGATCTCTGGCACGAAATGCAGGAGTCGAAGGTCATTGATCCGGATGATTTCACCAAGTCGAAAGCGGCATTGGTGTATGGCCAGATGAATGAGCCGCCGGGAGCCCGTCTCCGTGTGGCGTTGACCGGTCTGGCCGTTGCCGAATATTTCCGTGACGAAGAGAACCAAGATGTGTTGCTGTTCGTGGACAATATTTTCCGGTTCACTCAAGCCGGTTCAGAAGTGTCTGCGTTGCTGGGTCGTATGCCCTCTGCCGTCGGATATCAACCGAACCTTTCAACGGAAATGGGTGCACTCCAAGAGCGAATCACTTCAACCAAGCGGGGGTCTATTACATCCGTTCAGGCAATCTATGTGCCTGCCGACGACCTGACCGATCCGGCTCCGGCCACAGCCTTCGCGCACTTGGATGCCACCACCGTGTTGTCCAGATCGCTGGCGGAATTGGGTATTTATCCGGCGGTCGATCCGTTGGACTCCACATCGCGAATCCTTGATCCGCAAATCATCGGCGAGGAACACTACAAAGTGGCGCGTGGTGTCCAATCCGTCTTACAGCGGTATAAAGACCTCCAAGATATTATCGCGATTCTCGGCATGGACGAGTTGTCGGAAGATGACAAGATGGCCGTGGCGCGCGCAAGAAAAATTCAACGCTTCCTGTCGCAGCCCTTCCACGTTGCAGAAGCCTTTACCGGCGCTCCCGGTAAGTACGTCAAACTGAAGGACACGGTTCGCAGCTTCAAGGAGATTCTTGAAGGCAAGTATGATCATCTGCCGGAGCAGGCGTTTTACATGGTCGGTCCCATTGAAGAAGCTGTCGCCAAGGCGGAGAAGATGGGAGTGAAGGTATAGGAAATCGGATGCATCGAGTGCCATCTGATCTCGCTCGACGCGCGGTCTCGGATGGATTTTGTTGCATGCGTTCGGTTGAGGGTGCATCGGTTCCCGTTTGATGCTGGGATGAAGGAACAGGGAAATGCCAGGAACGTTTTTACTAGAGGTCGTGACGCCGGAAAAATTACTCCTGAGCCAGCAAGTAGAAGAGGTCATCGCGCCAGGCTCAGAGGGAGAATTCGGGGTGCTTCCAGGGCACTGCCATTTTCTATCGACCCTCCGGATCGGGGAGCTCCGTTATCGAGTTGATCGTGACACCCATTCGATGGCAGTACTCTGGGGGTTTGCTGAGGTCACGCCGACCAAAGTGACTATCATGGCAGAGGTTGCCGAAAAGGCTGAAGATATCGATATAGAACGGGCTACTGCCAAGGTGGAAGAAGCTGAACGTCGGCTTCAGGCCGGTGGTTTGCCTTCTGAAGTCAAAGAAGCCCAGATAAGCCTCGAAAAAGCGCGTCTCCGCAAAAAAATTGCCGAGCGTGCAGGAAAACCAAACCAGGCTTAAAGCCGCTCAATTCTATCCGTCCTATTTCCCTGGATAACAAGGGTATCCCGCGTTCCCAGTCTACCGGAATTCTCTACAGCCTGCGGCCCTGATTCGTGGTACTGCAGATCGCCGGATTGGTTGAGGCACTCCTCTCAGTGTGATGGAGGGGGCGAGGGCGGGGAGGATGACCTCGATTCCTGCGGAAGCGAATCGAGGAGACCATCAATCCACTTCGACGGTAACTTCTCGACGGATTCGCAAATGCGGGATTGCCACCAGACGGCGATCTCGGCGAGGTCTTCCTTCTGAAAACGGTGTTCGATGATGTCAAAGGTATCGTGGCGATAGAGGACCACATCAAGCGGATATTCGACGCTCGTAGAGCTTGTTCGGGTGGCGTCGAACGCCAGGAAGCCGACCTTCATGGCGAGGTCCATGCTGGAGTCATAGCGCAACACGCGATCGAGGAGCGGTTTTCCATAGCCTGTTTCCCCGATAATGCAATAGGGAGTTCCTTCGCTCACTTCGACCCAATTCCCCTGTGGGTAGATGAGGTAGAGTTTATGCTCCGTGTCATTTTCAAGCTGTCCTCCCACGAGGGCGTGCAGATTGAAGATCAGGCCTGCTTGATCAAGGGCCGCACGGTCTTCTTCCGCCACGCGGCGGATCTGTGCAGCAAATACGTTGACGGCTTTGAATAACTTATCGAATGTCTGATCGCCTTCGGTAATCGCCTCATCAAAGTACGTGACGGCCTTGTCTCGAACGGACCGTAGCCCGGATGTCATCAAAAACATCGAATGACGCCCATGCTGATGAATCGAAACCTTCCCTGCCGTGATGCATTCCGCGCCCGTGGTGACTCGGGTATCGGCAATTCCGACAAGCCCGTCCTCCACCTTCATGCCTAAACAAAATGTCATTGTGCCTCCGCTCCGACAATTGAACTGTGAATGGGACGAGGGGCAAAGAAGGTCTCGTAAATGGAGACTCCTACACCATTGACCTGCGCTTGAAACCGGTCCAAGAATTCATGAAGCCCTCCGGTGAGGCAATCATCGAGATCACCGAAGTCCAACTCCGCACGCAATCGCCCCAGTCGCTTTTCGGCATGGTTCTGATAGGCTCCATGTTCTGATCCGGAGATCGCGTGCAAGGAGTCCTCACTCTTGATCAAACAGTAGCGAATGGCCCGAGGGAACGTGGAATCCAAGATCAGAAACGCCGTGACATCGTCGGGGGAGATGCGCCCGAAACGTTTATGATACATCTCCAGGGCGCTGGCGGACTTCAACAGCGCGGACCATTGGATGATATCAAATGGGGTGCCGACTTCATCGACCGTCGGCAAGAGCATGAAATATTTGACGTCAAGAATGCGGGAGGTCTTATCCGCCCGTTCGAGCAAACGGCCAAGGCGAGCGAAATGCCAACCCTCTCCATGTGACATGGTGGCATCGGTAATCCCCAAAAACAGATGACTATTCGCCTTGACCTCGGTCAAGAAGGTATGGAGACTTTGGCTGGACCAGCCGTTTGAAAGGGCGTCTCTGACCATGAGGTAAAATCGGTTGACCTGTTCCCACATGTCGGTCGAGATGACTTCTCGGACCGACCGGGCATTTTCTCTGGCAGCCACGAGGCAAGACAGAATCGAATTGGCATTGGTGGCATCGGCTACGAGGAACTGGATCACGGTTTCTTTCGTGGGCTTCCCATACCGCTCGGCAAAACTCTCGTGATCTCCGGTCGTGAAGACCAACGGTTCCCACTGCTCCGTCGTGCCTCGAGGAAGGTCGAGTGTCATATTGAGGTTGACTTCGATGAAACGGGCGTAGTTTTCAGCCCGTTCAATGTACCGATTCAACCAATAAATGGAGCTGGCGACCCGGCTCAGCATGAATCATCAGTCCTCAGGTATTGAGCTGCGATGTGAGTGATGAAATGAATTTGTTCATTCCTCATGACAAGACCCACGTGTCTTTATTGCCTCCGCCTTGAGACGAATTCACAACGAGCGAGCCCTTTCGCAACGCCACGCGCGTCATGCCTCCCGGCAACACAGACACATCGCGGCCATACAACACATATGGACGGAGGTCGACATGGCGCCCTTCCAGATGGTCATCCACTAATGTGGGCACGCGAGAAAGGGCCAAGGTTGGCTGGGCGATATAGTTCCGTGGGTCCGCCTCAATGCGACGAGCGCAGTCTACCCGTTCCTGCTTGGACGCATGAGGTCCGATCATCATCCCGTAGCCGCCGGCCTCATTGGTGGCTTTCACGACCAGCTGATCCAAATGCTCCAAGACATAGGTCCGATCTCGTCGATCTGAGCAGAGATACGTCGGTATATTGGGCAGTATCGGTTCCTCCGCGAGGTAATAATTGATGATCTTCGGGACATAGGCATAAATGGCTTTGTCGTCCGACACACCGGTGCCGGGAGAGTTGGCGAGCGCGACCCGACCTCTCATATACGATTCCATGAGGCCCGGAACCCCAAGCAAGGAATCGCGGCGAAATGCCAGTGGATCCAAGTAGTCATCATTGATTCGCCGGTAGATAACGTCGACGCGTTGGGATCCCTTCGTGGTGCGCATGTGGACAAATCCATCCACCACCACGAGGTCATCGGCTTCGACCAACTCTACTCCCATCTTTTGCGCAAGCAGGGAATGTTCGTAATACGCTGAATTGAAGATGCCGGGGGTGAGAATCACGATGGTTGGATCGGGAAGCTCCGAAAGAGAACGAAGGGTTTCCAAGAGTTGGCTCGGATACCCATCAACCGGTCGTACGCGATAGGCATCGAACAGCTCAGGGAACGTCCGTTTCATGACCTGTCTTGCCTCCAACACATAGGCGACTCCGGACGGACACCGGGTGTTGTCTTCGAGGACGTAGTACCGGCCGTCGCTGATTCTGACGAGATCGATCCCCGCAATGTGGCACCAGATACCGCGCGGAGGGCGCAGACCCATGCACGGTTGCAAAAAGCTCTTGCTGGTATAAATCAGCTCAGCGGGAATTGCCCCATCTTTGAGGATCTTCTGATCGTGGTACACATCGTTGATGAACAAGTTCAAGGCGCGGATGCGTTGGCAAAGTCCCGAGTCGATTCGATCCCAGTCCGACGCCGTGACGATTCGAGGCACGATGTCGAACGGGAATATCTGTTCATGGCCGTTCGTGCTCCCATAGATGCTGAACGTCATGCCCATGTTCAGAATGACACGCTCCGCCGCCTCCTGGCGCTTTCGTAGCTCTCCTTCCGGCAATGACGCAAACTTTTTAAGCAACAAGGTACTTCCTGGCCGTGGTTGCCCCTTCTCCTCGTAGAGTTCGTCGTAAAATTCCTCAGGATCGTATTGGGAAAAGCGTATGCTCATGTGCCTGGCTCCAGGAGCCGCACCCTAGCAAAATGGTTCGCCGGCTTCAACTGCCGTGGCGCAAAGGAAAATGAAGCGGAGAGGAAGACGAAGGTATTCGTCCGGTCTCCGCCATACATGTGAGGCCGGTTGTCTGCACGGGTAGATTGCATTTAACGGGAGGTCTCTTGTAGCGTGTGCTGCTCATGATCACGGAATTTCTCATCACGCCCGGAGAACAGCCCAAGCGGCTGGATATTTTTCTTGCGGGACGAGAGCGAGACGCCTCCCGGTCGGCGTTGCAGCGATTGATCGAACTGGGTCGTATACGAGTCAATGATCTGGTCGTGAAGCCAAGCCACAAGATCAAACCTGGGGACCGGATCACCATGGATGTCCCGAAGCCGGAACCGCTCTCTATCAAAGGAGAGGCCATCCCGCTTCAGGTTTTGTTCGAGGATGATTCCCTTCTCGTCTTGAACAAGCCTCCCGGCATCGTGGTGCATCCAGCGCCAGGAAATTGGAGCGGGACGCTGGTGAATGCGCTCTTGCATCACTTCCAGACCTCCGGCGGGACCATGTCGACAATTGGCGGGAAGGAACGCCCTGGACTGGTTCATCGTTTGGACAAGGAAACCTCCGGTGTCATGGTCATAACCAAGACCGATACCGCGCATCGAGCCCTTGCCGCCCAGTTCAAGCTGCACACTATTACCAGAGTCTATGAAGCGCTGGTCTGGGGTGTTCCCAAAAAGGGACGTGGGCTGATTGATCTCGCCATTGGACGAGATAGTAAGGACCGAAAGAAGTTCTCATCAAGAACAACGAGTCCCAAAGAGTCGGTGACAGAGTATGTGGTGAACCGGCGCTACGGGAAGGTGGCCTCGCATGTCTTGCTCTATCCAAAAACCGGAAGGACTCATCAGTTGCGGGTCCATCTGACGTCGTTGGGTCATCCTATTTTGGGGGATCGCACGTATGGCGGCAACAAAGTGATGACCCTTGAGGACATCGAGATTCCACGGGTGATGCTTCATGCTCGGACGTTGGGCTTTATCCATCCAACGACGGGCACTGGAGAGGAATTCACGCGGCCGTTCCCGACCGATATGGAGCATGTGCTGCACGCACTCGAGCGACTGATTGTGTCAAAGGATCGGGTGCCTGCTGGTACGACGACAATCAGAACAGTCGACGAGGAACTATGCTGATTGGGGAGGTGGTAGACGCGATCGGGGGGCTCAGTGCTTATGTGAAAACCTATGCAGCGACCCTGCCCTCCATTGTGCATTTGAAGACAATGCCGTCCGGCGTGAAACCTTCCGTAGAGGCCATCGACAACTATGAAGTGATTATCTCTCGAGCACGACGCCAGAGTGTCGGGACTCCCTATAAAGCGCTCCATGAATCATTGGTCTGCTCACTGGAGGCTTTCGAACAGGGGAATTTGATCGGTACTGTTCAAGCGCTTCTTGCCGTCATCGATCAACTTGAACGTATGCACCGAGATCAGGAGATTGCAGTCGGACAAATGGATGAGAAGCGACTCACGGAGTACCGCGTGGCTCTGCGGAAAGTGCTTCCCGGTAACCGGCCGGAACTGGAGGAGACAGGTCAGGCATCGTTGTGAGTCTTGAGTGTGTCGGATGGGCTCAACTCACGATATCGCAACTCGCGACTGAATACTTGAAGGTGTGGCTAGTGTCCCATCTTAGGTCCTAGGGCATTGGATCCGGTCGTGACCAGTTTGAATCGTGCAACGTTCCCACAGTGAGGGCACTTTGCTCGAACTGTCTCAGCATCGAGCATCTCATACTCATCTGCTCGTAACCACATGAGTTGGAAGCATTTAGGGCAGGTACGGACTTGCGTTGACATTAGTTTCCTCGTACACTTTAGATGGGTCTGAGCGATACTCTAGTATAAGATGCCTCCAACCCTCAAGTCCGCTGTCATCTATTCCCATCATGAACTCCCTGAGGCGTCGCAGCTTCTCGGGCTTTTTCGTCAGGCCCCATGGGCGAAGGACCGCTCTCTGGATGATGCCAAAGAAATGCTCCAGCGCACAGATCTCACGGTCTGTGCATGGGACGGCAAACGGCTGATTGGATTTGGGCGAGTGCTCACCGATTTTATCTACCGGGCAACGATCTGGGATGTAATTGTCGACCGGGCCTATCAAAGTCAAGGCATTGGGACCGAGATCGTTCAGCGGATTCTTCATCACCCACAATTACAACGAGTCGAACTCTTTTGGCTCTGTACCAGGCGTCCTGGTTTCTATGAGCGACTAGGCTTCAGTTCCAAGGAGCAGACGGGTCTGGTCTGGAGTCGACGCAAGAACAGTCGACTCGAGTAAGAAGAGAGATGAGGCTACTACAAGCGGTGGTCTTGTCGATAGGTGGAGACCCTGCCGTCATCTTCGATTCCGCTTGAGACTCAGAAGAACATTTTCCCGCCAAATAAGAAACCAAACGAAGAGGCATTCCAGTCGTTGTTTTGGCCGCCGGTGCCGGTCGTATGCCCATCGTTACGCTTATAGGCCCACTCCATATTCAGGGCAAACCGCTCATTGAGCCGGTAATCAGTCCCCCACCCCAATCGCCAGGCGAAGGTATTGCTTGGGCTGATCCGAACGGCGGTATTCTCACCAAAGCTGTTGACGTTCACGCCGAAACTCATATTTACATATGGGATGAACCGGTCTAATTTTGCAGGACGTATTTCAAGCGTCGGCAGCACGGACACCGTATCTTGGTGTCCGAGATCCACATCCGGTCTCTCAAGGCCCACTCCATGCCGCTCCCATTCCAGCATCATTCCGACCAACAGCCAGGTATTGACACTGTACAAGCCTTGAAAATTGACAAGCGGCCCGATCGAGGTTGAGGTACCTTCGGAAAGCTGTTGGGTCAGTGGCGCAAATCCGACCCGAAACCCGAGGACCCACTTGCCTGGTTGAGTGCCTCCAAACTCTTCTGCGGATACGGTCGTTGAACAGGGGAGCAGTGAGACAAACAGAACGAACAGCACTCCAGCTACGAACTCCTTGATCCGTTGCCCGCGCATACAACACCTCCATTCTTCTCTTGTGGAAGGAAAGTTCTGAACCTGCGAACTCAAGCAGGTCCGTGAGTTTTGCTGTCGATTGCCCTCTGGATACGACCACGACTCGATTGCTCGGTCAGCTCAGCGGAAGTCCGATTGCTCCGGCACTCTCTCCAGGAGCTTAACCATGTGGCTCATGAGCGTGAGCCGCTCCGGTACGTCGTACACGCTTTGGAGACAAGACGACAGCGGTAAAAAAGATCGCGGTTGCCAATAACACGATGGCAGGGCCCGAGGGAATGTCCCAAGTCGCAGAAATCAACACTCCGACTACCGAGGTCATAATTCCGATAAAGGCCGAATACAGCGTCAAGGTCGTCAGGCTATGTGTGAGTTGATAGGCTGTCGATGCCGGAATCAGAATCATGGCAAAGACAAGAATGGCACCGACTGTCTTGAGTGAGACCACGACGGTCAGTGCGACGAGGGTCAGCAGCAGAAAGAACATCTGCCGAGCCGGGATTCCAGAAGCTTCGGCCATTTCCTGGTCGAAAGCAATGAAATACAGTTCTTTGGCAAACAGGAGCAGGAGACCCAACACCAGCACGCTCAAGGCTCCGATGATACGCAGCTCTTCAGGCGTGACGGAAAGCACGCTGCCGAAGAGATAGCCGTACACCTCCGCATTGTAGGTCTTCATCAGTCCGATAAAGAGGATGCCCAGTGCCATCGTCGTCGTGTACAAAATGCCGATGGAGACATCCAGTTTCATCCTGCCGCGCTCTTCAACCCAACCCGTAATCCAGACTGTGGCCAAGCCAAACAGAACGGCCAGCAACAAAGGGGGCCATCCCATCAGGTAGCCCAGGGCCACCCCAGCAAATGCGGCATGGGACGTTCCCGCACCGACGAAGGCCAACCCCCGGAGGACGACAAACACGCCGATGACGGAGCAGAGCCCACCGACCATCGCCGCGGCGAGCAGCGAGCGTTGCATGAAGTCATAGGCGAGGAGATCGAGCATGATTCGTCGTTACAAATTAGTGGTGATGGTGGTAATCCTCGACGATGACGAGGTCTTTCTCCGTAATCACAAGCTCTTTACCGTAGACTTGGTGAAGGATTTCCGGCTTGAGGACTTCACTCGGGAGACCGGCGGCGTAAAGCTTAGTTTTAAGAAGGACTAATCGATCCACTCGAGAACGGATCATATTGATGTCGTGTGTGATCAACAGCACGGTCAGCTTGAGTTCGTCATGAAGGTGCTGAACGAGCTCGATGACGTTGTGCTGCATGGTGATATCCAATCCGGTGGTGGGCTCATCAAGGATCAGGACTTTGGGTTGCTGTGCCAACGCTCTGGCGATAAAGACTCGCTGCTGTTGGCCGCCGGAGAGATGTCCGAGCGCCGTATCTTTCTGCGACTCCATGCCAACCTGGGCGAGGGCCTCCATCGCGATGTGCCGATCTTGTTTACCTGGCCGCTTCAGAAGTCCCAGCGCCCCATAGCGCCCCATCATGACGGTCTCGAGGACTGTCACGGGAAAGTTTCGATCAACGACGCCTTTTTGTGGAAGGTACCCGATCCGAGCTCGATGATGGCAGCGGAGCTCGCTGCAGGCACAATCGAAGATATGGAGGTGACCCTCCACTGGTGGAAGTAATCCTAAGACGGCACGGCAGAGGGTTGTTTTGCCTGACCCGTTTGGGCCGATCACGCCGATGAACTCGCCGTCGTAAATGGGCAGGGAGATATCCTTGAGCGCAATGAATCCGGGGAAACCAAAGGATGCATGATCAAAGCGGATGATCGGGTTGTGACCATTGGGCACGGATTTCCCTCTTCCTTCCTGAGACATGAATGGATTTTCCGAGCGGCTGCTAGGTGGATTCCAACGCGTCAGCTAATTGGAGCACATTGTAACGAAGCATGTCGAGGTAACTTTCAGTTCCCGGAATTCCACCCGGCATGGTGGTCAACACAACCACTCGGGCTTTGGTGTCCCGTGCCAACAGTTCCGGGAGACGTTGGCTCAACTGGATCTCCGAGGCGATCACTCGGATATGCCGGCTCTTGATCTTTGCGATCAAATGCTGCAGGTGGAGAGCGGAAGGTTCTGTGCCCGACTGAGTATGGATCGTGTCGACGATCTCCAGGTTGAATCGCTTGGCTAAGTAGGGCCAAGCCGGATGATGGGCGATGAAACGCCGATCCGAGAGGCGTTGAGTACGATTCATCAGTTCTTGTTGCAGTCGGTCGAGTCGTTGCAGATACGCGGCCTGATTGGCTTGGAAATCGGCCGTATGACCTGGATCGATCTCGATGAGGGCGCGAGTGATGTGGCGCAGCATGACACCGACATTGACGGGATCCAGCCAGATATGTGGATTCCCAGCAGATTCGGCTCCATGCGCGCTTGAATGCACTTCTTCGTGAACATCTCCGGCATCATGAAGAAGCTCTACGCCTTGGGACGTGGTAATCACGCGCAATCCGCTACTCCCGGCATTCTTCACCAACGACGTCACCCACACCTCCAGCCCAAGGCCGACTTCAAACAGTAGCTGAGCCTTGCGCACTGCGACCAAATCACTAGGCTTCGGGGAGTAGGTATGCTCGTTTTCGTAACCACTTAATAACGATTTCACTCGTACGAATGGGCCGCCAACCTGCTCCGTCAGGTCTTTTAAGACCGGAATGGTGACGACGATAGGAATTGGGTCGCGAGCGTCTGCCGTCGGGATGAAGAAGAGCGCCCATACTGCAAGAGTCAGGAGAGGAATCCGAATAGCTGACATGCGTTCGCCGGTGATAGGAAACATCGGCGGCGACGGTATCATTCAGGTTTTCATGCTGTCAATGTCATCGTGTCGCAGGGCGTCGCCGGTACCAGGATGAGGCGGCGATCCGATCGCGCGGTCGGGAACGTGAGCCGGATAAGAATCACACTCGCAGTCATGTGCAACCTTTGATCGGCCCTGTCCATTCGCCTCCTTGACCACGGCTGTGAGTTCAATTAGCGTAGCGCACACATAGCCCATGGAACGTGGTATGGTCATGAAAGGATGCCGCCAATGAAGGTCGTTGGGCTCATGTCGGGAACGTCAGCCGATGGCGTTGATGCCGCACTGGTATCAATTGTTCGAAAAACAACTCGTCTTGAGATCGAGATGGAGGCGTTCTACTCCCTTTCCTATCCGCGTTCGCTCCAGCAGCGACTGCTCTCGGCTTCGATATCGGGGACGGTAGCCGAGCTGTGCCATCTGAATGCGCTGTTGGGGGAATGGTTCGCTGATGCTGCGCTCGGAGCGATTCGGACCGCTCAATTAACGACGGAAGAGGTTGATCTGATCGGGTCTCATGGTCAGACCGTGCATCATCTACCGAATGGGGTCAAGGATACGAGAGTCGGGGCGATCCGGTCTACCCTCCAAATTGCCGAGCCGGCGGTGATTGCTGAGAGGACCGGCATTACGACGGTCGCTAATTTCCGTACTCGTGACATTGCTGCCGGCGGGCAAGGGGCGCCTTTGACGCCTGGTATCCACGCTTTGCTGTTTCAGCATCCTCGACGAGGACGACTCATTGTCAATCTTGGGGGGATCAGCAACGTGACCTACTTGCCGCGTGGAGCCGGAGAGGAGGGGTTGATCGCATTCGATACAGGCCCGGCCAATATGGTTTTGGATGGTATTATGTCCCGGAGCACGGATGGTCGCGTGACCATGGACCGCGATGGGCGGCTGGCGACGAAAGGGCGGGTCGATTCAAGGCTGCTGGCCAAATTGTTGGCCCATCCCTATCTCTCTCAGGCGCCGCCCAAATCAACCGGCCGAGAAATGTTTGGCGAGGCCATGCAGGCGGAGTTACTCAGCTGGCCGCAGGCGCGTAAACTGTCACTTGAGGATCTTTTGGCAACCTGTACCATGTGGACTGCGGAGGCCGTCGGCACGGCACGGCGCTGGATCAAGGGTGGAATCGACGAAGTTCTTGTCGGTGGCGGGGGGGTCAAAAACAGGGCGATTATGGAACATCTGAAGGACGTGTTCGCTCCAGTTCCTGTGGCGACCGTCGAGGCATATGGTTGGGATAGTAAGGCACTGGAGTCGGTGGCGTTCGCAATTTTGGCTTACCAGACCGTGATGGAACAGTACGGAAATGTTCCAGCGGTGACGGGAGCCGCGTTTCCCAGGCTGTTGGGGTGTATTGTGCCAAGTGGGCCGGGATGGTATGAACGATTACGTCCGGCTCGATGGAGAAAGTAAACAGAGATGAAGCTTTTATTGCTCGTGACGGCCATCGTCGTGCTCATCTTCAGTATCTGGCTGTATCGAAGGCGTTCGCGCCGAAATAAGAAAGGCGTGTCGCGCAATGTCATGCCGTCTGAGTTCACGCTCAGTCCCACCCCGCTCTTGGCCGAAGACGAAGTGGCGCTCTATAACCTTCTACGAATGGTCGTCCAAGAGCGCTATCTGGTCTTTGCCAAGGTGCCGCTCGGCTCGTTCCTTACGGTTGATGCGGGTGGAAAGGAGCGAGTCCAAGTTCTCCGTCATCTTGCCCTTAAACGGGTTGACTTTGCGCTCGTGCATCCAGGATCACGTCAAGTTGAACAGGTAGTGCAGATTGAATCACCATCCTCGGACTTTCATCAGATGGAGTCACAGCAAATCATCGAGTCCTTGCTCGATACGGCAGGAATCAAGCTGAGGAAACTGCAAGCCAAGAAAACCTACCCTCTGGCTCATCTTGCCACTCGCCTCGAAATTGCGGCAAACGAGTAGGACCTGTACAAGCCGAGTGAGTCAGCCGGGCTTTCGTCTGTCACACACATGTGGTGGAGTGCTGCCGAACCGACCTGTTGCTGTGATTAGGCAGAGGTTAGGGTGACGAGGTGGAGGAATTGTCGCTGGGAGGCAGCATGTCGATCGCCTTACGCGCCACTTCTGCTGTGGGCTTATCACGCTATTGATCGATGATGTGCTGGTACATTAACCGAGCTTTCATTTATCATCCACACGTGATGGAGTGCTGTCGAACCGACCTGTTGCTGTGATTAGGCGGAGGTTAGGGTGATGCGATGGAGGAATCGTCGCTGGGAGGCAGCATGTCGATCGCCTTACGTGCTACTTCTGCTTCGGGACTATCAGGATATTGATCGATCACGCGATCGAACATCAGTCGGGCCTTTTCCTGATCTTTAAGTTTGATGTAGGTTTGGCCGAGTTTCAGGGTTGAGGCGGCCAACTTTGGACTGAGGGGGTAATTGGATACAACGTCATAGAATGATTGTAAGGCATCCTGATATCGCCTCGTGCGAAACTGACATTCCCCGATCCAGTACTGGGCGTTGGCTGCCAAAGCGGATTGGCCGTGGATCTCAAGAAAGAGGCGAAAACCAGCCATCGCTGCTTCGTAGTCACGCTGCTTGAATTCCTCCATGATGCGATCATAGAGGTGACGGGTCGCATCTTGACGCTGCGTAGGGGCGGCAAATGGTTGGTTTGCGGAGAGAACAATGAAAAGCAGCAGGAGAATCACAACACCTTGTCGTGCCACCATAACGGGCCTCCATCAGTTCAACTTGAAAACGAATGGGTTGTAAGGCAATCGATGTGCCACGTGCATGCAAAAGCGAGAGAGAAAAGCGATGAAATAACAAAGGCTTGGGTGCAGGCATTGCGAAGCCCATCAGGACATTGCCGGCAGCGTGTTATGCAGGACACAGAATTGTACAAGATGGTGTGCAGACTCACCTTGCGACCATTCATGACAGGGACAAAGGCCGGAGAGGTTCTCCTTGCTGCGAGTCCACCATGCTGAACGATATTCTGTCGCATTCTGTTTCTAATGCGGTGGCACTGGCTGATTGCAACTCATCTTGCATCTCCCTCTCGTCGTCTCCGACAAGTAAACAACCGCGAGCCTGAATGACCGGGCGTCAGGAAGAGACGATGCCCCGTCAATTCTGACGTGTCGAGGATGGTAAATCATTCGGGATGTGAAACTGAAACGAGTTACCGCCTTGCTGCTTGGCACGATACATTGCGGCATCCGCATGCTTCAATAATTCATCGATATCGTGGTCGTCGGTCGGATAGATAGTGATTCCGATACTGACACTGATCACGGCCTGGTGTTCTCCAAGGAGGAAAGGTTCCGATAACGATTGGGTGATGCGTTGGGCCACTGATGAGATATCTTCTTCGCACATCAATCCTTCTATGATGATGGTAAATTCATCTCCTCCCATGCGCGCGACGGTGTCCACTTCGCGCACACATTCGTGAAGTCGTTCGGCCACGACTTTCAGCAGTTGATCGCCGACACTGTGGCCGAGGGTGTCGTTCACCGGTTTGAATCGATCTAGGTCTAATAGCATCAGGCCGAGCGGCTGCTGCAGGCGCTTGCTTCGTGCCATGGCTTGCACGAGCCGATCGCGAAACAAGCTGCGGTTCACGAGCCCGGTCAGCTGATCGTACTGGGCGAGGTAGGTGAGTCGTCCTTCGGCACGTTTCCGTTCGATCGCGTAATGGATTGAACGGGCCAATAATTCAGACGGGTTTTCTCCCTTCACAAGATAGTCCTGCGCTCCGTTTTGGACCGCTTGCAATGCCAGCGTCTGATCATTGAGTCCGCTCAGTACAATGAGTGCAATGGTGGGATTGGCTGCGTGAATCTGGCGTACTGTGGAGAGTCCATATCCATCCGGGAGGGAAAGGTCCAAGAGCACCGCATCAAATCGGGCCCGAGCGAGATACTGGAAGGCCTCACTCAGGCGGGTCACATGGGTGATCGTGAATTCTTCCAAGCTCCATGCTGCAAGAATATCCTCCGTCAGACGTGCGTCAATGTCGTTATCTTCAACTAAGAGAATCTTGATCATGCCCGATTCGGTCAGATCCGCCTCTCACGTCCGACAAGCTTCTTCTGTGGATCTACGACAAGTATAGCGTAAGGCGCTGATACAACAAGCAAATGATAGAAGTGCTGGCCGGGAACAGGCCGCCATACTCTCAAAATGGCGGCTCAACGGCCGGTAACCGGTAAGATGATATGAGCCGACGCGTTCCAGATGATGGCAGAAAAGAACGCGTGCGCGAATCTAGACGGTGCCTGATTATAGGACGGCTAGTCAGCTTGGTCGAAGCGGCAGGGACTGTGGTTCGTCGAGAGACAAGGGGGAAGTCGCTCGATCACGATCCTCGAAAACCGAGAGGCAGAGTTTCGGGGTATGTTCCAATCGAGGGCTGCTCAGGACCGAACGCCGCTTCACACGCATACCCTGGTTGAAACGGCCAGAGGAGTGAACGGCCCACGACATTTCCCCGTATGTGAACATAGCGTAATGTCATACCCATGCGAGCGGCTTCGTCTTTCACCTTTTCAGTACATTCCTGAGCAGAGTAGCCACGTCGGGAAATCATCAATGGAGCTCCGGAACCACTGAGCGCTGAGTATTCGTTGATGCATCCGCTCAGGGCAAGGAAGAGGCAGAGAAGGCTACTGAGGTGAAGTGCCCCTCTTCCTGGGGTCGTCAGGAAACAAAATCCGTCATCCCTTACTGGACCGCGAGAGGGTGAGTCCGTACACATAGCCAACCATACCATGAAAACGGAGGACTATGCGACCAGAGGGTAGCGTCGACCTTCACACAGAGGAGCGTTCCACATTATTCGATAGAGGGATAAGATTTTGTGCGTGTGCATCGGGCTAGATCGGCTTCTCCGCGACGTACTCCGTGTATTTCCAGAATGGGGTCGCTTCGTCTCTGTTCAGAACCACCGGAGAAGTGTTCACAGTTCCGTCATCTACACCGTGACGGAAACCATCTCGTACCAGACCTGAACTTCAGAACGAGAAGCGAGGTCCAGGTTGATAGTCCGGTTTCAGATACGGACAAATTGCATGGTTGATTCCCAATCAGTTCAGTTGATGGAACGATCCTGCACAAAGGTCTGGCTGGAAGCGACGGATCGTTGTCCTTCCTGATGTTCAGACAGATGACCGACTATGGAAGAACGTGCCGACCTACTCGGCAGGAAGTGCCGATCCTTTCGCAAGGCTATGGCGAGAATACCCAATAAACAATGGTTCCGCACTGGCATGAAAGTTGACTTAGGTTGCTTGGGTATCTCTGTATTCTGTGCCTGGATAGAGGTGCGGCAAGATGGATGCGACAGCTGGGTGGACGGCGGCCAATGATCTATGGGAAGTCCTCACGCAGGACCTAGCACTCGTCGGCGGGTTGTACAGTCCGCTGCTAAGCTGGATCGGCATGGCAGGGATTCTTGCTATGTGCGGCTGGCATGGCGCCGTGCTTCTTCATGGAGCATGGCAGATTCGACAGGCGTTGCGTCGAGTCCAATCACAGGTGTCACGTCTGCTCATTGCGCGTCGGCAATGGTCTCAGGAGTGGATTGTCACATCAACGCCGGTTGGGAAAAGACCGCGTCCAGGGGAGTCGCAAGAGGCTCGACGCGATCTTGATGACCTCCATGTTTTGGATCGAACCATGCGTGCCGAATCGGCGTTTGCCGCAGATTGGATTTCCTACCGAAAGACCTTTGCCATCGAACAGCCGGCCTGGTTTCTTGAACCGACGGTCTCTGCGCAGAAATCAGCTGCGGAATTCTTCTCCTTTGACACCTCCATGGCAGAGTACCTTAACGTCGGGTTCTATCGACAACTTCCATCTTTTCTGACCGGTATCGGGCTGATGTTCACCTTTCTTGCCATTCTTATCGGTCTGAGCAAGCTCCATGCAAACGGCTCACAGATTGAAGGAATTCCAGGCCTCATTAATGGGCTCTCGGGAAAGTTTGTGACATCCATCGCCGGTTTGGTTTGTGCGAATGCGTTCACTCTTTTGGAGACCTCCGTGTGGTCTCGCTTGGGAAGCAGGCATCGGCGATGTCTCGCGCTGCTCGATGAAGTATTTCCTCAGACAGTCGTAGATCGACATGCTCAGCTTTCAGCGATACCGACCGGATACGGAGCACCTATTGTTGGTCATACTCGAAGCGACGAAGGTAAACAGTTAGCCGAGGTCGTACATCACCGGCTTGGTACGGCGGTGACGGCCCTAACCAAGGTGTCGGAGTCTCTCACGGCGCTGAGTGCAACCCAGCGTGCCTCAACCGTCGACGATCTCCCAGGCGAGATCGGTCATGAGGTTCAGCAAGCATTGAAGCGAGTGGTTCAGCCATTGGTCGATGCAATCCAGGATCTCAATCGGACAGTGAAAGGGCATGAGGGGCCGGTACAGCTCTCAAAATCAGAAATAGAAACCATCTTTCATGAGCTGAAAACTCATGGTGCGGATGAGCAGAATGCTCTGTCCGTCAAGACGAGCGGCAGTGGGAATCGTACGCCTCGGCATGCGTAACGGGAATGTGAATAGATGAGATATCGCAAATCAGGAATCGCACAGGAATCGATGGGCTCGCCTTCTGCCGTGCTCAGTGGGGTGACCGACCTGATGATCTCGCTCGCCGTGATCTTCATTCTTTTGTTTGCCGCATACGTGAGTCGTGTTCACGACAGTCAGGGAACCCATACGCAGAGTCCACCGGTTCCACGAGAGGAACAACAAGCACTCACTCGTTCGCTGCTCGAGGATGCGGACCACCGGTCAGATGTGTTGACGGTGAGTATGCCGGACGCGGCTCTTCGCTTTGACTTTGGGGAGAGTCGGTTACTCCCGTCGGCCGAGGCATTTTTGTTGGAGACGATGCCACACTATGCCGCCATGGTATGTGCAGAAGGGGGCAAAGAGGTAGAAGCATTTGTCATCGAGGGATATACAGACGATCTTGGAGACGACCTTCGCAATTTGCGCTTGAGCCAGGAGCGTTCATTCGCCGTGTTGGCTAAGGGCGTGGAGGTGGTTCGTGAGAAGCTTCCCTGGGCATACGAATGCTTTCTACAAAAGGCCACGGCGAACGGACGTGGGAGACAGAATCTTCTGCGGGACGACACAGGATACTTGGACCGGGAGCGGAGCCGTCGGGTGATGTTTAAGATACATCTGCGCCCTCAGTAAGCACGCCGTCCCAGTAATACGAGCCCATGGTCTCCAACGAATGGAGCCCGATTGCGCGTTTGAGAGACTTCAACAACTCGCTATGCCCTCAGATCATACCTTTGCAAGTGTCAGCGAGGTCGCATCGTAGTTGGGAGTCATGCCTCATCACGATTGTCTCATCTCGTGATGCGATGGGATTCTGGCCTCGGTACATCCTCCATGCAATGGGCTAATTCAAGAAACTGTTCGAGCGTCAAGGTTTCAGCACGAAGCGAGAGTGAGAGCTGGAGCCTCGTCAATGCTGTTTCGACCTGCCTCGAATCATAGCCTTCGTTCTTGAGCGAGTTCATAAGCGTCTTGCGCCGGTGAGCAAAAGCGGCTCGTACAAGCGCGGTGAACCGCTGCTCCTCTTCAGGTCGTCGCGTTCTCGGCGCGAGGGTTCGCAGCAGAACAACAGCAGAGTCAACCTCCGGTCGAGGACGGAAGCACTGAGGGGAAACCTTGAAGGCCTTTGAAATGTGCGCGGAATATTGAGCCATCACGGACAGGACGCCGTAATCCGAGCTCCCAGGTTTTGCGATGAGCCGGTCAGCCACTTCGTTTTGCAGCATCAGGACCATCCTTGCAAAACGATTGCCGTGAGAGAGAAGCCGAAAGAGAAGCGGAGTGGAAATATAATAGGGGAGATTAGCGACGACGATGGTGCCGATCGGTAGATGATCAAGCGGGCAGGTCAGGGCATCGCCGAGTATGAGCGTCGCACTGGCAAGGTGCGTGGTTCGTTCGGAAAGGAATGCATGGAGACGAGGATCAACTTCGATCGCTGTGACGTGGCCGGCGACTCGGCACAGGGCTTCTGTCAGGAAACCTCGGCCTGGGCCGATCTCCAAGACAGTATCGGCAGGCGAAAGTTCAGCGAGGGCGATGATCTTGCGAACGATGTTTGGGTCAACGAGAAAATTTTGTCCCAGCCGTCTGATTGCCGCAGGGGGATCCGCTGAGTCCACCCTCAACTCCCCACGGACGGGGCGCGCGAAAGTTTGTCGGCGAGGCGAGCCAGCGGGGTACGGTAACACTCGACAAGGTCCGTAAACTCTTCGAGCAAATCATTGGTGAAGGATGGTCCTGGTTGGATGCGGGTGAACGCTTGACCATCTTCGTCGCCGACTGCGGCGGTAATGAGCGCGACCGTTTGAGCTCTCCACTTTGCGACTCGTTCTGTTCCCGCAACGGTGTTCAGGTCCTGACAGGTCTGTTGGGCAAGCGCATCCAGTT
>CAYSFU010000027.1:0-42415 GCA_964430555.1 uncultured Nitrospira sp. | reverse complement strand
GAAAAGTTCCGATGCCGGACTGTCCATCCTGTCATGGCGTCTCGACCTACGAAGGATTTACCTTGCAGGCGATTCGTGATTGGGGAACGGAAGAACTGATCGCTAAGGCGATTTCAGCCCAGGAGGCAGCTACGGTGGCGAATCAGGAAGCCGAAGCGGCTGCGTCGGTGGAAGCGGCGGACTAATACCAACCTCATCAAGAGACTCCAGCGAATCTTCTCGTGCAGGAATCCCATCCTTTTCTCGTTCATGGTCAGTGGAAGCAGGGCGCGGTTGCGACGCCGGTCATCGATCCGTTCACTGCAAAACCTGTGGCTCAGGTCGCTCAAGCCAACGAGGCCGATGTCGAGGAGGCCGTCGCCTCGACGTCCGGCTCGACGGCGGTCATGGCGCAGCTGCCGGGGCATGCCCGGTACAATATCCTCCAGCGAATCGCGTCATTGCTCTACCAGCGGCGAGATGAGTGTGCGGAGACCATCACCGCCGAGGCGGGGAAGCCGATTACCGACGCCAAGCGGGAAGTCAGTCGCGCCGTCCAAACCTTTACCGTGGCGGCCGAAGAGTCGAGACGGATCGCGGGTGAGGTGGTGCCGCTCGATTGGACGCCAGGTTTTGACACCCATCTCGGCGTCCTTCGCCGGTTTCCGATCGGCCCGATTCTTGGCATCACTCCCTTCAACTTTCCGCTGAATCTTGTGGCGCACAAGGTGGCGCCGGCACTTGCAGCGGGAAATCCGATTCTGATCAAGCCCGCCCCGCAAACGCCGTTGACGGCGTTGTTGCTCGGCGAAATTGCGCTTGAGGCAGGCGTTCCCCCAGGTGGGCTGAATGTCGTGCCCTGTGACAATGCGCTGGCCGAACGAATGGTGGTCGACCCTCGGTTCAAACTGCTGAGTTTCACCGGCAGTGTATCGGTGGGATGGATGTTAAAGGCCAAATGTGGGAAGAAAAAAGTCACGCTTGAGCTTGGGGGCAATGCCGGTGTGGTGATCGAGCCGGATGCCGACCTGGACTTGGCGGCGCAGCGATGCGCCGCAGGCGGGTTCGGGTATTCCGGCCAGACCTGTATTTCAGTGCAGCGGGTGTTTGTGCACCAAGCGGTCGTTGAGGCATTTACGACAAAGCTCCTCATGCATGTGGCTCGGCTCAAACTCGGCGATCCTGCTGATGAGGCCACGACCCTCGGTCCTCTCATCGATCTCGCTGCTGCTCAGCGAGTGGAGAGCTGGATCGGCGAAGCGGTGGCGGACGGGGCACGCGTGCTCTTTGGTGGGAAACGGGTCGGATCGTTGGTCGAGGCCACGGTGTTGGGGAATGTGAAGCCGGAGATGAAAGTCTCATGCCGAGAGGTGTTTGGTCCTGTCGTAACGGTGACGCCCTATCGTCAGCTCAGCGAGGCCGTGACGTTGCTCAATCAATCGGACTTTGGACTGCAGGCCGGTCTCTTCACCCAGGACGTCAACAAGATCTTTTATGCCTTTCGCCATCTTGAAGTCGGAGCCGTCTTGGCGAACGAAATCCCGACATTCCGGGCGGATCATATGCCGTACGGCGGCGTGAAGGATTCGGGATTGGGCCGTGAAGGCATCCGCGCGTCGATTGAGGATATGACCGAACCCCGAATGCTCGTCATGAACCTCAAGGAACCAGCCAATCCATCCGAAAAAAGTGGTTAGAAGATATTGCGAAGCTGGGTCAATCTTGCTACAACAAACGCTCAAGATGACTGTTTGGTCCGGAACAGTCTGTGTATCGGGTTGACCGCTTGAGCGCACGTCACGCAACAACCTCCGAATAACCAAGCTCCGAACAACCAAAAGGCGGATAGCCAGACGAAAGGGGAGATGATGGTACCTACGCATATGTTTCTCACGAGAGGGGTGGGAGTCCACAAGGAAAAGCTGGCCTCCTTCGAAGAGGCGTTGCGCAGCGCCGGTGTGGCGTATTGCAACCTGGTCAGCGTGTCCTCCATCCTTCCGCCGCATTGCAAGATCATCCCCCGGAAGCGAGGTGAGCAGCTGCTGAAGCCCGGTGAAATTACCTTTTGCGTCATGGCTCGCTCCGAAACCAATGAACGAAACCAGCTCGTATCGGCATCCGTCGGTCTCGCCAAGCCGACCGATCATGGGACGTACGGATATCTTTCCGAGCATCATGCTCATGGCGAGACGGACGAAGAGACGGGAGAGTACACGGAAGACTTGGCGGCGCAGATGTTGGCAACGACGTTGGGTGTCGAGTTCGATCCCAATGTCGCCTGGAAAGAGCGTGAACAGGTGTTCAAAATGGGTGGAAAGATCGTGCAGACCATGAATATTACCCAGTCGGCCGTCGGGAAAAAGGGCAAGTGGACGACCGTCATCGCGTTGGCCGTGTTCATCCCACCGGAAAACGTGCCCTCTCGTCCTCGCCGGTAAAGAGGTCTGTCATGCTGGTTGGTCGTGGTGAGTTACAAGCATTCTTTCGGCGACGTGAAGGATCGGCGTGACACTTCCTATCGGCTGGGAAGGTCCGAACGACAACTTTTTGGGGATTGATGAACCCTGGTGTCATCCGGACCATGCGGGTGTCTATGTCTTGCCGGCTCCCTACGAGCACACCTCCAGTTACATTCGTGGTTCAGACCGTGGCCCGTCGGCTATCCTTCAGGCCTCCGGTCAGGTGGAGTTCTACGATGAACAGTTGCGCTGCGAACCCTATCGAGAATGGGGTGGAGTCGCCACGGCATCTCCCCTGGCACTGAACGGCAAGGTTGATCGTGCTGCCGTCGATGCGATTGAGATGTTTGTGTCAGGACACATCGGATCCGGACGGTTTCTGGTCACACTGACGGGGGAACATACTGGCGCCTTGGGTGCGATTCGTGCTCATGCTAAACGATATCCGCAGATGACGGTCGTGCAAATCGACGCCCATGGAGATCTGCGCGAGGCGTATCAAGGTAATCCGTTCAGCCATGCCAGTGTCATGGCGCGGGTGGTGGATGATGGGTTACCGCTCGTGCAGGTGGGGATCCGATCGATCAGTTCTGAAGAGGTCGCTCGTATCGACAGGACGGACCGAATCAAGACCTTCTTTGCCGCCACCATCCTCGATCCATCCGGGCCCTATGAAGGGAAGGCGGCGAAATGGATTCCTGACGTCGTCGCGGCCTGCCGAACGCCGGTGTACCTGACGTTCGATTGCGATGGACTGGATGCGTCGATCATTCCGGCCTTGGGCACTCCGGAGCCTGGAGGGCTTGGATGGTATGACACGCTCAATCTCATCACGGCCCTTGCTGACGGACCGGGTATCGTGGGGATGGATCTCAGCGAGATTGCTCCCATTGAAGGGCTTGTTGCGCCGCAGTTTTCCATTGCACGACTCATCTACCGCATACTCGGTCGAGTCAAAGCCGGTCGTCGCGTCCATTAACCTCCCCGTCGCTGAGAAGAGTCCTGTTTTTTCGTGGCTCAAACGATCCGCATCAATAAATTCTTCACGGAACAGGGGCTCTGCTCTCGGCGTGAAGCCGATCGATTGATCGAGTCCGGAGCGATCACGATCAATGGCCGTGTGGCCAAGCTTGGGGACCAAGTTGAGGCATCGGACATCATCGCCCGCGAGGGCCAGGTCCTGCCCTGGGGACGAGCCCCTCTCTATATCAAGTACCATAAGCCGGTCGGTGTCACGACCACGAGTGAATCGCATGTTCCTCGAAATATCATCGCGGAGATCAGGCATCCTGAACGGATTTTTCCGATCGGGCGGCTCGATAAGGACTCGTCAGGGCTCATCTTATTGACGAACGACGGCGACATCGTGAATGAAATCCTCCGTACCGAATTCGGACATGAACGAGAGTACCTCGTGCAGGTGGATCGTCCGTTCGACCAGGCCTTTCTGGATCATATGGCAGCGGGTGTCGTGATTCTCGGTAGCCGGACGAAACCCTGTCGAATGAGCCGAGTCGGGCGTGACCGGTTTCACATCGTCCTGACCGAGGGGCGGAATCGGCAGATCAGGCGGATGTGCCAAGCGCTCGGCTATCGGGTGATCAAGCTGCACCGGACCAGAATCATGCACATCACGGTCAATGGGTTGGGTACCGGCGAGTGGAAGGAGCTCACGAGTCAGGAGCGAGCACAACTGCTGAACGCCGTCGGGCGTCTTCAGGCGTGATCATCCCTCAGCGGAAGCAGCACAGTTAGCCCAGCAACTCGCGTTTGGCCGAGCGGACAAGCGCAAGGACGGCCGGGTGTTTTCGCCGCCGTTCTACGGTGATGGCGTAGAAATGCTGGATGAGCCCGTCCAGCCGTCCCACGACCTGCACCTGATACTGGCGACAGATTTCCTTCTCGATCACGGTGGCGCCGGGGAAGATCCCATGGCCGTCCTGGCCGAAGGCCTTGAGCGTCGCACTGTCATCAAATTCGCCCACCACGGTGGGATGCATGCCGTGATTGACCATCCATTGGTCCATCAAGCGGCGCAGCACGGCGTTCGAGGTGGGGAGAAGGAGCGGCGCGTTGCGGAGTGAGTGGGGGAAGTCTCGACGATATTCAGCTGCCAGCTTTGCCGTGGCGAACACGGTCACTCCCGATTCGCCTAACGGGTGGTTGTACGCATGCCCCTTCACGTCAGGTGGAGCCGGGGTGTCGGCGATCACCAAGTCTGACCGATGGGCGGCCAGGTCGGTCAGAAGCAGGCGGAGTTTATCTTCTTGGCAGATCAAGCGTGTCGGCTTATAGAGCTTGAGAGCGGACTTGAGTAGTTGGGTGGCGAGCGGTTTGGGAACGGCATCGGCAATGCCCACGACCAGACGCGTCGGCTGTCCATTCCCTTGCCCCTTCACGGTATTCATCAGCTCTTGCCCGGTTGCGAAGATGTCCTCCGCGTATTTGAACACGAGCTGTCCCATCTCCGTCAGTATCAGATGACGGCCTGTGCGAATGAATAACTTTTCGCCCAACGTATTTTCCAACAGATGGATCTGTCCACTGACGGTGGGTTGGGCAAGGCGGAGTTCTTCACAGGCCTTGGTCACAGTCCCGTGCTTGGCGACGGACCAAAAATAGAGGAGATGATGATAGTTCAGCCAATCCATGTGGTCCTCGGCCTCGAACTAGGGAGGTCACTATACATCGAATTAGCCGATAACTCCAATCCGTTTTATCTATTTTGAAAAAAGAAGAGGAGGTTGTTACTGTTGGCGCCGTTCGCCGAATGTATACGAGAGGAGCATCCCACATGGTCGCTCTGGTGTTGGCTCTGTTACTAATTCTGCCGATGACCGCACTGGCGGAATCGGCGATCGACTTGCGTGCGGTGCAGGCACAGTCGACTCGTGTCGCTCCCCTCACCATCGGGGAAGTGCTGGCTCGCATCGAGTTGACGCATCCGTTGCTTCGGGCGGCGGGAGCCGAGCGAACAAAGGCTCGGGCAAAGATCATGAAGGCCCTTGGGGCTTGGGAACCGACGTTCAGGAACATCACGCGGACGCAACGGTTCCAAACGTGGAATCTCACGACGTCTCCTACGACTTTTGATACCCACACCGGGGGATTTTCCGATGCCAAGCTTGATGTCGGGCATCCCTGGGGCTTTCGAGTTCAGGGTGGGCTGCGCAACGGCTTCGGAGACAACGGCAATCAAGGTACGATTGCGATTATCCCCGGCATGCAGGGCTTCTATGGCCAGCAGCAACTTATCGTTGCCGGGTCGTTCCAACTGCTGCGCGGTCTCATCATCAATGAGGAGAACGCTGAGTTTCAACAGGCCGAATTGACGAGGCCGCAAGCGGAGATCAAGGTGGCGCAGAAGCGACAAGATCTCTACCTGGCGGGGGCCGTGCAATATTGGGATTGGCAGGTCGCTGTCAAGCAAGCCGAGGTGGTGAAGCGCGCGTTGGCTGTGGCCGAAGAGCGCCTGGTCCAGGTTGAAGGATTGGCCAAGGGCGGGCGAGTCGCTCCGCTCGATGTGATCGAGGCCAGCCAAGAGGTGCAGAAGCGGCAAGAGGCAGCCATCGCGGCACAACGGAAGGTGGAGTATGAGCAGTACAAGCTGTCGCTCTTTCTCTGGGAAAACGACGAGCCGGTGACGCCGCGGCCGGAATGGGCACCGGAATTTCAAGGCGAAACGCCGCTTCCGACCAGCGACGAAATCGCAGCCTATAAAGTGGAAGCGAAGGAAGAGCGTCCGGAAGTACGGGACCTCTACGTCGAAGCCATGATGAACAATATCGACATCAAGCTTGCCAAGAACAAACTGCTTCCGAAGTTGAATCTTGAAGGGGGGCCGACCGAAGGCGCTACGGACTGGATTGTGGGAATCGGGTATCGGATTGGCGTGCACGCTGAGGTGCCGTTGTTCCAGCGGGAAGCGCGTGGGAAGGTACTGTACGCCGAAGTAAGCCAGCAACAATTGGCATTGAAGCAGCATTATACCGAGCAGCAAGTCAGCTTAGACGTGGATAACTGGCTCTCGGCGATTGTACGGGCTCGAGACCGGGTGACGGCGGCGACGGAAGCCTTGCGGTTGGCTAAAACGCTGGAAGAAGGCGAGCGCAAGAGATTCAACATGGGTGCGACCACTGTCCTCTTCGTGAACCTCCGTGAGCGCAACGTGGTGGAATCGGCCTATCAGCTGTATCGGGCACAAGCCGACTATGCTGTGGCGCGAGGCGGTATGTTATGGGCCAGGGGCACCCTGTCCAAACCGTGGGCTGAAAGCGAGTTGACCAAGTACGGGAACCCGTTGACGGCAGCGGGCGCGAACGGTTCCACGCAATCGGGCCGCGATTAATTCGACACAAGGAGCATCCTGCGATGGCCGCTCTGTTATTCGTGATTCTGATCTTGATCCCCATAACGATTCAGGCAGAACCGGTGCATGATTCCAGTGTGGTGCACGCGCAGTCCACTCGCACCGAGCCTCTGACCATCAGCGAAGTACTCGCCCGTATTGAACTGACCCATCCGCTGCTTCGGGCGGCCGGACTTGAACGGATGCAGGCCCGGGCGAAGATCCTGAAGGCGCTCGGGGCCTGGGAACCGACGGTCAGAAACATTACCGAGGCTGCTCGCTTTCAGACGTGGAATTTCTTGAGCACCCTTGATCAGAATACGGGAGGATTCAACGACACCAAGCTTACAGTCGGGCATCCATGGGGCTTCCAGCTCCATGCCGGGATCCGCAACGGCTTTGGAGATTGGCGCACGCAACACGTTCATGCTGCCATTCCTGATGTTCTGCTTCTTTATCCTCAGCAGCAGATGGTCATTGGCGGGTCGGCCAAGCTGCTGCGTGGCTTCATGATCAACGAGGAGAACGCCGCGTTCCAACAGGCCGAACTCTCGGGGCCGCAAGCGGAGATTGCGGTGGCGCAGAAACGACAAGAGCTGTATCTCGTCGGAGCCGTACAATACTGGGATTGGCAAATGGTGGTGAAGCAGGCTGAGATGGTGAAGCGTGTATTGGCGGTGGCCGAAGAACGCTTGGTTCAGATTCAAGGGATGGCCAAGGGCGGAAAGGTGGCGCCGCTTGATGTCATTGAAGCCAGCCAAGAGGTACAGGCCAGACGAGAGGCCGCCATTGCAGCCCAGCGGAAGGTGGAGTATGCGCAGTACAAGCTGTCGCTCTTTCTTTGGGAGAACGGGGAGCCGGTGATTCCACGATCGGAGTGGGCGCCGGAGTTCCAAGGCGAGACACCGCTCCCGACCGCAGAGGAAATCGCCGGGAACAAAGTGGCAGCGAAAGAAGATCGGCCGGAAGTACGGGATCTCTATATCGAAGCCAAGCGGAACAATATCGATCTCAAGCTCGCCAAGAACTCGCTGCTTCCACAGTTCGATTTTAAGGGGGGACGAATGGACGCTCCTGCGGACTGGCTCATGGGCGTCGGCTATGGGTTCGAGACGAAGTTTGCAATGCCGCTGTTCCAGCGAGAAGGGCGTGGGAAGGTCCTGTACGCAGAAGCGAATCAGCAGCAATTGGCGTTGCAGCAACTGTACACCGAACAACAAGTCAGCATCGACGTGGATAACTGGCTTTCGGCTCAAGTGCGAGCTAGAGACCGGGTAAGAGCGGCGACGGAAGCCCTACGATTGGCCAAGACGCTGGAGGAAGGCGAACGGACTCGCTTCAACATGGGGGCGAGCACCGTCCTCTTCGTGAACCTCCGTGAGCGCAACGTGGTGGAATCAGCGTACAAACTGTATCAGGCGCAGGCCGACTATGCGGTGTCACGAGGCGGAATGCTGTATGCCACGGGCGAATTAGCAAAGCCGTGGCCTGAAAGCGAGTTGACCAAGTACGGAAACCCGCTGACGGCGGCGGGTATGAACGGTTACAAACAACCGGGACGTGATTAATTCAGCAACAAAGGAGCATCCTTTCTTGATCCTTCTATTGCTGTTCTCGTTGATAATGATACCGGCGACCGCACTGGCTGAGCCGGTGATCGACACGAATGCTACGCAGGCTCAGTCGGCTCGCACGGCTCCCCTGACCATTGAAGAAGTATTGGCCAGGATTGAGTTAACCCATCCGCTGCTTCGGGCCACCGGGCTTGAGCGGACTCGGGCTCGAGCGAAAGTCCTGAAAGCCTTGGGAGCGTGGGAGCCGAAGCTTCGGAGCGATCTGGAGGTCGACCGATACCAAACATATAACCTGACGAATGTGTCTGGCATCAATACATTGACCGCAGGCTATAACGATACCACGTTCAAGGTTGCGCATCCCTGGGGGTGGGAATTCTATGCCGGTCTCCGTAACGGATTTGGGGATAGAGCCACTCTCGGTGGATTTGGTGGTGCAAGACTTCAGCGTGTTGTGAGTCCCGGGGTAGCGATTCCCCAAGACATGCAAGGTTTCTATCCACAGCAAATGTTGCTCGTCGGTGGGTCTTTCAATCTTTTGCAGGGGTTCATGGTCAATGAAGAGTACGCCGAGTTTCAACAGGCAGAGATTGCCGGACCGCAGGCCGAGGTGAAGGTGGCTCAGAAACGACAGGATCTCTATCTTGCCGGAGCTGTGCAGTACTGGGATTGGCAGGTCGCCGCCAAGCAAGCCGAGGTAGTGAAGCGTACACTGGCGGTCGCGGAAGAGCGCTATCAGATGGTTGAGGGGAGAGCCAAGGCCGGTGCCGTCGCGCCGATCGACGTAGTCGAAGCCAAAGAAGAGGTTCAGCGTCGCCGAGAGGCTGCCATTGCCGCGCAACGGAAGGTGGAGTATGAGCAATATAAGTTGGCGCTCTTTCTCTGGGAGAACGGAGATCCGGTGACACCGAGACCGGAGTGGGCTCCAGAATTTCAAGGCGAAACGCCCTTGCCGAGCGAAGAGGATATAGCGGCCTTCAAGGTGGAAGCCACAGAGGATCGTCCGGAAGTGCGGGATCTTTACATTGAAGCCAAAATAAACAACATCGAATTAAAATTGGCGAAGAATAAGCTGCTTCCCAAGTTGACCGTTTCAGGGGGACCGCTGTCGGGCGCTATCTACTATTTTGGAGGTTTTGCCTACCATGTGAATGCCTTCTTCAGCATGCCCTTGTTCAATCGGGGAGCCCGCGGAAAAGTTCTTCATGCAGAGGCTGAGCAGACACGGTTGGCGTATAAACAGGCCTACACCGAGCGCCAGGTCCAGATCGACGTGGATAACTGGCTCTCGGCGATTGTGCGGGCTCGAGACCGAGTGAAGGCCGCGACGGAGGCTCTGCGCTTGGCCAAGACCTTAGAAGAAGGCGAACGAGCTCGGTTCAATATGGGAGCAACAAGTGTGCTCTTCGTCAATATGCGAGAGCGTGCCGTGGTTGAAGCGGCATATGAGCTCTACCGTGCCCAGGCCGACTATGCAGTGGCCCGTGGAGGGATGCTATGGGCGAGAGGTGCCCTATCGAAGCCCCTGGCCGACAGCGTGCTTGAGAAATATGGTGATCAACTACATTCCGCAGGTTCATCAGGCCGAAAGCTTCAAGGAAGGGATTAAGCACGGCGGCAATGTTTCATCGTAGCGCATAGTTCATTTGGTGGGCTTGGATCTTGATTCAGGAATAGATTAAGTTCCGTTGTATACAACGTTGGGTAAGGGGTCGATGATTCACATTCTGACATATTACTGGGGGTGCTCATGAAAGAACCTCAGGGCGAGGGTTATCAAGGCCTGTTCGAAGCGCTGATGAAGCAGTTGTCCGTGGCCATCCGGGCTGAGAAAAAGATTATGAGTCTGCTTTTTTCTTACGCCCTGGCGGTCGGCTTCTTCTCGCTTATCATTCCGTTGACCGTACAGGAATTGGTCAGCACCTTTTCCTATGCGATTCAACCGGTCATGATTTGGACTTTGACAGGGGTCATGTTCTCGGTGTTGCTGTTCGTCGGTCTATTCAAGACGTTTCACTTTTACGCTGTGGATGTCGTTCAGCGTCGAATCTTTGCGCGCGTTGCGGTCGCAATGGTCGAGGCGTTGCCGCGCAATCGATTTAAAGGGACTCGGCCGGAAATCGCGAACTATTTTATCGAAACAGTTTTCATGCAGCGAGCACTCTCCACACTGCTCATCGACCTGTTGAATGTCGTGGTGGGCGGGACGGTCGGTATGATGATGTTGGTCGTCTACCATCCCTATTTTCTCATTTATAACCTTATGCTCATGGCTGGGTTTGCGATCACGTTTTTCGTGCTCTCGCGTGGTGCATTGAAAACGACTCTCGCGATGTCCCATGCCAAGTACGATGTATTCAATTTTATCCAAGAAGTTTCGCGCAATGCCTTGCAATTGAAGGCGACCGACAGTAAGCCGTTTCTCATACACAAGACAGACGCGTTAGTCAGTCGGTATGTCGAAACGCGAAAGGCTCGATTTGCCGTGCTCGTGCGGCAATATATCGGGTCAGTCGGAGGGCAAGCCATTGCACAGGCCGGGGCACTTTCCATCTCGGGCTCACTCTTGGCCTCAGGGCAGTTGACGCTTGGGCAGTTAGTGGCGGTTCAGGCGGTTGTCAGTGCTCTGGTTATCAATTTTGACTCCTTGATCAAGAACATGGGGTATATCTACTATTTCTTTGCTTCGTTGACTCACCTTAATGAGGTGTTTAGTCAAGAGCAGGATTTTATCTCCGCCGAAACTGCCGTGGCTCTTCCCAAGCATCTCGGACAAGGAGTGCGGGTTACCTGCAAAGGGGTCAGCCTGGTTCACAGTGGTGTGGCGGTGTTCGATGGCTTCAACCTGGAAGTGGCTCCTGGTGAAAAGCTTGGAATTTATGCCAAAACAACGGCTGCAAAGACAGCACTGGCGAGAGTGCTGGGTGGTCTTGAAGTGCCGACCGGCGGCGTTGTGCAGTACAACGGTGTCGATCTTCGCTACATTGATTCAAGCGCAATCAATCAGTGCCGTAGTGTGATGATTGATTCGCAGCTATCCCTGATCAAGGGCACGATCGAAGAGAATATTGTAATGGGACGTTCCTATGTCACCTATGATGACTTGAACTGGGCACTCCGCTTCACGGAGCTGGAAGAGGATATCGAGGGCCTTCCGCGCGGAGTGAAGTCTGATGTCTCCTCACTTGGGGAGTCGTTGTCGCCGACTCACGTCGTACAGATACTTTTGGCTCGTGCCATTCTCGGTCGTCCACAAGTGCTCGTGTTTGATGGGTTGATTCATTCTCTTGAGCCATCATTGCGTGAGCGGATTTTGCGACGGCTGTGTTCGAAAGATGAGGCTTGGTCGGTGATCTTTGTGTCGACCGATCCAAATCTGACGGATCATGCCGATCGTCGTATCATGTTGCATCATACTCATGCGTAGGTCGTTGAAACGGCGAAATTCATAGCAGTACTTTCATTATGGAGGCTCCATGGCTAGCCTAGGTCGCGGTCATGATAATAGTGGTGAGCGTGCGCTGGTTCAACGAGGGGTCGGCTTGGAAGCGATCACGATTGAACAAGGTCCTGCATTGGCGAAGTTGCCTTGCTGGCAGGCAGTACAGATACCGAGAGGGATGTTCACGGCGTCCCGTGCGATTCTCACGATTCTCCTTTTGTTTCTCATTGTCCTGGAGTTTGTCCCCTGGACGCAAACAATTCAAGCGTCAGGTAAGGTCTCTGCCTATACCCCCTATGATCGGCCTCAGAATATCGAATCGCGGATCACGGGGCGAATCAAGGCGTGGCATATCTACGAAGGCGTCAAGGTCAAGAAAGGTGAACTGGTCGGCGAGTTGGAAGATTACGATCCAACCTTCATGGCGCCGGAGATCCTTCCTCTGTTCGAACAACGAAAAGAGGCGTTGGAAAAAACCAGACAGGCAGCATTGGCCAGGGCGGAGCAATTGAACAAGCGAATTAGTGAAATGAAAAAGCTGGTTCAGGCTGCAGTCCCCTCAGCCGAAGCGCGGGTTGTTGAGGCTGATAATAAGGTGCGTGAAGCACAGCAAAAAGTTGAAGCAGCCAAGATTGACGTCCATACCGCGCAGCTGAACGTAGATCGTCACAAGCAACTCGTTCAGGAAGGGTTGGTCTCTCAGCGAGAACTTGAGTTGACGATCCAAACCGAAATTGGGACGAAAGCCTCTCTGCAAGCCGCACAGGCGAGTCTCCAGGCTGCAGAGCAGGCCAGATCATCTCTGAGCTTTGGTCGTGACCAAGTCTCAGCGGATGTGAACCAGAGATTAATGGACGCGATCGCGTCTCGTGATTCCGCTGTGGCTGAAGCTGCGAAAGCGACCGAATCGCTGGCGGATATTTCGTACCGGCAGCAAGGGGTCCAGCAACGTATCGAGGCTGCAAAGCTCTATTCACCGATGGACGGCACGGTCGTCAGGATGGCGAAAGTTGGTATCAATGAGACAGTGAAGCAGGGAGAGAATCTAGTCACAATATCTCCCCTTGCCACAGATCCAGCTATTGAAATGAAGGCCGAGGGGTTGGATTCACCGCTTCTGAAGCCGGGGCGAAAGGTGCGGATTCTCTTCTTTGGTGTCCCAGCTATTCCCTTACCGGCGTGGCCTTCGCTTATGGCCGGAACTCGTGGAGGTGTGATCAAGGTAGTTGACCAGATCGATGACGGCAAGGGTAACTATCGCTTCTGGGTCGTTCCGGATCCAGATGACCCTCAGCCTTGGCCTGAGCAAACTCAGGTGCGGCAAGGCACAAAGGTGATGGGTTGGGTTATCATGCATCGTGTTCCGCTCTGGTATGAACTGTGGCGGCGGTTCAACTTCTTCCCGCCTGATTATATGGAGCGTGAACCGAGTGTGTTTGAAATGTTCGCGCCCAAGGTGGCAGCACCAGGCGGTAAATAAGAGAAAAGCGTTGCCTGAGTGGCACGCCATCCAGGTATCGTAAAAAATGGCCCAGGGAACCCATCCCTGGGCCATTTTCTTTCAACCCTTGTCAGATTCATATCAACCGGCCCGTTCCGCTCCACTCTGGTAGAGAGCGTTCCCGCATGCCCCTCGTAGGTTATTGCCAGTCTTCATGAGTGAAAGGGATCGGTATGCTGACTTGCGTGGACTGTCTTGACCAAGTTCCGTGGACTGGGTATGGTGCCGGCATCATGCGCGGGGGATCGTGTCGTTCTTGTCAAGTCAAGGGAGGCGAAGGGTATGGGCAAGCGGAAGTTGCTGGTACGACAGTCTCGAGGTCATACAGCTGCTACTGGGCTGAGTGATCGGCCGATTGTTGGAGTGTTGGGAGGTAGTAAGTCCGATTTTCCGATACTTGAGAAAGCTGGGATGATCTTGGCTCAATTGGGTATCCCGTATGAACTTCTTGTCGTGTCGGCGCATCGCACTCCAGACCGGCTTTTTGAATATGCCACCACAGCTTCAGAACGAGGAATTCAAGTGATTATTGGCGGGGCGGGGGGTGCCGCTCACCTTCCAGGCATGCTCGCTGCGAAGACGCATCTTCCGGTGATTGGTGTTCCCATCCCCACAGAAAACCTTCGAGGCCTGGATTCATTGCTCTCCATCGTTCAGATGCCGAAAGGCATTCCCGTGGCGACGGTCGCAATCGGCGGGGCTGAAAACGCCGGCATCCTCGCCGCACAGATCCTCTCGGGAAGCTATCCTGAAATAGCAGAACGCCTTATCGCGTATCGGCGTATTCAGACAGAGACGGTTCTCCATTCCCCCGAGGCGAAGGGAATCGGTCGTGACATGGCCAAGGTGCCGTCGTCCAAACGGCGACAGTGATGCAGCCGATACTTGAGCCTGGGTCTACAGTGGGTGTCCTTGGCGGTGGACAACTCGGAGCAATGTTCACCGGTGCGGCTCATCGTATGGGTTATCGGGTCGTGGTGTGGGATCCCGATCTCGATGCACCGGCTCATCATGTTGCGGACCAATCATTCTCCACCTCTTTCGAGGACCATGTTACTCGAGAACGGTTTGTTGATACGGTTCAAGCCATAACGCTGGAATGGGAGAATATCCCAGCCGAGCTCTGCGAATGGCTTGAGCAACGTCGGCCGCTGCGTCCCTCGAGCTCGGTATTGCGAATTCTTCAGGACCGTCTCACCCAGAAACAGTTCTTGGCGTCCTGTTCGCTCCCCGTTGCTGAGTTTGCCGAAGTGCAATCCCACCATCAGCTACAGCACGTGATCCGTCATCTTAGCCTTCCTCTGATATGCAAAACAGCGAGAAGTGGGTACGATGGAAAAGGTCAACGGTTGATTAGACTGCCGTCCGATATCGCGGAGTTTGAACGGATCCTTGCCGCCTCATCTTCCGAGATTCGGTGGATTGCCGAACGATTCGTCTCGTTTGCTCGAGAGCTCTCCGTCCTCGTGGTCAGAAGCGCAAACGGCGATACGTGTGTCTATCCCGTTGTTGAAAATCGACATAAGCAAGGGATTTTGCGTGACAGTCTCGTCCCTGCTTCTATTTCTTCCAGTGATGTCGAGGCTGCAGGTGAGCTTTCCGTTCGGGCGGTGGATGCGCTGCAGGGGGTTGGAGTGTTCTGTATCGAACTCTTTCAGACGCAAGACGGGCGCCTTCTCATCAATGAAATTGCGCCACGCCCGCATAACTCCGGTCACTACACGCTGGATGTCTGTACGGTCTCTCAATTTGAGCAGCAAGTTCGCGTGCTGTGTGGGCTTCCATTGGGCGAAGTAAGACTACTGTCCTCTGCTATTATGGTAAACCTCCTTGGTGACGAGGTGACAGCCGTGCTGTCGGCCGAGGGATGCCGGGAGACCTTTTCCACTCCAGGCGCCTCGGTCCATCTGTATGGCAAGCGGGTGATTCGTCCGGGAAGGAAAATGGGTCATGTGACGTTTACAGCGCTAGAAAGAGAAGCTGTAGTCGCACGGGCTCGGCAATTTATGTCGCGAATCAGCAGATCTCATTCCTCCACGCCATTCCATCAATAGGCAGAAATGACATCTGCTTCATTCCTGAAGTTTGTTCCTGCTCACCGGCATCCGTCCGAGGAGAAATCACCCACAGCAGGTGGATTTGCAATACGGCCCGAGACTGGCTCCTGCCGACGTTTGTTGCCGCATGGGGTGCGCTTTCCATTCGATGTCTTGCTCGACTCGTAGCACATCGTGAGCGTGGGATACATCAGACCTTCTCTGCTTATGATGGGGAAACGATTCGACAATAGACTTCTTGCATAACCTCAATTTGAGGGTTCTCTTTTCGCCTTGGCTGTGATTCCCTGTCCGCTCTGACAGGGAGGAGCACCATGGAGATTCAGGGCTGTGCAGGGATGCCGGAGGAGACGTTCCGGCGGTTGACTGGGGTGAGGAAGCGGACGTTTACCGAGATGGTCGCCGTGCTGGAGAGTGCCGACGCGGTCCTCAAGAAGCAGGGTGGTAAGCCGAATCGCCTGGCGGTGGCGACGCGGTTGCGGATGACCCTGGAATACTGGCGGGAATACCGTACGTATCTGCACATCGGCCACAGCTACGGTGTGAGCGAGAGCACGGCGTATCGCACGATCCGCTGGTGTGAGGACCTGCTGATCAAGAGCGGCGCCTTCACGTTGCCGGGCAAGAGTGCCCTGCTCACACACGAGAGGGCTTACGAGATCGTCCTGATCGATGCGACGGAAACACCCGTCGAGCGTCCTCAAAAAAACAGCGCCGGTACTACTCGGGCAAGAAAAAACGCCACACCCTAAAGACGCAACTCGTCGTCGACAGGGCCACGGGCAGGATTCTCTGCCTTGCCCACGACGCGGGCCGCCGCCACGACTTCCGGCTGTTCAAAGAATCCGGGGTCCGGCTACATCCCGAGACCGAAGCCATCACCGACACTGGGTATATGGGTTTGCAAAAGCTCCACGGCAAGACCACCATGCCCAAAAAACGTAGCAAGAAGAACCCCCTGAGCAAGCAAGACAAACAGACCAACCGCCACATTTCTAAGGACCGCGTCCCGGCTGAACACGTCATCGCCTGCATCAAGCGCTTCAAGATCGTTTCTGACCGATACCGAAACCGCTTCGGCCTCCGGTTCACACTGATCGCGGCAGCCTACAATAAGGATTTGATGTCGTGAGGTTATGCAAGAGGTCTAATGCCGAATCGATCAGCGGTTTATTCTATAGCAGCCGTACTACCAAACTTGGGTGATCGGGAAAGTCAGAGAAATGTTGGATGCAGGCAAACATTCTCCGTCGGGATTGTCTGGTTATCGGTCCCAGCTTGACTGGCCAGGGGCAAAAAACGGTACGTCCTTCCGCTTGAATACTCCGATTAACACCATCCCCGCAAGGAATCCGCCGATATGAGCGAAGAAGGCGACACCACCGCCTGTGGACCCTGTACTCATGCCTCCGCTAATGAGTTGAGTCACAAACCACATTCCGAGGACGACGCCTGCCGGTACCCTGGTCATTCCTATTGCCGGGAGCATCACCAACACACGAGCCCGCGGATAGAGCAAGAGGTATGCGCCTAGGACCGCAGAGATGGCGCCGCTGGCTCCGACCATTGGAATTTCGGAGGAAGGATCGGTGAGCGCATGGCTGAGCGCCGCCAGGATACCGGATAAGAGATAAAAGACGACGAACTTGGCATGACCCATGGCGTCTTCGACGTTGTTTCCGAAAATCCACAGATAGAGCATATTCCCCAGCAGATGCATCCAGCCTCCATGCAGGAACATGCTGGTCACCAGTGTGAATACAGCGGGGAATGCAACGGCAGCTTCCTCCGGAAGGGTTGCGTAGCCGAAGATCACGGATGGAATGGCACCGTACTGAACGGCGAAGAGCTGAGCAGGTCCCTCTGACAGACGACTCTGATAGAGAAACACGACGAAACACATGGCGATGAACGCCATTGTCACGAAAGGCGTCAGTCTGGTCGGATTATCGTCATGGAGTGGGATCACAACTCTTCAAAGTTACAGGTGTTGGTGTCGATTGGTCGCTAAGCGAGGCAATTGAGCGTTACTTGGGAGGGATCCATCGTGGCCTAACGGAACCGAAAACCCGGCGGCATGGGTATGGCCTCCGCCGCCGAATGAGGCAGCAATCGCGCCCACATCCGTCCCATCTGATCGAGAACGCATACTGAAATAGCGACGGCCATCCCGATCGTGCCAAATGACGCAAAACGGATGTTCTGGAGAAAGCCGCTCGCCGATCTGGCTCGTAAGGATCGCACTCTGGACGGACGGAACAACTTCTCCCTGGAAGTCGACCATCACCGCCTGTGCAGCCAGTTTTCCAACCAGTTCTTGTTCATAGCGAAGAATGGCCCGACCTTCCTGCTCAAGTGCCGATTGTGAAAATCTGTCCCACAAGTTGAAGTCGAATGGGTAGGATGCCAATGCTGCGCTGATTTCACGACTGTTAGGTAATGCCCAGGTCCACAAGTCCTTGTCTTGCACGTACTGCAGCAGCCAAGGCGCAGTCGTTCGATGAGCCCACTCCCAACTCAGGACGGCTCCGGACTTGGTCTGATCAAAGTAGGCATGGGGAAAGCCAGCTAAGGTTCGTTCGGCGGTGATATGGTGGTCCAGGATCAGTAGTTCTTTGGTGTCGGCGGCCATCGCCTCCAGGATCGGGCGTGCATAGCTAAAGTCGACAATCAGCACCCGGCGATCCGTGAGGTCGTGAGGCGGAGGCTGGCCGTGTTTCACGGGAGAAAATCTGGCGGTCGGAAATTTCTTCCAGAGCGCCCAGGCGGCTCCAAACCCGTCGAAACAGTCCGCATGATACAGGACGACGTCAGGGGGACCGTGGAATGGTGGAGCCGTCGATAGGGGAACCATAGACTTGGGAGGGGATAGCTCTAGAGTCACGTGATCAGACAACTGTACATGGAATCGGCGGGTCTTACAAGTCGTTGAGATGGCGGATCAGTTGGCGGAGTCGGCCGGCGCTGCGCCGATTGAAGTTGAACACGATCCGGGGGAGCTCCCGTATGGCGGGCTCATCAAGTTCTTCTTGCAGAGGGCCGCTCTGGTCAAAGCTGCCGTCGGAGAGGAGATCGGAAAAGCGCTCTCGAATCAGTTCGAGTTGTTCCGCAGAGATGGGCTGTTTGAGTCGCATGGCCAACTGCTTGCCTACGAACCGCATGGAATGATAGCGCCGGTAGAAGCGGAGAATGTGGCTTACTGCCTCGTCGGCGGAGGTCACGATCGTGAAGAGCGCGAGGTCCTCTTCGTTGATCAATTTGCGACGCAAGAGTTGCTTGGTGATAAAGGCCGCCCAATCGTCCCAATAGTCACAGCCGGGGGCCTGAAGGCAGACGATCGGTTGCGGATCGCTTTTTCCGGTCTGGGCGAGAGTGAGGATCTCAAATCCCTCGTCATGTGTGCCGAACCCTCCGGGGAACAGCGCGATGGCGTTGGCTTCTTTTTGGAACATCAACTTGCGGGTGAAAAAATATTTGAAGGTGATCAACTTCGGGTCATCGGCGATGGTGGAGTTCGGCCCCTGTTCGAACGGCAACATGATGTTGACGCCGAAGCTGTGCTCGCGTCCTGCCCCCTCTTGTGCAGCGCGCATGATGCCATCGGCACCGCCCGTAATGACCATGAATCCTTCCCGCACAATGGCCTGAGAGAATCGATAGGCCAGCTGATAATTGGGATCGTCGGAGGGAGTTCGTGCTGAACCGAAAATACTCACTTTTTTTCGATTGCGATACCCATGGAATACTCCGAAGGCATGACGGAGTTCTTTGACCGCGCGGTTGACGATCTTGACATCCAGCAGATCCAACTGTGCCTCATGTAGTTTTAATAGTCCCGTCAAGAGCTCGCGCATGAGTGCCGCGTGAAGGTCGTCTTCCGGGCTGTCGAGAAGCAGCCTAATCTGATGGAGGAGGTCTTCTCGCGATACGGCGGGGCGGGATCGGAGCGATGCAGACTTGCCGGCCATTGGTATGGGTGTCCTTATAAGCGATGAGTGAGAAATCTTACCAACGGATTGGATCTTAGTCAAAGATTGATGCAAACAAGACCAGCTTATGATGGACTGATCGACGGAGGAAGGCGTCCGAGCACCCAAGCCTTGATTCGAGACTGATCTGCAGGAGAAAGGTCAAGAAACTGGACTTCAACGGCCGGCGGTGCCGACAAGATGGGTCGGGTGACACCCGATATGGCTTCAAGGCCGGGGTTATTCAACACCGTCCCTCTGATGGTAAGAGGGCTCATCGTTTCGGAAAGAGAGAAGCCTAAAATCACCCGGGCTCCAGGTAACAAAAACGCGGGAGAGACCAGCGATGCACCGGCATGACTTAGTTGGGTGATAGTGCTCTGATGGGATGCTCCCGCGCCCTCTCCTTCCATCAGACTGATGGTTGCCGAAATATTGGCCGCACATCGCTTGGGTGACAGCACAAGATCTCGCGCGGTCAAGACACCGACCGGTTGATGTTCCTTCGTGACGATGAGGATCGGGGTTCCCGAGGACATCATGAGGGTGGAGGCCTCTTCAATCGCTCGATCATATTCAATGAATTGGACCGGGCGTGTCATGATGGTCCGTACTTCGACATCGTCTGGCTCAAGCCCCTGAGCCACGACCTTCTTGACGATGTCGGTCGGAGTCATGAGTCCGAAGCGCCATTCAGTATCTTTGACCAAAAGGCAGGGCATCCGCTCACGTTCTAGCAGTGAGGCTGCTTCAGTAACCGATACATCTCCGGGAATCTGGACTACACCGGGTGTCATCATATGTCCAACCAGGATAGTCTGCGGATCCTCCCCTTTCAGCTGTTGAATATCCTTCTTCAGCATCGCTCAGCCAGGTCCTCTCTTCTCGCGAATCCGATCGCCTGGCCGCCGCAATGTATGCCAAGTATAGCAGAAGGTTTTCTGAGCCCATGATGGGCGGAATGCCTTGTCATTCAATGGTTTTCCGGCATACACTACGCACGAAGTGTCGTCTTGTTGGAAGAGCCAAAAATGGACTGCGGAGAGTCTGTTCATCGAGAATTTCTTCGTCGGGTTGAGGCGATTCCGGTGCATGGGTTGGGGTTGTCCGTCGACATTCACTCCCCTGATTTGCCTAGCTTGCGGCGAAAGCTATGTGAACGTCAAGTACCGTCGGCGTACTTCGAAATCTTTCGGAATACGACACAGGCTTTGGCGTCGACGAGGAGCGACGTCGACGATGCACGATTGACGTATCATGGCGAGGGCTTGTGGATTACACAACCCGGGGTGACTGAGTCCAGCTTGTTTCAACAAGCCGTGCATGAAGCGGGCGACCACCTCCATGCCCTGCAGAGCGCGTGGCTCACTCATGAATGCGCCGCGAAGTTCTTTGCGGGGCATTGCTACGGGACCTATTTGCCGCCGCTCTATACACGATGGAGTGCGGAGGTCGTAGCTGACAATACCACTGAGGTTCAACACCGGCTTGATCGACAAGGTTGTTTGCAGAATGGGAGCCAGCCATTGGTTTTGCTGGAAATGCCGCCGCTCACCTACTTTGTTGCGGGAACGGTATCCATCCCGACATTTTTTCGCATGATTTGTGACCGGTCGCCCTGTGGGCTCGTCCTTGATGTGGGACATCTGTGGACGGTGTATCGCTATACCGGAGCATATCGTACGATGTCGCTTCCTCAGTTCGTCGAAGCATTTCTCCATGCATTTCCGGTGAATCGGGTTGTCGAGATTCACGTTGCAGGGCTCGATCTCCACGAATCAATCCGAGCGCTTCCGGCCCCACGCGCCGATGCTCTCGCATTGCCGGCCTGGACAGATGCCCATGCGGCTCCCATTCCGGCGGTCTTGTTCGAGATGCTCGATCAGATCCTGTGTCATTCACAGCTTGCCAACCTCAAGGGGTTGGCCTTGGAAGTGGACACAAAACCAGTGGACATGATCGTGGACGAATTTGCCGCGTTCTCTCGGCGTTATGCATCGGTATTCCGAGGTAACAGGGACAGCGAGAAGACGGCCCCTATTCGTGAAGCGAAGGCGGTGCTGGAGCCAGCCACATCAGTATCGACGAGGGAATCGATGGAAGAAGCCTATAAGCGCTATGTGCATGTCTTGTTGGGCAAGGCCGAGCCAAGGGGACCGGAATGGAACCAGGATTCTGGGTGCGCCCACGAGTTGGCTCTCTATTACACGCGCTATCTTCCGTACGAAATCCTCCACTGGAGTGGTGAGCTTGAGGATATGTTCGTGGAGTCGTGCCGTCGGCTTCGCGCACGAGGGATTGCGCTGGAGGGATTTGTGACATTCTGGTTCCGCGACCCTCAATCGCTCACTGATCTCTATGATTTCTTTTTGCTGAAAGTGGATCGGTTCGTCGCATTTGTTCGTGAGATCGCTCCTGACGTGGGGGAGCTGGCTGCGGAAGAGGCAGATGGGCTGCGTCATGCGTATCGTCTTGCGAACGAGCCGAGCCAGACGCCGCAACTGAGCTGATATGAATTTCTGGCAACATCTTCCTCGACCGATTATCGGACTGTCTCCGATGGACGGGGTGACCGATGCTTGTTTCCGGTCCGTCATCGCTGGTCACGGAAGGCCGGATGTCACGTTTACGGAGTTTACGCACGTGCATGATGTCTGCCGTGGGCCTGAGGTCCGCTTGGAGACACTTCTCTACAGCGATATTGAACGCCCTGTCACGGCTCAGCTGTATGGGAAGGATCCAGAACTGTTCTATCTTGCCGCACAGGCTGTGTGCGAGCTTGGGTTCGACGGACTGGATATCAACATGGGGTGTCCGTCGAAAAGTGTCGCGAATTCAGGGTCTGGTGCTGGTCTCATTCGGACCCCTGAGCTCGCCCGTTCCATCATGCAGGCGGCCCGCCGTGGAATCGAGGATTGGTCAAGCGGACAGACGCTGGAACAGGCGGGCTTCAAGTCTTCACGTATTGTCGCGTTTGAACGAATGAATCAACAGCGAGGCATCACGAGTCCGGTGCCTCGACGGCAGATCCCCCTTTCAGTGAAAACCCGTCTTGGGTACGAAGATGTAACGGTGGAATCCTGGCTCGAGCAGCTCTTGTTGGAAAAGCCGACGGTGATTTCGCTTCATGGCCGAACGCTCAGGCAAATGTATAAAGGCTCGGCAGACTGGTCTGCCATCGCGCGGGCGGCTGCGTTGGTGAAAGGGACCGGAACGTTGCTCTTGGGGAACGGCGACATTCAACATCTCGAAGACGCAGCCGTGCGAGTGCGCGAGACCGGCGTCGATGGTGTATTGATTGGACGGGGGACTCTTGGCGCGCCATGGATCTTTCGTGCCAAGGAACGGTTCCGCGCACGGGCTCAAGAAATGGAGGCGACAGAAGGTCGTACAAGTCTCGTCGAGACCATTTTGCTCGAAGAACGCTTCGCGGTGTTGCTCGACCATGCTCGTCGGTTTCAGGCTCTCTTCGGCGAGCGACAGTTCTACCGAATGCGGAAACATTTGGGGTGGTACTGTAAAGGCTTCCCCCACGCCGCTGCGCTCCGCGCGCGAATGGTACAAGTGTCCTCCGTCGAAGAGCTGACCCTCGTCCTCTCAGATTTCCAGCGCACTCTCCTGCAGATGGGCGATTCCCCGCGAAATGCTGAATTGGCCGATGAAACGGATCTCCTCACCTCACGATGCAGCTGATCCTGGCCTCGCAGTCGCCTCGTCGGACGGAACTCCTGACTCTCCTGAGTCTGTCTTTTGAGGTGTGTCCGTCTGAGTTTCGTGAGCAACTCACAGTCGGGCTCTCACCCCTTGCGCAGGTCAAGCAGTTTGCCCTCGAAAAAGCGCGATCTGTGGCAAAGGTCCACCCTCAGGCCTACGTGCTGGGTAGCGATACCGTGATTGATCTGGCCGGCCGCACATTGGGAAAGCCACGAGACCGTGATGAGGCTCAGGTCATGCTGAGTGCCCTAGCGGGTCGATCCCACTTCGTACATACCGCCGTTGCATTGTGCTGCCGTGAACGAGGTGTCGAGGTGGAAGGGCTTGCAACGACACAGGTTCAGATGAAAGCAAAGGAGGGGGACATCTATGACCAGTATCTTGCTTCAGGGGAGTCGCTCGGCAAGGCTGGTTCCTATGCGATTCAGGGGCTTGGAGGAGAACTGATTGAGCGGATCGACGGTGACTACACCACCGTGGTTGGGTTGCCGCTGAAGCTTGTCGCCGGCTTGCTACAGTCGGTCGGATGTCCCATTCGGGTCGATCTTGAGGAGTTGTATCACCGCAAACCTTATGCGAACTGGAGTCGCTTCGCCGTGTGATTGCAAAGACAGGACGGTTTCCCTACAATACGCTTCAGTCATCCGAGTGAGGCGATTCAAGAGGACCTATGACGTTGGGCGGTCACATCAGACTGGCAGTTGGACTGGTCGGAACTCTGGCATTGGGGGGGCAATTTGCCTGGGCGATCGACGTGAGCTTGTCTTCAGAAGACGCCCACAACGCGCTTGAAACCGGGCGCATCCCGATGGAAAAGGCAAACTCTCAAGATGAGGTGAAAATCGTTCTGCAGCAAGCGTCGCTTGCGACTCGCGTCGGGGCCGACCCAGAATCGGATCCTTGCGGGGCAAGCGCCGTCCTCCGTACGAAGCGGTACCGGCTTGAAGCATTCGGCCGCCAGGAGGCAGCGGAGTCGAAGAAGCGTAAAACGGACATTCGCATGCCGGAAGAGTTCATCAAGAAAGTGATGGACATGCCGAATATGGAGATCGAGGTGCAACTCTGCGGCGATGATGAATACTTTGCCGAAGGTGCGCTGATCGAGTTGCAGCAAGGGTCGAAGCGGATCAAAGCCATCGATATCGGTAAAGCCGAACGTGGCCGAAAGAACGAAACGAACGGACCAGCCTACCGGTCCCGCTTTACGGCCCTCTTTGCCTATGAGCAGTTTGATCCCACTGCATCATCAGTCTTTGTCGTCAATCTCCAAGACGGCAAAGAGCTCCGTATCCCTGCCGAGTTCTCCAAAGTGAAGTAAGCGCGGCTCATTCTAACCTGGTCATAAACTTCCAGCCGTAGGCAGCCTTTCACCATACAAAAGCGAGAGTCACGTACGGGAGCGTAAGGCGATCCTGAAAGAAGGCTTGCTTCTCGTGCCACTGGGTTTCAGAGATCCACCCAATGGTTCGTGTTTCTTTTCTGAGGCCACCCATTTCCCAAGTGTGAAACGTAATTCACTCCTCCAGACCTATTGCCCCTCTAGGGCGCGTCTACCTGAGGGACGCGTTCCCGACTGCCGGACCCTGCGAGGGGGCTCCCCCTCGTACGACCGGAAACGGTCGTGATGCTCTCTGGACGCCGAGAGTCTTGCTCAAGAGAATCGGTTGAAACAGCTGGGAAATGGGTACTATGTATGTCAGAATGTGCGGCACTCTCGTTCCGGCGAGTTGATTCCTGCGATTCTGTAGTCTGGCGTCCTTCTGTTGCGGATGCAGACGCCGATGTGCTTGCCGCTCGGTTTTCCTCCTTTGTCCCCTTCCGAGCTTCTGAGAAAGCTTTCTCTTCTTGAGGGTTGAGCGAACCGATCCTGCCATGCCGCAAAGCGTGCTCCCAATTATTTCCAGCAGATGAGGTGGTGGTACTTGCGGCCTGGTCACGATCCCGAAATCGGACACGATCGTCGCTGGTGCTAGCGGTAGTCGCCGATGGTGCAAGCTTTGCCTGGTAGTGTGACCTCAGGGCTTTGATTATCCTAGTGTCAGAATCGGGACTGTAGGTGAAATCTTTTCGAATGAGTAGATTCGAGGCGCTTCCATTAGGATTCGGTACCACTTTGTAAGTCCCACCAGTTCGTGCACGATAGAAATAGCGCTCTTGGTAGAGTTCATCTGCAACCGTCACGAGAGCCACATTGTCATCAATGCGCTTACGCACGTCAGATAGGCTCTTAGGTGTCCAATCGCGTTTGGTCCAATCAGTATGTTGGTCTTGTACTGCTTTCAGAAGTTCAATGCCTTCGTTGATCCTTTCCTTCCGCATGAGGTTGACCCGCTCAAAGATCCGCGTCAGACTCGGACTATTTTTTAAGATGTTTAGCATGGAGTCGGGCCGCGTGAAGACTGCGTCATCATCGACCCGCTCGCCCTGTTCGTCAAATAGTTGCGCCCATATTGCCGGCAAGCGCTCGAACGCGAACCGTTGTATCCGATTAATCTCGTCGCGCCTCAAATCAAACTGTCCGATTCGTGTGAACAGGTCAAGCGGTGTGTAGTGCCAGGATTGGTCGGGGGCCTGGCGAAAGTCTTCCATGATCATATTCCATTGCAATCGATGAGTGAGCGAGCCATGGGCAACCTCTGCCCCCACATCATTGGGCAGGTAGCCTGCCGATATGATCTGAAAGAATTCCTGGGCGCTGAGTATTCCTGTTGGCATGAGATCTCCCTGACGAAAACCGAACGCTTGCTCGGTCATAGAAAGCGTCGTATCGAGTTCGGCATCAGCTGCGACGGCGTCTTTGGGGATCGTATCATTTAACTGGTTCGCCAGTGGAGCTAACAGGTTGATGCCCCTCAGTTTTAGGCCCGTGTTGCCGTTTGAATTCCTGCCGACCATCAGGTAGTAGACCCTGGCGACATCAGCGACAAATTTCAGATTCTTGGCGAAGTCAACCGCTGGGTCGTTGCTATAGAGCCGCACCATCCGTTCCCGAAGGACTGTGATCCAATCGCTGGCATCTGCCGTAGCAAGGTTCTGTGGACTGGTGAGGCTGCCAAACGCGATGTCGGTGTGCAATCTGTGGGCATCGAAGCCCTTTCGTACCGCAGACCAGTCCACAGGAATTTTAGCCTTGCGTGGCGTATTGTCTGGGCGACGAGACCAAGACGGCGGCGTATTGTCGCTAAGGCGAACAATCACGTCGTCTGCAGCGACTGTGTAGTACGCCACGGCGTCTAAGTATTGATTGAACTGAGCCGAGTTCTCGCTCGCGGGTTTGTTCTTGGGTTTTTCGACATGCTCGCCTAGCTCCTGCAGTTGCTTCTTTGACAGCGAGATGAGCATGTTGCTCACGTTATTTAAGAATGCGTCGCGCTGTGTAGGATTCGTGGGTGTGCGTTCATTCAGATAAATATTCAGCGCCTCCTTGAAACGCTCATTCATGCCGGTCACGAGGGCTTTCGAAATACCAAGCTTTTTTTCAACCAGGGCATGATGCTGCTTGCCTATGTCGCTTAATAGGTCAGCCTGAGCAGCCGACGCGCATGCGAAGAACACCAGCAAGGTCGTGGTTATTGCAAGAAACCTCACGCGTACTCTGTGGATTCGCATAATTCAGTTCTCCGGTTTCCACGCTTGCGGGTCCATGCGCAGGGAGTCCCATTGATGATTGTTGACTGTATCCTGGGCTAATTCGCGAACGAGCTTGTTATAGGCCTCAACCGCTTCATGGCGCAGCGCACCCCACACCAGGGGGTCGAGGAAAAAGGCCGGACTAAACAACTGATGAATCGGGCGTAGGTCGAGAAGAATCGGCACTTCCTCACCACGGGTGAGCGACCAGCCGCCTCCTCGCGAAAAACTTCCGCCGTTCGTGCCGAAGATGGTAACGGTCGATTCAGTGCCGCCATCTTCCGATGTGGTGGCATTGTAGCCGCCACCGAGCTTGACACCAATATTGAATATTTTCTCGAATGTTCCCTCGGCCGCCACCTTTACGTTCATCGCTTCCGAGTTCTTCGTGTTTATGTCCATCTTGTCGGTATAGCTCTCCATCCAGGCTACGCCTCCGTAGGTCACCGCATAGGGATAATGGGTGCCGAAGGTCATGAAAAACGCTTTCCAGTCGCGCGGCAGGTTGATCAGATAGCGGTCGCGCATTTCGAAGATCCGTTCTTCAAACTCCGGATCCAGCTTCATGCGGGCCAAGTCCATCACCAGCGCATAGTGGGTGCCGATGGATCGTGTAAGGGTGCTGGCACTTTCTGACGCGCTCATTTGCTCCTGGCTGGTCTGGTAATCGAAATCTTCGCTAAAGGAAAAAATCCCAGGAATGCCCACCTTCGCTCCCAGGTTCACGTTCCATCCAAATTGCCGGTCTTCGGTGGTCTTGTATACAAATGTGTTGTTTTGTTCGACTCCCTTATTATCCAGACGGAAGTACAGACCATGCGGCACAATGATTTGGGAGCCCGTCGTGCTGTAACCCAGGCTTGTCTCAGCAGGCATGGCAAAGACCATTTTGTCGACGCCGGTCGTCGCTTGAAAGTCGCGCGCGCGCATGGCGTAGGGGAAGTAGCCCTTGAAATTGGCCTCGACCAATGGTGGACGGTGCCCCAAACTGAAGGTCGCGCCCCAGGGGAGCTTATCCGGACCGGGTGCCTCGTAAGGCGGTGCTGGAATCAGCGTCCGCTCATATAGAGAATCAGCGCCGATCCAGTGAATGGTATCTTTTCCGACGATCAGTTCGCGTTGCCCCTGGGCGTTGTTGACGACCCAGCGGTTCGACCCGGCGGGATGGCCGAATGTGAATGTTTCCGGTGCGACGGTACTGGTCGAGGGCTCGGTGACCGTGATCGTCATGTTGTCTTTTAGCGGATCGATCTGAATGCGGTAGCCGCGCTGATTGGAGTAATCCCCACGAAGCAGTCTGGGGGCGCCCGTGGCGTCAGGAGTGGTATCGGTGTCGCGGGTGGGTTGCTTGTCGTCTCGATCGATCCACAGAGACCGCAGAGAATCGGCAGAAATTGGACCACTATCGGACCCGTCTGGATAAGAATAGGCGAGGGCGAGTGCGCTCAAATGGCCTTCCTTCGTGCGACCGGCGAGGCCTTCGAATTGAGCTCCTGGGGGAAGCACCAGTGAGAATGAAGAGGTGACTGTGCCGACGGTCACAGGGCCTTGGAGTACGGCTGGCCCGGAGCGCAGATTCCCCCCGGCCTCCGTGCTATCGATGCGTAGACGGGTAATGTACGCTCCGTCGCTCAGACCGGTCAGCCTCCGGAAACGGTCACCTAGGTTGATTGAAAAACGCAATGTGGTGTGTTTGTCGGGAAATGCTACACCGTTCTGGTCGTCTGAGAAGCCCAGGAGGCGATGACGAGCCGTTGTACGCGCTGTTTTGAAGGCCGCCTGGTACATCGCCAGCGTCCTCGGATCATCACGTCGAGTTTCTTGCGGTTCCAGCAAATCGCGCAGAAAAGCCGCTGAAATCCAATTGACCGAGGTCGGCTTCGCCGCCACCACAGTGGGCATTGTGTGAGCGTGCGTGGCATCGCCGGTTAATTCCAGCCTGCGCGTTGTGTCGTCAAATTCCAACTGCATATCCGCCAGTCTGTGGGTGGTACCGGAAAGCACATTTGGTACATAGATGGCTGCAAGCTGCTGTGTGGGAGGGCGGCGTAGAAAGAATGGGTCGCCGTCCGAACCTGCAAAATCCGTGAATTGAATTCGGGGGCTCGTAAAGCGAACTTCAGTGCGCTGGTCGGTAAACAACGAGTAGGCAGCGAGGTGTTGCGTAACCTCCGGTCGGCCGTCTGGGTATCCTGAAAAAGTGCTCGCCCACTTGAGTTCGTCCTGGGAGAGTGCACGATTCCACAACCGCACTGTGCGCAACCACACATGCGCTGTTGGGTGCGAGCCGTCGCACCCGAAGTGCAGGCTGCGGCCGCTGGGAACCGGCAGCAGATACTGAAATGTGCCGATGTCGGAGGGAACTCCCAGTGAATCACTGCCGCCTGCCGAACCATTCACAAGAATAACTGTTCCTGTGCCTGCCGTGACGAAAGCAACATGTATCTCACCCTTGCCGAGAATTGGGAAGCTGGAGGATACTCCGCTGGACATGTCGTCTCGGTAGATGGCTATCCCCGCGCCGTTCGGGAGAATCGCGATACGAAATCCGATGCCTGAATCGTGATCGCCGGATTGCAGAATGCAGAGTTCTTTTCCCTGCGCTCCGGCATTTTCTGTCGGCTGCTCGGCACTCGCCGAAACCCAAAGCTCAATAGTGCCTTCGGGCCCTAGTTCGAGGCGGGGGTCCGCGGTTAGAACGAATGTGTCGGCGGAAGACACTTCAAAGGATCGGTACTGCTCGTCTTGGGCGAACAGAGAATATGGTGCGAGTACGTACAGCGCTATCAAAACCCAAACGTGTCTCATCATTTCGACGGCCTCCTATACAGGCGGCAAGCACCCGTGCTTCCACGTGAACAAAGAAAGTATCGAGAGTCTGTCGCGCCCGACGTCGACGAGTGGTCCTTGAATTGCCGAGATGACTGTATACAAAGATTCCCTGAGACTCAAGTAGATCTCCTCATTCAAGGTTGCTGAAAGCAAAGAAACATGGTGAGGCCATCCAATGCTGCCCGCACTGTGCCCAAGGCAGTTGCGGTCATGGCGCGGCATCTCCTTGAGGTCTATGGTTTCGTATGGTACCTGGTTCTGCCGCCAGCCTGACTCGGGAGACATTCCGTACGACCGGTCAGTAGGGTTTCTCGAACACGTTCAACATGGCTGAGCCTGTACAGGTTTTCATGAAATCTGTGTTCTTGCCTTCCACAACTCTTCGTCGTATCTGTACCTATGTAAGAGGGAGGGATGCATGAACGTACTTGGCTATACAAAGGCTCATTCGTTGGAACACTTTACTCTTCAACAAATGGAACTGCCGGACCCGACTCCAACCGGCCGCGACCTTTTGATTGAGATGCAGGCCATTGGGTTGAATCCTATCGATTACAAGATCCGCTCGCGCCGATCCAGCTCAGACGGGCAGCCTGTTATTTTGGGATGGGATGCTGCAGGAATTGTACGAGCCTGCGGCAACGAAGCGACGCACTTCAAGGTCGGTGACGAAGTCTTCTACAGTGGAGATCTCAACCGGGCAGGATCGTATGCCACGCGACAGCTGGTTGATGAGCGATTGGTTGCGTTGAAACCAAAGAATCTCTCGTTTACCGAAGCCGCAGCTCTTCCGCTGACCAGTCTGACTGCCTATGAAATGCTCTTTGAAAAGATGCATCTCATTGGTTCTGATCGGCAGACGATGCTCATCATCGGCGGCTCCGGAGGAGTCGGGTCGCAAGCCGTTCAATATCTCACACTCAAAACTTCCATGACCGTGATCGCCACAGCTTCCAGACCTGAGAGCAAACAGTGGGTGATGAGTCTCGGTGCCGATCATGTCGTGTCACATCAGAACTTCGTCTCGGACATTCGGGCATTAGGTATCCCGTTCGTCGATTGTATCTTCAGTACGACCCATTCGGGTCAGCATTGGGCCAACATGGCCGAGATCATCTCGCCGTTCGGCGAGATCGGGCTCATTGACGATGCCGATGGACTGGATATCTCCATCTTCAAACGAAAAGCTGCGAGCATCCATTGGGAATTGATGTTTACCAAGTCGATGTTCGATTATCGCATGGAGTCCCAGGGAAAAATTTTGAATGAGGTAAAGGACTTGATCGAATCCGGGAGGATGCGCACCACGGCGAATCGAGTGTTGAACGGCCTGACCGTCGAGAATCTTCGTGCCGGCCACACAATGCTGGAACAGCATAGCAACATCGGCAAAGTGGTCGTGCAGTTGTAACAGCTGGTCCTGCAAAGAGGGTTCCGGTGATCGTGAGATTGACCGTTGGCGCAGCTCAGGAATGGGCGTAAAATCGTCCTGCTCGTCTCGAGCCATATCCCATGGAGGCCTGTTCGATGAGCGAAAGCCCACAGAATAATCAAGAACACTCACATCGAGTGCAGAATATGCCCATACTCAACCGTCGCCAATTCCTTGCCGGAGGAGTCTCACTGTTGGCGATGAGCGCATCGGCGACGCTGCTCGAGGCTCAAGCCGAAGAGCTAGTTGACGCGAATGACCCGATGCGCGTGCCCGGTGCTCCACCGCGCTCCTATGGCGAGCGATCGCCTTTTGAAAAACAGACGCGACTCGTCGCAACGACCTCTTCGACCACTCCGCTTCAAGACCTTCCGGGGATTCTCACCCCGTCGGCGCTTCACTTCGAGCGACACCATAACGGCGTACCAATAATCGATCCAACCCGCCATCGCTTGCTCATCCACGGGTTGGTGAATCATCCCCTGTTCTTTACGATTCAGGAGTTGAAGCGGTTGCCGTCGGCATCGCGTATCACGTTCGTGGAGTGCTCCGGGAACAGCCGAGACGCATGGGGCGACGCGCGAGACGCCACCGCGCAGAGTCTCCATGGCCTGACGAGCACAAGCGAATGGACTGGTGTCAAACTATCCACCTTGCTGGATGCCGTTCAGGTACGGCGGGAAGCTACCTGGATGTTGGCGGAAGGAAGTGATGCGGCTGCCTTGGCTCGCAGTGTGCCGCTCACCGATGAGGTGCTAAACGACGCGATGGTGTGTTATGGCCAAAATGGTGAAGCCCTACGGCCTGAACAGGGGTATCCGCTTCGGTTGCTCTTGCCTGGATTCGAAGGCAACATCAACGTGAAATGGCTGAGACGATTGAAGCTGGGATCGGCGCCGTTCATGACCAGGTGGGAGACGGCGAAATATACGGATCTGCTTCCTGACGGGAAAGCCTATCAGTTCAGCCTCGTCATGGAGGCCAAATCGGTTATCACAACACCTTCCGGGCAGCAGCAGCTCCGCCCAGGTTTTCACGAAATACAAGGGCTTGCGTGGAGCGGACGGGGCCGCATCACAATCGTCGAGATATCGGTGGATGCCGGTCTGACATGGCGACCGGCGCAGCTGCAAGAACCGGTGCTGCCCAAATGTCATGTGCGCTTTCGGTTTCCATGGAAATGGGATGGCCAGGAGACCGTCATCCAGAGTCGCTGTCTCGATGAAACCGGATACCAGCAGCCGACCCGTGATGCGCTTATCAAAGTACGTGGCGTTCACTCGATCTACCATTACAACGGAATTCAGAGCTGGAAGATCGGACGAGATGGCTTTGTGAGAAACGTCTATGCGTAATGGTCTATGGGTTATTTCTGCTGGCTTGGTGATGCTCGTCGTGTCAATTTTCCGGGTGGGATGGTCTGCTGAGATGGACAACGGACTATTTGGCTTGGGCCATCCTGCGTCGGAGAGTGATATGGCAATGTGGAATATCGATGTCTCACCGGATGGGCAGGGATTGCCGTCAGGACAGGGTACGGTGAAACAGGGCGCCCAACTCTATGCGATGAAATGTGCCGTGTGTCATGGGGCTACGGGAAAGGAGGGTCCCAGCGATGTGCTGGTCGGCGGGCAGGGCAGTTTGCAGACGGCCAAGCCGCTCAAGACCATCGGGAGCTATTGGCCCTATGCCACGACGCTGTACGACTATCTTCGTCGGGCGATGCCGTTGACTGCACCTCAGTCGTTGAAACCGGATGAAATCTACGCGCTGGTTGCCTGGTTACTGTACCAGAACCAGATTATTGCCGAGGACGCCGTTCTGGATGCTCATAGTCTTCCCAATGTCGAGATGCTCAACCGAAACGGGTTTATCCTCGATCTCAGGCCCGATGTGCAATAACTGAGCGCGATCCACTGCCTATAAGGGATCGGATACTGTTTCTCGTTCAACGTGAAGCTTTGCTTGCACGTTCAAGATGCGCCTCTGCCAAAGTGAGAGCTGGCCGAGCTCGACCGAGACAAAGAGCTTGCTGCAAGGGCTGAGCTGGTCGCTCGGCTAATTACGGGAGCGCTCGTACTTCGTAGTCAGCGCCATGTCGATACAGGCCAATCAATGCGTGACGGCTGAGGTCATCCACGAGTGAGAAGGCCTGATTCCAGGTGAGCTCGGGACAGCAGGCTAGGAGCTCTTCAAGTGGAATTCGTTGTCGCTCCCGCACGATGGCTAGGAGTGTTGTCGCCGGTGATTGAGTCATAGCGCACCTCCTTCTATGCTAGAGATCAACAGGTCCCGTCTGGGATGGCCGTGGTTCCAGTGTTGGACTCCATCGAACCGCCATCACCGAGTAACGCTGAGTATCACGAGAATTTCCGAGAGAGCCGCCGCCAGGGCGACTCACTGCCAATCTGACGAGTGGCGTCACGTATCGACATAGCTTCCATCCTGTTCTCCTTTCTGCTCTTAAGCAAGCTGGCAATATCGGATGCTCATTCCGGCGGGATCACGAACAAGTAAAGCATGTGTGAACTGCATGGTCACGCGGCGGCAGGCTCGTGCAATGCGATGCGGAAATGATGGTGAGAGACTGTATTGATAGCCTGTCACGGGATTACGGCGGAACATGATGAGCGGGAAAGGGCGGTGAGACGCCTCTTTTCGAAGAAGAGGGAGCGATCTACTTGGGAGGGATGGAAGAAAGAAAGGGGGCGGGTTACCTAGCCTGGTAGGCAGATTCACAGAGCGCAGAGGGCCTAGAACTCATCGATGGACACCGGTCGAAGAAAGTCTCGAACCGATACCAGCCCGATGAACGCACCTCCTTTCGTCACTCCGAGATGCAGCGTGCGATGCTTGTCCATGAGGTCGGCAGCTTCCGTCAACGGGCGCCGTTCTTCGATGCCGGGCACCGGACTGCTCATGATGTCCTCAACCGGTACGAAGTAGGGAGTTTTCTCTGCCCCTACGAATTTTTTAACGACGTCCGATTCCGTCACGATTCCGATGACCCGTGTTTGGTCGGTCACGAGGACACTTTCGACGTTGCAGGCTCTCATGAGCTTGGCGGCCTCCACGACCGATGTCCCAACCTCTACCGTTACTGGCTCTGTTTGCATCAAGTTGCCGACTGTTACCATCTGATCCTCCATTAGTATTGTTGTAGTGACTCTAGGTTACCAACGCGCTGTTGCGTCGAAGTTAGGGGGGTGTTACAGGGAGGTAAAGTTTACACGGCAGAAGTGAATGGTCGGCCATGACGAGCAGATCAGTAGAAGAAAAACCTTACAGTAGTTGTGAAAGAGGTCCATGACACGGTGATTATACCGTGCTTCAAAATTCTGTCGGGGACGTGCGAGGTGGTCTAACCCTGGTGTGTCACGAGTGCTACCGGTCTGTCGGTAGGGATGGAGCTGCAGCGACCGTTCAGGCAGTTGGATCGTTGAGTCGGATGGTATAGAGGTAGTGATAGAGTCCGTTGCGTTCCATCAATTGCGCGTGCGTGCCTTCTTCCACCAGCTGCCCCTTGTCCAGAACCAGAATTCGGTCGGCACGTTGGATGGTCGACAACCGGTGAGCGACGACGAAGGTCGTGCGGCCTTCCATGAGGCGCCGGAGGGCTTCCTGCACCAACCGCTCCGATTCGGTGTCCAGCGATGAGGTGGCCTCATCAAGTAGGAGGATGCGAGGATTCTTCAAGATGGCTCGAGCGATCGCGATTCGTTGACGTTGCCCGCCTGACAGGTTGACTCCCTTTTCCCCCACCACGGTGAGGTATCCATCCGGCAAGTTCGTGATGAAGTCGTCGGCGTGAGCCGCTTTGCTGGCTTCTATGATGGTGGCTTCATTCGCGTCTCTATTCCCGTAGCGAATGTTGTCGAGGATGGTGCCTCCGAACAAGACCGTCTCTTGTGGCACCAGTGCAATTTGTCGATACCAACTGTCGAGGGTTACGTCCCGCAGGTCACGACCATCGATGGTGAGGCGTCCTTCGACTGGATCGTAGAACCGATGCAGGAGATTGATCACCGTGGTCTTGCCGGCGCCGGTTGGCCCGACGAAGGCGACGAATTCCCCAGGCTTGGCCTCGAATGACAAGTGGGTGAGCACCGGGTGGCGGGCGTCATAGCTGAAATGGACGTTTTCCATGCGCACATGGCCTGCGATTGTTCCGAGCGGTTGCGCGTCCGGTCGATCGTCGATCTCCGGCTTGGCATCCAGGATCTCAAAGACTCGCTGGGTTGCCCCCTGTGCCTCCTTGATCTGGGTAAAGATCTTGGCTGCAGCGCTGAAGGGGCCGATCAAAATGCCGGCAAACAACACGAAGGCGAAGAGTTCACCCGGCGTGACCACGCCATCGATGACCTGGCCACCGCCATACCAGAGCACAGCGGTGGCCGACGAGAAGGTCAGCAAGCTGATTGTCGGAATAAAGACGGCCATAATGCCGGCTCGACGGAGTGTCAGGTGCAGCGTTTGCTCGACCTGATCGGCAAAACGGGTTCGTTCCCGTTGTGTCTGAACGAAGGACTTCACGATGCGAATGCCGGAGATGACCTCCTCGGCCAGCGTGCTGAGCGCCGCCGTGTGGTCTTGAATCGAGGTCGACAGAGATTTCAGTCGTCGCCCGAACAGTTTTGAGACGATCACCAACAGCGGGAGCAGGATGAGAATCAGGAGGCAGAGCCGCCAGTTCATGAAGAGCAGGAATGTAATACCGCCGACGAAGGTCACGAGTTGTTTGACTCCGTCGATAGGAGCTTCTGTGACCAGGGACTGGATGACGGTGACATCGGACATCAGCCGGGAGAGTAACTCTCCCGTACGTCGGCGAGCAAAAAAACTGACCGTCAGCAGTTGCAGGTGACTGAAGAGATGTTTGCGAAAATCAGCCACGACGGTCTGGGAGACCCAGGCGGTGAGGTAGCTGTGGCCCATCGAGCAGAGTCCTTGGAGCACCACCAGGCCGAGAAACAACGCGATGGAGCGCGTCATTGCGTCGGCATCATGTTGAACGGTGATGATGTCCCAGAGCGTCCCGGCTAGCCGAACCAATGTGAGATTGATCAGTGCGACTCCGGTCACGAGAATTCCGGCCAACAATAGGCGCGGCATGTAGGGGCGAACGAAGGGCAGGAATCGCTTAAAAATCACCATCTCGATGCAGGTGGTCGGCCGACTGTGACAGTGAGCGGTTGGTCCTTCCCCTGTCACACGACATTGGGGTGTGACGGGAGGCGGGTAGGCGGACGAGGCTAGATCTGAACGATTGACTCGATCAGGTTCTTGTTGACCGCGACGTAATCCGACTGGTCCTTTTCGTTGATGACCACGTCGGTGAGGCTAATGAACAACCGCGCTTCTTCGTTGATCGCATCGGACACACGGTTTCGCATCGGGGGGACCAGGAAGTCTCCCACGTAGGTACAACTGACCGTCCGTACGCGGATGCGAACTTTCTTGCCCTTGCCCTCGGACACGACCTTCTCCTCCCGCTACGCAGGTTGAGCTTAGCTTTTCCGACGAAGGAACTTTTGACGTTGGCGCAGCTTTTTGTATTTGTGCTTGCGCATTTTCTTCCGGCGTTTCTTCAAGACGCTTGACATGCTTAGTATCTCCAAAGAAGCGCGAGTCTAAAAGCTTTTTCTGAAAAATGCAAGCTCACGGCATGCTTTTCCCCTATGATATACTGCTTTCCTATGTTTGTTCGTCGAACCTGTCTGTCACCGACACCGCGTATGGGATGGCTTCTATTGATGGTTTTTCTCATCGCAGGTTGTCCGTCTAAGACCATTCAGTACCCCGTCGAGCATGAGCGGCTGATCCGTCTTGATCAGGCCCTGGAGTCACTCCGTAGCGCGTATGAGCGAAAAGATCGGGCCGAGTTCCGGTCGATGCTGTCTCCAGTCGATCAGACGGAAGAGTTGCAACGACAAGCAGAGATGGATTTCGATGCGTTCCATGCGATTACGCTCGAGTTCAGGATCGAGCGGGTCATGTTGGCAAAGGACGACCTCGACGTGCTGGTCAATTGGCAGGGAATATGGAAAAAAGACGCCAATGATACGGGCACGCGGCAGCGTGGCTATGCGCGATTGCAATGGGTCGGGACGCAGTCCATTCTTTTGCGCGGGGCGCAGGGCGATTTGCCGTTCGGGATGCAAACCAAACAGACGTTGTCCGAGTCTTCTTCTCCGCGACGATAAGCCATGCCGCGATCTGTGCCGGAAGCAGATTTTCTCGTCATCGGCAGCGGAGTGGCCGGGCTTCGAGCTGCCTTGGAGCTCTGCCGGGTCGGGCGAGTGATCATGCTGACGAAAGGCCATCCCCTCCAGAGTAATTCGATTTTTGCGCAAGGTGGTGTTGCGGTTGCGCTGAGCGAAGAAGACGATGTCTCCATCCATTTGACGGATACGGTGAAGGCGGGTCACGGGTTGTGCCGTCGAGAGGCGGTCCGTGTTCTGGTGGAAGAAGGACCGGGTCGAATTCAGGAGCTGATCCGATGGGGAGCGAAGTTCGACAAGGCTGGCGGAAAATTTGCCTTTGCACGGGAAGCGGCCCACAGCCGCAGTCGAATTCTTCGCGCGCGAGGCGACGCCACGGGCAATGAGATGGTCCGGGCTCTTATGGCGCAGGCGGTTCGACAGCAGCGGATTATTCGCTTGGATTACCACTTTACGGTGGATCTCGTCGTGGAGGGAGGTCGTTGCTGCGGCGCGGTGGTTCTCGACGAAAACTCCGGCGAGCAATTCATCATTCCGGCCAAGGCCGTCGTCCTCTCAACCGGTGGCGCAGGGCAAATCTTTGCCCGGACGACTAATCCGCCCAACGCGACTGGTGACGGAATGGCCATGGCCTTTCGTGCAGGGGCGGAACTGCAAGATATGGAATTCGTCCAGTTTCACCCAACATCGCTGTATCTACCATCGAGTCCGCCTTTTTTGTTATCAGAAGCGATGCGCGGGGAGGGCGGTCAGCTCCGCAATAATAAGGGCGAGTCATTTATGACGCGATACCATCCGCTCGGCGTGTTGGCCCCGAGGGATATCGTGGCGCGAGCCATCTGGGCGGAAATGGCGGCGACGCGCGCTCGGCATGTCTATCTCGATGTCACGCATTTGGGATCGGACTTCGTCAAGCGTCGCTTTCCCACGATCTATGCGACCTGCCTTCGCCACGATATTGATATCACGGAAGAGTGGATTCCGGTCTCTCCAAGCGCTCATTACATGATGGGAGGGGTTACGACCGACCTCAACGGAGCGACGACGTTGCCGGGCTTGTTCGCGGCCGGAGAGGTGGCATGCAGCGGTGTGCACGGGGCTAATCGGCTGGCCAGCAACTCATTGTTGGAAGGGTTGGTCTTCGGGAGGCGGGCCGGTGTCGCTGCCGTCGCGTCGGCCGCTCGTGACTCGGCACCGAATGGGCGCGAGTCCCGTGAGCTGTTGTCACGCGGCCACGATGATCGACTAGAAGATGTGGAAAAGGTGCGAAATTCTCTGCGCCGGATCATGTGGGGACAGGTCGGATTGATTCGGTCCAGGGAGTCATTAGTGCGAGCCACAGCCCAACTCGCTCGATGGGAACGGATGGTTTCCCGATCCTTTTCGAGTCGAGCGGACCTTGAGGTGAAGAATATGGTTCAAATGGCGCGCTGTGTGGCGGAAGCGGCCTTATGGAGAGAGAACAGTGTCGGTGCCCACTACCGATCCGACTTCCCCGGGACGCGACGTCCTGGATGGAAGATGCATAGCAGATTGCGACTCACAGATCGGACTACTGAGCGGATGGACGTGAGACCGCAGGGGAGGCTGGTTCCATGGCGTGCTCCGAAGACGGGATGACGTGACCGGTCGATGCGAGATCATGCGCGAGAAAGGTTCGGTAGTACCGGAGGACCTTACGGACATATTGTCGTGTTTCGTTGATCGGCGGAAGGGTGCGGTAACGGTCGACCACGTGCTCTCCGGCGTTGTAGGCGGCAAGTGCGAGCGGGAGATTCCCACGGAATCGATCCAGTAGGTGCCGGAGATGCTTGGTCCCACCACCGATATTGTCTTCCGGATCGTAGAGATCTTGAACATCCAACCGAAGCGCGGTTTGCGGCATGAGCTGCATCAACCCGATCGCGCCGGATCGTGATACGGCACGGGGATCAAAATTAGACTCGGCCTTGATCACGGCACGGATGAGAGCCGGGTGGAGTTGATGTTGTCGTGAAAATCGTTTGATCATCGGGTCCAACTCTTGCTCGGAGATGATCGGATGCAGTCGATTCGGGCGAATGTCGACTCGGCGATACCGGACATCGGAAGGGACATTGGTGAGAGAAATGGTCCCTTTGGAGTCGATATATTGGTAGATCTCCGCGTGCACAGGCTGAACTCTGCCCAGTAAACAGCCGCCAAGCAGGAGCGCAGCCCCCAAGCTGGCACGTAGGCCAGGGGAGGCGGATAGGAATCCGTTGTTCAGCATCGTCACACGATAGCAGTCCCTGGCGGACTGTCAAGGCATTGCGGATCTTTTGCCGGTCGGCTTTGTGAGGAGCTGGGCCTGGTGGCATGCCAGGGAATCAAACGATTAGTCTGCCGTGGATAGGTCCGAGAATCGACTCCGAGCCTCAATAAATCGCGCCCGTAGCGTGCAGGTCAGTGGGCCGGGGACTCCATTTCCAATTCGCCTGTCGTCGACCATAACGACCGGCATGATTTCCATGCTGGTGTTCGTCAAAAAACACTCATCGGCCTGATGAAGATGGTCGACGGTAAAGCGCCCTTCTGCGAGGGGCAGGTGGAGTTCTTCGGCCAATTGAATTACGACTCGTCTGGTGATGCCGTCGAGGAGGCCACAGTGCAAGGCCGGGGTGCTTAGTCGGCCGTCTCGGATGAAGAAGAGATTGCTGATCGTGCTTTCGGTCAGGTGTCCTTCCCAATTGAGCAGAAGACCGTCGAACGCATTCGCGGCGATGGCTTCGCGTTTGGCCAGGATGTTGTTGAGAAAATTGGTGGTCTTGATGTGCGGCGGGAGCGCACTCGGCAAATTTCGCCTGGCCGATGCGACAATGACGGAGACACCCTGTTCGTAGAGATGGGAGGCCGGAGCGACGAGCGGTTTGGTCATCACGACGACGGTCGGTGAGGGACACAGGGCCGGATCTAACCCGATGTCTCCGATCCCGCGTGAAACGGTGATTCGCACATAGGCGTCTTGTTGATCCGTCCCCACCTCGTTGCGCACCAAGGCTTCATGCAGAATGTCGGTCCACTGTACGAGAGGAATCGGAACCCTCAAGCCGATAGCCTCGGCGGACTGAAACAGCCGTGCCAGGTGCTGGTCTCGCATGAAGAGGCGAGGGCCATACGAACGCATCGTTTCAAAGACTCCGTCGCCGTATAGGAACCCATGGTCGAAGACAGAGACCATGGCTTCGTGGTCTTGCACGAATCGATTATTCAGGTAGATCCACATCGTATGACCCAAAGGCGCTGAAAAAAGCTTGGGCTTTATGAAGGGTTTCCTCGTACTCACGCGCCGGGTCGGAATCGGTCACAATGCCGGCGCCGACTTGGAGGTAGCCTGTGCCCTGTATCATCGTGAGCGTACGGATCAGGATATTGAAGTCAAGGTCGCCGCTCCAGCTCAGGTACCCCATGGAACCGGTATAGAGACCACGACGGACCGGTTCCAATTCCTCAATGATCTCCATGCAACGGACCTTTGGAACTCCGGTGATCGTGCCTCCAGGAAACATGGCTTGCAGGAGATCAAACCCGGTTGCCTGTTCCGTGAGCGTGCCGGTGATATGCGACACCAGGTGGCTGACATGCGAATACTGCTCCAACGTCATGACTTCGTCCACCTGGACGCTCCCGAATCGGCAGACACGACCGAGATCATTGCGTTCGAGATCGACTAACATGATGTGTTCCGCGCGCTCCTTCTCATTGACTCGCAATTCCTCAATGAGTCGTTGATCCTGGAGCCGCGTGTTTCCTCGGGGTCTGGTTCCGGCGATCGGCCTGGTGTCGGCGTGACGGCCATCAAGGCGAACCAGGCGCTCGGGCGATGAACTGATGAGACGGATCGTATCGAACCGGAGCAGTCCTGAAAAAGGCGAGGGGTTCAGTGCCCGTAGCCGACGATAGGCGGAGAGATCGGCGTGCAGCTGTCCTTGACGGAGTCCCGCGCAATCGACGGCGAAGCGGTGCGAGAGATTGGCTTGGTAAATGTCACCGGCGGCGATGTAATCCTGACACCGGCGGACGCTTTGTATATACGCTGATTGTTCCTGCTCCGGTGTAAAGGTCAGAGGGCCCAGACCGTCCGGATAGGCATCGCCCGTATTGGGCTGCATTAAGAGGGCTTCGAATGCAGCAAGCCGGTCTCTTCCTTCACGGAAGAGTTGTTCTCGAGGTTCACCTAAAAATCGTGTCAACGGGGGGCAAAACATGAGGATGAGATGATTCCGCTCATGGTCGATTGCCGCGACAAGATCAAAAAACGCGAATTCCAGGTCAGGAACGAGAGGATGAGGTGAGGCGAGCGACGGCAAAATCTCGAATTGGCGAACGAGGTCATAGCTGAGATACCCCACGGCCCCGCCGAAAAATGGGGGGGCGTCGGGAGGACGCGCGATGTGCTGGTCGGCAAACAGTTGGGCTAGCCGCTGAAAGGGAACCAATCCTGACGTTCCGTAGCGCTCAACCGGTCGTTCCAGCAGGTGGCTACCCGTTCCGGACAACCGATCATAAGGGTCGGTGGACAAGTAGGAATATCGTCCCATCGATCGCCCACCACCATGTTCCAATAGGAAGGACGGATGCCTGGTCGAGGCGATGTTGGCATACAGTTCCAAGGGGTTCGCCGATGGACAGGGGCGAGTCACGATAAGCGGTGTAGGGGGGCCATGCAAAAAACTCGATGATGTCTCTTGTTGCATGGTTGGGGATGTCGTGACCAAAATATCGCAAAACAACGTCGGCTCACTATACCGCAGAGATTTCTATGGAGATAGATGTCCAACGGCTTGACATTACAAGCGGACCTTTGCTTAAATTGCACGCCCATCAATGGCAGAGTTGTGACTGCGTGCTCCGCCTCCCATGGGTTTCAGCATGGCCCCTCCACAAGATCCCTTATATGCGGGGCTCGGCCAAGCGATCAGGATCGCAACTGATCTGCTTGCGGCCTTGATCGTGGGAGGAGCATTGGGGTGGGTCTGTGATACGTATGTTTTCGACTCGACCCCGTGGGGTATGATCATCGGGCTTCTGCTGGGGATCGTGACAGGAATGAGAAATGCGTATCGGTCGCTCCAGCGGTGGCCGAAGACATAGCATTGCAGACGGAAGATTCCATAACTCAAACCATAAAGGATTGGCGAGACTACCGTGGAAGAAAGCCCGCTTCATCAATTCGAGCTTCAGCATTGGATTCCGATTTCGCTCGGCGGATTGGATATTTCCATCAATAAGGCCGTTGT
>CAYSFU010000026.1:0-43721 GCA_964430555.1 uncultured Nitrospira sp. | reverse complement strand
CGACCAGCCGGTTAACAGCCGGCTGCTCTACCAACTGAGCTACCGGGGAACAGAAGAATTATTCAATGAGTGGCGTATTGTAGCAAAACTTTTTGAGGAATAGGGAGTTTTTTTACACGTCAAAGTCCTCTGTTTCGTCTTCGTCAGATGAGGCATCGGTGTTGCCTTCTGCCAATGCAGCATAGTGTTTTGCCCATGTGAGATAGAGATTTCCACTGTCCCGCATGGTGTCAGCGGCCTTGACTAGTTTTTCGACGAGCTCGGGGTCTTTACCTGTGGCATCAATGACCGCCGCTCGCCGCTCGATAGCCTTTGGGTATTCGTTGATCAGACCTGAAATTTCCTGAAGCAATTCTGTGATGACGTTGTCTTCCTGTTCCATAGCGTCCTCATGGGATACCAACAAAAAACCCCATAGCGAAGGCGCCATGGGGTTTTTGAATCGGGAGTAATATCGGTCAACCTTGATAGGCTTGACCTAAGGCAGCGGACTCACCCTTTTTGGTCATCAGCTGGCCGGTCGCGGTGACAGCCTGCATGACGATCGCTTCGTGTTTCGCAGCGTTGCAGACAACTACGCAGAGTTCACAGCCTTTACAACGGTCGATGACGACTTCAGCGACCATCTTGGATGTGTTCAAGTCCAGGCAGTTCGCTTCAGGACAATACATGATGCACAGGCGACATCCTTTTTTTGCCGTACATTTTTCATCGATAACTTGCGCAATATTATACATGTATCATTATTCCTTTATCGCACTGCAACGGCCGGGCTTCCGACTCGCAATTCAACCTTGTTCTTCTCTGCCCATTGACTGGCAATTTCATACGCGCGTTTCACCGTTGCGAGATTCTTGGCCAGCAGCATTTCCTTTTTGGCAAACTTCTTCTTAATCGCTTCATCGAGTGACGCTGTTCCTCCTGAGGCAACGAACTTCTTTCCAAATCGTTCCTGAAGAGCTCCGTCCAGCGCTTCCATGGAGACACAGTTCGTAATGCCGGCGACGGATCCGATCATGGTCATATTCGTCGACAGTTCCGTTCCCGCAACCTCGATTGCGATTTGAGTCCCTGGAATGTAGAACACTGCCACGTTCAGATCTTTGAGACGCTCCACATCTTCTTCGGACAAGAGTGGTACGTCGGAGTTAATGATGACCACCCCACCTTCCTTGATGCCGGAATAGAACGGCATGGTGTAGCTTTTCCCCATCGTGATGACTTGAGGATGAAAGACTTGGATGACATCAGGGAACACGAGTTCGCCGCGATCATAAATCCGCTCAATGCCGATGCGGCAATAGCTTTCAGCCGGTGCCATACGCTTCTCGGCGCCAAAGAATGGATTCGAGATGGAGAACTTCCCATCCCGATTTGCGGCCATGGCCATGACATGAGCAGCTGTGACGGCACCCTGCCCCCCTAATCCTGACATTCGTATATTCAGTCTTTTTTTAATCATGAACGATCTCCGGTCTAGTTCGCTTGTGCCTGTGCAGCCAATTGCTTGGCAGCAGCTTTTCGTTCTTTGTCCTTGGCAGCCAGTTCAGCCAAGAGTTGCTTTGCCGGTTCGCTGATATACTCTTTGTAGGCGAATCGCTCGGTTGGCTTTTCGGAATCACGCATCTCCTGTAAGCCTTCCATACTGTTCTTACCGATCTCGAGAATGCACGGCGTATAGAGCTGGAGATAGGTCGGGCCAATTTCACGAGCAATGTGCACGGCGTTGCGGATGACTTTCTCGACCAACGATGGTTTGCTGACCGTACAGTTGACGACATAGTGACAGCCAGATTCCCGAGCGATCTCCGGCAGCCGTACTTTGTCGAATAACTTACCAACCGGGGCCATCTTGGCGACAAACCCCTTCTGCATGAGTCCGCTTTCCTGTCCACCGGTGTTGGCATAGAGTTCGTTATCGAAGCAGATGGTGGTGAACTTTTCCTGACGAAACCATGCCTGCAGGGTCATGTCCAAGCCGATATCGACCGTGGCTCCGTCGCCAGCAAGGACTACAACATCCTTCACACGGCCCGGGAAGCGAACACTGAGTGCGCGCTTCAGGCCAGATGCGATTGCGTTTTGGTTGCCGAACAGCGAATGGATATTATGCACGGCGACCATTGGGAAGACCAAGCTTGTACAGCCGGTTGACCCGACCATTACGGTGTCTTCTGGATTCGGTAGTGAAGCCAAAATGTACCGGAAGGCCATCGACTCTGGACAGCCCGCACACAATGAGTGCTGTTCAATCAGCTCCTTCGAAGTCCCGATATCTTTCCAGCCTCTATCTTCTTTACCGTAGGTCGCGCTCTTTACAAGATCTTGATAGTCCGACGGCATAATGTCGTACAGGGCTTCTGAAATTTGTATACGCTCTTTGCTCATATATCCTCCTCGGTATCGCTTGTTAAGGCGAACAGGTTCGAATGCAATGGACCTCAGCTTCCACGACCAGCTAAAGAGAACGTTTTCATCCCTAGGGCAGTCTTGATTTCCGATACGATAATCTCCGGAGGCATCGTCATTCCGCCGCAGACGTGCGGTCCAGCATGGACACGCTGCGGGTTTGGAATCGAAGCGCGAAGTTCTTTTGCCAGCCATCCGGTCACATTAAATTCGGGCACGAAGATGTGTTTTGCATTCTTGGTGGCCTCGCGAATTTCTTCTTCCGGCCACGGGCGTATTGCCTTCACCTTTACAAGCCCGCATCGCACGCCTTCATCTTCCAGCATGCGGATGGCTTCACGGCCTTGCGAAACAGCCGTACCTGAAGCCACGATCACGATATCCGCATCTGTATTTTCCGTATCGATCAAGCCATTCAACCAATGGGCCGTGTGCTTCCGTGAACGCTCAACGGCGGCCCAGATCTCCTGCTGCCAGCTGGCATGTGTGGCGTAGCTGATGTAGTTGCTCTTCATCACGAATGGATCCCGCATCATGCGCACGGGCGGGCATTCCATATCCATGCATGGCACTGGTGACCGGTAGGGGTCGTAAGGCGGAAGACACATATCCGGTGGTGTGAGGTTCACCACGTCCTTGGTATGCGTGACAAAGAATCCATCGCAACACAGTGCGAGTGGGAGGTGTACATCAGGTTCTTCAGACACGATGTATCCCTTCAGAATCCAATCGAAGAAGTCTTGAGCCGTTTCCGCATGCCATACCAACATACCAGTATTCAGAAGATAGGCAATTTCGAGCGTGTCCGGCTGAATCGACAGCGGTGAGTTGATCCCGCGGCAGGTGACAATCATCTGGATCGGCAAGCGTGCCCCAGCCCACATCGGGAAGTTTTCCATTGCGCGCATCGTGCCGGGTCCCGCAGTCGTTGTGAACACTCGAGCTCCCCCGAACGAGGCTCCAGCGCATTGAGACATGACGGCAAATTCGCTTTCGCCGCGGAAATAGTCTCCGATATAGCCTTCCGCGAACAATTCACCAATTAACGCTGCCGCTTCACTTTGCGGTGTAATCGGATACGCGATCATCACGTCACAAGTCGCGCGCCGGATGGCTTCCTTAATCACCTCAGAGCCAGTAAAAAACGAGGGAGTTCGTGGAGCTTCGTGGAGCAACTTCCACGGATCCGTATAGGTTTGGCCTTTTTTATTTTGTGTTCCAATAACGGATTTTATCTCTGCCATAGTTCAAGCCTCCTTTATCGTACACGGGTTTCAAAACACTAATTTGAAGCCCCGTTCTTAGCTGACAGACGCGGTTGAACTGTCCCCTTCAACCGCTTGATGACATCGGCTAATTTCATGATCTTCTCGACCGAAGCATCGCGGAATGAGAGCATTGCATCTTCATGACCGGCCTGAGCACACATGGCAATGGTATAACAGGAGGTGCCCCCACGAATGATCTTCAGTGATAGGTTAGCCTGATGGCAATGGACCCCAATGAACATGCAGCAATCAATTTTATTATGCCAAATGGTCAAATTCGGGTGATTCGGGTTGATCTCAACTTCTGGATTGATCTTCGGATATTTAGGCCGATAGTCGGGCATGGGAATCAACATTGGCTTTTGCCCTGGCTGAACGCATTCCTTCATGACATTGAAGAGATGTCGAATGGCCGTGGCTTTCTTCGCCGCCTTCTCATTCCATGCCCAGAGCACGAGTGGCCCTGGGAAAATGGTCGGGACTTTGGCCATCAAAAATTGGCGAGCCGCCTCTTCATAGGCCTTTTCTTCTGAAGTGATGACACCATTAATATGAGCTTCTCCTGGATTCGGCAAGCGAATTCCCATACTTGCAGCAGCCGGGGGAAGAAAGTGTTCGGGTCCTGGGAGCACACGATAGTCACTCATCGCAACCTACACTCCGAATGAAAATAAAGGTTTAGTGAAGAAACTTGATTCTCCATGCACGTGGTTCGCTGAAGCACTTTAAGCTCTTTCACAGCTCGCTGCAAGATCACAGAAGGCCCATCATGAGGAGCTTTCGGGCCAGTGCTGGAGTGGATGATTTAGGCCCTTTGTCCTCTTATCAAAATCATATTCACGATCTCGGGAAGCACAATTACTAGCACCAGCGGTTTATTATAGGTGTCGATTGTTTAGATTGTCAACGAAGGTTCAGCAAGAGCAGTGGCAACATCATGAGGATGAAGGGTGGTCCGTCTCTGAACGGTTGTCTATGGAAATTGATAGCAGGCGACCATTGGTCCGAGTCTACAGGCCTGCGCGAAGTTCTTTTTGACAGAATCTCCTTGCCGTGTATCTTCATAGAGCTGAGCCCTGGCAAGCAAGGCCTGTCTGTCTGCTGGGTCAACCTGCAAGATGGCATTGAGATCCTCAATTGCCATGGTAGGCTGCTTCAACTGCTGATAAATTTTACTTCTGAGAAAATATGATTCCTTTTGTTTGATTAGGGAGTCCAGTTTCTTTCACCGCCTTACGCTTGAGTCTGCTGGAGTATGCACACCTCCGCCATGGGAAGGTGTGGCTGTCCCTCCTTCCCCTTAATATAATATCCTTCGGCTACGACAACGGTTTCCAAGGCGGAGACAGGATAGGGTCACGCCAGCAGCGAAATGGTGACGAGAGAGAATAGACTCCGTATCTGCTGAAAAGTCATGCGCAAATCATACAGCTTCACTGTACAGCCAGACAATGCCCCCAAATTATAGAGGCAGGACGATATTCAATTGTGGAGAGCAATGTGCGACGGGGATTATGAAGGTGGGGGAGTGGGAAAGACCTGCGTGAACGGATGAATTTCAAGACTGATGAAGACTCCGTGAATAATATAGGGATCCTGGCGCGCAAACGCTTCAGCCTCTTCCCGGGAGTCAAACTCCAAGACGAGTAAGCTTCCCGTCTTATCGGTCAGAGGACCAGCAAGGACGACTCGGCCTTGTTTATCAAGCTGTTCAAGGTGAGCGAGATGGGCCGCGCGATGCACGATTCTTTTTGTTTCTCCGTCTGGCCCATCATGCCCAATGATGACGAATTTCATGGCGATCAGAGGTTGTCGGGAGAGTTCAGAATTCAGAGGGCTCTTCTTCGATGGGGCAACGATCTTTGTAGCCGGTGGTGATTTCGTGCCACCAGCGAATTTCTTTTTCCCCCAGTTTCCAGCACAGGTAGACGACTCGGCCGTCTCGGATATGAGGGAAGTCGCAAAGTCCCAGGTCAATGTCCTTTACAACGACTCCCATCTCGTGAATGGCTTGGAGGTGAGTGCTGATTTCCAGAAGGCTTCTCACGTACGGCCCTCCCACCGCAGTGCCACCCCCGAAAGCAGCGTTGGCTGAGGCCTTGCCGACTTCCTCACGGGTTCGTACGAGCACCGCTTTCCCTTCTTGAACAGTCGAGAGGTGGTTCTGGAGTTGAGGGATGAGGTGATTTGCCTCTGAGAGGGAAAAGACCCGTTCCGGAGTTATCTCGTTTTCTCCATGTGCCATAGGTAATCGTATTTTCTGTGTAACATACTTCTGATCTTGTGGACAACCCAGTGCGATTGGCTTGTTACGGCCGAGGCGCACATCCTGTGACAAAATTCCAGATGCTAGTTGACAAGTAAATGGCTGATAGGTATCATCACACTAGTATTTTGGTTGGGCTGGATCTCTCCATCGAATAACTCAATCCCGGAACCTGTCTCGATTCAAACCTAAGCGTCATTCGGTGCGGTGGAGTTCAGTTGTTTCATCGAAACATAGTGGCTGGGCTGTGTTGCCTGGGGATAATAACGACGGTGTTCTCCCATCACGAGTAGTGAGCAGGCTTCCCCAAGTTTTTCCACCCAAAACAGACTCAAGACCCAAAGCGAATCACTAAAACAGATACAAGCACGTTTGCATGGCCAAATATAGGTTGCGCGAATTCTTCCATAAACGATAACCGAGCCAAGGCTCGAGAGGAGTCGTATGTCAGTAGCTAGGGGGGAAGTAATGCATCTTGCGGAACTGAAGCAGAAATCCATTGCCGATCTGAATGATGTGGCGCGGGAACTGAAGATTGAAGGAGCTGCCAACTTAAGAAAACAGGAGCTCATCTTTGCGATCCTCCAGGCTCAAACCGAAAAAAATGGAGTGGTCTTTGGGGAGGGCGTATTAGAAACGTTACCTGATGGATTCGGATTTCTTCGAGCGCCGGATTCCAACTATCTCCCGGGTCCTGATGACATTTATATTTCTCCGTCTCAGATTCGGCGGTTTAATCTTCGTACCGGTGACATCGTTTCCGGCCAAATCCGTCCCCCCAAGGAGAGTGAGCGGTATTTTGCATTGCTCAAGGTCGAAAAAGTCAATTATGAAGATCCGGAAGTTGCACGAGATAAGATCCTCTTCGATAACCTGACCCCGTTGTATCCGGAGGAGCGGATCAATCTTGAATTTGACCGAGAGGAATACTGCACCCGAGTGATGGATCTGACGACTCCGATCGGCAAGGGCCAACGAGGGTTGATCGTGGCAGCGCCTCGTACCGGAAAAACAATGTTGCTACAGGCGATAGCCCGCGCGATCCTCAGGAACCACAAGGAAGTGACGCTGATCGTGCTGTTGATCGATGAACGTCCGGAAGAGGTGACGGATTGGCAGCGCCAGGTCAAGGCTGAGGTCATCAGCTCCACCTTTGATGAGCCGGCGCAGCGGCATGCGCAGGTTGCCGAAATGGTGCTGGAGAAAGCCAAGCGTCTGGTGGAACACAAGAAAGACGTCGTTATTTTGCTGGATAGCATCACGCGTCTTGCTCGTGCCTACAATACGATTGCCCCTCCCAGCGGGAAGGTGCTCTCCGGAGGGTTAGATTCCAATGCCTTGCAGCGGCCGAAACGGTTTTTTGGCGCGGCTCGAAATATTGAGAATGGCGGCAGCTTGACAATTATGGCGACGGCGTTGGTGGATACCGGGAGCCGTATGGATGACGTCATTTTTGAGGAATTCAAAGGAACCGGCAATATGGAAGTGCATTTGGATCGTCGCTTGGCCGACAAGCGACTCTTCCCGGCGATTGATATCAGTCAGTCTGGGACGAGGAAAGAAGAGTTGTTGGTAGATAAAGATCGACTGAATAAGATGTGGATTTTGCGCAAGGTTCTGAGTCCATTGGGCACGATGGAAGCGATGGAATTTCTCATGGATAAGATCGGTGGAACTAAAAATAACCAAGAGTTTCTGCAGTCCATGAATCGGTAAGGAGGATGCGCTTGTATCTGGCATGGTCTTCAGATACAGTGTGACGCCTTGGCACAGGGTTTAAACGGTTCGCAATTTTTTCGGTAAGGAGTCGCAGGTCATGCAGAAGGGTATTCATCCAGTCTATCGAGAAGCGACCATTCACTGCGCGTGCGGTCATTCCTTCAAGACCCGTACGACGGTCGGTGACATCAGCGTCGATATTTGTTCCAACTGCCATCCGTTCTTCACCGGGACCCAGAAGATCGTCGATACGGAAGGACGGGTTGAGCGGTTTAAAAAGAAGTACGCGAAGAAGGGCAAGTAGCGAACCATTTGGTTGTAAAAAGGACCCTGCTTCGTGTCTGAAGCAGGGTCCTTTTTTTGTGACCAATAGGGAAATGGGCTAGCTATATGGAAGCCGTACTACTCAAGAAATGGGAGAGTCTCGTCTCACGATTTCATGAGCTGACCGATCAGCTTATGGATCCGTCCGTCATCAGCCAACCGACGCTCTTACGTAAGTTGAGTAAGGAGCGAACGGACCTCGAACCGGTGGGCACACTCTTCGACATCTATCATGAAAATGCTAAGCAACTCGACGATGCCTTGCAGATCCTCAGTGATCCATCGGCGGGAGGGGAGTTGCAAAAAATGGCGTTTGAGGAGCGAGCAGAGCTGGAACGGCGGCAGAGCGACATTGAGGGGCAGGTCAGGGAATTCTTGATTCCCAAAGATCCACGAGATGAAAAGAGTCTGGTGCTTGAGGTGCGAGCTGGCACGGGAGGGGATGAGGCGGCGCTCTTTGCCGGCGAGTTATTTCGGTTGTACTCCAAATTCGCGGAAAAAAAAGGACTGAAGGTCGATACAGTTGAGGCATCTGAGACGGGCATCGGCGGGTATAAAAATATCGTTGCCTTAATTGAAGGGAAGGGCGCGTACAGCCAATTTAAGTACGAGGCCGGTGTGCACCGAGTGCAGCGAGTGCCTGTGACTGAAGCGAGTGGTCGCATTCACACGTCCACGGTCACTGTTGCCGTCATGCCGGATGTCGACGAAGTCGATGTGCAGATTGATCCGAAGGACTTACGGATCGACACATTTTGCTCATCTGGAGCTGGTGGACAGAGTGTCAATACCACGTACTCGGCTGTTCGGATTACCCATCTACCGACTGGTGTGGTGGTCACATGCCAGGATGAGCGCTAACAGCTAAAAAATCGGACGAAGGCCATGCGGACCTTGCGCGCGAGGATTGTCGAGGCTGAACGGGAAAAGCAAGAGGCGGAGATCGCTCAGAACAGAAAGTCACAGGTGGGGAGTGGGGAACGAAGTGAAAAGATTCGGACCTATAATTTCCCACAGAATCGGGTGACGGATCATCGAGTTGGTTTGACGCTGCACAAGCTGGAATTGGTGATGGAAGGTGATCTTGAGGACATTGTCCAGGCGTTGAAGGCGCAGCAACAGCAAACCGAAACCGCAAAGGTCTAAGGAGCGACGATCCCAGTCATGGCAGACGTACAGGCTGTCGGCAAACTACTCGCCAGCGCGCAGCAGATGCTGGAAGGTGCCGGAGTTGCGAATGCCGCACAGGAAGCGCGGTGGTTGCTGACTTATGCCTTAGAGATGAAGCCCCATGAGTTGGCCAGTCGAACTGAACAGTCGGTGACGGCGGAGCAACTCGCACGTGTCATGTCGGTGGTGCGGAGACGAGAGTCGCGAGAGCCGCTTCAGTATATCTTGGGGTCGCAAGAGTTTTGTGGACTCGACTTCGCTGTAACTCCGGCAGTGTTGATCCCCCGTCCGGAAACGGAACTCCTCATCCAGGAAGCGTTGATGGAGGGAGGATTTGCCGAAGGTGCTGTGCTGGTGGATGTTGGGACAGGCTCGGGTTGTGTGGCCGTGACGCTGGCGACCATTCTCAGTGGCATGCGGATTTTTGCGTTGGACTGTTCTCACGAAGCGTTGGGCGTTGCAAAGGAGAACGCGGAGCGACATGGAGTCGGCGACAAGATTGTCTGGCTGGAAGGCGATCTTCTCTCTCCGCTGAAGGCATGTTCCGTTGCAGGATCCGTGGATGCCATCATCTCGAATCCTCCGTACATTGCAGAGGCGGAGTGGGCAGAGCTGCAGCCGGAGGTGCGGGATTATGAGCCGCGACGTGCCTTGCTGGCAGGGCCGCAAGGAATTGAATTTCATGGGCGACTGATCCATGACTCGAAAGAATTTCTTGCTCCTGGCGGGTTTCTGGTGATGGAACTTGGTCAAGGGCAAGCACCACGCGTGCGACAGGTCGTAGAAGAGGTGAGGGGTTACACGGGGATTCAAACTGTTAAAGACGAAGCGGGCATAGAACGAGTGTTGATCGCACGACGGGCATGCGAGGGGCCGAGTCATGGATGAGATTCTCATCACCGGCGGGAATCGACTGTCAGGTGAAGTCCGTATCAGCGGGGCGAAAAATTCCGCACTCCCCATCCTGGCCGCGACCATTCTCAGCGATGGAGAAAGTGTTATCACCAACCTGCCCAGGGTCGTCGATGTACTGACGATGGGAAAGCTTCTGGGGATCCTCGGGGCGAAGGTCGCACATGAGGGCAATCGAGCGGTGATTCAATCCGACATGATCGCATCGACAGAAGCGCCGTACGATCTCGTCAAGACCATGCGAGCCTCGGTTTTGGTCTTGGGTCCGTTGGTGGCCCGCTGCGGAGAGGCAAAGGTGTCTTTGCCTGGCGGCTGCGCGATTGGCTCGAGGCCGGTGAACCTGCATTTGGCGGGATTGGCAAAGTTAGGGGCTGAGATTTCTATCGAGCATGGCTATATCACGGCCAAAGCCAAGCGTCTGAGAGGTGCGCACATTTACTGCGATGCTCCGACGGTGACGGGAACCGAGAATCTCATGATGGCGGCGTCACTCGCTGACGGGGTGACGCTGCTTGAAAATGCGGCGAAGGAACCGGAAATCGTGGATCTGGCAAAATTTCTCGTCACGCGCGGTGCTCGGATTCATGGGGCGGGGACAGATGTGATCACGATTGAAGGGGTCTCGCAACTTCATGGTGGCGATCATGACGTTATCCCTGATCGCATCGAAGCAGGAACGTATCTCGCCGCAGGGGCCATGACGCGTGGAGAGGTGACAGTGACACATTGCCGCCCACGTCATCTTGAGGCGGTCCTGATGAAGTTGCGGGAGGCGGGAGCTGATGTGCAGGAGGGGGAGGACGTGGTTCGCCTGGTTATGCCGGGTATCCTCAAAGGGATCGATGTGAAGACCTTGCCGTTCCCAGGGTTTCCGACCGATATGCAGGCGCAGATGGTGGCGCTGATGAGCCTTGCGGAAGGAACAAGTGTCATTACAGAGACTGTATTTGAGAGTCGATTTATGCATGTGGAAGAGTTGCGCCGGATGGGTGCTGACATTCGAGTGGAAGGGAACCGACTTGTGGTGACTGGGCGCAAAGCACTGACCGGAGCGCCGGTGATGGCCTCCGATCTGCGTGCCAGTGCCGGGCTCATCGTAGCAGGGCTGGCTGCGGAGGGGCTGACGCAGATTCAACGTGTCTATCACCTCGATCGTGGCTATGAACGGCTTGAGGAGAAATTGCGGGCCTTAGGCGCGGACATCCAGCGCCGACCGATGACGACAAAGATGCCCTAGAGGTGGTCAATGTTGACGATTGCGTTGTCAAAAGGAAAGCTGATCGAGTCTGCGCTGGAGCTCTTTCGGCGAGCCGGCTACAAGATTACTGGTCTCTCCGGAGAGAGTCGACGGCTGATCTTCGTCAGTCCGGAGAACGAAATGACCTTTTTGATCGTTCGTCCGAGCGACGTGCCGACCTATGTGGAGTACGGAGGGGCTGACGCCGGCATTGTCGGGAAAGACGTGTTGATGGAACAGGAAAGTGACGTATACGAACCATTGGATTTAGGATTCGGAGCGTGTAGAATCGCCGTCGCAGCTCTCCAGGGTGAAGAGGTGGGTGTTCGGTTGTCGCCCAAGGTTCGGATTGCGACGAAATACCCACGGATCAGCGAACGCTATTTTAATGCGCGTGGGATTCCTGTTGAGATCATCAAGCTCTATGGCTCGATCGAGCTGGCGCCGGTCGTAGGGTTGGCCGATCGGATCGTTGATTTGGTCGAAACCGGCAGCACCCTTAAGGCCCATGATTTGGTGGAAGTTGAAGTGATTGCCAGATCGACCGCTCGGTTTATTGTCAATCGGGCGAGTCTACGTCTGAAGCAGGAGCCGTTGATGACCTTGATTCGGAGGCTCCGTGCCGTGGTCCCGAGTCAGCGGACGCTGTCCGATAACAGTCGACCAATGACTCTCCAAACACGCAAGAAAAAGATGGCTCGTTGATGAAAATCGTTACTCAAGCTGATCGAAACTTTCTTCCAGCCTTGAAAAAAGCTTCTCTGCGAGGGCGGACCACCGGTGCGGCCGTTGAAAAGACCGTGCGTACCATTTTGCGAACCGTTGAGCGAGGCGGAGATAAGGCGGTCTTTCGCTACACGGCACAATTTGACAAAGTGACACTCAAACCCGACACGATACGGGTCACGCCGGATGAGATCAAGAACGCCTATTTCCATATTAGAAAAGATGAAGGTGATGCGCTGCGGTTGGCAGCTGAGCGGGTGACCGCGTTTCATGAGCGGCAACGGTCGAAGACCTGGATGTATCAGGATGGGGATGCCACTTTAGGCCAGGTCATTGGACCGGTCGATGCGGTTGGGGTCTATGTGCCCGGTGGAAAAGCGGTCTACCCGTCTTCGGTCCTGATGTGTGCCATTCCCGCCAAAGTGGCCGGCGTTTCGCGCATTGTGATGGTCACGCCACCGCAGAAGGAGGGGATTAATCCTTACCTGCTGGTTGCGGCTGATATCGCCGGGGTGACGGAAATCTATCGCGTAGGCGGCGTTCAGGCTGTTGCCGCGCTTGCGTATGGAACCAAAACGATCGAGAAGGTCGATAAGATCGTTGGACCGGGGAATATTTATGTGGCGACGGCCAAGCGGTTACTCTACGGCACCGTAGGAATCGATATGGTGGCTGGTCCCAGCGAGCTGCTCGTTGTGGCTGATGATGAGGCGAAGCCGGCGCATATCGCTGCCGACCTGCTCTGTGAAGCAGAGCATGACGAAGATGCGCAGGTGTTTCTGGTGACACCATCGGAACGATTGGCGAAAGACGTTTCGAAATTGATCGAGGCTCAATTGAAAGGGCTTCAGAGGGAGAAGATTGCCTCAAAGGCGATTGCACGTCACGCGGTTGCCTTCGTTGTTCCTACGATGGGAGAGGCAATTGCGGTGGCCAATGAAATTGCGGCAGAACACCTCACGCTTTCGGTAGACAATCCATTCGATTATCTGGAGCAGATTCGTCATGCCGGTGCCTTGTTTTTGGGGCGGTACACGCCGCCGTCGGTTGCCGACTATATTGCTGGGCCGAACCATGTGTTACCGACCGGTGGAACAGCTCGGTTCTTTTCCCCGCTGTCCGTCAATGACTATGTGAAGGTCAGCAACATCGTGCATTACACGAAGCAGGCATTGGCCAAAGTCAAAGATCCTTTGATCCGACTTGCGCAGATCGAAGGGTTTGATGCACACGCAAAGTCGGCACAGAGCAGGTTTTCATGAAGAAGAACGGATCAGCGTCTCGACAGGCGAGTGTTCATCGAGCGACCAAGGAAACCGACATCCGTGTCGAGTGGACCTTGGACGGCAGTAGTCAGGGGAAGATCGACACCGGTATTCGCTTCTTTGACCACATGTTAGAGCTCCTGGCCAAGCATGGTTTCTTCGATCTTACGGTGCAGGCGAAAGGCGATCTGGATATCGATGAACACCATACGGTGGAAGATGTTGGGATTGTCATGGGAAAGGCGTTGCACCAGGCTCTGGGTGAAAAGGCGGGGATCAAACGATTTGGGTTTGCCTCGGCGCCGCTTGACGAAACCTTGGCTCAAGTCACCATTGATCTCAGCGGTCGACCATTCCTTGTCTACAATGTGGCGTTACCAGACCGGAAGATCAAAGCATTCGATCTCGGCCTCTTCGAAGACTTTTTTCAGGCTTTTGTCACCCACGGTGGCCTTAATCTGCACGTCAATCTGCTCTATGGCCGCAACCCGCACCACATCATGGAAGCCATCTTCAAGGCACTGGCCAAGGCGCTGGATCAAGCAACCATGCCGGAAGAGCGATTAGCCGGGACTGTCCTCTCGACAAAAGGCAGCTTGTGATGGTGTATTGTCCTGCCGAGTTGGTGTGAAGAGTAGGCGGAAACTTAGCTCAATAGTACTTCAATGCTGAGTCTTCCCTTCCTTTCGGCATAAAACCATCGTTTACTGTGTTGCTCATATTTCCGATTTCAGCGACAGCAGTTTGAGAAATCCTCGCGCATCCCGGCGCATCGATTGATAAATTCAGGCGCTTCCCCTAACTCCTCGCAAGACCTCTTGGGTAGAGCAGCTCTTTCGGTAGTATTCTGTTCTTGCTCTAGGTGGATTCCCCGGTGGTCAATTCGTAATCCTTAGTGAGATACTCGTGCCACTTGGAAGACCTCATGCTTCCGTGCCATGCCGGAAAGAACGAGCGAAGATGCAGAACTTACGTAGCTTTGCAGAGTTGTTACTGCCGAAAGATTGGAGGGCCACACTCTGGTCTCATATTGTGCCAGACCAGAAAGGTGAACAAGTCTCAACACGCATCCCTAGTATTGAGAGTTTTCGCGTGTTGGCCATCTTTGCAGTGATCCTGTGGCATAGCCATTTTCTGTCGAGCCTCTCAAAACTCGCAGAGGGTAATTTTTTTATCCTGCTGAATGGGTATCTGATCTGGTGGGTGGGGGTGCCGTACTTTTTCATTACGGCCGGCTATTTCTTCCAGCGCTCGGTATTGACGCAGGGAGACCCGGTGGTTCAGTTCCGTCGGTATGTCGGCCCACTCATGTGGATCCTTCTTGTCTGGCTATGCCTGTACATCGTGACGCCACCTGATTGGCCGGCTGAAGTCCTTCATCACGGCCTATGGCATCCGTTTTACACCGAAGCTCTCAAGAATTTTCAGTTGCTGGCAACTCAGCATCTTTGGGTTTTCATCGAAGGAGTGCGCCCTGTTTGGCATCTCTGGTTTCTTCCTGCACTCATATTCGGTCTGGGTCTGTTGGCTCTGGCGGCCATAGGTCGGCTACAGAGATATCTGATGTTGTTAGTCGTAGGCATCTATGGACTCATTCTTGCGGAAGAAAGCATCCCGAGCAATTTGTTCAATGCCCCGGTTCCTCTTGGACAATGGATTATTGCCATTCCTCTTATTGGTATGGGTGGATGGCTTGCAGAACGGCGAAAGTCGTTCTCAACGGCTGTGGCCTGGAGTTTGATCCTAGGTGGTTACGCCATTGCTTTGATGGAAGGGGTGGTGATGCATCTGCTGCTCCATAGCTCAATGCAGGCCATCAAGGGACACGCATTCTTGGGAGGGATGCTCCTTAGCCTGGGAATGTTTCTGCTGGCGCTCGCGAAGCCTCAATTGGGTCGGTCGACTCTCTTCCCTTTCCTGGGACAATTGACCTTGGGGGTCTATGTGGCACATGTCTTTGTGCTGTATACCATCACGCCGTTCGTCTGGAAGTTGTCGGACAAGATTCCAGGGTGGGGGTTGTTTTTGGGCATAATCGTCTATCTCGCATCGGTCGTACTTGTGCTCGTTCTGGCAAAGCTGCCGCTGGTTCGATTTCTGGTGATGAGACCTACGTGGGGCCGCTACCAGTCAGCCATTCAGGATCGGAAACGAATCGATCCAACCGGGAGTGGAGGACCGGTACCACCTCACGCTGCATAGGACCATCCTGAGGTCGCTCGCCGTTCGCTATGTCGCCTACATAGTTGGGAAACACACGCTGTTCAGGCACTCGACGATTGCAGTCGTATTCACTCTCCTGGTACCTTCAGGTGAAGAGAATTTGCCTCCACAGTCGTCCCTGCATCGTGTAAAGCCGTCCAGGCACTCGCATGACGCCCCGTGGTGGACACAGAATGTCAGTAGCAGGATAGCCGCAGTTGAGGTATTGTTACGGTTTCTGAATATCTGGAAAAGCTATGATTGCCATCCTCGATTACGGAATGGGAAATCTTCGGAGTGTCTCCAACGCCTTTGAGGCGGTGGGACATCAGGCGATTGTCACTCGTGATGCGCGCGCGATTCATAATGCAAGCCATGTGGTGTTGCCAGGCGTCGGGGCCTTTGGGGACTGTATGGCAAATCTGGTCCGATATGAATTGGTCGAACCGATTAAGGCGGTGGTTCAGTCGGGGAAACCGTTCTTGGGGATCTGCTTGGGATTCCAGCTGCTGTTTTCGGAGAGTGAGGAATTCGGCACGCATGCAGGCCTTGATATTTTCCCAGGGAAGGTGCGGGCGTTTCCCAAGGCACAGCGGCTTAAGGTGCCGCACATGGGATGGAATCAGGTGACGATCCAAAGCTCCTGTCCGGTTTTCAATGGCATCGTCGACGGATCAAACTGGTATTTCGTGCATTCCTTTTTCGTCGATCCAGCCGACCAGAGGATTATTGCCACCACGACGAGCTATGGCATTCCCTTTATCTCCAGTATTTGGAAAGACAATGTGGTGGCGTGCCAGTTTCATCCGGAGAAAAGTCAGGCTGTTGGGCTGCAATTGATCCGGAATTTTGGGAGTTGGAAGTGACGATCAGGCCAGCATGTTTCCGTATGGACAGGGTCATCAGTTGCCTGCTGGTGCTGATGGTGGTCAGCGCTGGTTGCAGCGGGGAGAAAGTGGCGACGAAGTCATCCAATGAACTTGTCCGGTACAAGATTCACTCCCTCGCCGTGATGCCCTTTACATCGATCGTCACACCGCAAGTGCGTGATCGCGGTACGCTCTTTGTGCCGGCTCCCGATCGTGTTCTTCGGTCCGATATCTCTTTGTCGATTCCCCCGGACGGTCAACTCCCTCCGAAGCAAACTGTGGTGGTGCCGGAATATGCTGCAAAGAAGGTCGCAGAATTATTTGTAGGGCGCCTTCGAACGTGGAGTGGAATTCAGGTATTAGCCTCAAGCGAGGTGGCTGGAGCGTCCATCGGTGATGAGTCGCTTTGGGAAAGCGAAAGACCGGCTCGGGCTGCGGCTGCAGCGGCCAAGCGACTCAAGGTCGATGCTGTGTTGATCGGGTTGGTGTCGGTGTATCAGGAGCGGGTGGGCAGTCGATGGGGAGCCGATCCGTCGGCGTCGGTCGGGTTCGATGTCAAAGTCATTGCGGCGGATGAACAGGTGCTCTGGGTCGGGAGCTACTATGAGCGGCAGCGACCGATGACGGAAGATCTCAAGGGATTTCTTCAGCGACGAGCATTTGTCACAGCGGACGAATTGGCGGAATACGGCGTCGACGAAATGCTGAAAGACTTTCCGTTCGGTCAAAGAGGGAACAGGTAATATGGTGATCATCCCCGCGATTGATTTAAAGGATGGGCGTTGCGTGCGCTTACGGCAGGGCGATATGGCGGCTGAGACGGTCTATTCCGAGGATGTCATCGCGGTCGCACGCAGATGGCAAGCAAGCGGAGCGAGTGTGCTCCATGTCGTCGATCTCAACGGCGCGGTCGACGGCGAGCCGAAAAACCTCCCGCATATCGAGTCCATCATCAAGTCCGTCACCATACCGGTTCAGGTCGGGGGTGGCATTAGAACGCTCGCCACAGTTCGCCGATATCTTGATGCCGGCGTGGCGCGCGTGGTGCTCGGCACAGCCGCGTTGACGGATCGACAGTTTCTTGATCAGGCGTGCCAAGAGTATCCCCGTCGGATTGTTTTGGGGCTCGATGCGCGCGATGGTCGAGTAGCGGTCAAAGGCTGGACGGCGGTGTCGGACATCAAGGCGATTGACCTGTTGAAGGATGTCTCAGGCTATCAGATCGGAGCGGTGATCTATACGGATATTGCCCGAGACGGGATGTTGAACGGGCCGAATCTCACGGCGTTACGAGAGGTGGCTGCGTCCTCGGTTTTCCCCGTGATTGCCTCGGGGGGAATTAGTCGGATCGAGGATCTTTTGGCGGTGCGCTCGCTTGGGCCTCAGATTGAAGGAGCCATCGTCGGTAAAGCATTGTACGATGGTAAACTCGACTATCGATCTGCCGTAGCCGCTCTTACGCCTCACCCCTAACGGCTTCACGGGAGTGCCATGTTGACCAAACGCATCATTCCCTGTCTCGATGTCAAAGAGGGACGTGTGGTCAAGGGGGTGAGCTTCGTGAATCTTCGTGATGCGGGAGACCCTGTTGAAGTCGCGGTGGGATATGATCGTGAAGGGGCGGATGAGCTCTGTTTTTTGGATATTACGGCTTCGCATGAGAATCGGAAGACGATTCTTGATGTAGTTGAACGGACCGCAGCCCGTGTCTTTATGCCGGTGACGGTCGGTGGCGGTGTGCGGGTGATCGAGGATATCCGGGCATTATTGAATGCGGGCGCGGACAAGGTCAGCATCAATACCGCGGCGGTTCAGCGGCCTGAGTTTGTTCGAGACGCCGCACAGCGATTTGGAACGCAGTGTATCGTCGTCGCGATCGATGCCAAATCTGTTGCGCCGGATCGGTGGGAAATTTTTACGCATGGTGGTCGAAAACCGACCGGACTCGATGCAGTTGAGTGGGCGAGACGCATGGAACAGTATGGTGCCGGCGAGATCCTCTTAACGAGTATGGATCAGGATGGCCGGCAAACCGGATATGATCTGGGCTTGACGGCAACGGTGTCTGGGGCGGTGTCGATTCCTGTGATCGCATCGGGTGGAGTGGGGGCGTTGGAGCATTTGTACGATGGGTTCGTGGCGGGGAACGCAGACGCCGTCTTGGCTGCCTCCATTTTCCATTTTCGAAGTTATACAATCTCTCAAGCGAAAGCCTATTTGAGCGCACACGGTGTTCCGATCCGTCTTACGGACGATGGGACTCAAGGGGTGTGAATCGATGAACCAGGGACTAGGTGACCAGTTTACATTCGATCAGCAAGGTTTGCTCCCTGCGGTGGTGCAGGATTGGCTTGACGGGACCGTGCTGATGCTGGGGTATATGAATCAGGAAGCACTGGGCAAGACGGTTGTGACCAGACATGTGCATTTTTGGAGCCGATCCAGAAACAAGCTGTGGAAGAAGGGTGAGACATCCGGCCATACGCTTTCCGTGAAGGAAATTTTTGTCGATTGTGACCGCGACACGATTTTGGTCAAGGCGCAGCCAGTCGGACCAACCTGTCACACAGGTGAGCGAGCCTGCTTTTTTTCTCGCCTGGATGAAGCGGGTAGGGTGGTGGAGGCCTGTTCACAGGATGCGTCCGGTGGAATTCTCGAAGGTGTCCTTCGGACGATTCGAGAGCGCCGCTCCAAGCCTCAGGCTGGTTCGTACACGACGAAGCTGTTCGAGGGGGGGCAAGACAGGATCCTCAAAAAAGTCGCGGAAGAAGCCGGAGAGGTGTTGTTGGCGTCGAAAGGCGGTAAAAAAGAGGAAATCGTGTATGAAGTGGCCGACCTCTTTTTTCACACTCTCATGGTTCTGGGGTACCATGACCTGTCCTTGCAGGACATTTATGAAGAACTGGGGCGAAGATTTGGGAAATCCGGCTTACGGTCGGAGTAGTAGGCGGCATCGGCTGTGGGGGCATGATCGATCTGATGGGTTGAGTGTTAAGACCGATCAGGGATGGGAGACATCGACATGAACGAGTGTCTTTTTTGTAAGATTGTGGAGAAGAAGATTCCAGCTAAGTTGGTGTACGAGGATGACACCACGCTGGCGTTTGACGATATCCATCCCCAAGCCCCGGTCCATACGTTGGTGATACCCAAACGTCACGTGGTTTCCATCCACGATCTTGGCGAGGCCGATCAGGCATTATTAGCAAGGTTATTGCTCACTTGCAGAAAAGTCGCGAATAATAAAGGACTAGCTGGCTCGGGGTTCCGTCTCGTGGCAAACACGGGACAAGATGGGGGACAAACCGTGTTCCACCTCCATTTCCATGTTATGGGCGGGCGACAGCTAGGCTGGCCTCCAGGCTGAGTGAAGGCGATGAATTGACAGGATTTCAACTCGTCTGTTAATCTGACCGGTCAATTACTCTAATTACTTCGTAACCACCTCGTCAGGTCGTGCGCGACGGGAACGTAGGAGTGGAGACTCTTGTGGGCCGAGGCCTGATTTCCGATGATATCAAGAATCGGATCCGAGACCGTGTGGATATAGCGGATGTCGTGGGCCAGCATGTCTCATTAAGGCGGGCCGGTCAAAACCTGGTTGGTTTGTGCCCCTTTCATCAGGAAAAGAGTCCGTCATTTTCAGTCAGTTCTTCCAAACAAATGTTTTATTGCTTCGGCTGCAAGGCCGGGGGTGATGTATTTGCTTTTCTGACGAAAATGACCGGCGCAACTTTTCCGGAAGTGTTGCGAGAACTTGGCGACAAAGTGGGCATTGCGGTGGAGGAATCGCCGGCAGAGCGAGGGCAACGCGGACAAGCCCATCGCATTGAGGAGATGAACCAGGTTTCTCTGACGTGGTTTCGATCGAATCTTCGCGAGCCACAGCTCGGGGCAACCGCTCGTGAATATCTCTCGAGGCGAGGGATCCATCAATCGACTGTGGAGACCTTCCGACTCGGTGTCTCCTCATCAGATTGGGAAGGGCTCTGCAAATTTCTCGCTCGGAAAGGGTTTTCGGCCAACGACAGCGTGGCTGCCGGACTTATTACTCCACGATCAAGCGGCAATGGCTACTACGACAAGTTCCATGGGCGGCTCATGTTCACCATTACCGACCTACGCAAGCGTGTGGTGGGATTCGGCGGACGCGTGTTGGGCGACGGCATGCCCAAATATCTGAATTCTCCCGATACGGTGCTGTTTAAAAAAGGACAGACACTGTTTGCGTTCGATCAGGCGCGCGAATCGATTATTCGAACTAAGACGGTGATTGTTGTCGAAGGCTACTTCGATGCCATTGCGCTTCATCAGGCGGGTTTGACTCATACCGTGGCGACCTTGGGGACGGCTTTGACGGCTGAACATATCCAGGCGCTGCGGAGATTTGCCGAGCGGGTTATCCTACTTTTTGACCCGGATGCGGCCGGTGTACGTGCCGCATTGCGAGGGTTGGATTTGTTTGTCAACAGTGGCGTGAGTGTCAAAGTCGTCACGCTCCCGGCTGGAGAGGACCCGGATACGTTTATCCGGAAGTCCGGCGTCGATGCATTCGCCCAGTTGGAAGCGGTTGCGCCAAGCCTGCTGGACTATGCGCTGAATCACACGATCGATCAGGCCGATCCTGGTTCGCTTGAGAGCCGTATTCGAAGCGTCGATGAAGTGCTGCGCATTTTACAGAGGAGCGAGCATCCGATCGAGCGGCAGGAGCGGATGAGAATTGTCGCTGAACGGCTGAGGATCAGCGAGGCTCGGCTGATCGAACGCTATCCGGCACTGTCGACTCAACCGAAGCCTGGAACTGCTCCGCTGCGCGAGCGTCCCGCACAGGGTATGTCTCTGGCGACGCTGTTCAAAGGATTGCCTGAGGAGCGGGATTTGTTGCTCCTGCTTCTGCAGGGGAAGCTGTCCTCTGCGGATGTGCGTCGATTGAAACCGGAATCGTTTACCCTGACCTCTGGTCGAACGCTGATCGCGATTGCGCTCGCGCACGTGGATCGTGATGGACGCATCGATCTCAGAGCGGTCTTGGATAAAGCGGCGGAAGATTCCGAGTGCGGTGGACTGGCGACAGAGTTGTCCATGCGTGAAGATTATTTTGATGATGTTCCGGCCCATATCCAAGCTTGTTTGGATACTCTCGAGCGTAAGCGGACAGAGCACGCATTGCGGGATCTAATCGAACGTCTCAAAACAGCTGAGCGTGAAGGGCGAGCGGATGAAGCGGGGAGTTTGAACGTGCAGATCAATGAAGTGCGGATGCGGAAAGCCGGCACGCTGAACGCCGGTGTGGCGACCTTGGTGAAGGAGTAGTCATGTCGAAACACGAGTTATTGGGCGAGGTGAAGAAGCTGATCTCAATCGGGAAGGAAAAAGGCTTCCTGACGTATGACGAGCTCAACAGCACCTTGCCGGCTGAAGTGGTCTCTTCCGATCAGTTAGGCAGCATCATGGCGATGTTCGGTGAAATGGACATCGAGATCGTCGAGGCAACCGAGGGCGAACGGTTGTCGAAACGGGGCGATGGTGAGGGCGGTGAAGAGGGCGAGGATGTGGAGTCAGATTCGGAAGACGACAACGATAAAGCCATCGATTTGACGCCGGGCGCCTTGAGTCGAACCGATGATCCTGTGCGGCTCTATCTCAAGGAGATGGGCAGTGTGGCGCTCCTGAGCCGGGAAGGTGAAATCGAGATCGCCAAACGAATTGAAGAGGGGAAATTCGATATCGCATCGGTGATCTACGGGATGCCGATGACGATTGAGTTTGTCTTGGCGCTCCGGGATCAACTCAAGAATGGAAAAATCGATGTCCGCGAAATTGTTCCGGTTCAAGAGACGGAAGAGGATTTTGAAGAAGAACAACAGCCGGTCGAGCGGGATTATGAAGAGCTTCGAGTCAAGACGCTCGATGCCTTGAATTCAGTCCGGAAAGTGTCCCTTGCGCTCAAGGCATTGGCGGAGAAGGGAAAGCATCTCGGCAATGATCAGGTAAAGCAGAAGAAATTCAAGAAACAGTTTGAAGCCGTTCGCCAGCAAGTGGTGAACAAGATCGAATCGGTCAACCTCCATGGGGTGCTGAAAGAGCGGATGGTGCAACGTGTCCGCGATCTGGCCGTCCAAATTCGTGTGGCTGAGCGAGAGGCGGTCAGTTGCCAACGGCGTATTGGGGTCGGAGGTGAGGCCGGAGCAGAATTATTGAGGAAGATGTGCCGGAGTCGTCAGGATTTTATGGCGGTCAAGCGGAAGACCGGCGTGTCGGAAGAGGCGTTGCTGGAGATTCGCAAGGTGTACCAAGCCGCCAAGGCACGCGTTCGCCAGTTGGAAGCGGAAGAAGCGCTCGTGCCGGCCGATGAAATCAAGGATGGGGTCAAGCATCTCGATGTGGCGGAGGAAAAGGTCAAGCGCGGGAAGGCCGAGTTGGTCGAGGCGAATTTGCGGCTCGTCGTCAGTATTGCGAAGAAGTATACGAATCGCGGCCTTCAATTTCTCGATTTGATTCAAGAAGGCAATATCGGGCTCATGAAGGCGGTGGACAAATTTGAATATAAGCGCGGATACAAGTTTAGCACCTACGCCACGTGGTGGATCAGACAGGCGATCACACGGGCCATTGCCGATCAAGCGCGCACGATCCGGATTCCGGTGCACATGATTGAAACGATCAATAAATTGATCCGCACGTCTCGGCATCTCGTCCAGAAACTGGGACGAGAACCCTTGCCAGAAGAAATCGCCGAACGGATGGATCTACCGTTGGACAAGGTCAGGAAGATTCTCAAGATTGCCCGTGAGCCTATTTCGCTCGAAACACCGATCGGAGAAGAAGAAGACAGCCATCTGGGCGATTTTATCGAAGACAAGAAGGCCGTGTCGCCGCTGGAAGCGGCCATTCGCTACGACTTGCAACGACAGATCAACAGCGCGCTGGAAACCTTGACGCCGCGTGAGGAAAAGGTCTTGCGCAAGCGGTTTGGGATCGGGGAAGCGACCGATCATACGCTGGAAGAAGTCGGTCAAGACTTTGAAGTGACGCGTGAGCGCATCAGGCAGATTGAAGCCAAAGCTCTGAGAAAGTTACGACATCCGAGCCGCAGCAAGAAACTGCGGAGTTTTGTCGAAAGTTTATAGTCGGTAGGACTCACGGCGGCCTGATTTGACTCCGTTCGGAAGGTCGGCCTAGAATCCGCTCCAAGTTGAGGCTCAGGTTACGAAGAGGACGTGAAGAGATCCGGCGTGGTCATGTTCCGAGCTGGATCTCATCCTGTCTCTGGACCACTCCGAAGAGGGCCCATAGCTCAGGTGGTTAGAGCGGCTGACTCATAATCAGCTGGTCCTAGGTTCAAGTCCTAGTGGGCCCACCAGCCGGAGACAGTGCGTGCGCCTTTGGTGCTTCGGCACTGATGGAAAGGATACAGTGAATCAGAAACTGTCCCCACTCATCGAATTACAAAAGCTTGATCTCCGAATCATGGAGATCACGGAGATCCGCAGAAAAATTCCTGAACGCCTCCACGTTGCCGAGACGCCTCTTCGAGACGTGAGCCAGACCCTGGCCGACACGAAAACAGCGGTCGATGCGGCCAGCAAGGAGCGGCGTACGCATGAGAAGGATCTCGACGTACACGAAGCGCACACGGAGAAGATGAAATCGCATGCGGCGAATCTGAAAACCAACAAAGAGTATCAGGCGCATCTGTTCGAGCTCGAATTGGCGAACAAGAAGCGGGGCGAGTTTGAGGAAAAGATTTTGCTGTCGATGGAAAAGATCGACGAACTCCAGAAGACCGTCAAGGAATTACAGGAGAGACGGCAGGCGCACGACACTGTATTCATTCAGGAAAAACAGAAGCTGGAGACACAGGACAAGGAGTTGGCAAAAGAGTTGGCACGACTGGAAGCTGACTATCGAGAGGCGGCGGGGAAAGTGGAAAAGAGCTTGCTGGATCGGTACAACCAGGTGAAGGCCACACGAAAGGATCATCCCTTGGCCGCCGTCCGTGATGGTATGTGTATTGGCTGCCGATTACAGATCCCGCCTCAACTCATTGCTCAGGTTCGACGATCAGACGACCTCCATATCTGTCCTTACTGCAGGCGGATCCTCTACTGGGAAGGAGAACCAGCAAAGGAACGCGCCTCGGCTCTCAGTGAAGCCCGAAAAGCTGATCTGGAAGTAGGGGAGTCGGTCTGAGCCGGGTTGTCGCCATTCCCCCACCTATCACATACTGGAGTTGAAGAATAGTCGGCGGATACGATCCAGCGGATTGCTAGATCCAATTTGATCCACGAGTGCTTGATTCAATTCAGGCAGTTGTTGACTCTCACCACACGATCTGCCTTTGTCTTCCTAAAAAACAGCCACACCGAGTATTTCTCCCCTGCCGATCAAAAGGGTTACCCAAGGTCCTTGAGCAGAGGAGTTTGCGAAGTGCTCGCTCAGACTAAAGAACTGTCACGGCCGAATTGATACAGTAGAGAATCTGTATGGATACAGATCCATTTGGACTGGTTCATGGCTTCTCTCACGATAATGCTTGCTGAATCTGAGGCTTCGTGTGTCATTGACTTCTTTCTATTCGGGCTAACGAGTGGCATGTTGTATGCTTCTTGCCCCACGTAGCAGACGCCTTGCACGAGAGATAAGGAACTCAGATCATGCCGCTTACCACCGTGACAGCGAGCACAGTACATTCAGCGTTATCTGTTTCACCGACTGCATATCCAGGGATGGGAACCATCCTGATTCCAGGAGGTGTCGCCTTTCGAGTCTGGGCACCGTTTGCCTCAGCCATATTTGCAGCCGGAACGTTTAACAAATGGAGTGAGACAGCCCATCCGTTTGCCCACGAGGGTAACGGCTACTGGTCTGTGGAAGTTCCTGGTGCGAAGATCGGCGACGAATATCAGTTTGTGATCCGTTATGAGGATCACCCGTTGATCTGGCATAACAATCCGTACGCCAGCGAACTGGTGAACTCATCGGGCAACGCGGTGATTCACGATCCAAACTTTGACTGGACGGGCGACCACTTCACGATGCCGCCGTGGAATGAATTAGTGATCTACGAAATGCATGTCGGTACCTTCAATGATGTGCCTGGTCAGGGGCCTGGCACATTCGACAAAATTCTGCCGAAGTTTCCATACCTGCGCGATCTGGGGATTAATGCCGTCGAAATCATGCCGGTGGCTGAATATGCGATGGATTACTCGTGGGGATACAATCCGTCACAACCATTTTCTGTGGAGTCCGCTCTGGGAGGACCACAAGGCCTCTACCGGTTCGTGAAGGCAGCGCATGCGCATGGCATCGCCGTGTTGCTCGATGTGGTGTACAACCACCTCGGTCCTGGCGATCTCGACTTATGGCGTTTCGATGGGTGGTCCGATGCCGCCCATAACGGCGGAATCTATATCTATGACAACGACCGGGCGCATACCAGTTGGGGGAAGACCCGCCCCGATTACGGTCGGAAAGAGGTACGGCAGTACCTCAGAGACAATGCGCTCTTTTGGGTGAACAAATATCGACTCGACGGCCTACGTTTTGATTCCGTTGTGAATATTCGCAACCGAAACGGGAACAACAACGACGCTGCGGGCGACTTGCCAGATGGCTGGAATCTCTTACAGTGGATCAACAATGACATCTGTGCAAGTCAACCATGGAAAATCACTATTGCGGAAGACTTACAAGACGATGAATGGATCACGAAAGACACAAGCTCAGGAGGGGCAGGCTTCGGTACGCAATGGGGCGCCGGGTTTGTGCATCCCATCCGGCGTGCCATTATCTCTGTTAATGATGCCGATCGTGATATGCTAGCGGTCCGTAATGCTCTCGCGCACCGGTACAATGGCAATGTCCTGCAGCGGGTGATCTATACCGAGTCTCACGATGAAGTAGCAAACGGTAAAAGCCGTGTACCTGAAGAAATTTGGCCGGGTTATGCCGACAGTTGGTTTTCTCGTAAACGGTCTACTCTTGGCGCTGCGATGGTATTCACTGCTCCCGGCATCCCGATGATCTTCCAGGGACAAGAGTTCCTTGAAGACGGATACTTCCAAGACACAGATCCTCTTGACTGGGGAAGGCTGTCCCGGTTCAACGGTATTCATCTGCTCTACCGCGATTTGATTCGGCTCCGGCGAAACTGGTTCAATCACACCCGTGGTCTACGAGGACAACACATCAATGTCCATCACGTGAATAACTCCGATAAAGTTATCGCCTTTCACCGGTGGGAACAGGGTGGTCCAGGTGATGATGTCGTTGTGGTGGCGAACTTTGCCGACCGCAGGTATGACAGCTATACCATTGGCATGCCGCGAGCAGGACAATGGCGGGTGCGGTTCAATAGTGACTGGCAAGGTTATAGTGCCGACTTTGGAAACCATTTCGGCTACGACACCATGACTGAATCTGGTTTTCGAGATACCATGCCCTTTCTAGCCAACCTGGGTGTCGGCCCTTATACCGTCCTGATCCTGTCGCAGGACAATTAACGTCGGAATACTCCGACGCGATCTCTCTGCAATGTAATGTGAAGAACGTGACTCGGTCACACGGGCCAATATGGTTTTTGTCGCCTTGGAATTCGATTTTTCCACTATGCTCATCCGCGCTTCTCCGTGCTCCTTCACGATCATCGCGGCAGCCAGTCCGACAGCCGGCGAGGCGTCTTTGGGAGGGGAGTGTCGAGATCATCTATCGTTTGCCCATGGTGCCTTAGGTGGGCGCCTCTCGGTGATCTCTCCGATGAAAATTAGTGCTTGTCAGGCGTCGTTGATTTGAAGAGCGCCTGCAGGACATCCGAATCAATGTGCCTGATGATATCGGAACGAGAGAGGGTCAAATCGTATGGCGGCGAGACTGAGTCGCCATGCCACAACACGTGACCTACATTTTTATGATCGAGACGCACACCGATGTGGATAGAATGGGCATCATGGCGATAAGGGCTCTCATAGCTGCTTGATGACTCGTCTTGGCGTCTTCTATCAGAAAAATCAAAAGCCAGTTGAAGAATGCCATCGGCCATAGACCGATCTGGCACGATGGTGAATCCTGCTCGCGTGAGTTTGTCTTTGACGTCGGACTCAACGGTATCGATGATGCCGGCAATTCCCGTTGGGAGCGTTCGAGCGTCGCTACGAACGTCAAGCCAGATGGTTTTCGTTTGTGCCAGAGTGAGCTGCTCTTGTTCAGTATACGTTCTGTGACCAACGCACGCGGCTTGTAGAACCGCAAGGACGAATACCACTACTTGCGAAATGTTCATGAGATAGTCCTCTTCAGAACTCCGTATCTTACACAGAGCCTATCCGTGAGCCCAAGGAAATGATACCGCGAACGGTTCTGGTTGCAACGTAGATCGCTTGGGGAAAAGCTCAGATCAGATTTGCCAGCACTGCTTTCGTGGTTTTGAAGTGCAACTTCGCCACCTGTGCTAATCGTTCCTGCCCGTGCTTCTTGATGACCATCTTGGCGGCCAGTTCAACGGCTGATGAGGCGCCTTTGGGCAGGGTGGTGCCTACCTCGCTGGAAAGTCGTTTGAGGCGAATGAGAAACTCGGCTCGAGCCAAGATCGATGCGGCTGCGACGGCCACGTCGGACTCGGCTTTTGGTCGTTGCTCCAGCGAAATCTGTTGTCCCTTCTCTTGCAGCGCGTTGAGAATCAGCCGTTCATCACCGAACTGATCGGAGATCGCCCGTGCACAAGTGATGCCTCGTTCCAGTAGCGTCTCCAACGCCTTCGCATGGCCCCAGGCGAGCAAGCGATTCAGGTTGTTGATCTTGGCGTAGAGCTCATTGTACTTCTGCGGCCCGATGGCAATGATGCTGTGTGGGCAGATCGTCTTAATGTCGGGTGCCATCTCCAGTACGCGCCCATCGGAGATTTTCTTGCTGTCCCGTACCTCCATCAACCGCAGTTCCCCCTGCGTGGTCGCATTCACAAACACGGCGGCGATCACGAGCGGGCCGAAGTAATCGCCCTTTCCCGATTCGTCGATGCCGATGCGGTCGATCCGGTTATGAGAATGCGGCTCGCTCATGCCGTTCCTGTGCGTCAGCTGGAAATCTTGTCAGGGGGACGGTAATCTATCAATCGAATCCATGTTGGTCAATCTTGCATGGAGGGTGGTGGGAGTACTTTCTGGAGGAATGAGCATGCGGATTCAGCAATTCACCCGTGCCATAACGATCTGCTGTGTGATCGCGGGAGGGGTCGGTCTCGTGGGGTGTGAGACCAATCCCTATACTGGCCGAAAGCAGCTGTTGATGACATCCATTGGTCAAGAAGTGCAGATGGGTGCGCAGGCCTACGATCAAGTGCGAAGCGATCCCAAGATGAAACTCTCGCAGGATCCGCGCGAGATTGAACCGGTCAAGCGAGTGGCCGCACGCATTGTTGAGGCGGCCAAACGCTCGAAATATGCGCAGATGGCGCAACAGTTTCAGTGGGAAGTCACAGTGATCAAAGATGATACGACCGCCAATGCATTTGCACTCCCCGGTGGAAAGATGGCGGTCTACACCGGCATTTTCCCGATGGCTAAGACGGAGGCCGGGTTGGCGGCGGTCATGGGGCATGAAGTGGTGCATGCCCTGGCTCGCCATGGCGCAGAGCGAATGAGTCAGGGACAAGCCGCGAATGTTGGCTTGCAGGTCATAGGGGCGGCCATTGGGATTGGGAGCAAGAATCCCGCGCTTGGCCAGGCGGCGATGGGGGCACTGGGCGTCGGGGCGCAAGTGGGCGTGTTGCTGCCGTTCAGCCGGAAACATGAATCTGAAGCAGACTATATTGGTATTCTTCTTGCCGCCGATGCCGGGTATGATCCGCGTGAATCCGTCGCTCTCTGGGAACGGATGGGACAGGCATCGGGCGGGGAGGGGCAGAGTGAATTCTTGTCGACTCACCCAAGCCATGACACCAGAATTGAGCAATTGAAAGAGTGGATGCCCGAGGCGATGGCGATTTACCAGAAGCGAACACCCATGCCTGCTGTTCCGCTACCGGAAGTAGGCAGCCGGTAAAGCCATTGTCGATGGTCGTTGTGGTTGTCCGTGGGAGCTCGTGAGGCTGCTTGTGACTGACCGACGCTGTTCTTTATACTGACTCAGCGTGGGTGGAAGACTGGATGGTTGCTCGGTGCATGTTGCATCGAGAGGAAAGTCCGGACTCCATGGGCAGGGCGCTGGGTAACTCCCAGGCGGAGCAATCCGACACCAGCACCACAGAAATCAAACCGCCGATGGCCAAGGCGATGGGGTCTCATCTGGTCGCTGCGGCTCAGGTAAGGGTGAAATGGTGGGGTAAGAGCCCACCGCGGTGGTGGTGACATCACCGGCACGGTAAGCGTCGCCCGGTGCAAGGCCAAATAGGAAGACAGGTGCCGTGCTCTTTTACGGATTGCGGTACGCCGACTGGCCCGGTCGAGGTCTTCGGGTAGGTCGCTTGAGGTTCGAGGCAACTCGAATCCCAGAGAAATGATCATCCATGCAGAGAGGGGAAACTTCTTTGCGGGACAGAATCCGGCTTACAGGTCTTCCCTCCACGCACTTTTTCAGCAAGAAGTTCTCCTGGGCCGTCACTACATCGCGCTGCGTGGCAGCTGGGTGCCCACGGGGCTATATTGACGCTCCCATGCGAGAATGCTAGGATCAGAAATCTTTCCCCTTGATTTCAAACACATTCGTGCATGATGATGCGTGCTTCCGCGAGGGGTGCTGTTGCAAGGTCTTACGATTGTTCGTAGGCCTTCTACGTGTGCGGTTGGAGGGAGGAGTGTCATGAAGCTCACCGGTGCTGAAATCTTCATCGAATGCCTGAAGCGGGAAGGGGTAAAAACCGTGTTCGCGCTTCCTGGAGGAGTCGTGTTGAAGATTTTCGATACGCTCCATCAACAGAAAGATGTTGAAGTAATTTTGACGCGCCATGAACAGGGTGCGGGTCATATGGCGGAGGGCTATGCCAAGGCGACGGGAAAGGCGGGCGTGTGTCTAGTGACCTCTGGGCCGGGGATGACCAACGTGATCACGGCATTGGCGGATGCCTATATGGACTCGGTCCCGGTCGTCTGTTTTAGCGGCCAGGTGCCGACGAACTTGATCGGGAACGATGCGTTTCAGGAAGCGGACAATATCGGGCTGAGCCGACCCTGCACGAAATACAATTTCCTTGTGAAAGATGTGAATGATTTGGCGGCCACCATTAAAGAGGCATTTTATATTGCCACAACCGGCCGACCAGGGCCGGTCTTGGTCGATATTCCGAAGGACGTCTCGATGGCCAAAGCGGACTTTACCTATCCGAATTCGGTCTCGATCCGAGGGTATAATCCGACGTACGACGGGAATAAGTGGCAGATCAAGCAGGCGGCTGAAGCCATCATGAAGGCCAAGAAGCCGATCCTCTATGTCGGTGGTGGGGTCGTGTTCTCGAACGCATCGCAAGAGCTTCTCGAGTTGGCTGAGATGACTCAGATTCCGGTCGATATGACCTTAATGGGGCTTGGCGCGTTTCCAGGTGAGCATCCATTGTCCATGGGGATGCTAGGGATGCACGGGACCTATCAGGCCAACATGGCCATGCATTATTCCGATTTGGTGATCGCCATTGGGGCACGATTTGATGACCGAGTGACGGGGAAGGTATCGGAGTTCTGCCCCTATGCGAAGGTGATTCACGTCGATATCGATCCGACGTCGATTCGCAAAAATATCCATGTGGATATTCCGATCGTCGGTGACTGTCGAACCGTGCTTCGCGAGCTGAATCAGATGCTTCGCGCGACGGTCAACGGCGAACAGAAAGACCTTCGGAAGCCCTGGTGGGATCAGATTCGAGACTGGCAGCAGGCTCATCCGTTGACGTATCACCAGGAGAAAGATGGGCCGATCAAGCCTCAACAGGTGGTCAAGCGGTTGTATGAGTTGACGAAAGATCGGGATCCGATCGTCGCCACCGATGTTGGGCAGCATCAAATGTGGGCAGCTCAGTATTTTAAATTAGCGAAGCCGAACCGATGGTTGACATCAGGCGGGCTTGGTACAATGGGTTTTGGGTTTCCCGCCGCCATGGGGGCACAAGCGGCCTTTCGGGATCGCTTGGTCCTCTGTATTGCCGGTGACGGCAGTATCCAGATGAACATGCAGGAAATGGCGACGGCGGTCGTGAACAAATTGCCGGTCAAGATTATTATTCTGAACAATGGTTTTCACGGCATGGTTCGGCAATGGCAGGATCTGTTCTATGAAGGGCGGTATGCGTCGAGCAATCTGGGAACGACGCCGGATTTTGTCAAACTGGCTGACGCGTATGGAGCAGTGGGGTTGCGGGTCAAGAAGGTTGGTGATCTCGATGTCGTTCTCAAAGAAGCCTTGGCAACGGATAAACCCGTCATCGTGGATGTGCCGACCTATCCCTATGAGAACTGCTATCCGATGATTCCCGCCGGCGGGTGCAACCATGAGATGATTTTGGAGGATCCGCCAGAGTTGAAGATGAAACAATCCGGTGGTGCCAAAGTGACGCCGGAAGATAAAGACACGGTGCTCACGGCCTAGGTAAGGCAGTGCTGGGCCATGAGTGCTGAGGGGCCGGATTCAGGTCTCCGCACTCCGTTCCCGGTACTGAGTAAAGATGGAACATATTATTTCAGTGACGGTTGAAAATAAGTTCGGGGTCTTGTCGCGGGTCGCGGGGTTGTTCAGCGGGAGGGGATTCAATATTGAGAGCTTGTCGGTGGCTCCGACGCTGGATCCTTCCATGTCTCAGATGACGATTGTGACCTCGGGCGATGAGCGGATCATCGAACAAATCGTGAAGCAGCTGAACAAGCTGATCGATGTGATCAAGGTGGTTGATTTGAACGAGACGGAGTTTGTTTCGCGAGAGACCGCGATCATCAAGGTGCATACGAAAGATGCGGATCGAGCCGAGGCGTTGAGAATCGTCGATATTTTCCGCGCGAACGTGATCGACTCGACGCCGACGACCTATACGATTGAAGTCTCCGGTGATCCGAAGAAGATTGAAGCCATCATCAATTTGCTTCAGCCGCTTGGGATTAAAGAGCTGATCCGCACCGGTCGTGTAGCGGTTGCGCGGGAGCCCGTTCGTCAGGCTGCCGTCCAGGCCAAAAAAGTTGTCCGTGAATGACGCTCTGCAGGATGAGACGATGTCGCTGTAGACTGATGAATGGAAAGGGTGTTTCATGAATATCTACTACGATAAGGATGTTGATCTTCAACAGATTCGGAACAAGAAGGTGGCTGTGATCGGCTACGGGAGCCAGGGGCATGCGCATGCCCTGAATATGAAGGAAAGCGGAGTCCATGTGGTGATTGGGCTGCGTGAGGGGGCATCGTGGAAAAAAGCTGAACAGAGCGGACTAAAAGTCATGCCTGTTGCCGATGCCGTCAAAGCGTCCGATGTCGTGATGATTCTGGCGCCTGATGAAGCGCAAGCGGCTATTTATCGGCAAGACATTGCCCCGCATCTCAAACCAGGGGCCTATCTCGCATTCGGTCATGGTTTCAATATTCACTTTGGGCAGATCGTGCCACCTGCCTCCATCAATGTCTTCATGGTGGCACCGAAAGGACCGGGGCATCTCGTTCGTTCCGAGTACACGAAGGGCAGTGGCGTGCCGTGCCTGTTGGCGATACACCAGGATCCCAGCGGGACGACCAAGCAGGTCGGTTTGGCGTACGCGAGTGCGATCGGTGGTGGGCGTGCCGGTGTCATTGAGACCAATTTTCGCGAAGAAACAGAGACGGACCTCTTCGGCGAGCAAGCGGTGTTGTGTGGCGGTCTTACGTCCTTGATTCAAGCCGGCTACGAGACGCTGGTGGAAGCCGGGTATTCGCCTGAGATGGCGTATTTTGAGTGCTTGCACGAGGTGAAACTCATCGTCGATCTGATTTATCAGGGGGGCATCGCCAATATGCGCTACTCCATCAGCACGACGGCGAAGTATGGTGATGTGACTCGTGGCCCACGGGTGGTGACCGAACAAACCAAGCAGGAGATGAAGAAGATTCTCGACGAGATTCAGACCGGACGGTTTGCCAAGGAATGGGTGCTTGAGAACCAGGCCAATCGACCGGTCTATCAGGCTCTGCTCGCGAAAGGGGAGGCGCATCCCATTGAAGCCGTGGGGGCCAAGTTGCGGGGAATGATGCCGTGGCTCAAAAAAGATCAATTGGTCGATAAGATGAAAAACTAGAGATGTTGAATCCGACGACCAGCTTCATCTTTGCATCATTCAAAGGGTCGATGTACACGCAACGCGTACGTCTCGCCTCTTCACATGCTGCGGCCTCGCTGGACAGTCGGGTTGAATATCTTTTGTGACGAACTGAGGCGATTCCATGGCGGATCACGCAGTCGGCGTGCCATTTGCAAAAGAAGGAATTCCCTTCATCGCGGTTCCTGCTGGCGTTACACTGTTGACGGGATTGTTGGGCTGGCCATTCGTTGCTGTGCTGGGTGGCATTGCGACGCTGTTTTCGGCCTGGTTTTTTCGAAACCCGTCCAGAGTGATTCCGCAAGGTCCGAACCTTATCGTCGCTCCAGGCGATGGTAAAGTCATTGCTGTCGAAGAAGAGTTTGAGCCGAGGTATTTGAAAGAACGGAGCCTCCGGGTGACGATCTTCTTGAATGTCTTCGACGTGCACATCAATCGACTGCCCTGCGATGGGATAGTTGAAAATGTGCAGTATCAGCCGGGGTTGTTCATGGTTGCGAGTAAGCCCGAGGCCACCTTCATGAATGAGCAGAACGCACTGATGATCAAGACACCTGGGGGGGTCAAAATCTTGTGCGTGCAAGTGGCGGGACTGATTGCCCGGCGCATCGTGTGTTGGATTGCGCCATTGGAGCGAGCGGTTCGGGGTGAGCGATATGGGCTGATTCGTTTTGGGTCGCGCATGGATACGTTTCTCCCGATCGGTACGACCCTGCGAGTGACTGTCGGGCAGCGGGTGAAAGGTGGGGAAACCATACTAGGAGAGTTGCCATGAAAACAGCGAGCTTTAGAAGTTCGTTTGAAAAAGGGGGGAAACGGAGAAAGGCGGCAATGCACCTGATCCCGAATCTCTTTACGACGGGCAACCTGTTTTGCGGGGTGTTTGCTATTCTGTCGGTTTTCAATGCCAACTACCTTGAAGCCGCGATCGCGGTGTTGGTCGCCATGATTTTTGACGTTCTGGATGGGAAGTCGGCCCGGTTGACCAACAGCACCAGCCAGTTTGGGTTGGAGTATGATTCACTTTCGGATGTGGTGTCGTTTGGTGTGGCGCCGGGGATATTGATCTATTCTTGGGCGTTAAGCGGGCATGGCACGTTCGGTGTGGCTGTGATGTTTGCCTATGTTGCAATGGGAGCCGTCCGATTGGCGAGGTTCAATTCCACAGTGGCCGTATCCGATGGGAAATACTTTACCGGACTGGCCATTCCCGCTGCTGCGGGCGTTGTGGCGTCCTTGGTTGTTCTGGATCATTACATCATGAAGATGGGGACGGATGTTCGGTCGATAGTGGTCTTGTTGATGACGTTGGGGCTGTCCTTTTTAATGGTCAGCACGATCAAGTATCGTAGCTTTAAGGATCTGAAGTTCAAAGGGCATCGCCAGATCACTTACTTGGTGTGGGGCATTCTGGTGTTGATGATGGTTGCCGCGTGGCCGGCCGTTATGTTGTTCGTGGTGTTCGCCGGCTATGCACTCATGGGGCCGGTCGAGAAGATCGCCGGACTGCTCGTTCCAGCCTCTGGGAAACGGGCCGTCGGAAAAGTCGAAGCGCCTCCGGTTGAATCAAATCCATAGCAGCAGAGGGAGAAGTTGAAGCGGGTCTGAATGGCTAGGATGAGGAGTAGTAGGCGAACTGTTTAGAACACAGAATAGTCAACTTCCACTATTCTGGAGAGAGCTGGTGGGTGGTGCAAGCCAGCCTAGACGTCGCCGAACTCGCCTCTGAGTCGGGTCTCCGAACAAGAAGTAAGAGACTCCGCTTTGCCTCCGTAAGAGGCAGCAAGAAGGGTCTGAGGGTCAGGCGATCTTCGGGCTAAATCAGGGTGGTACCACGGAGTGCCTCAAGCCTTCGTCCCTGGGTCTCACGGGATGAAGGCTTTTGTTTTTGCAAGCTGCTGAAAAAGCCTTCCCGCGACGTTTTCAGTCATTCGAACCTCTCAACGTACCAATCCGTACGCCTTGAGGTTCTCACTCCTTGCGGCCTTGCCGGAAGGATTTTTTGAGCGGCTTGTATCGGAGGTCAAGCATGACACGCATGATCAGAATTTTTGATACGACGTTGCGGGACGGCGAGCAGTCGCCGGGGGCCAGCATGAATGTGGAAGAAAAGGTCATGGTGGCGAAACAGCTGGCACGGCTTGGAGTTGATATTATTGAGGCAGGATTTGCGTATAGTTCCCCAGGTGACTTCGACGCGGTGCGACGTATCGCCCAAGAGGTTGAGGGGCCGACGATCTGTAGTTTGGCAAGAGCACGTCCCGAAGACATCGACCGGGCATGGGAAGCGTTGAAAGACGCGCCAAAAGTTCGCATCCATACGTTTTTGTCGACATCCGACATTCACCTCAAGCATCAGTTTCGGATGACGAGGGAACAGGCCAAGCAGCGGGCCGTGGAGATGGTCCGGCGGGCTCGGGAGTATGTCGAGGATGTCGAGTTTTCTCCCATGGACGCGAGCCGATCGGACCTGTCGTTTCTCTACGAAGTCATCGAGGCGGTGATTGCTGCGGGAGCCGGGACGGTGAATATCCCTGACACGGTCGGCTATGCCGTTCCACAAGAATTCGGCGCACTGATTAAGGGGATTTTCGACAAAGTCCCCAATGCGAAACAGGCCGTGATTTCCGTCCATTGTCACAATGATTTGGGTGTGGCAGTGTCGAACAGTTTGGCGGCAATCATGAACGGGGCGGGACAAGTGGAATGTACGATCAACGGTATCGGTGAACGCGCGGGGAACACCTCGTTGGAAGAGATTGTGATGGGACTTCGGACGAGGAAAGATTTTTATCAAGCCGATACCGGCATTCGAACGGAGGAGATCGCGAAGACCAGTCGCTTAGTGAGTAAGATCACAGGCATGGTGGTACAGCCCAATAAAGCGATCGTGGGGGCCAATGCCTTTGCTCATACCTCGGGCATTCATCAGGATGGGCTGCTGAAGGAAAAGGCAACCTATGAAATCATGCGCCCTGAATCGATCGGATTGGTTGAGAGTCAGATGGTCATGGGCAAGTTATCCGGGCGGCACGCCTTTCGGCAGCGGTTGGAAGAGTTGGGGTACAAGCTTGGTGAGACCGAGGTCAATCATGCCTTTGAGCGCTTTAAAAAGCTCGCCGACCACAAGAAGGAGATTTTCGAGGAAGATCTCGAAGTCATCGTCTCCGAAGAATTGGCGAAAATGGCTGATCGGATTACCCTGAAGACGTTTCATGTTTCCAGCGGGACGGATCGGGTGCCGACCGCCATGGTCGAACTGGAGATTGACGGAAAGGCGATCACTCAGACTGGGACGGGGGATGGTCCGGTGGATGCCGTCTATCGCACGATTGCGGCCATTACGAAAACTACGAGCACGTTACAGATGTATGTCGTGAAAGCCATCACCGGCGGGACCGACGCCCAGGGTGAGGTCTCGGTGCGCGTCCAGGAAGATGGTCGGACTGTCTCGGGTCACGGCGCCGATACCGATATTATCACCGCCTCGGCTCGTGCGTACTTGAACGCCTTGAACAAGCTGGCGTATCTGGCGACAAAACAAGCGCAAGGAGAGCAGAAGGTCAACTTGATTTGACGTTGAACCCCACGGTAGAGTTTCCCTTCTCTATGAGAATCACGGTGAGAAGGGAGCTTGCCCTTGTTTAAGGTAACATCGGCGGATCGTCCTGAATTCCTGGCCGGCGATCATACGCGTCTGCGGGAGATTTTCCACCCAGCGAAGCACCAACTACGTCTTGGGTATAGTCTGGCCCATGGAAAGCTGAGCCCTGGGCATCGATCGAAACAGCATGTGTTGGCCTCGTCCGAAGTCTATTATTTTATTGCCGGAACTGGACAACTGACAATTGATGATCAGGTCACCCCGGTTGAGGCGGGCACGACGGTTTATGTGCCACCGGGAGGGCGACAGTACCTGGAAAATGTCGGAACGACGGACATCGAGTTTCTCTGTCTGGTCGATCCTGCTTGGCGGAGTGAAGACGAAACCGTGTTGGAATAAGTCATCGGTCATCAAGTCATGAAAAGGAGCATGCGGTGAAAGCGAAGATTGCAGTATTGGCGGGAGATGGGGTCGGGCGCGAAATTGTGCCTGAAGCGGTCAAGGTTCTGAAGGTGATCGCGGAAAAATTCGGCCATTCGTTCGAGTTTGTCTCGGGCGATATCGGTGGGCAGGCGATTGACAAACTAGGGGTTCCTCTGCCGAATGACACATTGGCGTTGGCCAAGCAAAGCGATGCGGTCCTCCTGGGAGCAGTGGGCGGGCCGAGGTGGGAAGGCCTGGAATATAGTCTTCGACCTGAACGCGCGCTGCTCGGAATCCGAGAGGCTCTTGGGCTCTATGCCAATTTACGACCGGCCAAACTGTATTCGACGCTCGTGGATGCCTCGACCTTGAAGCGTGAGGTGGTCGAGGGGATCGATATTCTCGTCATCCGAGAGTTGACCGGTGGCATCTATTTCGGCAAGCCGAAAGGGATTGAGAAGCTGCCGAACGGAGATGAGCGTGGAGTGAATACCGAAGTCTATACGACGGAGGAAGTGCGACGAATTGCGAAAGTCGCCTTCGAAGCCGCAAAAAAACGACGCAAAAAAGTGACATCGGTCGACAAAGCGAATGTGTTGGAGTCCTCGGAGCTTTGGAGGAAGGTCGTGATCGATGTCCATGCGTCCTATCCGGATGTGGAGCTTAGCCATATCTATGTGGATAACGCAGCCATGCAATTGGTGCGCAACCCCCGTCAGTTTGACGTGCTGCTTTGCAACAATATGTTCGGTGATATTCTCAGCGATGAAGCGGCGATGTTGACCGGCTCAATCGGGATGTTGCCCTCGGCGAGTATTGGGGCCAAGGTTGGTCTCTTTGAGCCCATTCATGGAAGCGCTCCGGATATTGCGGGGAAGAATATCGCCAATCCCATCGCAACGATCGCCTCTGTCGCAATGATGTTGTCCTACGCGTTTCAGCTCGAAAAAGAGGCGGATGTTATCGAACAGGCCATCGTGAAAACGCTCGATCTCGGATATCGCACAAAGGATATTCAGAGTGCCGGGGCAAAGATCGTCGGTACGGTGGAGATGGGGGAGACCATCGTCCGGAATCTGAGTTAGTTAGTCACCACGGTCCACGTTATGGCGGCCATTCTATCCACATTCAAGATTAACACGCTTGCCGGGAATGGTGAGCCAGGTTTCATGGGTGATGGTGGACCTGCGCGCCATGCACGTTTGAGCGAACCGAAGGGTGTGGCGGTCGATGGCCATGGCAATGTGTATGTGGCCGATTCTGAGAATCATGTGATTCGCAAGATTGCGCGTGTCACCGGCGTGATTTCAACAATAGCTGGCATGCCGGTTGAGAGTCAGGAAGGAGAAGATCCACAACACAACAGCGCGATTCAGGTTGCTGAGGAGGATCCCTTCTCCGACCGTACTCAGGAGTCTGCACAACAAGCGTATGTGCAACAGTCGGATTTGAGCGGAACCGTCAGATATGTGATCGCCGGAACCGCTCTACGAGCGCGATATGCCGGAGACGGCGGGCTAGCCGTAGCCGCTCAGCTCAATTTTCCGACGGCTGTCGTGGTCGACCAAGTCGGGAATTTGTATGTTGCGGATACGATGAACCATCGCGTGCGGAAGGTGGACGCAGTCACGGGCGTCATCACGACCTTGGCGGGAACAGGTCAGGCTCGATGCTCAGGAGATGGCGGTCCTGCCCATCAAGCGACCCTCAATGAACCGGCAGCGTTGGCCATACACGATGAAGATGCTCGGTTGTACATTGCTGATCAGAGCAACCATCGCGTGCGGATGATCGATCTCAGGACCGGTGTGATTCAGACCGTTGCTGGAACCGGAGCGGCGACGTATGATGGAGACGGAAAGCCTGGGATCGACACGGCCTTGGCAGGCCCGAGTGGCTTGGCGCTCGCGGGCGATTCCCTCTATATCGCCGACACATTCAACGGCCGAATTCGCACTCTTCATCTCTCAACGGGGCTGATCGCGACCGTCGCGGGCGACGGTGAGACTTATCGGTATGAGTCGGTGTCGAGCGAACCGTCAGCGAGTCTTGCTCGCCCAACGGGACTGGCCGTCGATGGCCGCGGGCGACTCTTTTTGACTGACTCCGACAATCACCTCATTCGAGAATGGGATTGGGCCTCGGGGAAGGCCGTGTGTGTAGCCGGGCAAGGCGTCCCCTGCTACTCCGGAGACGGTGGGCTCGCACGAGAAGCCGGTGTATGTTACCCCTTCGGTATCGTTGCCGATCGCGACGGAGCGCTGCTGGTGGCGGACACGTTCAATCATCGTATTCGCGAATTGACATTGGAGTAGGAACGGCATGTTGAAGAGGAAACCAGGTTATACAGTGGCCATCCTTGGCGCAACCGGTGCGGTGGGTCAGGAAACCCTCGAAATCTTAGAGGAGCGAAAGTTCCCGCTGACAAGCCTGCGGCTGTTTGCCTCTAAACGATCTGCGGGTGAGATTATGGCGTGTCAAGGCAAGGAGTGGACGGTTGAAGAGCTGACGGACTCCTCGTCGTTCGATGGTGTCGATCTGGCCTTTATCTCCGCAACGGATGCGATCAGCAAGGACTATGGACAGCGATTGGGTGCCGCCGGCATTGCGGTGATCGATGACAGCGGAGTGTTTCGCATGGATGAACGTGTTCCGTTGGTGGTTCCGGAGGTGAATGCCGCAGCATTACAGGATATGCCGCGGGGCATCGTGGCTATTCCCAACTGTACGACCACACCGTTGGTCATGGCGCTCAAGCCGCTTCACGATGCGGCGGGAGTGAAGCGCGTGGTGGTGACGACGTTTCAATCCGTCTCGGGAACCGGGTCGGCGGCGATGGATGAGTTAATGGATCAGACCAAAGATTTATTGGCGTTTCGTGATATCACGACGAAGGTTTATCCTTATCAAATTGCGTTTAACCTCTTGCCGCACATCGGCTCATTCAATGAGGGAGGCGACTGTTCGGAGGAGATCAAGATTGCCAAAGAGACTCGAAAGATTCTTGGAACCCCGAATCTCCGAGTGACTGCCACGACCGTGCGTGTGCCGGTGCTGCGGTGCCATTCCGAAGCGATCAATGTGGAATTGGAACGTCCCCTACAAGTCAATGAGGCGCGAGCAGCACTTGCTGCGATGCCTGGTGTACTGGTCTATGATGATCCGGTGAAGAAGCTCTACCCCATGCCGCTCGATGCCACAGGAAAGGACGAGGTCTATATCGGTCGTGTGCGGGAGGATGAATCGATCGCCAACGGGCTCAATCTCTGGGTCGTTTCCGACAACCTTCGCAAGGGCGCGGCGCTCAATGCGATTCAGATCGCGGAATGTCTGGTGAATGGCTGACGGGACGTCATCGTGTGCTGAGCCCCGAAAATCAATCGTTCGAGAGGGATCACGAGTGATGCCGGAATGGACGACGCTTGGGAAGATCCTCATTGGCATCGGGCTTGGGATTGTTGCGCTGGGGATGCTGTTGGTCGCTCTCGATCGGATTCCCGGGTTTGGCAATAGTCTCAGTTGGTTCGGCAAGCTTCCCGGTGATATTTCCATCAAACGTGAGAATGTGAGTTTCTATTTTCCCATTGCCACCAGCGTTCTCCTCAGTGTCCTTCTGAGTCTGATATTCTATATCCTAGGATGGCTTTTCCGCCGATAATAGCGGCACGGCTCTGGGCCGGTGCAGCGGGATTGGGGATTTGGCTGGGGTTCGGCATGGTGCCCGAGGCCCAGGCGGTGCAATCGATTCGCGTGCTGTTGGCCTCCGATGTTCAACAGCTCGAAGTCTCGAGTGATCAGGTTGTGTGGGTGACCGACGAACAGAATCAGGCCTGGTCCTATCAGGGTGTGTTGCGGATCAAGGTGCGTGGCCATGCCTTGCTCCTCAACGGAAAGCCGGTGGTGACGGATCACTTGATGGTACGGGCCGGTCATCACGACCTCACCATGTGGCTGCATGAGAAGGGGAAGCGACCCGCAGTGTCTGCCGGCGATGAGAACGGCGCGCTCCACGTCAGTGGGGTAGTCAGGCTCATTCGACGAGGGAAAAGCCGAATCCTCGTCAACTATGTTGATTTGGAGGAATATGTCAAAGGTGTCGTGCCGGCGGAAATAAACTCAACGTGGCATCCGGAGATGCTGAAGGTGCAAGCCGTTGCAACTAGGACGTACGCACTGCACCAACGCATGCTGAATGCTACGCGAGACTATGACGTGGTGGCCGGAATTCAAGATCAGGTCTATCGTGGCCGTCAAGGCGTCGATGCACGAGTGGCGGCGGCGGTGGAATCCACAAGGGGACTTGTGGTGACGCACCAAGATGCTCCAATCTACGCTGCATTTTCGTCCACAGCGGCGGGCATGACGGAAGATGCGATGACCGTGTGGTCAAAGGATCTTCCTTACTTGAAAGGCGTGGAGTGTCCGTTCGACATTGCGTCTCCGTATTACCAGTGGAGAACATCCATGAAGGTCGAGACGCTGGAGAAGGGTCTGCGGCAACAGGGGTTTTCAGTCGGAAAGATTTCAGATATGGTCCCGCAGTCGTACAGCCGTGCCGGACGAGTGGCCACGTTGAAAATTGTGCACTCGAACGGGGAATTAGTGATACGAGGCGAGGATCTCCGTAAAGCGGTGGGCTATACGATTGTTCCGAGTACCCAATTTATCGTTCAGTCGATCGGGCAGGACTTCCTTCTGTCCGGCTACGGGGCGGGCCATGCGGTCGGACTCTGCCAGTGGGGCGCAAAAGAGTTGGCAGAGTTAGGCTATTCATTTTCGAGCATTTTGAGTTATTACTATCCGGGAACGGAACTGCGCGATGCTGCATTGACACAAGCACCGCCTGCTTTACCCGCTCTTTCGGCACCTCCACCCTAATGCACCTCTCCGAGTTCAATGTTCCCTTTGATCCATCTCTGGTGGCGTTACAGCCGGTGATCCCTCGTGACCAGGCGCGGTTGCTGCTCCTCAATAGGGTCACGCAACAGCGTCGGCATCATCACGTCGCTGATCTCCCTGCATTGCTGAACTCGGGCGATCTTCTTGTTGTGAACGATACCAAGGTTCTGGCCGCTCGGGTCCCGGGGATTAAGAAGCCGACCGGGACGCCGGTCGAAGTATTATTCGTGAAGGATCTCGGAGCGCGGCGATGGGAAATCATGGTGAAGGGGACGTGTCGTGTTGGGCAGATCATCGAATTCGATCAACAGTCTCGTGCGACAATCGTGAAACGCGATGCGACAGGCACTGAAGTGATCGTGGAGAGCCCGATGCCCGTCACACGACTGTTTGATGTACGGGGAATGATGCCGCTTCCCCCGTACCTCAAACGTGTGCCGACTCAAGGGGATCACCAGTGGTACCAGACGGTGTTTGCGAAACGTGCGGGTGCAATTGCCGCACCGACTGCGGGCCTCCATTTTACCGAAGAATTATTTCACCGACTGCGGGACGCCGGGATCAACGTGGCCACCGTGACCTTGCACGTTGGCCCTGGTACGTTCAAGCCGGTGACAACCGAGCAAATCGAAGATCATCAGATGGGGGCAGAAGTCTTCCATGTCGGTCCAGAGACAGCCGGCATGATCAATCGAACGAAGCAAGCGGGCGGACGGGTGGTCGCGGTAGGGACGACGGTTGTCCGTACACTTGAAACCGTCATGCAAGAAAAAGGAGAAGTGACGCCGCTGTCCGGCGAAAGCCGCCTCTTCATCACTCCTGGATTTGAGTTTAAGATCGTCGATGCGTTGATGACAAACTTCCACCTGCCTAAAACGACACTGCTGATGTTGGTCTCAGCGTTCGCCGGAATCGAGCCGATCCGCGTGGCGTATGGAGAAGCGGTCAATGAGCGCTATCGCTTCTACAGCTATGGTGATGCGATGCTGATTTGTTAGTAGGATGTGAACTCTCAGATCAACGGGCTCTGATCACCTCAGTGCGAACGAGCGCCCCTGTTATTCAGAGACCTATTGCCGTTCGCGCTGAGGCAGGAGAAACATGACGTCTCTCATCTAGGGCGTGTCATCAATTGATTTTCTGGATTCACAAGGTCATACCGATGGGCTT